>HF995233.1:176732-217066 GCA_000432915.1 Firmicutes bacterium CAG:194
GTAGCAGGAATGACGATAAGACGCATGCCCTTTGCCACCTTTCTGCCCTTTAAGATCTCAGCCGCACATCTCAGATCGTCGATACGTCCGTTTGTACAGGAACCGATCACTACCTGGTCGATCTTGAGCGCCGGATCGATCTCATCGATCGTATGTGTATTTTCCGGCAGATGCGGAAATGCAACTGTTGACTTTAAGGTACTTAAGTCAATGGTGTACTCCTCATCATAAACCGCATCCTCATCTGCCTCATATACGGTATATTTCTTTGTGGAATGTTCCTCCATATAAGCGATCGCTTTTTCATCAACCGGGAAGATACCGTTCTTTCCGCCAGCCTCGATCGCCATATTGGCAATGGTAAATCTGTCATCCATGGAAAGATTTTTGATGCCTTCTCCGACAAACTCCATGGATTTGTAAAGTGCACCGTCTACACCGATCATTCCGATGATATGTAAGATCACATCTTTACCGCTGATATATTTATTTGGCTTACCGACCAGATTGAATTTGATCGCGCCCGGTACTTTAAACCATGCTTTTCCCGTTGCCATACCTGCAGCCATATCTGTAGAACCGACACCTGTTGAGAAAGCACCCAGTGCACCATATGTACAGGTATGGGAATCCGCACCGATGATCACATCGCCCGCAACTGTCAGACCTTTTTCCGGCAGAAGTGCATGCTCAATACCCATCTGTCCGACTTCAAAATAATTGGTGATCTGGTTACGATAAGCAAACTCTCTGACGCATTTACAATGCTCAGCAGATTTAATATCTTTATTCGGTACAAAATGATCCGGAACAAGGGCGATCTTATCCTTATCAAATACACCGTCCACTTTCATTTTGCTCATTTCCTTGATCGCAACAGGGCTGGTAATATCATTTCCAAGTACCAGATCAAGGTCAGCTTCGATCAACTGACCGGCTTCTACCTTGTCAAGACCCGCATGCGCTGCAAGTATTTTTTGTGTCATTGTCATACCCATTGACATGTCCTCCTACCTTATCCGCATTGTGCCACACCTGTCCGGCAGGACAGGTTATGCCACTTTTCTTTGTATACAGTATAACAGATAATATACTATAATCCAAATACATATTGTTTATATTTACTATGAATTATATTTATGATACACTGAAACCAGGATGTCAAAAGCAAAAGCCCCGGCTTTGATGATACGCTTTCCTGATAATCTGCGAAAGCACTCTATGAACCGGTCATAAGCACAGAAAGGGAACACATGGAAAACAATTTAAACTTGTACTATATTTTCTATACTGTAGCACTGCACAAAAATATTTCAGGTGCAGCCAAGGAGCTGTATATCAGCCAGCCTGCGATCTCAAAAGCAATCTCCAAGCTGGAGCAGAGTCTGGATGTCATTTTATTTCACCGTTCTTCCCGCGGCGTTACACTTACCATGGAAGGAGAACTGCTTTTTACACAGGTACAGACCGCGTTTTCCGCGATCCGTCATGGCGAGGAGCAGCTCAAAAAGGTAAATGAGCTTGGCATTTCCCAGATCTCCATCGGTGTCAGCATCACGCTTTGTAAATATGTGCTTCTGCCCTATCTGCAGCAGTTTGTCAAGGACAACCCACATATCAAGGTGACGATCACCTGCCATCCGACGATGGAAACGCTGCGCGATATTGATAATTCCGTTACGGATATCGGTGTTGTCGGAATCCCCAGCCTGCCAAACGGGCTGACCTATATTCCGTTCCGTGAAATTCAGGATACATTTGTCACAACAGACCGCTATCTGGAAAATCTGAAGATCCGTGTCGGAAATGACCGGAAAGCAATTTTAAACAATGCAACCTTTATGATGCTGAACAAAGAGAATATTTCCCGTAAATATGTGGATATGTATTTATCCTCCCACCAGATCACCATGGATAACATCATTGAGATCAATACGATGGATCTGCTGATCGAGCTGGCAAAGATCGACCTCGGAATCGCCTGTGTCATCAAGGATTTTGTCAAAGATGAGCTGGATGACCACACTTTAACAGAGGTGAACCTCGGACGCGCCATTCCCAAGCGAAAGCTCGGACTTGTGTACAAGGATGATACGATCATGACGAATGCGATGAAGAAGTTTATCTCCTATTTTACGGAAGCATAGGGTAAATAATAAATTACAAGTAGATATAAAAAAGAAAACATATGTTTTCTCTTTTCCTTATATATTCTCAGTATATCGGCAATTCGGGAATCCCATACAGCCCCAGAACTCTCCGTAACGACCGTTCCGTTTCTTTAATGGTTGCTTACATAACGGACACAGCTTTACATTTACATTTTTATGTCCATTCAATTCTTCTCCCATTCGTTCAAATATCTTCTGATTCATTCTGCAGTCTGCCAGAGCACGATGTGCACCATTTGTAGAAATACCATAGTAATCTGCCAGATCAGATAATTTTCGATGTTTCCATTCCGGGAAACAGACTTTTGCGACACGCAAAGTATCTATGTAATCATTTGCTATCGTTTTTCCAAAATACTTTTCGGAATCTTTGCAAATAAATGGAATATCAAATGTATGGATATTATGCCCTACTAAAATGTCTTCTCCCACAAATTCTAAAAAGCGTTCCAAAACTTCTTTGCAGAAGGGTGCATGACGAACCATCTCATCTGTTATATTGTTTACCCGTGTTGCATCATAGGGAATTGGTCTGCATGGATTTACCAGTTCACTGAACTCCTCTACCACTTTCCCATTACGTACTTTTACCGCTGAAATCTCAATGATCTCATCTTTCGAGATCATGACTCCTGTCGTTTCCAGATCAAAAACGACATAATCCGGTACGTATTTCGTTAATATCTTTCCTTTGTTTTTTCCTAACATATAGCCCCTGTTTTAAATAATCTTATTGTTTTGTTTGTTGAACATATGTTCTCTCTATATTATACTGTTATTGTGTAATTGAAAGGAAAGCAGGATGTGATTTTCCGATTATTAGATGCCCTCTAGTTTTACGAAAGAGAGGGTGATGCCCTATGAACACAATGGAAGTTTTAACTTTGTTGCTAGTAGTATTTGCGGCTCTGTCATACATAGACAATCATAATAACAAAAAGAAATAAGCATCCCCTACCGCCTAAAGTGTGGATGCTTATTTCTTAGTATATTCACTGAGGGCAAATCGGATCATCACATCCGGTTCACTTTCTAAGTAGATTATACATCAGGGCATTTGAGAAATCAAGTGCCCTTTTACTGGACATATTTCTATTTTTCTTGTATAAACTGAAATTATGTGATATATTTAATCTATACAAAGAGGGAAACCAGAGAAGCGGCTACCCTCAACAGTGATTTACCTAATTACTTAGGCCGTCAACTACTGCGAATAGTTGGCGGCTATTTTCGTTTATCCTTGAAAATCTTATAGTAAAGACTTACAAGGGCGCAAATGAATATTCCAATCTGAATCAAATCAGCATATGTAACATACATTGGCAACGCCCTCCTTTCTTTCGTCTGGAGGGTTAGCCCCTCCGATAGAGGGTAAGCCGCCCGGCTCTCTGGTTTCCCATGCATAAAGTATAACATGATATGCTGCTCCACACAATCAGGATCCAAATACACGGTTCATATGCCCCGGTTCATATACTTCCAAGACCATTACCATTAAAGTAAAATAGGCTAATAAAAGATCCGGACAAAATATACCTTAGATAATTTGTAATGAAAAAATTTAAAAGATGGGAATGAAACTATTGATATGCTGCTAAAAAAAGACTCAGACGAATGTGGATTTGGTCCCGGAGATATACAGTCTTGTGATATCATTAAAAAAGAAGCCTGTATCCCTCTCGCAGTAAAAGATCAGGTTATGGAAAAATTCTCGACAGCTCTCGAAAAAGCCGGACATAAAAGATGGGTGTCTCTCACAGGAATTGTATCCTGGGCGGTCAATACCAGGCTGCTCACCGAAATTCCTCAAGATCGCTAATCTGCCCTTGCATCATAGGGCATAAAACTTGAAATTGAATTCCTATCATACAAAAAACGGTTCTGACCATAAGGTCAGAACCATTTTTGTTTCTCATAAATTTGAAATCGATATAGGATTAGTTGTTGATCAGCTTATCGTTTTCGTTGTTCCAGCTGTAAAGCTTACGGATCTCTGCACCAACCTTTTCTGACGGATGCTCAGAAGCAAGCTTTCTCATAGCCTTGAAGTGAACCTGACGTCCTGCAGGAGACATATCTAATAAGAATTCTTTTGCGAAAGAACCATCCTGGATATCGGAAAGGATCTGCTTCATAGCTTTCTTTGTATCTTCTGTAACGATCTTAGGACCTGTGATATAGTCACCGTATTCAGCAGTGTTGGAGATAGAATATCTCATGCCTGCGAAACCTGACTGGTAGATCAGATCTACGATCAGCTTCATTTCATGGATACATTCAAAGTATGCATTTCTTGGATCATAACCGGCTTCGCAAAGTGTTTCGAAACCAGCCTGCATCAGAGCACAAACACCGCCGCAGAGAACTGCCTGCTCACCGAAGAGGTCTGTTTCTGTTTCTGTTCTGAATGTTGTCTCTAATAAACCGGCTCTTGCGCCGCCGATTGCAAGACCATATGCAAGTGCCATATCAAGTGCTTTTCCTGTGTAGTCCTGCTCAACAGCAACCAGACAAGGTGTACCCTTACCAGCCTGATACTCAGAACGTACTGTATGACCCGGTGCCTTAGGTGCGATCATTGTTACATCAACATTTGCCGGTGGCTTGATACATCCGAAATGAATGTTGAAACCATGTGCGAACATCAGCATGTTGCCTGCTTCGAGGTTTGGCTCGATATCTTTCTTGTACATATCTGCCTGTAACTCATCGTTGATCAGAATCATAATGATGTCTGCTTTCTTTGCAGCTTCTGCAGCTGTATATACTTCAAAGCCCTGTGCTTCTGCTTTTGCCCATGACTTAGAACCTTCGTAAAGTCCGATAATTACATGGCATCCTGACTCTTTTGCATTTAATGCATGTGCATGTCCCTGACTACCATAACCAATGACAGCGATCGTCTTGCCCTCTAATAAAGACAGATTACAGTCTTCCTGATAAAAAATTTTAGCTTCCTGTGCCATTTTTGTTTCCTCCTAAATTTTTGTTTCGTTTTATGAAAAGCCGCTCTGCGGCTGACCATACAATTTACTGTACCGCTATGTACACTGTCTGCTTTATGGCAGATAGGTTACATTTTCCGTACCTCTGCAAAGCGCAGCAATACCTGTTCTTGCAAGCTCCAAGATTTCAAAACCGTCTAACAGCTTCAGAAAAGCATCGATCTTTTCCTGATTACCGGTAAGCTCGACCATCAGACTGTCGGATGCGACATCAATGACCTTTGCGCGGAAAATATCCGCCATGGCGATCACACCCTGTCTCTGGCTTGCATCGGCTCTGACCTTGATCATTGCCAGTTCTCTGTAAACACTGCTTTCCGGCTTTAACTCCTTGATATCCCGTACATCGACAAGCTTTGCAACCTGCTTCTCGATCTGATCCAGAATAATGTCATCTCCGCTCGTCACGATCGTGATACGGGTGTATCTCGGATCTGCCGTCACACCGGCGGTAATACTTTCAATATTATATCCTCTGCGGCTGAACAGTCCGGAAATACGGCTTAAAACACCTGATGTATTGTCAACTAATATCTGAAATACTTTCTTTTGCATTTGCTTGATACCCTTCCTTCACCATCTCTATGAGCATTGTATCAGCATAAGACAGGCTTTGTCAACGTATGACATCCTTTCATGCATCCCATAACCTGTGTTCATAGTTTGGAGTTATATTATTCGTTTTCAGCACATTTTGGAAGTGCCAGCGTACCGGTTCTCGCTACTTCTACGATACTGATCGATTTCAGCATCTGGATCAGAAGCTGGATGCGCTCCGGCTCTGCACAGATCTGGATCATCATAAAGGATTTGGACATATCCACGATCTCCGCTTTTAAGATGCTGCAGACCTCCATGATATCCTTACGGTTTGTACGGTTATATTTTACCTTGATCAGCATGAGCTCCCGCGAAATGCTCTGCTCCTCATGGAAAGTACGTACCTTGATGATATCCAGCTTTTTGTTGAGCTGCTTTTCGATCTGCTCAAGTGTTCTCTGATTGCCGCTGGAAACGATCGTCATGCAGGATACTTCCTTATCGTCTGTCTCCCCTACAGCGAGGGAATCAATATTAAAACTTCTTCTGGAAAACAGCCCCGCTACCTTGCAAAGTACACCGGAACGGTTTTCCACCAATACAGAATATATTTTCTTCATAGGGACCTCCACTCTCTTTTACTGTCTATCCTCTATACAAGATCCATCGGATCGATCACAACTTCCATCAGGCTTGCCCTTTCATCCTGCAAAAATGCTTTCAGCTTTTCTTCGATCCGGTCGTTTTTCTCCACCAGATAATAAGGCATATCGTAAGCTGCTGCGATTTTGGAAAGATCCGGTGATCCGGTCAGATCTACAACGGAATAATGATCTTCATACGTAAAATGCTGATACTGACGTACCATACCCAGATAATTATTGCGCAGGACAATGACCTTGGAGCGGATTCCGTGTTGACGCATTGTTGCAAGCTCCATCATGGACATCTGGAAAGAACCGTCTCCGCAGACTGCAACAACTTCCTTTTCCGGACACTGGTATTTGGCACCCATTGCGGCCGGAATGGAATAGCCCATCGTTCCCATACCGCCGGAGGTCAGGAAATGCCCCTTCTTTACAATGTGGTAATTACATGACCAGATCTGGTTCTGTCCGACGTCTGCCACATAAACCGCGTCCTCCGGAAGCAGCTCTGAGATCGTCCGGATAAAAGCAGCCGGATCCACATAATCCGGAGAAGGATTTCTCTTCCGCTGCATCGTTGCTTCATAGTAATTCAGCTGTTCTGTCCAGTCTGTGAAATCTCCGGTGATCTCCTGCTCCATCAGATCTTCAAAGATTGATTTACAGTCACCGACAAGCGGAATGTGCGGGCCGACGTTCTTACCGATCTCCGCCGGATCCACATCGATATGTACCAGCACTTTATTGTTAATGATCAGATCCGGCTGATTGACAGCACGGTCTGCCACTCTCGCACCGACCATCAATAAAAGATCACATTCATTCATGGCTCTGTTGGCATATGGATGACCGTTATTACCGACCATGCCAAAATACATATCGTCCTCTGTCGGCATGACACCGATTCCCATCATCGTGGAAACAACCGGAACCTGATATTTATGTGCAAACTGATATAACACTTCCTTTGCATCACTTAATAATACGCCACCGCCTGCACAGATCAGCGGTCTTTTTGCCTTGGAAAGCTCTTTTGCCACCTTTTTGATCTGTACCATATTGCCCTTCACTGTCGGCTTATAAGTACGGAGCTTTACTTCCTGCGGATATTTAAACTTGGAAATGGCAGCAAGCTGTACATCGATCGGTACATCGATCAGAACCGGTCCCTTTCTGCCGGTATTTGCAATATGGAAGGCTTCTTTGAAAATACGCGGGATATCTTCCACATCCTTTACCAGATAGCTGTATTTGACAAAACTCTCTACAGCTCCCGTGATATCCGCCTCCTGGAATACATCACTGCCGATCAGTTCACTGTTTACCTGTCCTGTGATACATACCATCGGAATACTGTCCGCAAATGCGGTTGCAATACCGGTGATCAGATTTGTGGCACCGGGACCTGAAGTTACCGCACATACTCCCACCTGATCCGATACGCGGGCAAGTCCGCTTGCCGCATGCGCTGCATTCTGTTCTGTACGCACCAGCACGCTTTCTATCTCTGAATCTAAAATACTGTTATAAAATGGACAGATCGCAACACCCGGATAGCCGAATACTGCTTTAACCCCTTCCATTTCAAGACATTTTACCATTGCATCTGCACCGTTCATGTTCTGTCTCCTTCATTCTGCATCTATACTTTTAAAATTTTACTCCTTATATATGCATTTCGCAATATGCCATCTTCTTAATCACGTAATCCAAGCACCTGCTTTGCAACTTTGACTGCCTCCGCTGCGTCCTTGGAATAACCGTCTGCGCCGATCTCATCCGCATACTCCTGCGTAATGACTGCACCGCCGATCAGTACCTTTGCTGTCACGCCCTGTTCCTTGGCATATTCGATCACATGCTTCATCTGCTGCATTGTCGTCGTCATCAGTGCGGAAAGTGCGATAATATCCGCATGTTCCTTTTTCGCTGTCTCTATAATAACCTCTTTGGGCACATCTTTTCCGAGATCGATCACGCGGAAGCCATAATTTTTCAGCATCAGTGCCACAAGATTTTTCCCGATATCATGGATATCGCCTTCCACCGTTGCGATCACAATAGTTGCCTTCGGCTTACCATCACTGGCTGCCAGAAGAAGCGGCTGGATATCTTCGATCGCTGTTTTCATGGCTTCTGCACTGGCAATCAGCTGTGGCAGGAAATAAATTCCTTTATCAAACAGATCACCCACCTCATTGATCGCAGGTAGCAGGGCTTCATTTAAGATCTGCTGTGCTTCATGCTCTTTCAGTGCCTCATGCACCTGATCAACAATTTTTGTCTTGTTCCCTTTCAGAACACATTCATATACTTTCTGCAGCACACTTTTTTCTGCCGCAGAGGCTTCCTGTTCCACCGTTTTTGCAGTTCTCTGCTTGCGCTCATTCATGACCTCGATATAGGAAAGATCCGCATCCTGTTTATGCAAAAGCAGGTCGGATGCCAGCATACAGCTTGTCAGAAGCTCCTGATTCGGATTTGCGATCGCCATAGTCAGGCCGTTTGCGATCGCCATGGTCAGAAACGCTGCATTGATATAGCTTCTTTCCGGAAGTCCGAAGGAAATATTGGAAAGGCCACAGATGGTTGCCAGCCCCTGCTCCTTACAGTACCGGATCGTTTCCAGTGTTTCAAGGGCTGCATTTTTATTGGCACCGACTGTCGCTACCAGTCCGTCTACCACAATATCTTCTTTTGTAAATCCAAGCTCCAGTGCTCTGCGCAGTATCTTCTGTATGATCTCTTTCTTTTCATCCAGATCCTTTGGAAGCCCCTCGTCAGATACCGGAAGCAGGATAAACATTGCCCCATATTTCTTTGCGATCTGCAAGAGTGGTTCCATCTTGGCACTCTCCATGGAAATGGAATTGATCAGCGCCCTGCCAGGATAATGCCGCAGGACATATTCCTGCACATCGACATGGGAGGAATCAATGCAAAGTGGCAGGCTTGTCTGCATGGAAACATCTTCCATGACCTTCAGAAGCGTTTCCTTTTCATCAATACCGCTCATACCCATATTGATATCCAGAATGGAAGCACCGCTTTCCTCCTGCTGGGTAACGAACTCCTCTACCATGGAAAAATCGTTGTCACGGATACATGCCTGAAACTTCTTTTTACCGGTCGGATTGATCCTTTCTCCGACAATATGAAACCTGTCATCCAGTCCGAATGCCAGCGTTTTCCGTTCACTTGTCAGATAACGGATTCCTTTGTTTTGCGCTGCATCTGTCGTCTCCGGCAGTTTCATTGCGCCTGTCTTTTCTACCATGGAACGGATATGCTTTACTGTTGTACCACAGCAGCCGCCAAGGAATGTTGCCCCTGCTTCTACAAGCAGACACATCTCCCTGCCAAAGGTTTCCGCATCCATTTCATAAACCGTTCTTCCCTCGCTGTCCAGCTTTGGCAACCCTGCATTCGGCTTTGCCAGTACAGGAATCTTAGCGACCTGCTTCATCTGCCGGACAACCCCACACATCTGATCCGGTCCTGTCGAGCAGTTCGTTCCGACGACATCTGCGCCAAGTGCCTGTAATACAAGCATGGCAGTCATCGGATCTGTTCCGAATAAAGTCTTGTTATCAGATTCAAATGTCAGACTTGCGATCACCGGAAGGGAAGATACTTCTTTTGCTGCGATCAGTGCAGCTCTTGTTTCCTGCAGGCTCATCATCGTTTCCACGACTAAAAGATCCACACCTGCCTGATCCAAAACACGGATCTGCTCCTTGTAGACATCGATCAGCTGCTCAAAATCCATGTCTCCCATCGGTGTAAGCTGCCTGCCAGTCATCGTAATGTCGCCCGCAACCAGTGCTTTGCCGCCCGCAGCCTGTTTTGCCAGTCTGACAAGCTCTGTATTCATATCAATAAGATGCTCTGCCAGCCCGTATTCCGCCAGCTTGATCCTGTTTGCCGTAAATGTCGGTGCATACAGAATATTAGTGCCCGCTTCCACAAAAGCTCTCTGCAGTTCTAAAATTGCATCCGGATGTTCCAGGATCCACTGTTCCGGGCAGACGCCGGTAGGCATACCCGCCTTCTGCAGGTTCGATCCGGTTGCACCGTCCAAATAAATGAGTTTGTTTTGATAAAATTCTCTGAATTCCTGTTTTGTCATGATTCTAGTACCGCCAGTAAGTGTTCAAAATAGGGAGGCAATGGTGCATTCACTTCAATGTATTCTCCTGTCCTCGGATGATGAAATCCAAGTGTCATTGCATGCAGGCACTGCCCTTCACATTTATATTTATCTGATCTTCTGCCATATACCTCATCCCCCAAAAGAGGATGTCCGATAGATGCCATATGAACGCGTATCTGGTGTGTACGCCCTGTTTCGAGTACACACTCCACATACGTGTAATGCTTAAAACGCTGTAAAACTCTGTAATGAGTTACCGCAGGCTTACCGTCTGCAGTGATCGCCATTTTTTTACGATCCTTTTTATCTCTGCCGATCGCGCCTTCGATCGTGCCTTCCTCATCTTTTAAAACACCGGTCACGATCGCCCTGTAACGCCTGTTGATGGAATGCTCCTTCAACTGCCTTGCAATCTCATTGTGCGCCATGTCATTTTTGCAGATTATGATCGATCCGGTCGTATCCCTGTCGATCCGGTGCACAATCCCCGGCCGTAAAACACCGTTGATCCCGGACAACTCTCCCTTGCAATGGTACATCACCGCATTGACAAGTGTCCGGCTGTAATGTCCCGCCGCCGGATGCACGACCATTCCCTTTGGCTTATCAACCACAAGCACATCCGCATCCTCATACAGAATTGACAACGGAATGTCTTCCGCAACGATATCCGGTTCAACTGCCTCCGGGATCTCAAATTCGATCCGGTCACCTTTCCGCAGTTTATAATTTGCCTTTACGCTTTTCCCATTTACTATAACCTCTCCTTCCTTCAGTATTTTCTGAAGGAAGGAACGGGTCAGATCCTGCGAATCCGCAAGAAACCGGTCAATGCGCTCTCCCGCCTGATTTTCCGTTATTTCCAGTATCATTTGATCTCATGCACCTTCTTCTGTTTCTGCAGCTGTAAGGAGATAAATTTCAGATCATCCTCTTTGCAGAAAAACAGCACAAAAATTATTAAAATTGCTGTACAGAAAGAAACATACAGATCCGCCACATTAAAGATTGGGAAATCGATCAGGCTGATATAAAAGAAATCAACCACATAATCCAGTCTGAGCCTGTCGATCATATTGCCGATTGCGCCCGCTGCAATAAACGTCAGCAGGATATGCCAGGTTCTGTATTTTTTTCCTTTCGGTGTTTTGACCAGTATAAATGCAATGACTGTCAGCATCACGATCGCTGCAAACACAAAAAACAGTTTGCCGTCCTGCAAAATACCGAATGCGGCGCCTCTGTTTTCCAGATACTGCAGTTCAAATACACCCGGCCAGATTTTTACTGATGACCGGTCCTTCAGATGCGTTACCGCCAGATACTTGGTTCCCTGATCCAGTGCAAGCAGCACCAGAAAAAAGAGAAGATCCAGCAGCAGTTGTTTCAGTTTCCAGTTTTTGTTTTTTTTATTCATACTTATCCTCGTCACTTACATAAATTTCATGGATACCCATACGCAGTTCTTCGTCCGTTACTGTATGGTCGATCACAGCTTTTCCGATCTTCTTGAGCAGTACAAATTTAATTCTGCCTGCTTCCATCTTCTTATCACTCTTCGTCAGCTTCAGTATTTCTTCCGGATCCACATCCTCGATCGTGATCGGCAGATTAAACGGAACAAACATATCCCGGATCTCATAATATTCATCAAAGGTCAGCATTTCTCTCTTATAGGAAATAAAAGCAGCTGCCACGATACCGAGCGCCACACACTCTCCGTGCAGCAGTTCGAAGTTCTTTGCCTTCTCAACTGCATGTCCGATCGTATGCCCCAGGTTCAGGAGTGCTCTGTCTCCCTGCTCGGTCGGATCCTTTTCTACAACCATACGCTTGATATTACAGCAGTTATAGATCATCAGGCGGATTGTCTCCGGATCCTTGTCATAAATCTCATACAGGCTGTTGATGATCCAGCCATAGAACATACCATCCTTAATCAGTGCGCTTTTCAGCACTTCACCCATACCTGCATAGAACTGCCTTTCCGGTAATGTGGAAAGCGTCTGTAGATTCATGTAAACAAGCTTTGGCATATAAAATGCGCCGACCATATTTTTATACCGGGAAAAATCAACGCCGGTCTTACCACCGATGCTGCTGTCCACCTGTGCCAGTAATGTTGTCGGGATCTGGATAAAACGGATACCACGCAGATATGTTGCAGCCGTAAAGCCTGTCAGATCTCCCACAACACCGCCGCCTAGTGCGACCAGCAGATCTTTTCTGTCAAAATGCTGCTCGATCAGGAATGTATACAGTTTCTGCACAACCTCCAGATTTTTATTTTCTTCTCCTGCAGGGAATGTGAAGATTTCACATACGCTGCAGATCTTTTCCAGTTCTGCCTTTACGGTCTCTGCATATAGAGGACCGACATTGGAATCTGTGACGATGCAGATTTTATGCGTTTCCAGCTCCAGATCAGCCATTGCCTCCGGCAGATCTGCAAAAGAATCTTCAAATAAGATGTTGTAGCTGAATTTGCCGTCCTTTGATACGGGCATACAATTAGATTTTAATTCTGTGATCATTACTTTTATTCCTTCCTCTTTCCTCTCGAAAATCCCGCTACTTCGTAGCGTCGCTGCTTTGCAGCTTTTGATTTTCTCTTACTTGAACCTCAGCCGTATATAATCACCTTCGGTGATGGGCTGAGGCTGCATCATGCATCTTTGATGCATGACATAGTACGCTCGGGTGAAACCAAATATTCGCTTCGCTCATGCTTGGTTTCCTTCCTCGCTACAAAAAGAACTTCCTGCCAGATCTGACAGGAAGTTCATTCATTTTCTTAAACTATCTGTTTTTACAGCTCCGGATTCAGTGACGGTACATCGAATGAGCCTGCTAGGATATCCTGGAAATCTCCGGAAATATCTACGCTTGCCGGTGTAATAATGAAGATATAATGAGATATCTTCTGCAGATTACCCTGAATTGCGAAGCAGGAACCTGATGTAAAATCAATGATACGCTGTGCGATATCCACATCAAGACCTTCTAAATTAAGTACTACCGTACGATTTGTCAAAAGTGTTTCCGTAATCTCTCTTGCATCTTCTACTGTTGTTGGTTTAATGACACATACTTCCATTCCACTAACCCCTCTTTTCGGCTGCTTCATTGCTGTTACCTTTGGAGACTGCTTTGCTCTCGGCTTTTCTTCCTGATAATCATCTTCAGGCTCTTCAACTCTGGCAAATGGCTTCTTCTTCGGCTTATCTTCTACATATTCATCTTCCATATCATAGTCATCATCATAATATTCATCTTCCTGATCATTCAAGGTCATCTTTTTTATCAATGTATCTAATACAGCCATTTTCTTCTCCTTACACACCTAAATATTTTTCGTATAATCTCTTTCCCCGAAAATACCGGTTCCCACTCTGACAAAAGTAGCACCTTCCTCAACAGCGACCTCATAGTCACCTGTCATCCCCATAGAAAGAGTATTCATCTTTATATTATCAATGTTTTTATGCATTATGTCAACAGATAATTGTTTTAATTTAGAGAAATACTGTCGATTTTCCTCTGCATTTTCAACATATGGTGCAATCGTCATAAGTCCGTTAATTTCAATGCCCGGTAATTTGGCAATCTCTGTTACGAGCGCGATCGTGTCTTCTGTCTGCGTTCCGAACTTTGTCGCCTCATTTGCCACATTGACCTCAATAAGTATTTTAACCGTACAGTTTTTTTTCACAGCCTCTTTACTGATTTCTTCTGCCAGTCTGAGTGAATCCACACTATGGATCATATATACTTTGTCCACGATGTATTTGACTTTATTTCGCTGCAGATGCCCGATCATATGCCAGCGGATATCTTTGGGAAGCTGTTCATATTTGTCTACAAGCTCCTGCACCTTATTTTCGCCAAAGTCTCTGCATCCATGCTCATAAATTTCAGTAAGCATTGGAACAGGCTTTGTCTTGCTGACTGCGATCAGTGTTACCTCTTCCCGGTTTCTGCCTGCCTTTGTACAAGCATCCTCAATTTTTTTCTGCACAAGATCATAATTTTCCGTTAACATTTTTCTTCCTTTCCCTGCTTACAGATCATTATTCGTAAATAAAGTCATCCGGATTGACACTGGCTGCATCCAGTACAATAAAATCATATTCGGAAAGTCCGTACTGTGTATTGGACTTCACAATAGAATATTCCTCATTGGAATACAGAACCGTGATCGCCGTAAAATCCGCATATCCTTTATTCATATTATAAACACCGACCAGCGATCCCATCTTACTGATGGCATATTTTTCCTGCTGTCCTTCCCTGCAGATATAATCGCCGATGTTGAAATCCGTAGTGTCCACGTAATAATATTCATCATCTGCCGCATATATGGTTGCATCAATATACCGGGTGGACTGCTTACCGTTTTCGTCATAAACCTCTTTCAGGAAACCTCCCTTTTTAGAGCCGCTTCCCTCTACCTGATAATCCTGCGGAATCATGTAAAATTCTTTTTCCACGATCGCACTGTTCGGAATCTTCAATCCTTCTTCCCGGTTATACAGAATTTCCAGATCAATGTAACGTTCTGTTGCAAATGTGATCATGGAATTGGTAAAATCAAGCTGTACATATGTACCATCCGTATTTTGCAGAACCGTTACCTTTGCCCATGACGTATACTGGTTTTTCAGGAATTTAACATTAACATATTCCTCCGCTTCCAGCTCCGCTGCCCTGGCAGCATCAACCGGTATCACGATCGACCAGTTTTCATTATCCAAAAGCTTATAAGCCGTATCCGCCTGTGAAACAAGCTGATTGGCTTCCAGCTGCACTGCCATATATTTGGACTCATCAAAACAATCCTTCGTTACCGCAGACGGTTTCAACATCTCGTAACCGTCGATACCATAAACAACAACACCGCTCTTTGGCGCATAGGAAAATGCAACCGCATCCGTCGTTCCAGCCTGACTCAGATTATTCAGCATATTGTAATTTGACAGCTTCGATGCCGTTCCTTCCAACTGATTTTTAAAACGGTATACTTTTTCAAAATCCATTTTGGAAAATGACTTTTGAAAAACAATTGCCTGATTACGGATCTCTGCCAGATCCTGATCCGAAAGGAGTGTTTCTTCTTCCTGTGAAGTGATCATTTCCGCGATCTTACCCGAACTGTCCAGCGAGTATACCAGATCTCCGCAGGCTACATGTTCTCCCTCTTTTGCGAAGAAATTGATATAGCCCGTTCCATTACAGGATACTGTCGTTTCATCTCTTATGGCAATCCCCTGATATACATTTGGTACGCTCAGAGATCCCCTTGTCACTTCATAGCCGACAATATGCTTATTGTTCATATACAGAATCAGACTGACTACCATATAGATAAACAGAATCCCAAATATGATCATTCCGATATTCAGATGTAAAGGACCTCGCCGATAGTCCCTGATATTACTGACTTTTTTATTCTGTGCCAAGAAAAATTCTCCTCTTTCAGACTCGAAAATCCTGCCGCTATCGCGTCAGCCGTGCTTCGCGCTCTGCGAATCTCGCTCTGATTAGCGGTCGTCAAATGCACCGCATAAATGCGTGCATTTTCCTCGTCGCCATAACAAAAAAAGCCTCGGAACTTCCGAGGCTTTGGTTTTTTATAAAGATACGATGATCTTTGATTTTAACGCCTCCGGCAATTCACTCTCATCCATGCTTACGCTCAGGACAAAATCAATGCCGTAATTCTGGCTTATTTTTTCCAGCTTTTCAATAACAGGAGTGATGTCTTCATTTTCCAGACATGCGATTTTCAAAAAGCTGTCCAAAAACATCTGTTCCAGATCATGATCCTGCGAAACAATACCACAGATAAAACCTACAAATTCATCATGATTTGTGATCATATACTGGGAAACATCAATCAGTCTGACTTTATTGTTCAGCTCATACATATGCTTCGTACTCTTATCCAGATATACGATATTTCCTTTTGTTTCTTTCACCTGTAAATTAACTTTTTCTAATAAATGCTTTGTTTTACCCTTCCCTTTATTACCAACGATTAACTGAACCATATGTAAGCCCTCCTGCCATTTTGATTTCGGTATTTCGTACCTTATCCGATAAAATCATTATAGTGTATTTGACTATAAATGACAACCTTTTTATCGGAATCCCTGTGGCACTTAACCTGTGATTTTCTGAAGTAATCCTGTCATCTCCTGATAGAGATACTGCCTTTCACTGCAGTTTAAGATAACGGACACATACTGATTTCCGGAAGAGTCCTTTGCAAGCAGGATCAGACAGTTTCTGGCTGCTGCTGTTGTACCTGTTTTTCCACCGATCACCGTCACACCGTCAGGTGCCTGGGCATCCCCGTTTAAATACCAGTTTGTGGAAGTGCAGGAATATTCTTTCCCATTTCCCTGTCCGTCATGATAGATCGTCTCATAGGTCTGCAGATTGATGATCTGTGTAAATTCACTGTACTGCATGGCTTCTTTAAAAATCAGATACATGTCATAGGCAGTCACATAGTGATCCTCTGCGGTCAGTCCGTGCGGATTGACAAAATGAGAATTGGTCGCACCGATCACTGCCGCTTCCTGATTCATCATATCGGAAAAGCCGTCCAGACTGCCCCCTATGTTTTCCGCGATCAGTACCGCCGCATCATTTGCAGACTGCATGAGCAGTGCATGCAGTGCCTGATCGAGTGTCATCGTATCTCCGGCAGAAAGCCCACAGAGCGTCGCACCGGATTCATTGATCTTTACATTTTCGGATGCGGTCAATACAGTATCCAGATCTGCATACTTGAGTGCTACAAGTGCCGTCATTACCTTTGTCAGGCTCGCCGGTGCGAGCTGCATATTTTCGTCTTTTCCATAGATGATCCGATTTTTGCCAAGATCACACAAGACTCCTGAAAGTGCCTGGGAAAGATCTACTTCATTCCCGGAAAGCGTCTGTCCGTCACGCAGGCATAAATCCGCCGCAAAGCCCTCCGCCTTATCATCAGCTATACTGTTTGTATGATCAATCCGATATGCGCTTACCGGACTGTCCAGCTCGTATTCCATTGAAACCGCTGCACTTTTACAGCCGGTCAGCAAGACAGACAACACAACAAGTGCTGCCAGTTTTTTCTTATTTGTACATCTCACGCCACTCAAGATCTCCTCGACTTAATGATTTAATCAACAGCTCCGCCGTAGCCAGATTCGTAGCAAGCGGAATATTATGCATATCGCATAAACGAACTACATTATTGACATCCGGCTCATGCAGCTTTGGTGTCAGCGGATCGCGCAGAAAGATAACAAGGTCGATCTGATTGTGTTCGATCTGTGCACCGATCTGCTGTTCTCCCCCGAGATGACCGGCCAGATATTTGTGGACATTCAGATTTGTAACCTCTTCAATCAGGCGTCCCGTCGTTCCTGTTGCATAAAGATCGTTTTTGCTGAGTATACCCCTGTACGCGATGCAGAAATTCTGCATCAGCTTCTTCTTTGCATCATGTGCAATTAATGCAATATTCATATGTAACCTTCTCTCCTAATTACTGTATTTCCTCACACATTGCAGTCTTACGTTCAATACAAACCCCATACCAATATAAAGACTGACAAGTGAAGTTAAACCATAACTGACAAATGGAAGCGGAATACCCGTATTAGGTACAATACCGGTCGCAACTCCAATATTCATAAAACTTTGAAAGCCGATCACCGTTGCCATACCTGTGGCGATCAGCATCCCCGCAATATCCTTCGCCTTCCGGGCGATCATCAGACATTCCAGTGTGATCAGAAACAAAAGTCCGACTACAAGACAGCCGCCTGCAAATCCCAGTTCTTCCCCGACAATTGCGAAAATAAAGTCCGTCTGCGGTTCGGAAATGAAATTACCGTTTTTTACGGAACTGATCTCATTGTTATTCAGTCCCTTTCCAAACAACTCCCCACTTCCGATCGCCATCTTGGAATTCTCCTGCTGGTATCCTTCCGACGTCGAATATTCGGCCGGATTCAGCCATGCCAGAATACGCGTCTGCTGATAATCCTTGAGCAGCGTCTGATCCGGCTGTAATACCAGTGTCAGGAATATCACAAAAAGCGGAACCGCAATTGCCAGCACTCCAAATATGATCTTATAACTCAGACCACCCATGAATAAAAGCACGCAGAATAACAATGCGATCATGATCGTGGTCGAAAGATCAGGCTGCCTGTAGATCAACAGAAGCGGCGGCGAAAGAAGCACCAGCATGGAAATGATGGTCTTCAGTGAACTGATCGTTTCCTTATGTTTCATAATATACTGTGCATAAAATAAAATCAACAAAATTTTCGCCGTTTCGGATGGCTGGAACCGGATTCCCGCAATGGAAACCCAGCGTTGTGCATTGTTTGACTTTTCCCCGAAAAACTCCACCAAAAGCAGCAAAACCAGATTGCCGATATAGATGATCCAGTAAAAATTCAGAAACGTCGAATAGTCAAACAATGATATGACTACCATCAGAAACAGCCCCATCACAAATCCGAGGATCTGTTTGCTTTGATAAGAACGATCCGCACTGCCGATCACTAAAATCCCCACTACGGTAATAGCAATCAGCATTATTATTAATTTAAAATCATAATCCCTGACACGGTATTTTTTCAGCATTTTTATCACCAGAATACATTTATTTTTCGTTTGCTCACTTCAATTTCCATCTTCCCCGGATCAATCTGGATATAGCGGGATAATACTTTTGCAATATCCTTCTTTATCATTTCCATCGTTTCCGGTGAACAATTGATTCTGTCTGAAATCAGCAATATCTTCAGTCTGTCTTTTGCTACTTCTTTCGACTTCTTTTTATGAAATAATGATTTAATACGCATTGTCCACCCCTCCTTTACAGTTTCTGAAAAATACCGGTAAAACGAAACCATACCGATTTTTCTTTTTCCAGATCGAGAAGTGGTACATCCTGTCCCAGAATTCTGTTACAGATATTCATATAGGCTCTTCCTGCCACGGAATTGCCACATACAAGCGGTTCTCCATGATTGGTGGATACCACGACCGCCTCATCATCATATACAGCACCGAGCAGATCTACCGATAAAATATCCACCACATCTGCCACACTCATCATATCGCCGCGTTTGATCATATCATTGCGGAGCCTGTTAACGATCAGATCGATCCTGCCCACCTCATATGCATGCAGAAGACCGATGATCCTGTCAGCATCGCGGATGGCTGACACCTCCGGTGTTGTCACCACAATTGCCCTGTCTGCTCCCGCGATCGCATTCTGAAAGCCCTGTTCGATCCCTGCCGGACAATCCAGAAGTATGTAATCAAACTGCTCCTTCAGCTGTGCGGTCAGCTTTTTCATCTGCTCCGGATTAACTGCCGATTTATCTCTTGTCTGTGCACAGGGAAGCAGATAAAGACCCGGATATCGTTTATCCTTGATCAGTGCCTGTTTTACCCTGCAGTTTCCTTCCACAACATCAACCAGATTATATACGATTCGGTTTTCCAGTCCCATAACGACATCCAGATTCCGAAGTCCGATATCCGTATCGATCAGGACAACCTTCTTACCCTGACAGGCAAGTCCCGTTCCAATGTTTGCGCATGTCGTTGTTTTTCCGACACCGCCCTTACCAGATGTAATGACAATTACTTCACTCATAGTTTTCCTCCAGCTCATGAAATATTTGTCCCCTGCAGTCTTTACAGATTCTGCAGTAATTCTTCTGTAAGGTCAAGATCCTCGAACCGGATCTCGTTCTCTTTTAAATATGCAATCTGCGGCTTGTCCTTTTTAGACTTACCGAACAGCCCTTTACTTTTGTATTTTCCCCTGTGTTCGCCAATCCGGACAGATTCTGGCTCCATATGAAGCGCAGCAATAAAATGGGCTTTTCCGTCCACTCCCGCATAGGCACTTCCGGAAAGTGTTCCCAAAACAACAATATCCTTTTTGGACACCACACAGCTTCCTTTACAGACATCTCCGAGCACGATCAGGCTCTGCTCTGTCTCCAGAATTTTCTTTCCAGACAGGCTGCCACGGTAAAATTGTGCAAAATCGCCCTGTGCCATTTCCTCAATACGCGCCAGAGGCCGTTCAAAGCTTTCTTCCTTTTCTTTTTCGACCACACAGACAATATTCACACTGCTTTCCTGCCGGATGGTATCTAAGATGGCATCTTCCTCTTCCTGCGTATTTTTCCTGCCTTCAAAGGTGACCGCCAGTTTTGCTTTTCCGAAAAAGCGTTCGGAATCTTTAAATTTTTCGGAGACTTCTGCCAGAACATCTCCAAAAAGGGCATCCTCCGCAATGACGATCCTGATGCCATTGGGATAGCTCTTGAGTCTGACTATGTCTTTCATACTTCCACCTCTTTCAGCTTTATCTGTTTAATCTCCCGCACTTTGTACCACATTGGTAGATTCTGCAGTTCCGGTGATCAGACTGGATTCATCCTCCAGCTTAAAGTAGTACTTCACAATATCTTTTGTCACCTGCGCCGCATAATCGGAAGCATATCCGAATGCGATTCTTGTTGCGATGGCGATCTGTGGCTGCTCATACGGTGCATAGCATACAAACAGGGCGTGGTTTGCACGTTTTCTGTTTTCCTGCGCCGTACCGGTTTTCCCTGCCACCTGGATCGTCAGATCCTTGTAGTAATCCTTATCTTCCACTACTTTACGCATACCCTGATGAATTGCATCCCATGTACTCTGCCTCAGATCAACCGTATTGCGCAGCGTCGGTGTGTAGTCGGCGATCAGATTGCCGTCCGCATCTGTCGCTTTGGAAAGCAGGCTCAGGTTATAACAGTTTCCGCTGTTTGCAACTGTTGTCACATACCTTGCCAGTCCGACCGTTGAATAGTTGTTTGTACCCTGTCCGATCGCAGAACGGATCGCATCAAAATCAGATACCTTTGGTGCACTTTCCGAAATTTCCACGCCGGATTTGTCTGAAAGTCCGAACTGATCTGCATAATAAGCCAGCTTTTCCAGTCCGGTATCGCTATCATAAACACCGTTATTACGGCTCAAACGATAACCTACTTCATAGAAGAAATAGTTACAGGAATGTTCGATCGCCCCTGAAATATCAAGCGGTCCATGTGAACCGTTCGGTGCGATCCAGCATCGCGCCGGCGGACTTAACGTATCCCAGGTTCCCTTACAGGTGATCGTTTCATTCAGTCCCACAACATTATTTTCCAGTGCTGTCGCCGCCGATACCATCTTGAAGGTAGAACCGGGTGCAGACAACTGCTGCGTTGCATAATTCCACATCGGCTGTGACAGATCATAGTAAATTTTATTATAATAATCGGAATCGATCGAATTTGTCAGCCGGTTGTTATCATAGCCCGGATATGTCACCAGGGCAAGCACTTCCCCTGTCTGGGTATCCGTTACCACACAGGAACCGGAGCATGGATCAAGTGCCAGCTGTGCAGGTGTGATATCCAGATTTTCTATCTTCTCCAGCATAAAGCTGTAAGCGGATTTACTACCGCTTTTTACTGCCTGTTTTTCTTCGTCCGTCCCATCAATGATATTCTGTTCAAACAGAAGCATACATACCTGCGCGCCCGTGATCTGATCGTCCAGCAGCATATATTTGTAAAGCCGCTTGTTAAAGTAAGAATCTTTTATCAGATTTCCATCAATGTAATCGATCAGACGCGCATAGATTTCTTCGGAATCGGAGTACTGGGATTCCAGAGAAAGCTTTGTAATATCGATCCAGCCCTTGGAGATCAGATACGTCAGGTATTCCTGAAGGCTGATCACCTCATCCTTTTTCCATGCAAGATAAGTACTGTCCTCTTTGTCGATCTCGTCTGTCATGATCACACCGTTATCTTCCAGCATGGAAACGATCGCAAGCTCATACACCTGGTATTCCAGGGAAAGATTATTATAGGTCGTGGCGTTGGTCGCAAGCTCGGTATGCAGCGTATCCACCACGGAAGCCTGCTTATTCAAAAACGTCTGATATACTGTCTTTTCCGTATCTTTGGCAGTATCTTTCTGAAAATTACCGGTATCTATTACACCATTATTAAATAAAGCAAAATATACATCATAAATTGGGATCTGCAGTTTACTTGCCGATTCGTTTTCTCCCAGCGTAAATTCCTTGATATTACGGATCTTGGATACCAGAATACCCGCGATCTTCTGTTCGAGCAGGTTATATACCGCCTTCTGCAGCTTCATATCGATCGTCAGATAGACATTATTGCCCGCAGCCGGTTCCTTCCGGTCACTCGTTTCGATGACCTTACCCATGTTATCCACATAAACGGTTTCTGTTCCTTTGGTACCCTGCAGTGTTGTTTCCATATACTGCTCAATACCGGATTTACCGACAATGTCCGTCAGGGAATACTTTTCATCATCTTCGGAAAGCTGTGCATATTCATCATCGGAAATCTTGCCAATATAACCGATGATATGGGAATAATACACACTGTCTACATACTTGCGGATCGTATCCTCCGTCACGGATACACCATCCAGCACATCCGCATTTTCCATGATCATGGCAACTGTTTCATCGGAAACATCCTTGGCAACTGTTGTCGCAATGTATTTCTGATAACTGTTCAGACTCATGGCATAGCGGATCGTTACCATCTGCAGCAGCTTTTCTTTTGTATAACCGCTGCCCACGATAAAATCAGAATTCCTGTCATCCGGATCCAGATATTCTCCGATCGCAAATTTCTTTGTCCCTGCCAGATAGGAAATCACCTCTTCTGCCGTAGCAGTACGCTCTGCATATTCCAGATCTTCTGTCTTGGGCTTTCCATATATATCCGCCAGAAAACGCAGCAGCGTTTTCCCTTCCACCGTAAAGGCATATTGATTATTTTCATCCAGAACAATATCAAAATCATTGATGATCTTATCATTGTTTTCTTCTATCATATCAATCAGCCTGGAGATTGTCCCGTTCAGCTGTGCATTTTTTGTCCTGCCGGACTCATATACATCTTCTATCGTAACGGAGTACGCCAGCTCATTATATGCCATAAGCTCTCCGTTACGGTCATAAATATTGCCTCTTGTACTGGCAATGGTACGTTCCTTTCTGATCTTCAGTTTAAAACCGTCCAGATATTCTTCCCCATGAACGATCTGAAGAGAAAAGAGGCGATAGATCAGGATACCTGACAGACAGGTAAACACAATGATCAGTACAAAGACTCTTGACGTTACCATATTGATCACTGATTCTTTTATCGATTTAAGCAAAACCGTCCTCGCTCCTTTTTTCTGTTCCATCCAGTTTTCCGTTGATCATACGGATCAACGGATACAGGATCAGTGTTACCAAAACTGTATAAATGATCTCCGGTACTATCACATGCATCAGATAGTGCAGGAAGTGGAATCTGCCACGCAAAAGGAAAAGCAATATGTAGCTGACAAGTCCATAGGAAAGATCGCTGAGTGTGATCAGAAGGATCGGCAGCTTGATATCCTCTTTAAAGAAGATCTGCTTGAAATATCCGTTTGCAAAGCCAAGATACATAAAAATAAGTGCATAAAAGCATAAAACATTTCCGAAAAAAATATCATATAACAGGCCGGAAAAAAAGCCTACCCAGAGACCGCATTTCTGTCCGCACATGAATCCGAAGGTTGCTGTGATGATCACAAGCAGATTCGGTGCGATCCCGCCGAATGCAAGCCACCTGAATACAGTAGACTGCAGGATAAAGCACAGCAGGACTGTTATAACTATAAAAATATTCCGTTTCATCAGTTTTCACCCGCCTCCGTATAAGACGCTTTCTGGTCCGTGATCACAAGCACTTCTTCCAGATGTGCAAAATCAACAGCCGGTGTGATCGTACCGGAGCTTGTCAGGTTATTGGAATCAGACTGGATCTGAGTCACATAGCCGATCAGAATACCCGGAAGATACTTGGTACTGATATAGGAGGTTACAACCTTATCTCCCTCCTTTACCGCTGTTTCACCGTTTACAAGCTTGGAGAAGGTGATCACACCCTGATCCATCGTCTCCAGATTGCCCTGTACGATACAACTATCCTCTGTAGAAAGCACCATAGCGCTGACATTGGAATTGTCATCAATGATCGCCATGACCTTTGCCCAGTTATCTCCCACTTCTGTAATATGTCCGACCAGACCGCTTCCCGCCATGACATTCATATCCGGCTCAAGCCCGTCCAGACTTCCTTTATTGATCACAAAGGAATGAAACCAGTTTCCTGCTTCCTTCGATACCACACGGGCTCCGACTTTCCGGTAGTCTGCGTACTCTTCATCCAGCTTATATAATTCACGTAAATTGTTCAGCTCATATTTATCCTGCTGCAGGGAGTTGTTTTCAATCGTCAGTGCATCCACCTGCGCCTGCAATGCTTCATTTTCCTGCATGATATCCCGGATGGTTTTCAGCTCCTGTGAACGGACATTCATCCAGGAGCCGACCTTACTGATTCCCGACTGAAAGGGCAGGATCACACCACCCGCAAAATTGCTGAGCGGAGACGCCAGAAAATCCGTAAAAAAGGTAACTGCCATAAATAAAACGCAGACACAAGTCATGATCAGCAATAAGTATTTACTTGGAATCGTAAACTTCTGCCGTTTTCTTCTCATTATTTTCCTCCATTGCCCATTCCTTCGATCGCATAGGCAACTGATTTATAATTATCATCCTTGATGACACGGGCAAGTCCCAGTGCAACACTTTCTACCGGATGCTCTGCAACATTCACCTTCAGTCCTGTTCCACTGGCGATCAGCTGTGCCAGATGGCTGACCTGACAGGCACCGCCGGTCAGATAAATTCCCTGTCTGTAAATATCTGCAGCCAGTTCCGGTGGCGTACGCTCCAGAATAACCTTGATATTATCAATGATCGAATTAAAATGCTCTTTTAAGCTGTCCAGTGCAAGATCTGTCGGGATCTCTCGTTCTACCGGAAGTCCTGTTACGATATCACGGCCGTAAACAAGCGCATTTTTCCCTTCCTCTTCCAGAGAAGCCAAAGATGTTTTTACCTTTTCTGCTGTCTTGCCACCGATGATCAAGCTGTACTCTTTTCTGACAGCTGCACGGATCGCATCATCAAATTTCTGTCCGCCAACCTTGATCAGCTTGCTCAATACGATACCGCCTAAGGAAAGAATGGAAATTTCCGTTGTATCAAAGCCGACATCAACGATCAGCACGCCCTGTGAATTTTTGACATCAATATCCAGTCCGAGCCCGTCCGCAATTGCTTTTTCCACAACCATAACACGTTTTGCCTTAACATTTGCATTCTTTACAAGGTCGTAAAAAGCTCTCTTCTCAACCTCTGTCACATCGGTCGGAACCGCAATATAATAATCCGCCGGCTTGACACTTCCACCTCCCAGATCCGTTATAAAACATTTTACAAGTGTCTGCATATTTTTAATATCTGCGATCACGCCGTTGCACAGCGGGTAGGAAATGTGGATATTCCCCGGCGCTTTCTCATACATATCAAACGCCTCATCCCCATAAGCAAACAGAATGTCTTTATTTTCAATCGCGATGATGTTTTTCTGGCAGAAAACCGATTCATCACCTTTTCCGTAAATTTTAATGTTGCAGGTACCAAGATCGATACCGTATGCGCTCGAAGCCATTTATAAAACTCCTTTCTCCTTTAAACTGATATACGTGTTATCCCCGATAATAATATGGTCAAGTAACGGAATTTCCATAACCGCTGCCGCCTGCCCGATCCGCTCCGTCAAAAGCAGATCTTCCCTGCTCGGCGAAGGATCTCCGCTTGGGTGATTATGCATGATGATCACCGATGCGGCGTTACATAAAAGTGCCTGCCGAAATAATTCTCTGGCAGACATAATGGACGAATTAATGTTACCTATAGACAACTCGACATCTTTTATCCTGCTGTCTTTTGTGTCTAAATACAGTGCAATACAATACTCTTTTTCCAAATGCCGCAGCCGTTCCATATAAGCCTGTGCCACAACCTGCGGATTCCGGAACACCGCATCCTTTTCCACTCTGGCAACTGCCATCCTGCGGGAAAGCTCTGCGATTGCCTTCAGTTTGACTGCCTTGACAAGTCCGATCCCCTTTACCTGCATGAGCTGATCGAGCGTCACATGATGCAGTCCCAAAATACCATGTCTCTTATCACAGACGGATAAAACCCTGCAGGCAAGCGTCAGAGCATCCTCTCCCCTTGTTCCTGTTCGCAATATGATCGCGATCAGTTCCTCTTCTGTCAGGTTTTCTGCACCCTGCTGTAAAAACTTATCATAGGGCAGTGACTGTATTGTGCCGTTTTCTTTTGTCTGATACATATTCAGTTCTTACTCCAGACAGGCAGCTCCCACTCTGCTTTACAGGAAACGATATAAAATAATGGCAATTACCATTCCGATAATGCTCGCGACCGTGATATGGATCGTCAGTCCAAAGGTCAGGACAAGAATACCCAGATCCAGTACGATCGGCGAAGTCAGCCCGAAGCTCTGCCCGTAATTCAGGAAGCTTGACGGAAGAAGTTGTCCCAAAAGACCTCCGATTACAATTCCTGTCAACATCATCAATAAAAGAGCCCAGCTGTTCTTGCTTCTCATGGTATCCTCCACTTCATTTGTATCATCACACTAGTTATATCTTATCACACCCAAAAAAGTATGTATATAAAATTCGTTTATTTTTTTTCGACTAAAAACTCATTCTTTTGCACTGTTCTTTCGTCAAAATACCGTCATTTTTCATATTTTGCAGCGCTTTCAGCATGCCAAATTTTGCATGTGGAAAAGTCAGTCCCCCCTGCATATATACCGCATACGGCGGTTTGATCGGACCGTCTGCGGAAAGTTCGATCGAAGATCCGGACACAAAAGCTCCTGCCGCCATGATGACCGGTGCATCATAACCCGGCATATCCCACGGCTCCGGTGAAAGGTGGCTGTCCACGCTTGCAGCTGCCTGGATTCCCTTACAGAAAGAGATCACAGCCTCCGGTTTTCCGAAGGTGATTGCCTGAATGATGTCAAAGCGGTCTTCTTTTGCATCCGGTACAACGGAAAAACCGAGTGTTTCAAAAATATTTGCTGCAAAGACCGCACCCTTTAAAGCACTTGCCGTTACGGTCGGCGCTAAAAACAGTCCCTGATAAAAAGCAGGCAGTACGCCAAGAGAGGCACCAACCTCTTTACCCAGTCCCGGAGAGGTCAGTCTGTAAGCCGCGTTTTCCACACATTCTTTCTTTCCGACGATATAGCCGCCGATCGGCGCCAGACCGCCGCCCGGATTCTTGATCAGGGAGCCGACCACCATATCCGCTCCGACTTCCACTGGCTCGATCCGTTCTACAAATTCGCCGTAGCAGTTATCTACCATACAGAGTACATCCGGTTTGCATGATTTGATAAAGGAGATCAGTTCGCCGATCCGTTCCACCGATAAGGTTTTTCTCGGTTCATAGCCTTTGGAGCGCTGGATCGTTACCAGCTTTGTCTTTTCATGGATCGCTGCACGGATACCATCGTAATCAAAGCTACCCTCCGGCAGAAGATCTACCTGGCTGTAAGATATGCCATATTCTTTCAGAGAGCCTTTGGACTCACGGATACCGATCACTTCCTCCAGCGTATCATATGGTTTTCCCACAGGGGATAACAGTTCGTCGCCCGGACGCAGGTTGCTCATCAGTGCCAGTGCCAGTGCATGTGTGCCACAGGTGATCTGTGGTCTGACCAGTGCATCTTCCGCGTGGAACAGATTGGCATATACCTCTTCCAGCGTATCGCGTCCGATATCATTGTAGCCATAGCCGGTTGTACCGAGCAGACATGCTTCGCTGACACGTGCCTTCTGCATGGCACGGATCACCTTCAACTGGTTATATTCCGCCGTTTCGTCGATCGCGGCAAAACGATCCTTCAGATTTTCCAAAATATGTTCTCCGAATGCAAGCACCTGGGTGTCTATGCCCAGAGAAGCGTACATTTCCTGTAATGTAGTCATGTTTTATCCTCGATTCTGTATTATTATACTTCAATGAATTTATATATTCCCCTGCAGACACGCTTCCGCTCGTTAAAAAACGTAGCGGTACATAAGAGTGCAAAATACGCACTCTAAGTACCGACGTTTTTTATGGGCGGTCTGCCATGAAATATATAAATTCATTGATATCCATCATACCATATTCCCCATCCGCATTTCTTCCACTTTTTCAAGCATAAAGGCAAGCATTTCATCTTCCTGCCCGGCAAAGGCAGTCCGGTCAACCCATGTGACATCCCGCTCCCGGCGGAACCATGTCAGCTGGCGTTTTGCAAAATGTCTGGTATCCCGTTTGATCAGATAAATGGCTTCCTCCAGCGGACAATCCCCACAGATGTGGTCTGCCATTTCTTTGTAGCCAAGCGCCTGCATGGATGTGGCAGAGCGCGGTATTCCGTCCGCAAGCAGCCCTTTGACTTCCTCGTATAAGCCTTCCTCCACCATCTGATCGACACGCGCATCGATCCGGTCATACAGCTTTTTCCGGTCATCATTCAGCACAAAATAACAAAAGGCATAGGGCGACTCTTTTTCATGTTCCCTCGCATTGTGCACGGAGATCTTTTCTCCTGTCTGCATATAATATTCAATGGCACGGATCACGCGTTTGCTGTTGTTTTCATGGATCGCCGCGGCAGCTTCGGGATCGATTGCAGCCAGCTTTTCATGCATATAGGCATTGCCCTTCTGCGCCGCTTCTTCCTCAAGCTGTCTTCTGAGCGCAGAGTCCGTTTCTTCTTCCGAAAACGCAATATCATACAAAACAGCCTGAATATAAAATCCGGTTCCGCCGACCAGAACCGGAATATGTCCCCGCTCATAAATGCCTTGCATCGCTTCCTTCGCCATCTGCGAAAACCGGAATACATCAAATTTTTCATCAGGAGAAAGGACGTCGATCAGATGATGTCTGACACCGTCCATTTCCTTAGGCAGGATCTTGGCAGAGCCAATATCCATCTTCTTATACACCTGCACGGAATCCGCAGAAATGATCTCTCCGCCAACCGCCTTCGCCAGTTCGATGGAAAGCTTTGTTTTCCCTACTGCCGTCGGTCCGGTCAATATCAGCATTTCCTTTTTCTTCATCGTTTAAACTTACGCTCCAGTTCATATTTACTCATGGAAATGATCGTCGGTCTTCCATGCGGACAGTTATAAGGGTTGTCGCAGGCTAACAATTCCTGCATCAGCACCTTTATTTCCGATAATGATAATTTCTGATTTCCTTTGACTGCCGCTTTGCAGGACATGCTGGCGATCTTGCTGAGCACGGCGAAGGAATCTCCCGCAGCCGGTGCCTGCACCAGTTCATCCAGCACAGAAAGCAGCAGCTCCTTTTCTCCGTTTCCGTACAGATCCAGCGGAACCGCACGGATCGCGACCGCATCTTCTCCGAACTCTTCCAGTTCAAAGCCAAGTCTTGTAAAGTGCTCCTCATGTGCCTTCCAGGCAGTCTGCTCCTTTGGAGTCAGCGTCACGATCGTCGGCGGTGAAAGCTGCTGGGACGGAATCTCCGTCTTTTCATGCAGCCTCTTCACAAACCGCTCATAATTCACCTTTTCATGCGCCGCGTGCTGATCCACATAATAAATTTTATCCGCCAGCGCCAGAATCCAGTACGTATCAAATACCTGTCCGATGATCTCGAAATTTTCCACCTGCTGTTTTTTCAGGTCGTCTTCCGTAAACAAAGCCATCTGCTGTGGCTTTTCAACAATGATCGCCTGCTCCTTTTTGATGATCGGGCTTTTCGGTACTTCTTCCGTATATTCCGCCCTTGTACCAATGATCCTTGCTGCAGCAGTTTCAACCTGTTTTTTCTCCGGTGTTAATGACCGCCGAACATCTGAGCCGGATGTTGTATATCCGGTCTTTTCTTCCCGCACGCCCGACTGCGCAGGCTGCGCCAGTTCCTCATCTACCTTCTGCAGTGCTTTCTGCACGATCTGCCCATAGGACTGTCCGTAAGAAGAAGTTTCTCTCACCTGCGACTGCGATCTTCTGCCTGCTTCAAACGGCTGCGGAATCTCTCTGGTCAACTGCTTTTCCGCTTTCTTATCCTCTTCCTTTTCGATCTTTGCATCCATGGATGTGACAAGGGATCTGCCGTTTATCGCCGCTGCAACAGATTCCTGCAGAAACCGGAAAAAGGTCTGCGGTTCATTGATCCGGATATCCATTTTGGTCGGATGCACATTGACATCGATCTTTTCCGGATCGATCGTCAGATATAAGACAACAAACGGATATTTATGCTGCATCAGGAAAGTGCGGTAGCCTTCTTCCACTGCGGAGCATACCAGAGAGCTCTTGATATACCTTCCGTTCACAAAGATCGTTTCAAACGCTCTGTTTGCCCTGCACAGGATCGGTTTTCCCAGAAATCCTTTTACCGAAATGCCATCCATCTGTGCAGAGATCGGAAGAAGCTGGTTTGCCGTTTCTTTTCCGTAGATCCGGTAGATCACCTCTCTGCTGTCTCCGTTACCGGAAGTAAAAAACTTCGTCTGCCCGTTTGCTATATACTGAAATGCGATCTGCGGAGCAGACAGCGCAATATGCTGCATAAAATCCGCAATATAGTTGCCTTCTGTCATTGCAGTCTTTAAAAATTTTTTTCTGACCGGTGTATTGTAAAAAATATTGCGGGCGATCACCGTCGTTCCCTTCGGTGCACCGATCTCTTCAAGCTCACCCGCTTCTCCGCCGTTTATCGTAAAATGCTGCCCGGTCAGCTCTTCCTCCGTCTTTGTGATCAGCTCTACCTGACAGACTGCGGCAATACTGGAAAGTGCCTCTCCGCGGAAGCCCAGACTGCTGATATGGGAAAGATCCTCCGCTTCCTTGATCTTACTTGTGGCATGTCTTAAAAATGCCTTGGTAAGCTGCGACTTATCGATTCCGCTTCCGTCATCTGTGACACGGATCATGCTGATACCGCCGTCCTTGATCTCCACCGTCACATGCCCGGCTCCTGCATCGATCGCATTTTCCACAAGCTCTTTCACAATGGAAAACGGGCGTTCCACAACTTCTCCTGCCGCGATTTTATCTACTGTATGATTATCCAGTACATGTATTTCATTCATTTGTGCTACTCCATCTGTTCTTTAACATGTTTTGCAGTTTATAAAGGGTATTTAAAGCATCCAGCGGTGTCAGATTCGAAATGTCGATCCGGGAAAGCTCCTTGATCACATCCTCATCCTTCGTCGTGTCAAAAAGTGAGATCTGTGCCAGATCCACCTGATCGTAATGCTTTACTTTCTGCTTTTCCGACTTTTTATCGGTCTGGATACACTGTACCTTTTCTGTAATATCATTATCGGAAAGCTGCTGTGCGATTTCTTTCGCCCTGTCAATGACAAGATCCGGAACGCCCGCAAGCTTTGCCACCTGAATACCGTAGCTCTTGTCCGCTCCGCCCTTTACGATCTTCCGTAAAAAAACGATATCATCACCTTTTTCCTTGACAGCAATACAGTAATTGTTGACATTGTTCATCTTGCCTTCCAGCTCGGTCAGTTCATGATAATGCGTTGCAAATAAGGTTTTTGCTCCGAGCAGCTTTTTATTGCTGATATGCTCAACCACAGCCCATGCGATTGACAGACCATCAAAGGTGGAAGTTCCCCGGCCAATCTCATCTAAGATCAGCAGGCTGTTCGCCGTCGCATTCCGCAGAATATTGGCTACTTCATTCATTTCCACCATAAAAGTGGACTGTCCGCTTGCCAGATCATCCGAAGCACCGACTCTTGTAAAGATACGGTCCACAATACCGATCTGTGCACTTTTTGCCGGTACAAAGCTTCCGATCTGTGCCAGCAGGACGATCAATGCTGTCTGCCGCATATAGGTGGATTTTCCTGCCATATTCGGACCTGTGATAATGGAGATCAGGTTTTTACCGCTGTCCAGATAGGTATCGTTGGCAATAAACATATCATTTTTGATCATGCACTCCACAACCGGATGACGGCCTTCTTTGATATCGATCACGCCCTTTGTCGTGATCTTCGGCTTCACGTAATGATTTCGCTCTGCCACATAAGCAAGGGATGCAAATACATCCAGCCCGGCAATAGCCTTGGCTGTCTGCTGGACTCTCTGCATGTTGTCTCCCAGCGCGTCCCTGACCTGACAGAACAGCTCATATTCAAGTGAATACAACTTGTCCTCTGCATTCAAAATGGTATCTTCCATTTCCTTCAGCTTTGGCATCGTGTAACGCTCTGCATTAGTCAGTGTCTGTTTTCGGATATAGTCATCCGGTACCTGATCCTTGAAGGAATTGGTTACCTCAAGGTAATAACCAAATACTTTGTTATATTTGATCCTCAGATTTTTGATCCCGGTTCTTTCACGCTCTGTGTTTTCCAGCTCGGCAAGCCATTTCTTACCGTCCGTTTTGGCTCTTCGCAAAGTATCCGCATCTTCTGAAAAGCCTTCTTTGATAATACCGCCTTCTTTGGAAGAAAGCGGCGGTTCCTCTACGATCGCCGCATCGATCAGTCCGTACAGATCGGTCAGATCATCGATCTGCTCCTGCAGCTTCTGTAAAAGAGGCGTTTCAAATTCTGCCAGAACCGTTTTGATTGGTGGCAGCATCTGCAATGAATTGCGGAATGCAATCAGATCTCTCGGATTAGCAGTCTTATAACTGATCTTTCCAAGCAGTCTTTCCAGATCATAGATCGGGCTTAAATATTCCCTGAGTTCTTCTCTGGACATCGGATGTGCGAGCAGATCTCCGACTGCTTCCTGACGGAGCACGATATCCGCCTGCTCGATCAACGGCTGTTCCAGATAAGTACGGAGCAGTCTTGCGCCCATGGCTGTTTTAGTCTTATCCAGCACCCATAACAGGGAACCTTTTTTCTGCTTTTCACGGAGCGTTTCCGTCAGCTCCAGATTCCTTCTTGTGGCACTGTCCAGCAGCATATATTTGCTGGCAATGTATGGATTGAGGTGTGTAATATTGGACAGACTGTTTTTCTGCGTCTCATATAAATAGGCAAGCACAGCACCTGCAGCGATCTGTCCTGCCATAAAATCATCCACACCGAGTGCTGTCAGTGTATTGACCTTAAAATGTTTGCACAAAAGCTTCTGGCAGCTGTCTTCTTCAAAATGCCATGCATCGATCTTATTGATCGAAATGCCGAGGCGTTCCCGCAGATCGTCTATACTGTAACCACTGACTAAAAAATTATCGTTACAGATGATTTCCGACGGAGAAAACTTCACGATCTCATCATTCAGCTTCTTTGTATCGGAAACCTCTGTCACATAAAAATCACCGGTCAGAGCATCCACAACCGCGATCCCGATCTTATCCTCCGTATAAGCAATGCACATCAGATAATTGTTCCGGCTTTCTTCCAATGACATCATATTGAGGTTTGTGCCCGGTGTTACAATACGGATCACTTCCCTTTTGACAATGCCCTTGGCAAGCTTCGGATCCTCCACCTGTTCGCAGATCGCCACCTTATAGCCTTTGTTGACCAGTTTGGTCAGATAGGAATCCGCTGCATGATACGGAATCCCGCACATAGGAGCACGTTCTTCCTGCCCGCAGTTTTTACCGGTCAGCGTGATCTCCAGCTCTTTCGATGCCACAAGCGCATCGTCAAAAAACATTTCATAAAAATCGCCCAGCCGGTAAAACAAAATGCAGTCCTTATACTGCTCCTTTGTAGCCATATACTGTTGCATCATCGGTGTTAAATCTGCCATCTTCTGCCTCTTTCGTCATACCGTCTGATTCTCCGGTAACTTCTCATCCTATTTGAGTCAATCATCCTGCATTATTTTCGCAACACGGGATCATACACTATGTTACCGCTTATTTTCTACAGTTCCTGTATAGTAAAATCCGTGACATTCATCCAGATGTACTTCTGCAAGCGTTCCGATCAGATCCTCTCCGCCCGGGAAATGAACGATCGTATTGTTGGACATACGTCCTGTTACCAGGCTGTCATCCTGCTCATTTTTCTCTTCCACCAGAACCGTGACTGTCTGACCGAGCAGATTACCGACTCTGCTTCTGGCGGTATCCTGCACAGTTTTCAGTACTTTGTTGAAGTTCTCCTTCACTTCAGCTTCCGGTACCTGATTTTCCATGGCTGCAGCAGGCGTTCCTGTGCGCTTGGAATAAATAAAGGTAAAAGCATTTTCAAACTGCACCTTTTTGATCACATCGATTGTTTCCTCTACATCTTCCTTTGTTTCTCCCGGGAAGCCCACAATAATATCTGTCGTGATCGCAATATCCGGGATCTCCCGCCGGATCTTCAGTGCCAGATCCACATACTGCTCCTTTGTATAACGCCGGTTCATTGCTTTCAGTATCCTTGTCGAACCTGACTGCAGCGGCAGATGCAGATGTCGGCAGATCTTTTTGGAATGCTTCATGACCTCGATCAGCTCATCTGACAGATCCTTCGGATGGGATGTCATGAAACGGATCCGCTCCAGTCCTTCGATCTTTTCCACTTCTGTCAGAAGCTGTGCAAAACTGACCGGATGTTCCAGATTTTTGCCATAGGAATTGACATTCTGTCCCAGCAGCATGATCTCGATGACACCATCCTTTACCAGCATTTCAATTTCGCGGATGATATCCTTCGGCTCTCTGCTTCTTTCCCGCCCTCTGACATATGGCACGATGCAATAGCTGCAGAAATTATTACAGCCAAACATAATGTTCGTACCTGATTTGAATTTATACTTGCGGACGATCGGCAGATCTTCCACGATTTCATTGGTATCTTTCCAGATATCAATGATCATGTCATCGGATTCGAGCATTGTGACAAGCAGCTCCGCAAACTTAAAGATATTGTGTGTTCCGAAGATCAGGTTGACAAATCGATAACTCTTTTGGAGCTTTTCCACAACGCCCTGTTCCTGCATCATACAGCCGCAAAGCCCGATCTTCATTGCCGGATTTTTCTTTTTATAGCCGTTTAAGATGCCCAGTCTTCCATACACTCTCTGATCCGCATTATCGCGTACCGTACACGTATTGAAGATCACAAAATCAGACTTTTCATCTTCGCCGTTATCGGCAAATCCCACTTCTGTCAAAATGCCGAGCAGTTTTTCCGAATCTCTGGCATTCATCTGACAGCCAAAGGTAACCACGCAGCACGTCGGCTTTCTGCCAAGCTTTTCTTCCATATCTGCTACCAGTTCCCTGGCACGTGCCATAAAATAATATTGTCTTTCAGGCTCGGACTGCGGCGCAGCACCTGCCTGTCTGTAATCTTCCATTTTTTCTTCCAGTACATCTTTTTGTATCATGTAATATAATCCTTTTCCGCATTTCGTTATTTTAACCGCTTCGCCGTTTATCCAATCCTTTATTTATTCCCGGATCTGTCCGTTTCCGATGATCGTATATTTATAAGAGGTCAGTTCACGCAATCCCATCGGGCCTCTCGCATGCAGCTTCTGGGTGCTGATTCCGATCTCCGCACCAAATCCGAATTCAAAACCATCCGTAAAACGCGTGCTCGCATTGACATATACGCAAGCAGCATCCACTCCCTTCAGGAATTTTTCCGCTGCTTCCTTGTTTTCTGTAATGATGCTTTCAGAATGGCCTGTATTATAGCGGTTGATATGTTCAATTGCCTCATCTACGCTGTCTACTGTTTTCATAGAAACGATCAGACTTAAATACTCTGTTCCATAGTCTTCCGGTGTCGCTGCTTTCAGATCGGGCATGATTTCCCTGATGCCATCATCCGCACGCATTTCCACATTTTTTTCCTGCAGAGCCTTTGCAAGCGGTGGCAGAAGCTTTTCCCGGATATCTCTGTGGATCACAAGCGACTCACAGGCATTGCAGACACCGATACGCTGTGTCTTTGCATTGACGATGATCTTCACGGCTTTCTCAATATCCGCATCTTTATCAATATAAATATGGCAATTTCCGGTTCCTGTTTCGATGACCGGAATCGTTGCATTCTCTACAACCGCTTTGATCAGTCCCGCACCACCACGTGGAATCAGGACATCCACATATCCTTTCATCTTCATAAATTCTGCTGTCACTGCCCTGTCTGTTGCCGTGATCAGCTGGATCATGTCCGGGTTAAGCCGGTTTTTCTCCAGTGTTTCCCGGATTACATTTGTTATGGCAATATTGGAATGCAGTGCATCGGAACCGCCTTTTAAAATAACAACATTGCCTGCTTTAAAGCAAAGTCCGAACGCATCCGCAGTCACATTTGGTCTGGACTCGTAAATAATACCGATCACGCCCATCGGCACACTGACTTTCGATATCAAAAGTCCGTTTGGTCTGGTGAATTTTTCCAGTACGTTACCGACAGGATCCGGTAATTTTGTGATCTGTACAAGCCCTTCTGCGATCTGGCTGATCCGTTCCTCTGTCAGTTTTAATCTGTCAAGCAGTCCCTGGCTCATGCCTGCCTGGATTCCTTCTCGGACATCCTCTGCATTTGCGGTCAGAATGCTGCCACATTCTTTCCGTAAGTTCTGTGCGATTTCAGTCAAAACCGTGTTTTTCTGCTCTGTTGTCAATAATGACGCCTCATACTTTGCTGTTAATGCCTGTTCACCCATCTGTATCAGATCATATTTTTCTGCCATATTCTATCCTTCCCTTCCTGTGTGTATCATTTATTTTCTATCTGATAGATTGCCTTTTCCGTTATAATGCATGCGGGCTTTTGATCCGTTTTTTCCGTCTCGATCCGTCCCGGTTCCACAAGCTGCAGTTCATATGCGAGCGCCGCTGTAGAAACCTGCGGATGTGCCTCCAGAAATCTGTCATAAAAACCGCCGCCGTATCCGATCCTGTTTCCCTCTTTGTCAAACACCGTTCCGGGCATGATGACAAGATCCCCCGGTTTCTGCTGCCACGACCGCTGGGGCTGTGGTTCCCTGATGCTGCGGTATCCGCTCACGAGCTGTGAAAGATCCGTAATCTGGTAAAACTGCATTTTCTTTCCTTCCACTCTCGGGCAGAACACCAGCTTTCTTTTTCGAAATGCCAGCTCCATGATCGCATCTGTTTCCACCTCGGAGCCATAACCGGCATAGATCAGAAGCTGATCCGCCTGTTCAAAGACCGGAAGCTCTGCAAGCTGCTTCTTGATTCTATCACTTTTTTTCTTTCTTTCCTCTTTCGAAAGGGCATCTCTTATTGAGAGAATTTCCCGTCTAATTTGCTTCTTCGTTTCCATATTTCTCGCCTAGGTTTTCTATCGTACCATCTTCATTGACCATATCAATGTTATTCAGCTGGCTGCGCAGATTCTTTCTGATACTTGCGACATATTCCTGTCTGAGCAGCGCCTGTTCCTTCTTTTCATCCTCTGTCAGCCCTTCCGCCTGCGATTTATGATAAAGCTCGTTGATTCTTTTGATTCTTGATTCTTCCATATGCTTCTCCCATACCTGTTGTTTAAAAATTGTATCATTATATTATAACAGAAAGTAGCTTTTATGCAAACCTTGAAAAGGAATTTCATCGGTACCAAATAATGTTCGATCCCCGCATTACTACACGTCCAGCCAACAACGTCTCACCTCTGAAAACTCGTGCAGTGACTTTTTGCCCCGACATATTTCTTTCCAATTTAATACAGCCGATGAAAGTTCTATCTGCTTTCTCTTTTCATACAGATATAGCTGATATGCCAGATTTGCACAACCTTCCCTCAACTCCACTGCGCAGCGTAATTCCCTTTCTGTTTTATTTATATAGTTCTCATAATCAGTTTGCTGAATCAGCTCATTCAGTGCATCATTTAAAGATAAAATGACATCTTCCGATAGTTCTTTACAATTTCTATATAAAAGATTATGAAGTGTGATCAAGGTTCCCTCCAATCCAGGTTCTTTCCTATATCGGCAAAGATCAATCAAACAGTTCCATAATTCTATTGTTTCATCATTATTACCTTGTCTTGTCAGTAAATATTCTGTTGCTTCTAATCCTGAGAGCACCATTTTAGCATCCGCTGATTTCAGCGCCTTCAATATTTTCTTCACCACAGGTTGTATCTGTTCCATATCTGCCATCTGTACCTCAAGCTCTAACTCCGCAATTTCATACGTTGCAATTTCCTGCATCATATCTTTTAATCTTTCCTGCAAATGCGTATTAATATCTTGAAGTTTTTCACTTCCAAATGATGCAATTACCTTGATCAAATTTCTTGTTCTTGAAATAAACTCATCTTTATGGATATCAAAGTCTTGGAATTTTTCTTTATTTTCCTTCAAAACTTTCCAGTACATAATAAACTCTGTAATAAAATTTTCTATCTGCTGCATGTCCCAGAAATCCGGCGTATTTTCATTTAGCTTAATAATATCTCGCAAATATGGATCACTGCCCAACGTAATAAAAGACAATTCCTTTTCTCTTAAATTTATAAAATTACGTTCATCCAATAATTTTTTCTTGATCCGCTCAACTGGATCTATATTCTGCGGACATGGCCAACCTAGAATAACAAATGAATAATACTCCCCAAAATATGGAACTTCATCCTCCTTCACATCTTTCCATAAGAGCTGCGACATCCGTTCTTCCTGCTCACAGGAAAGTAGGTGCCACTCATAGAGCTGTCCCAATCTGGAAAATAAACTCTTTTTTCTTTGTTTTCTTTTTCTATTTCATCCAGCATAAAATCAATACTGTCTGCATCAATATCCGCCTGCTGGTATAAACCCTCTGATAATTCATGAGTATATAAGACATCGAACGGATCTGTTATTTTCTCGATTTGATCCTCAGGCTCTTTTCTTACGGAAATTCTCAAAAGGTCATTCAACATTGCAGCCTTTGCTCTGTCATCTACCACATGCATTACCTGCACCGTCCATTTTCTGAGCGTACCATATTCTCTTGGTATATTATTCTCTACTAATCTACACAAAAGTGCCAATATTTTCTTTTGTTCAGATATCCCTACAATAGATGCAAGTCTTTTTACTATCTCAAGTCCATTTAAAATAACATGTCCATACGCATTTTCATTCTCTTGCCTCTGCCCAGTTTGTACAAATTCTATATTTTTTATTACCGCATCATATACATATGAAAATACTTCTCTCGCATCTATTTTCAACAGTAGTTTTCTGGTCAGCATTTTTTCTATTGTTTTCTGACTGCCAAACCGAAGTAGCATGAACCATCCAAGATAATTAAAATGATCCATTAAACATTGGACAAAATCTGATTCATCATCTTCCAGTAATCTTGTATAACCCATATGTAGTGGAAATCCCATCCGATCAACAAGGCGCAAAAAATCATACGCTTCGATAAATGAATTTGTTCCTATAGTCATTGTTCGAACTTCTTTATGTAATGGAAATGGGACATCTTTTCTTTCCTTATTCCCTTTTTTATAGAGATCCTGTATAAATTTCGTCTTTTCTATATCAAAATCGAAGTATTGCTTGTATTCTTCTTCCTTTTCCCATATTGTCTTTAATTCTTCATTCCTTTCAAACGGATGCATTGCCTGTATAATAAAGGACAACATATAATATACAGCATATAAAATAGGGCTATTATTTTATTTTTTTCTCCTACAAGACTGACATTTCTTTATCTTCGGACATCAATTTTATTAAAACCCAAAAATGCCCTGCAATAACTATTTTGTTGTTGCAAAGCATTTACAATTATTATTAAAAATTCAATCTTCCGAAATTCCTT
>HF995234.1 GCA_000432915.1 Firmicutes bacterium CAG:194
GCAATCTCAGCTATTGTTTTTCCTTTTTTTTATCCAGCTGCTGATCAAATCCTGATCCCGTTTTCTCTCGCCCTCAGCTCTGCCACGCTGCTCGCCACGCTTTTCGCCAATTGAAATACCATCCAGCTTTCCCTGTTCATATTTTTCATCTATCTTCATTTCAATCGTCATATAGTTCTCCCTCCACTCGTCATCATCCCGGATCATTTCAACCTGATCCTGAATCTTTTCTGTGTAATGATCCGTTGTCAGACAATCACTATCTTTTTATTTCAGACGAATACATTATACTACCTGCTCATAATTTTATCTTCCACACGCGTCTTGTTTCTGCTATAATGCATTTTGAAGAAGTATATTTTGCTTCTTACATCTTCATATATTTCTTCATATATTTATAGAAAGAAGGGAAACTATGATATATAAAACATCAGGTACTTGTTCAAGTGCGATCAACTTAGAAGTAGAAGGCGACATTATCAAGTCCGTTTCCTTTACAGGCGGCTGTAATGGCAATCTGCAGGGGATTTCCAGACTGGTAGAGGGCATGAAGGTAGAGGATGCCATTTCCAGATTAAAAGGAATCCGATGCGGCTTTAAAAACACATCCTGTCCGGATCAGCTTGCACGTGCTTTAGAATCTCTGGAGGCTGCTAAATCATGAAAAAGATTGTCCTGACCGGCGGTGGAACAGCCGGACACGTCACACCGAATATCGCACTTCTGCCAAAGCTCCGCGAGCTTGGCTATGAGATCCATTATATCGGTTCTTATGACGGGATCGAGAAAAAGCTGATCGCAGACTTTGATATTCCGTATTACGGGATTTCGACAGGAAAGCTGCGCCGTTATTTCGATGTGAAGAATTTCACGGATCCGTTCCGTGTTGTAAAGGGCTTTTCAGAAGCGAAAAAGATCTTAAAACAGATCAAGCCGGATATTGTATTCAGCAAAGGCGGTTTTGTATCCGTTCCGGTCGTCCGCGCTGCTGCCAGCCTGAAGATCCCGTGCATCATCCATGAATCCGATATGACACCGGGTCTTGCAAATAAATTATGCATTCCGGTCGCGACAAAGGTTTGCTGCAACTTCCCGGAAACACTGCAGAATCTTCCGGCTGATAAGGCCGTTCTGACCGGATCTCCGATCCGCGGGGAGCTGACAAAGGGCAATAAGATCGCAGGTCTTGATTTATGCGGCTTTTCTGCCAATCAGCCTGTGATCATGGTCATCGGTGGCAGTCTTGGTGCTGCCAATGTTAACAAAGCAGTCCGTGATGCACTGCCTGCCCTGTTAAAGGATTTTCAGGTCGTACACCTTTGCGGACAGGGAAAAGTGGATAATCTGCTTCTGAATACAAAAGGCTATAAGCAGTTTGAATATGTAAAAGCAGAGCTCAAGGATTTATTTGCCATGGCAGATGTTGTCATCAGCCGTGCAGGCGCAAATGCAATCTGTGAGCTGCTTGCCCTGAAAAAACCAAACCTGCTGATCCCGCTTGTCAGCGGAAGCCGCGGCGATCAGATTTTAAATGCAAAATCCTTTGAAGCACAGGGCTTTTCCATGGTGCTTTCCGAGGATGATATTACAGAAACTGCTCTGACAGACAAAGTACATGAACTGTTCTTTACCCGTCAGACTTACGTCGATAACATGGAAAAGAGCAATCAGCTCGGTGCTATCGCAACCATTACGGGGTTAATTGAGGAAATAGTATGCGACGAATCTCACTAAATGAAGTAACAGATGACATGACTCTGGCAAAACCGATCTATCAGGGCACAAAGCTGATCCTGCAGACCGGCGTAGCAGGGATTCCCAAATATAAGGAAAAACTGAATAATGTCGGTATTTTTTCCGTATATGTCAACGATCCTGTCTCTGATGATATCTCAGTTCCTGACGTGGTATGTGAACAGACCAGAGAAAAATGCAAGGCAACCTTGCGTCTTGTCTGCGATCACCTGCGCCAGCAGGGCAATTTTCATGAGCCGGAGCTGGATGAGATCGTAACTGCTTTATTCGATGAGATCTTCCGGAACAAAAATATCCTGATCTGTTTAAGCCAGATCAGCACAGCGGATGATGCCACCATGGTACATAGTATCAATACAACTATTTACAGCATCCTCATCGGTATTAAATCCGGTCTTCCCACACATGAGCTGAAAGAGCTTGCGGAAGGCGCACTCCTGCATGACCTCGGGAAGATTATTTTAAATGAATCCATCTTATTAAAATCCTCCGCCCTCACACAGGAGGAATTTAATCATATTAAGCAGCATCCATCCCTGGGCTATGAAGCACTGGAGAAAAAGCATCTGCTTTCCGATGCTTCCCGCCTCATTGTCCTGCAGCATCATGAAAGGCTGGATGGCAGCGGATATCCCGCCGGTTTAAAAGGTGATGAAATCCACCCGTATGCACAGATCGTTGCCATTGCAGATGTCTATGATGCCCTGACAAGTGAACGCTGCTACCGGAAAAGCCTGAGCAACTACAACGCCTGCAAGATCCTTAAGGAAGATGTCCAAAGCGGCAAGTTAAACAGTGCTTACTTAAGTGCTCTGCTTTCCAATATTGCAGTCTACCCAAATGGCATTGTCGTTTATCTTTCCGATGGGACACATGGCATTGTAAAAGCCCAGAATCCGGATCTTTTATATCAACCGGTGATCCGTATCATTGATGACAGAGATCCAGACGGAAAGATTTCTGTGTATGATCTGGATCTTGCCACCAGCTCAGATGTATCTATCATAGAACCATAGCACCGGAAATCTTCCTGTTTTCCGGTCGCTGCGCTTTCACACTCTATGCTCTCTTTACCGCTCACTCATACCGGAGAGCTTCGATCGGATTGAGCTTTGCGGCTTTATTTGCCGTTCCTTCATAAAAGCTCTTCCGGATCCCCTTTAATTGAATCATTGTCTCTTCCATATTACATACCACCCGGTCCGCCGGATCTGCCGGGACCACCACCCGGGCCTCCCATACTACCGCCGCGCATCCTTTGCGGATGTCAGCACAATACTCGTCTTGGTAGTCATACCTGAAACGAAATGTCAAGGACTTTTTAGTACCTCTACCATTCATTGCATGAAAAAAGCCACTGTAGATTTCTCCACAATGGCTCCAAAGTCATTTTTTATTCACTTTTGATTACCGGCAAACTCGTGCCCAAACTGAAATTTTCGAGTGTGTCGCTAAATTAGATTTTTTCATCAATTATCATTACTAAAATACTCATTTCTAAGTATGGAATAATAAACTTCATCCACAATACCTTGATTACAGGTTCCCGACTGCCTAATTATTCCTTCTTTTTTCATTCCCATTTTCTGCATTACACTTCCTGAGTTTGGATTACCTGCAGCATGCTTTGCATATACACGTTTGACTTTTACTTCTTCAAAAAAGAATTTTACCAATGCCCTTCCTGCTTCTGCAGTTATACCTTTTCCCCACCATCTGCTTCCAATACCATACCCGAGCTCCACACTTTCTGTTGCCTCATCGAGACTTACTACTGATATATCTCCAACCAGTTCATGCGAATCTTTTAACTCAATTGTCCAAAAATAGAAATCCTGCTTATCATACGATTCTATCCAATCAATTAGTAATTGCTTTGTCTCGTCGACATTTTTATGCGGTTGCCAACTTAAAAACTTTGTTACATCTTTTTCTGTTACCCAGTTTTTAAACATGATTTCTGCATCATCTAATACATGTCGTTTAAGAACTAATCTATCTGTTTCTATTCTAATTGTGCCCTTATGTTCCATACGCATCCTCCATCATCAAGAAAATTCAAATAAACAGGTGCTTTCAACATTTTCAGTAGACTAAAATTAATCTCTTACTCGTTAGACAACTGATTTAATTTATCTTTTAAAACTTGTTGTCTATCATCTTCTGCGTAACCTTGCTCAATAGAATAAATTGCTTTTTCTATATCTCTATTTTTTGCATATAAAAACGCTCTGATATGACACATATACGGAACATATATATGGTGTAAAGTTACTATTCTCTGATTAAGAACACCAATGGCATCATCAACCGTTTGTACATTATTTACCCACTCTCTTATCAGTGGGATATTTTTATCTATCACACTTTTTATATATTCCAATGCAAATTCCATATCGGACGTGTAGGTAGGTATTTGATATTGAAAACTTGTGCATTTCCTTGGATTATAAAATTCTTCCTTTGTATATCCACAGTCTTGTTCTCTTTCATCCTCTATGTGATTATACCAAGCATCAGCAATGTGTATTTTTACAGAACTTTCTGTCCGATGCCATGTCAACTTATTTTTACTATTGATATCAGGGATAAAATCATAATTATATCCCCAGCGTAAGTATATGTGATTTCCTCTTGGATAACATAATTCAACCACCAAACGCCGATTATCACTCCATTCAGAGTGCCATTTTTTTATCTTTTCATTATATTTCAACCCGAATTCTTCTGACAACCTTCGAGATATGTATTCGTCATAAAGTTCTCTTTTGATATAGTCCTCACCATGTAAAAACTTATCTTTATACTCTTCTTGTGATAATATTTCATTTGATTGCCTTTTTTTTGAACAAAAACCCTTACTCAATACATCAAATAGACTCATAAGTAACCTCCGTTATAGCAAATCATCTCTCGCGAAAATTCAAAGTTTCTGTTGCTTTCAATCTCTCCGCATGACTGAAAGTTTTGAGTGCCTTATATTTATCTAAATAATTTTTGCATCTGCTTCTCGAAGCTTTTTAAAATATTTTTCTTTATTCTTATTAAACATTGTTCCGATAGCTGATTCATTAAGTATTACACTATAGCCTTCTTTTATGGCCCCTAACGCAGTCAATGCTACGCACCCACCACCATCAACTCCTACGATTTCCACACATTCAATCTTATGTGCTTTTAAGAACTCATTAAGTTTAGGATTGCTAAATGCGTTTCCCTCATATTTTATGAAAACATAATCAGATATAACATGAAGATTGCTAACTAGTTCCACTTCTTCAGTTCCTTCATAAGCCTTAAATGGTGCAAGCTTATTTATTAAATTTTTCTTCATGATATTTTTGATATAAACAACCACATTACTTTCATTTGCGTCAATAACTTCGTTTACAGTTTGAATCAGAATTTCATTATCATATTTAAAGTATGTAGCGTGATTTTTTCCAACACATACATTCTGCATATCAATTACCAACAATGCTTTTTTCACTTTCTTTCCCTCCGTCATCTTCAAATTCATCTAATACTTTGCATTTTTATATGAAATCAATATATGTGCAGGTGCAAATAATAGCGATGCTACAATCAATAATACAGACCTGCTCATAATTCCACTGAAGATGAAAATTACGGATGGAATAATAGATAATGTCAATGCTTTAAAAATCGTATTATTTCTAAAACAAATAATCCATATCACACAATAAAGTATAATTAAAACGACATTTGCTATTAAATATATCGCAAAAGCTTCATCAGACCACCAACCGAACCAGGTTCCAGGAATATTGACAACCATAAATCCGAAACACCCAAATCTTCCTATCTGTTCTACAACTTCAACACCTTTATTATTCCACTTATTTTCAAAACCATCTTTATACTTTAATGTAAAAATAATATTGGGTACCATGATTACTGCTATAAATACTGCCCCAAAAATGTTTATCCACTCCATCATGTTCTCACCTTCAAATTCAAATAAACGCGTGCTTTTATAGCTCGCCTCTCAAACGTGCTTCTATATCAGATGCCGTGTATAACACATCCGTTACAA
>HF995235.1:0-27393 GCA_000432915.1 Firmicutes bacterium CAG:194
AAACATCTGTCTGAATGCAAGACGACCGATACGGCCAAAACCATTGATTGCTACTTTTACTGCCATTTTAGTTTCCTCCTAAAAATTGAAAATTTTTATATTATTCTATCAATCCCAGAGATGAAATTGATAAAATTTTGTCAGCGAATTTATTGTAACCAATTTGTCCCTAAAATGCAAGTCAGTTTTTGAAATTTATTTGAATTTGACTGTTTTTTTACTCTTTTTTCTCGTTTTCAGATAGTACTACTCCCGGTTCATTTCCACTCCCCCGTGTATTCATGCCATACTCTATGTACGGATATTACAATTTTCTACATATTTTACATACTTTTCGCCAGACAAGAATTGCGCTTCTCTCTATTTCCATTTAAAATAGATGTTGATCAGGGAACAGTCTATAAGGAGGTTGTATACTATGGCAATTTACGCAGATATGCATGTCCATACGACTTTTTCCAGCGACGGAAAAGGCAGTATGGATGAAATGATACAAAAGGCCCTCTCTCTCGGGCTCAGACACATCTGTTTTACGGAACATAATGACTTTGATTACCCGCGTCATGAGGGAGATCCCGAAAATATCTTTCTTTTAAATGTGGATTCTTATTTGTACGAGCTTTTGACAAAACGTGAAAAATATGGTGACAGGATCAAAATCCTGTTTGGAATCGAGCTTGGTGTGGATCCTGCGATCGTACAGAAAAATATAGCACTCAGCCAGTCGCACGATTTTGACTTTATCATAGCCTCTTCCCATGTATGCCACGGAAGAGATCCGTATTATCCTGATTTTTATGAAGGAAGAAGTGAAAAAGAGGCTTATCGGGAATATTTTGAATCAGAGCTTGAAAACGTACAGAAATTTTCCAATTTTGACGTGTATGGGCATCTGGATTATGTTGTCCGCTACGGTCCTACCCAGAACCGGAACTACCGCTATGCGGATTATGGTGAAATCATTGATGAAATCCTGCGGTTCCTGATCAAAAACAATAAAGGACTTGAGGTCAATACCGGCGGTTTCCGCTGTGGTATCGGCTCTACCAATCCCTGCATCGACATCATAAAAAGATATCACGAGCTGGGTGGCAGGGTCATTACGATCGGTTCCGATGCACATGAGCCGAAATATCTGACCGATCAGTTTTCTGCCACCTGCGAGATGCTGCAGGAGATTGGATTTAAATATTATGCGGTTTACGAAAAAAGACAGCCGGAATATTTTAAACTGGACACGCTCCTATGATCGTTCCGCCGCCAAGCACATATTCTCCGTCATAAAATACGACAGCCTGTCCCGGTGTGATCGCCCGGACAGGTTCGTCAAAGATGACGCGGATCCGGTCTTCTCCGTTCTTTTCTATCGTGCAGGCTGCTCCCTGGTGCGCATAGCGTACCTTGGCGATGCAGTGGCGCGGCGTGGGCAGATCTTCCATTCCCATATAATTGATCTTATCGCAAAGCAGCGCACGGGCAAACACATCCGTGCTTTCTCCTATGACCACTTCATTGGTATCCGGTCTGATCTCTGTGACAAAGATCGGATGTCCCATGGCAAGTCCCAGACCCTTTCTCTGTCCTACCGTATAATGTGTGATTCCTTTATGCTTGCCTAAAATCCTGCCGTCTGTTGATACAAAATTGCCCGGACCCGGAATCTTGTCCGGTACTTCCTGCTCCAGAAAGCTGCCATAATCTCCGTCCGGTACAAAACAGATATCCTGGCTGTCCGGCTTATTGGCGATCGGCAGATCCTGCTGCCTTGCGATCTCCCGGATCTGTTCCTTCGTATAAGAGCCGACCGGCAGAAGCGTATGGGAAAGCTGTTCCTGTGTCAGATTATAAAGTGCGTAAGTCTGATCCTTTGTTGCCGTCACAGAGTTGCGGATGGCAAACCTGCCGTTTTCCAGCTTATCGATCCGCGCATAATGTCCTGTCGCTATGTAGTCTGCACCCAGACCGATACAACGGTTTAACAGAGCTTCCCACTTCACATACCGGTTACAGGCAATACACGGATTCGGCGTTCTGCCTGCCAGATATTCCGCTATGAAGTAATCGATCACGTCTTTTTGAAATTCTTTTTTGAAATTCAGCACATAATAAGGAATTCCTATTTTCTGTGCAACACGTCTTGCATCATCGACCGCAGAAAGCCCACAGCATCCACCATTTTCCGATACTGTTTCCGTATCTTCATCCTGCCAGATCTGCATGGTGACTCCCATTACATCATAGCCCTGTTCTTTTAATAAATATGCTGCCACGGAGGAATCAACGCCTCCCGACATACCTACTACTACCTTTTTTCCCATATCTCTTCCTACAAAACTTGTGTCATTCTTTTCACGCCGATAGACCGGCCTTTAATATTCGTCGTCTTCCTCGCCCTCACTGATATCATTCTTCGGTTTGGAGAGACCTTCTATTTTAATATGATTTTTCTCTGCATAATCCCAGAGTGCTGCATGGATTGCTTCCTCTGCCAGTAAAGAACAGTGTACCTTTACAGGTGGCAGTCCGTCAAGAGCCTCCATAACAGCTTTGTTGGTTACTTCAAGTGCCTGTTGGATCGTCTTGCCCTTTACAAGCTCTGTTGCCATGGAACTCGTAGCCACTGCCGCACCACAACCAAATGTCTTAAATTTACAATCCCGGATGATGCCATTGTCATCAATATCCAGATACATACGCATAATGTCACCGCACTTTGCATTACCGACGGTTCCGACACCGCTTGCGTTTTCTATTTCTCCTACATTTCGTGGATTCTGAAAATGATCCATTACCTTTTCACTGTACATAGTATTCTCCTTGTAACTCTTCAATCTATATTTCTTTTTCTGTCTATATCTCTTTTCTCTGTATTTCTTTATATCAGTTAGCCATTGCTTACTTCTGTTTCTTCATGAAATCTTCGTAAAGCGGTGACATGCTGCGCAGTCTTTCCAAAATGGCAGTAAGCTGCTCTACTACATAATCCATTTCTTCTTTTGTGTTTTCCTCTGACATCGTCAATCTGAGGGAGCCATGTGCAATTTCATGCGGCAGTCCGATCGCCAGAAGGACATGGGACGGATCAAGCGAGCCTGACGTACAGGCAGATCCGCTGGATGCTGCGATCCCTTTGCTGTCCAGAAGGATCAGCATGGATTCTCCTTCAATAAACTGAAAACTGAAATTCACATTGTTTGGCAGACGTTTCTTACGATCTCCGTTTAACCGGCAGTATGGGATTTCTGCCTCGATCCTGCTGATCAGGTAATCACGGAGCTCGATCTCCTTCTTCATTTTTTCCTCCAGCATGGAGAAGGAACGCTTTGCTGCAGCAGCCAGGCCTACGATACCCGGAATATTTTCCGTACCGGCTCTTCTGCCTCTCTCCTGCTGTCCGCCATGGACAAAGGAACGGATCTTGATGCCCTTTCTGATATAAAGGAAACCAATTCCCTTCGGTCCGTTTAATTTATGGCCGCTCGCGGAAAGCATATCGATATGCATTTCATCCACATTGATCGGTACCTGTGCATATGCCTGTACTGCATCGGTATGGAATAAAATATCATGTTCCTTTGCGATCTCCCCGATTTCTTTGATCGGTTGGATCGTTCCGATCTCATTATTTGCAAACATGACAGAGATCAGTATCGTATCCGGGCGGATTGCTGCCTTGAGCTCATCTAGTTTGATCACACCGTTTTCATCCACGCCTACATAAGTCACTTCATAGCCGTGCTTTTCCAGATACTCGCATGTATGCAGTACCGCATGGTGCTCGATTGCAGATGTGATGATGTGTTTTCCCTTCCGGGCATAAGCGTCTGCTGTTGCCTTGATCGCCCAGTTGTCAGACTCGGAACCGCCTGCTGTAAAATAAATCTCGTTCGTTTTTGCACCGAGTGTTCCGGCGATATATTCTCTCGACTCATCGAGTGCTTCCTTACTTTTGGCACCTAACTGATAGATGCTGCTTGCATTTCCGTAATACTCTTTAAAATAAGGCAGCATCGCATCCACTACAGAATCCGCTACCTTTGTTGTCGCTGCATTATCCAGATAAATCATCTTGTCCATTTCTTATTGTTTCCTTTCATATCGTTTTAGTAGGAAATTGTCATCTGCATCATAACACCACATATAGGTTCTGTCAAGAAACAGAAAAGCATATGCATAATAATAAACTTCTACAGGTAAGTATGCGCAATAAATATCCTTTTTTATCCGGTACGATCTTACTTACGCTGACCGGTTTTCTCACAAAGATCATTGGGTTCTTTTACCGTATTTTTCTGTCCCGCAGCATTGGCGAGGAGGGCATGGGGATTTACCAGCTTTTGGCTCCCATCATGGCACTTTCCTACGCTTTTACCAGTGCGGGCATCCAGACAGCCATTTCCAAATACACAGCCGCCTATCACGCACAGGGCAGAAAGAGATCCTCTCTTGCAACATTATTGACAGGTTTTCTTCTCTCTATTCTGCTTTCTGTTATTGCCACTGTCTTTTTATATCAGAACGCTGCCATGCTCGCTGCCCGCTTTCTGCTGGAGCCGCGCTGTGAGCCCCTGATCCGCATTTTTGCCCTGTCTATTCCGTTTGCCAGCATCCACAGCTGCATCAACGGCTATTATTACGGGCTGAAGAAAACACTGCTTCCCTCTGCCAGTCTGCTTGTGGAACAGCTTGCAAGAGTGCTCAGTGTATATGCCATTTACACCTACGGCTATACGATCCACACCCGTCCCACGATCGCCGTTGCCATGCTGGGTGTCCTCATCGGTGAAGTCTGCTCCACCCTTTTAAGTACGATCGTTTTATTTGTGCAGGAAAAACAGGCTTTTCATCTGCCCGCTTCCTTTTCCGCCCGGGCAGGCGGCAGATATACAAAGGAAATCATGCTGCTTGCGCTTCCGCTGATGGCAAACAGGCTTGTCCTAAACGGTCTGCAGAGCATCGAGGCAGTTTATATTCCAAACCGTCTGACGCTGTACGGACTTTCCACCGCAGATTCCCTGCGCTGTTACGGCGTTCTGACCGGAATGGTACTGCCACTGCTTTTATTTCCAAGTGCCATTACCTCCTCCGTCTCTGTGCTCCTGCTGCCCTACATTTCCGAAGCCCAAGCCGTCGGAAATCACAAAAAGATCCGTCAGGCGGTCAAAAAATGTCTGCTTGCCTGTCTGCTGCTCGGCAGTATCTGTTGTCTGTTTCTGCTCTTCTTCGGTACCTTTCTCGGGAAACTGCTTTTTAACAGCACACTTGCCGGTGACTATATCCGTATGCTGAGCATTGTCTGCCCGATCCTGTATATGGGCAGTGTGTTAAACAGTATCCTGCACGGACTCGGCCGCGCTCTTTCCGCTTTTCTCTATAATGTGGTCAGTCTGCTGCTGCGTCTTGCCTTTGTTTTCTTCCTGATCCCGTCCATTGGTATGTACGGTTATCTGCTCGGTATCTTTTTCAGCCAGCTCTTGTTTACGGCCCTGATTCTTTTCTCACTTCGACGTTATTTTCTTGCAAGATAGGTATTTGTGGGCTATAATGGCATACGGACTGCGTTACAGCCAAATATACCACAAAGAAAAGAGGGTACCCAGATGGGAATGGATTTTATACAAAAATTACCAACGCCAGCCGAGATCAGAGAACAGTACCCTGTTCCGCCGGCACTGGCTGCTTTAAAGAAACAGAGAGATAAAGAGATCGCAGATGTACTGACCGGACAGAGCGACAAGCTGCTTGTTATCATCGGTCCCTGCAGTGCGGACAATGAAGATGCAGTCTGTGATTATGTAGACAGACTTGCAAAGGTCAATGAAAAGGTCAATGACAGATTACTTGTCATTCCGCGTATTTATACAAATAAGCCGCGTACAACCGGTGAAGGCTACAAGGGCATCGTCCATCAGCCGGATCCTTCCAAAAAACCGGATCTTCTGCAGGGTATCGTAGCCATGCGTAAGATGCACATTCATGCCATGGATGTATCAGGGCTGACTGCTGCTGATGAAATGCTTTATCCGGAAAACTATCGTTATGTATTTGATTTTCTTTCCTATGTTGCCATTGGCGCACGTTCTGTAGAGGACCAGTTACATCGTCTGACGGTCAGCGGTTTTGATGTGCCTGCAGGTATGAAGAACCCGACCTCCGGTGATCTGACGGTTATGATGAACAGTGTGTATGCTGCCCAGCATCCACATACCTTTACCTACCGTGGCTGGGAAGTGAAAACGACCGGAAATCCACTGGCACATACTGTACTGCGTGGTTCCGTCAATCCATACGGCAGAAGTCTTCCGAATTACCATTATGAAGATTTAAGCCGCTTAAATGATCTGTATCAGGAACGCGAGCTGTTAAACCCTGCTGCGATCATCGATGCCAACCACAACAACTCCGGCAAGAAATTCGAGCAGCAGATCCGTATCGTCAAGGAGGTTATGCATTCCAGAAAGGTAAATCCTGATATCCACTCTCTTGTAAAGGGTGTCATGATCGAAAGCTACATTGAGGAAGGCAATCAGAAGATCGGCGAAGGCGTTTACGGAAAATCCATTACAGATCCATGTCTTGGCTGGGTGGATAGCGAAAAGCTGCTTTATGAACTGGCTGAGCTTAATGTATAGTTAATTATATCAATAAACATCCCTAAAAAATCAAGCCGGTGTCACATGAAATGTGACGCCGGCTATTTCATACACATTTATTCTACTGTTTTAATAAGATGTATCTGTTTCTTATGCAGAGCTGTTTATTCCACATATGGTTTCAATACCTCATATAATTCCTGCCGTAGTCCATCACTATTATTCACAACATAATAATAATTTCCGTAATTTCTGTATGCTTTGTCCTTATATATGTCCAAAAGCCACCATGCATCCATACGATCCTTTTTCTGTGAAAAGTATGACAATGTGCATTCCCAATCTTCATCACCCTTTTGAGGATCAGCGCATAAATGACATGTGTATTTCTGTAAGATCATCCTTACTTTTTTCTGGTCTTCTACACTGATTCCCGTAATCCCTGTACATTTACCATCAGCAATTTTAATTGTCACCGCATCAAGCTGAAGCATTGCACTCTTAGGCAGTAATCTTCGTGGCCAAAATATAAAAGCCGCTATTACCAATATAACAGTTATAATGCTTGCACCGATCACCAGGATCTTTTTTCTGTTCATTCCATGTCCCCCTGCTCATATGTTCAGAACTATTCAACATAAGGCTTTAACAATTCATATAGCTCTGTTTTCAATTTACCGCTGTCCTTAACAACGTAATAATAATTACCACCCTGCCTGTAAATCTTGTCTTCATAAATCATAAGATACCACCATGTATCTGTCCCGTATGATGTGTGTATCAGATATTGAATATCTTCAAGCGAATCATCATATCGCTTTGGATCCGGGCAAAGAGTACAACTGTATGATCTTAAAATGTGTCCCAGTTTTTCCTTATCCTGAGCACTCATCTTATCATCTATTAAAACTTCCTGCCCTTTATCATTCTTTATTGCTGCAGACATTATCTCAAATTTTGCATTACCCGGCACTAATTTATGTGGATAAAATAATCCTGCAATAACCACAAATACTATAAGTACAAAACATCCACAAATAATTGCCTTTTTTCTCGTCAATATAATCCCTCCTTGTTCCGTCCTACTCTCTTTCAAAAAGAGCAAATCAGTCTTTTTTACTGATCTGCTCTTATTTTACCTTGTATCATTATTATGTTCTATACCATTCAGCCCGTTTTTTATACACTTCAGCCCAGTTATGTTTCCGGAATAATAATTTCTGTTACAAATATGTAATCTTCCACCTTAATTGCATAACAGCCACCATTCTTTATTATACCGGCTTTGGCATTCTCTATTCCGAATCCATGCTCATCTCCTTCTTTGGTACTCTCATATCTTCCGTTCTTCATTATAGGTACTTCCGCAAAAGAATTTTGAATATTTATATACAAAATATTTTTCATATATCTTGCTTCTGCTTCAACAATTTTTTTATCAGCTTGGCTAGCCGCCTCAAACGCATTGCGAAACACATTGTAAAAAATTGTACATGTATCATAATAAGACATTGTAAATGTGCTCTGTATCTTTCCCCTCCATACAAACTCCACATCCGAATACTGAGTAGTCAGATCCTTCAATATTGCCGAAATCATCTCATTTCCTGTATCAATCTCTTGTTCTGTCTGTTTCCAAAAGTATCCAATATCTGCCAAGTAATCCTGCATATCTTTGTACTTCTGTTTTTGAGCTAATATCCCCAAACAGGTCAGATGATTGGTTATATCATGTCGAAACGCTCTGATTTGTCTGTTTTTTTCTAACATAAGCGTATAATATTCAGCCTGTGTTTTCATGATCTGTTGACTCATGAGCTGTTCTCGTTTTAAAAGCTCATTCTCACTTGTCTTATGAAATAACAGAATCTCGATAACGAAAAAGATTATAACACTACATGTCAGGCTGATTAATGCTATATCATAAAAAACAGACTTATTTTCATGTGTGAAAGCCACCTGCATGCATACCAAATATAATGCTACGCCTCCGCCTCCCACAGTATACAAGACAAGATGTTTTTTAGGCGGTAATTGCAACTGCAATTTACCTTTTCGCCCAATAATGACATATATGAGAAATAATTCTATCAGTGTAATACAATTAATTCCTGTTGACACTAATAAATTTTCCTGCATCTGCTCATAGCTCAGTCCCACAAATCTGATCATAACCAGAGAATGTATTACATCTAACAGACTGACAGATACATAAATAGTCGGTATCAGCCATATCTTTTTACATGTCTTCATGCTCAATCCCAGTGTTAATAGAATTGAAAAAAAGATTACCAAAGACTGATCCCAGCCAACCATTGTTGTTATTGAAACCACTAATATACTGATTAAATAAAGGAAAAATCCCCTTTTTCTTTGCTCTACCCGCAAAATACCAGCCTCTACTATGCCCACTTTACAAAGTTCTATCGTATAACGCATAATATTTACCCCTACCATAATCCCCTCCTATACACAGATTGAGTGTCTGCTGACATATGTAAGATAAGCCTGTTTCACCTCTTTCATTTTCCCTCTCGATAAAGGTATCCGTGGACAGATATCTTGTAAAACGATCTCGTTTCCCTCTATCTTCCAAATTGCCTGCAATGCCACAATATAGGATTTATGTGTTTGTACAAAATCTTCCTTAGGCAGCTTCGCACATAAATTTTTCATAGGAATCCGAATTTCAATTTCTTCCTTCTTAGTCATGATATAAGATCTGTTATGTATTGCCTCAATATATATAATATCCTGCAGTTTTACAGATTTTTTATGTCCTGTGTCCAAATATAAATAACGTTTTCTAATTTGTTCTTCTGCCGAACATAATGCTTCCTCCAATTGTCTTTCCACAATCGGTTTTTGCAAATAACGAAATGCTCTTACTTTAAATGCCTCTTGTATATACTCCATATAACCGGTCAGAAATATTATCTCACCGCTGTATTGCATCTTTCGCAGATTTTCTGCAACCTCCATACCATTTATCGAAGGCATTTCTATATCAAGAAAAATCAGATCATATAACTGTGCATCCTCTAAAAGCGCTTCGCCACATCCATACAATTCCACCATATAATCTGGTCTGTACTGCTTAACGAGTTCACAGATGTGCTCCATCATAACCTGTTCATCATCACATATCGCTATTTTCATTACAGGGATTCCTTTCTCTGTATCTTGTTATTCTCCCGTCTCTTACTGCCTCCTGAGCCACGGATCAAGCTGATCCATACGCCTTGCCCAGGTGTTCTGCAGTCCGGTCTTCAGCCCTGCCTCTGTGATCTGTTCCATTTTGGCAGGATCGGCAAGAAGCGATCTGACAATATCCGGCAATTCTTCTTTCCGTGTCAGAGAAAAGAGGCGGCAATTTTCGCCGTCCCGCAGGATCCCATCCAGATAAGGATTGGTATCGGTCAGGCAGACCGCACCATTTAACATCGTATTATAGATCCTGTCATGTGCCCCCAGTTTAAACCACGGAAGTACATTTAAAGAAATCCTGCTGTCTCTGATTTTTTCCAGACATTCCTCTGAAAAAAGAGAATCTCCGTTGATCAGATTTTCCGGTCTTTCGCAAGGAAGTTCATTCCATTTATCACCGAATACATGCACCTTGATCCCTGCATCCACGAGTGTCTTTACGACCTCACCTCTCGTTTTATAACGCACATACAGATCAAGAAAAGTAATATTCTGCATCGTTTCCTTCAGCTCTGCCTCTGTCACCTGTGGGATTTCGCGGCGTAAAAAATGTTCCACAACCGCTTCAACCGTCTGCGACGGATCCGCCAAAAGCGAATCTATCATCTCGTAATAAAATGCCGTATACTCGTCTCCCAGGCGTGTGATGTACTTTTCAAACCGGGAGGGCGAGGCATAATTGCCGGTAAAAACAACATCCATGCTCCGCTCCGGCATTTTCTTTAATGCCGGATGGTCGATCTGTGTTCCGCCAAGTGGCAGAAACGGTCCCAGTTCAACCTCCGGGAAGAAGCGCCGCATAAACGCTTCATGATTTTTGTCTATGGACAACTGACAGTAATTACGCGGCCTTTGTGCCAGCAGCTTATAATAGTAATAAGGGTGATCCGCCAGAATGTTACAGCACTTCACGTCCAGCGCATCCCAGATATAAGTGCCGTTTTCATCCAGAAACTGCGGTTCCTGACACATTCCATGGAAGTTAAAGGAAAGCAGCATCGTATTTCCTTTTTCCAGAAAGCGCAGCATTTCCCCCGTGCTTTTCCACGGTTTCTTCAGATCATACAAATAGACATCATACCCGAGCCGCAAGAGCTCTTTCTTCATCTGTTCGGAAAAATACCCCTGTGTTTCTATATCCCCTTCAAATAAAATAAGTTTCTTCATACGATTACATTTTCTCAAGCAGCGAAGCTACATCCTCTTTCCGTCCGAGGATCATCAGATGTTCCGTTCCGGTAAAGCAATATTCCGGTTTTGGAAGAAAATCCGTGTCTTCTTCTGTTTTGATTCCCAGTACATTAATCTGGTAAGTTGCTCTGATATTAATATCGCGGATCGTACGTCCGATCCAGTCCTGATGTACCGGTATTTCATAAATCGAATAGTCATCGGAAAGCTGGATATAGTCAAAAACGTGGTTGGCAGAAAGTCTGACTGCCAGACGCTGTGCAATATCCCTGTTTGGATAAATGACTTCATCCGCACCGTTACGCAGCAGGAACTTTGCATGAATATCACGATTCGCCTTACTGATCACATATTTTGCCCCCATTTCCTTTAAAAGGCTTGTGATCTCCAGACTGCTTTGGAAGTTACTGCCGATGCAGACAATGCAAATATCAAAAGAGCCAACATCCAGACTTTTTAAAAATTTCTCACTTGTACAGTCACCGATCCTGACATTCATCACCTTTGAAACAAGCTCTTCCAGCACTTCCTCCCGTACATCTACGACCATCAGTTCATTTCCGAGCTTTGACATGCTGTCGCAGAGGTGGCGCCCGAATTTTCCCATTCCTATCATTAACACTTTTTTCATCTGTTGTTTCCTCACTTTTATCTATACCATATATCTGTCAGCAAGTGCTGTTATTTTCAGTTACCCTGTGCTTACTGTCCGTTTTCCGGGCACCTGCGCTGTAGTATCTGTGTCAGAATCTCATTTGCTACTTCATCCTTGCTCATCAGCGGAAGCTCTTTGACCTCTTCTTTTGTGATCAGTGTCACAACGTTGGTGTCCGTCGCAAAGCCTGCGCCTTTTACTTTCAGGTTGTTCGCTACGATCATATCCAGATTTTTCTTCTCCAGCTTTTTCTCTGAATTTTCCAGCATATGCTCTGTTTCCATGGAAAAACCGCATAAAAACTGTCCGTCCGGCTTATGCGCACCAAGATATGCCAAAATATCCTGCGTTCTTTTGCAGGTGATCGCCATCGTATCATCGCTTTTCTTGATCTTATTGTCGGCTGTCTCAACCGGCGTGTAATCCGCAACCGCCGCTGCCTTTATAATAATATCTGCAGTCTTTGCTTCTTCCTTGCAGGCTTCAAACATATCTGCTGCGCTGCTCACGCGTCTGATATTCACGTAAAGCGGCTCCTTGGCACTTGTATGTGCTGCCACCACGGTAACATCCGCACCTCTCTGCATAGCGGTTTTTGCCAGTGCAAATCCCATCTTGCCTGTGGAATGATTGGAAATAAAACGGACAGGATCGATCGCTTCCTGCGTTGCACCTGCTGTCACAAGCACTTTTAAGCCCTGCATATCCTTTTCGTAGCGGATTTCCTTTAAGATCGCTGCCACCAGCACTTCCTCTGACGGAAGCTTGCCGCTTCCGACATCACCGCAAGCCAGTCTGCCGCTGTCCGGCATTATGATATCCATTCCGTAATGTCTGCACTTTTCCAGATTGTCCTGTAGGATCGGATTTTCAAACATCCGTGTATTCATTGCCGGTGCGATCAGCTTTTTACAAGGACATGCCATAACCGTTGTCGTCAGCATATCATCTGCGATCCCGTTTGCGATCTTGCCGATCACATTTGCGGAAGCCGGTGCAACCAGCACGATATCCGCCTTCTTTGCCAGCGCCACATGCTCCACACTGTACTGGAAATTCCGGTCAAACGTATCGATCAGGCACTTATGTCCTACCAGCGTTTCAAACGTGATCGGATTGATAAACTGTGTCGCATTCTGTGTCATGAGCACATGTACCTCCGCATGCATTTTCACCAGCATGCTTGCCACATTTGCCATTTTATAAGCTGCAATGGAGCCAGTGACTCCCAGCAGCACTGTTTTTCCTTTTAACATAATCTGATATCCTTTCTGCCCTCTCAGTATCTAATCGCGAATTTGGCATCCATCGTTATTCTTTCTGCGTACCTGCTTCATATCCCAGATCCTTTTGTACAAAATCAGGAATTCCCTTTGCCTTTAAGACACGGAACGACTGTATATTACCGTCACTTGTATAGGTACTGACATATACATCCGATATATAATCATTCTGTTCTTTCCACCAGGTACCAAAATTTGACAGCTGGCAGCTGCTTATAATTTCTTCAATTTCTGCCCTGTCATCATAATTTTCCGTTTTCACATTCATATAATCGTCATCTACATAATAGGTGATCTCTACACGCTTCACCTCATCAAGCAGAGTACGGCCAGATTCATAGTAACCTTTCTGTTCCAGGTAAGCAAGTGTCTTTTTACAGAACGGATAAACCGCATAGCTGTCACTCATCTGATCTATATAGTTTTTATCAGAGGCATTAAACGAAATCTGCCCGATTTCCACTTCATCCCGCAGGTTCGTATAAGAATAAGACGTATAATCCTGCTTCAGACACTCTATCAGATCCGCAATCTCTTCTTCCCGCAGAGTTTTTGTTCCGAACACATCCTCAAAATAGCACTGTTTTCTGTCATATCCCACCATATAGTCTTCATCATAAATACGAAAAACCGCTTTTTTATAATCCTCATTCTCGAGCAGCCGGTCCATCATATCACTTTGTGCTGCCATATCAATGTAGTAAGTGCGATAATATTCTTTTCCGTTTTTCATACGATATAAAACAGTTGTTACATCATACTGATTATTGTAATCCAACAGCTCATTATCACCGGTCTGATGGAAATAGTCAGCAGCGGCAAACTGCAGCGCTGCCTCTGTATCCTTCAGATACATCCGCTTGACCATTACTTTAATAAAATCTCCATAATAGGAGGAACTGTCATTCTGTTGTGCGGACAGTGCGATCGCCACGGTATCGATATCTGCCGCCTTTGGTACACGGTCATCAAAGCGTGTCAGATCAAAGGCAAAAACAGAAAATATCAGTCCGGATATTACAATACCCAGTCCAAGCTGCCACAGATTATGAAACACCGCAGACAGCCGCTGTTCCAGTATGATACCGACAATACAATGGGCAAGCAGTACGCCCATAAAAATACCAATCCCTACAATATAATTTGATTTTCCGGAAAGATCCGATAAGATCCAGCCGAGTGTCAGCCCCGCCAGTACCATCGCCGTTATTTTTACAAGTGGTTTCAAGAAGCCGAATGCCATGGAATGCCCTGCTGCTTCCGCCGGTCTGTTACGATATGCCAGGTAAGCGAGCGCTAACGCTATTACCGCTAAAAGCAACATGCCGCCTACACTGCTTCCCATCTGCCGAAGCAGGGCGGTAACTGTTTTCTCTCCATTTACGGCAAATTTCCGAAGTCCCTGCAAAAAGATCGTAGCCACACTGAAAACAGGACTCATGATCTCGTCACGCGAGTACGATGAAAAAGTATGGTAATATGCCAGACAATATCTGTACACCAGACTCCGGATCGCCCATTCTATTCCAAGAAATGCCAGGATACCGCAGACGCCCGCAATATAATTTCCGGTCAGGACAACTGCCAGTATAGCCATATGATAGACCGCAAGGAAAAACAACATTGTAAATACAGTTATCCCCACAAAATATCCGATCATTTTTCCCGTCAGAAGATGATAATATCCACCGATCAGCACAGATAGCAGAACACTGCACAGGTAAGGCAGTGCAAAATTCTTAAATCCGTTCAGATAGATACTGAAAAAGCGTATACGGCAGCTGACCGGTTCACTGTGGAATCTGTCTACCTTCCTGCGGTCATATAAATAAGAATATCCTTCCATGGCGGCAATTACAGCCGACAGCATGATCAGCAGAAGCGTTGTAAAAGAGCTGTACATGACAGAATAAGAGGTCAGGCTGGATACATTTCCGAATCCAATGTTGGACATCAGCAGATTTCTTGCACTGTCTATAAAAATGTCCCCCGCATTCGTTCCGTAGTCTCTTTGCAGGCTGCTGCACATAGCCAGAAAACGAATTGGCATCCACATAAAAAAGACGAAACAGTTTCCGATCCAGAGCCATCTCCTGCGTCTGGCATTTTCTTTTGTTCTAACCCATAATGAGTTTCCGGATGTCATATCCTGCCACCTCCGTTTCACTGATAAAAATTTCCTCCAAAGATAACGGCAATACTTCAAAAAAGACTGTACCAACCTGTGAAAAATGTGCTATGATCTCTGCTTTTTTCCCTCGGATCGTAAGCGTATACAAAGAGCCTCTCTTTTCCTTCTGTACAATATCCAGATTCTGCATACCGATCAGAGCATCTGTCTCTGTCTGAAACACACACTGTACCTTCTGGATATTGCATTTCATATCCTGCAGATCTCTGGAAAGGAGCACACCTCCTCTGTGCAAAAGACCGACATGATCGCAGATATCCTCCAGTTCACGCAGATTATGGGATGCGATCACGCAGGTCAGCCCCCGCTCTTCCATCTGGCTTGCGATCATACTTTTTACACTCTGGCGCATGACCGGATCCAGCCCGTCAAAGGTTTCATCACAGATCAGATATTTGGTATGCGTACAAATAGACAATAACATGATCAGTTGCTTTTTCATTCCCTTTGAAAAAGTCGCGATCCTTCTTGTTTTTTCCAGACCGAATTTATCCAGCCACTCATAAAACTGTGCCATTTCAAACGCCGGATAAATGCTGGCATAATACTGCGCCATTGTCACAGGCGTGGCACTTGAAAAAAAGTATGGCTCATCCGGTATGAACGTAATACGTTCCTTCCTTCCCACATTCCGATAAACCGGCTCTTCATCTACCAGTGCTTCACCCGCATCCGGTTTCATGATACCTGTCATAATACGCAGCGTCGTACTTTTCCCGGCTCCGTTTGTTCCGATCAGTCCGAAAACCTGACCTTCCTTTATCGTCACACTGACATCCTCCACAGCCTTACAGCCGTCGAATGACTTCGTGATATGTTTAATCTCTATCATTTTCTTCCTCCATACACTGGCGCAGCATCTCTGTAATCTCCTCGCCGGTCAGCCCCATCTGCCTTGCTTCCCGGATTATCTTCTGGCACTTCTCAATAAACTGCTTCCGCTTCATTGTCGGAATTTCATCGTTGTGTGCCACAAAATTCCCTCTTCCTTTGACAACATACACTAATTTTTCCTGTTCTAACAGACTGTATGCTCTCTGAATTGTATTTGGATTGATCGATAACTCCATGGCAAGCGACCTGACAGAAGGAAGCTGTTCTCCTTCTTTTAACGCCTCTGTCATGATCAGCGTACGAATGCGCCTGTATACCTGTTCATAAATCGGACTGGCATCCTGACTGTCAACTAAAATCATATAGTTTCCTCCAAATGCGAGTGTACTAATTCCACTAATACACTCAGCATAACATCTGCACTCCGGTGCGTCAATAGGTTAATCGCGGCCGCCTGTGACACATTTCTTCTTCACATAAACAGCTCCTGCACTCTGATCTGCCACGCGCTGCATATACAGCCGGCTGCAGTAAATCAGAATACAGGAGCTTGTTTAAATTCTATATAAACATCTATATAAATGCAGACCGGTATATCAGGAACGGTAATCTCCGTTGATCTTGACGTAATCATACGTCAGATCGCAACCCCAGGCTGTTGCTTTTGCACCGCCATCATGCAGGTTGACCAGAATCCGGATCGTATCCGCATGCAGCACTTCCTTGGCAAATTCCTCCGAAAACGGAATACCGGAACCGTTTCTGCAGACCGCAAGCACACCTGTTTCAGATGCCAGATCCACGTCGACCTTCTCGATCGGGAAATCCGCTTTTGCATATCCGATCGCGCATAGCACACGTCCCCAGTTTGCATCCTCTCCGAACATTGCGCATTTAAACAGTGGAGAACAGATCACGCTCTTTGCCACGATAATGGCAGTATCCAGATCTTTTGCTTCGGAAACAGTACATTCCAGAAGCTTGCTTGCGCCCTCTCCGTCTGCTGCAAGCATTCTTGTCATATTCATGAGAACCAGATATAACGCTTCATAAAACTGCTGATATGCTTCTCCCTCTTCCGTGATCATGGCATTACCTGCCTGTCCGTTTGCCAGCACGCATACCATATCGTTCGTTGATGTATCACCATCCACACTCAGACAGTTGTAGGTCACTTTTACGATCTCGGAAAGTGCTTTCTGCACAAGCTGCGGTGCAACACATACATCCGTTGTTACGAAATTCAGTGTCGTTGCCATATTCGGATGGATCATACCGCTTCCCTTTGCCATACCGCCGACATGGCAAGTCTTTCCATCTATCGCAAAAGAAACGGCAACTTCCTTTTTGACGGTATCCGTTGTCATGATCGCTGTTGCTGCCTTTTCATTACCATCTGCTGTCAGCCCTTTTGCAAGCTCCTCTATATGCGTTTCGATTGGCTCGATCGGCAGGATCTGTCCGATCACGCCGGTGGATGCCACAATGACTTCTTCTGCTTTGATGCCCAGCTGCCCTGCTGCCAGCTGACACATTTTCTCTGCTTTTTCTTCTCCATCCGCATTACAGGTATTGGCATTTTTTGAGTTAGCGATCACTGCCTTTGCCTTTCCGCCCGTTTTTGCCAGATGCTGCTTTGTTACAAGGATTGGTGCACCTTTTACTTTATTCTGCGTGTAAACCGCTGCTGCGCTGCACTCGCTTTCGCTCATGATCAGGCAGAGATCATTTTTATTCTGATCACTGTTCAATCCGCAGTTGAGTCCATTTGCCAGAAACCCTTTTGCCGCGCATACGCCGCCTTCCGTAAAAGTAAAACCTTCTTTTCCAATCAGTTCCATTTTTGTATCCTTCCTTTTTCATTTCTATCATTTTATCAGGCTGTTCTCTTTCAGTCCCCGTAGATAAACACCTCTGTACTGCTCAGCTGCGCGCTGACATCGGTAAGCTGTGCGACATAAACCTCTTCGCCGCCTTCGAGCTCCTTATCCGATACCATCAGTGTATTCTCATTTAAAAATACCGTATCCTGCTTCTTTCCGTCAATAAAGACAAAGCTGCTTTCCGTAAAGTTTTTGCCCATGACATATACCGAGCCACCGACCGAAGAAACATCCGTGATCCGGATCGGATCAAAGCCCATCTGCAGATCCGTCGGCTCATATGGCGAAAGTCCGTCATAAACCTCTTTTTTCCCATACAGCATATCATATTGCAGGATTTTCAGATTTGATTTGTAATTATCATAGTTATGGTACATCTGATGAAATTTCGTAAGCAGTCCGTTGTTCATACCAAACAGCTTCAGCACATGGGCAGAAAGCTGGTAAGCATACAAATTTTCATTTTTTTTGGATAACTCGTAATCTTCCAGCATCTTTTTATTTGACCAGATCACATATTCTGTCTGGAACAGATTTCCGCTTGCAAGCTCTTCTTCCGTAATATCCAGATTCGGAAGATGATCGCCGTACAAAACAAGCACGACCGGCTCCTCAAAAGCATTCAGTGTTGCGATCAGAGAACCTAGGAAGGCATCCGTTTCATGACATTGATTGACATAGTAAGTAAAAGCGTTTTGCCGTTCTTCATCCTCCGGTGCAAACCCACTTACTTTAATATGCGGATTCTCTAAAAGCTCAGTCGGATATTTACCATGATCCTGTACTGTGATGGTATAAATCAGATCCGGCTCAGATGTCGCCTTCAAAATATGCTGGATCTGCCCCGTCAAAACCTTATCCTTTGCCCATCCGATCGGATTGTAGGACAGATTTTCCATATATTCCGATGAAACAAAATAATCAAAGCCCAGGTTTGCAAACACCTTATTTCTGCTGTAAAAGGATCCCGTATTATTATGAAGTACTCCGGTCCGGTAACCCAGCTCCCTCAGATTGTATGCCATGGATTCACATGTTTCATCCTGCAGAACCGTCTTATAAGGATATTCTCCCGCACCGAAATAATCCAGCGTCATACCGGTCAGTATTTCAAATTCCGTATTTGCCGTTCCTGCTCCCACACTCGGTACTTTCAAAAATCCGCCCGGACAGGTTTTCCGTAAGCTGCTGTAAACCGGTGTAGGCTCTTCCGAATACGTTACTCCCTGCATGCGTTTTAAATCCATAAAAGATTCCAACTGTATAAAGATGATATTAGGCTTTTCTTCCACCTCGTTGGTCGTCTGCTTTTTCATATCCTCCAGAATATTATCCACAGTATCTTCATCATAAGTATCCGGCTTGGAAATGCCCCGGTCAAACAGACTTCTGGTAAAGCAGTAAACAAATCCGTTATCCGCATATGCATCCGGCAGATTGGCAAACTCTGTCTGCAGCCAGCCCCTTGCATCCCCGATATGGATCATCAAAACGACCGCCAGAATAGAAATCACTGCATTACAGACCGCAAGAAGTGGATGATACACCTGTTTTTTCATACGGATGCCCAGATAAATAAGCCCCGCTATCACTACAAGAACCAAAAGTACCAGCAAAATGATCTGCCATACTGTCAGGTAAATCCCCATGATCTCGAACACAGAAGTCAGCAGCGCAATATCCGTTGCTGCCAGCGGTGTGATACGGAAGCAGAGTAAAATAGAATTGGTCACCGCTAATCCCACAATAACCACTGTAATACACAGCCATACAAAATTACGCTTGGGCACAAGCAGTGCCAGTGCATAAAAAGCAGTCAGTATCGCTGCACTTAACAAAATCAGAAACGGATGATCCCATACAAAACGGATCCCATCCGTCAGAGAATGCCTTGCCAGCACTTCGATCACCAGTATCAGCAGAACCGAGATCAGATAATTATTTATCATGTAGCTTCTGATAGATTTCAGATTTTCTTTTGTCTTTTGCTTCATATTACACCTTCCGAATCATCTTCCCTATTTCTGTATCCATTATAACGATTTTACTCTATTTTGCAAGGCGGAGCGCAAAAAGGATTTCTTCCTGTTTTTCCCGGAAGAAATCCTTTTGCACATTCCTATATTTCATTCCCTATTACAGGCTTCTTTCACATCCGTCCGGACATTTCCTTTAATATCCGAAAAATTCATTGAAAAAATCCTGCATATTTCCATAGTACTGACTTTCGTCCTGCTGCTGATCTTCTGACTGATCTGCATCCGGATCCGGAACGGTCAGCCCGTCTTTTGGATTGCCACTCTGACTGTCGGTACTGTTCTTCTGCTGCGCGTTCTGCTTTGCAGCGGCTTCACTCTTTGCCAGCGTAACACTTACGGTATGTTCTTCATATTCACCGTTGTTGGCGCGCATATAAGTAACATCTACAGTCTCGCCTTCTTTGTAGTAGGCAATTGTGCTTTTCAGTTCGGAAGCACTTGAAATGGAAAGTCCGTCAAATTTTGTGATGATATCGCCCTGTTTGATACCTGCCTTTGCTGCTGCTCCATTTTCTTCTACAGCTGCCAGATATGCACCGGATGGAATTCCGTAGTAAGAAGAAGCTTCCTCTGATACATCCTGTACAGATACTCCAAGGTAACCTGCTTCATCTTCGGAAACAACATCTCTGGTTTCTCTTGTCATCAGATTATCCAGAATCGGCTGTGCTGTTGCTACCGGAATCGCATATCCCATGCCTTCTACTTCTGCGGAAGCATATTTGGCTGAGTTGATACCGATCAGTTCACCTTTCATGTTTAATAAGGCACCACCACTGTTACCAGGGTTGATCGCTGCATCTGTCTGGATCAGTTTGGATGTTACATTATCGATCGTAACCTCTCTGTCCAGTGCGGAAACAATACCTGTTGTAACGCTTTGTCCGTAACCGAGTGCGTTACCGATGGCTACTACCTGATCTCCTACCTGAACGGAAGAAGAATCACCGATCGTTGCGATCTTAATATTGGAAAGGATATCATCACTGATATCGGATAATGCTACGGATACGATTGCAAGATCATTGGAAGAATCTGTTCCTTTTACCTTTGCAGATACAACAGAATCCTCTGAATCATCAAAACAGACGGAAACTTCTTCCGCACCGCTGACTACATGATTATTGGTTGCGATAAGCAGCTCTGTATCATTCTTTCCTACGATAATACCGGAACCTGCACCTTCACTTTCTCTCTGCTGTGTACCAAACATACTTCTGACTTCTTCAATTCCCTTTGTAGTGATCGCTACGATGGAAGGCATACAGTTTTTGGCAATGTCGGATACGGAATAACCTGTGCCTGCCTGCGATACAGTCTGCGCTGTGCTTGTCGTTGTGTTTGGAATATCAGCTTTTTTATCCGTTGCATCCGTCGTTTCTGCTGTTTCTGCACTTGCCACGGTTTCCTGCTGCGCCGGTTTTAAAAACGTTCTGTTACCTACTGCTACCACCCCGCAGAAGATCAATGCTGCACAAAGCCCGAATACCAGACCGTTTAATGCACTTCTGCCGGTTCCTTTCCCCGGTTTCTTTTCTTTTTTATGTTTTTTCTTACCATTGTCCTCCGGCATTGGGACTTCCGGATTTCTTTCCACATATGTTAAATCCTGATTCAAATCGTTGTCATACATAATTCTTACCTCTCTTCCTCAAAGTTGTCTTTTTGCAACTATCTGTATTTTCCCTTTCTTTTGTTTACAGAATATTGGAAATTTGTTATAGAAATTTGTCAACTTTGTGAAAAAAGTATGTACTTCTCTTCAATCTCCGAAAACGTTTTTTGCTCGAAAATGGGCGCTGAATATAGCTTTGGCGGCTTTTTCTGTAACTTTTCTCCCATGTAATGATCAAATTCATAATATAAAAGTGTGTCGTCCACAGAAGAAATTGCGGTCTGTTCCGTCTCTGTCGGAACACGCCCCAGAAACTTTTCATAAATCGTATCCTGCAGCCGCTTTTCGATTTCCAGATAGCCGGGCAGAAACTGCTTGACCGGTCTTGTGATATCTGCCAGATAGGCTTCACTTGCATCATGTAAAAGACATGCCTTGCAGAGAAACGGACTGTATTTTCTGGCAACCGCTTCCTCATAACAATGGATACAATGCTGTCCCACGGAATAAAATTCCGGAAAATGTCCGTTTGCCCGTGTCATCAGGGAAAGGGCATGTGCGATATCCCGGATCACGATCTGTTCCGGATCCGGTGAAACCGGTGTAAAATGGATCTTGCTGCTTGTTGTGATATAACTACTCATTTTTCTTCTCCCCAGTTTGTTCTATAATAATGATCTCTGTACTGTCGCGGTGTCATTTTCGTTTCTTCCCGGAATACATGCGTAAAATGACTCTGCGAGGAAAACGCAAGTCCTGCTGCAATATCCGAATAAGAATAAGAAGAATATTTCAACATATTTTTTGCAGTGTCGATCTTACTCCTTCTGATATATTCGCTGATCGTCTGTCCCATTTCCTTTTTAAACAGGCGTGACAGGTAATTGACATGCAGTCCGCAATGATCCGCAAGCATCTGTGCTGTAACCCGCTCTCCGATATGCTGATATATATAATCAATGCACTGCACCACATTTTTAGAATAGACTTTCTCTTTTTTCAGTTTCTGCATTCTTTTAGCATAATCCATACAAAGCTGCTTCAGCAGACTGTTCAGTTCCGGGATCGAATGCGTTTCATCCACCGTCTGAATATACATATCGGAAAGACCGTACGCAGTTTCCGGATCCATCCCGCCCTCAATACAAAAGCGTGTGATCATAGCGATCGATATGATAATATGATAGGAAATATTCCGTACAGGATTTGGGGACAATACACCCATCCCACCTTCCGAGCCCATTCCTTCCGTCTCATCTGCCCATTTCCGTATTTTCTCTACATCCCCCTGTTTGACCCACTCATAAAAAGATAATTCTCTCTCATAAGGAGCATGGACAACTTCACGTTCCATGAATTTTTCATAATTCAGCTTTTTCATAACAGCCTCACTTTTTACAGATAAAGTTGTTTATTTTCTCTCTTCTGTTGCATCATAATTCTAACATATTTATCACACATTTGATATCATTTATTTTATTTTCTGTTAAAGTAGCTATATCAGATGAAGTCATTTAAGTTATCTATCATAATTATACAAATAACAGGAGGTATTATCTATGAACAAACAGGCGCTGATACATCTTTTAAACACGCTGACCCTTGATGATAAGATCACCATGATCCATGGCGCATCCATGTTCCAGACAGGTGCGGTGGCAGAAAAAAATGTTCCCGCCTTTACTTTCGATGATGGACCTATGGGGCCAAGAAAAGAATATCAAAGAGATGACTGGATCCCGATCGGCGGAAATGACGATGCAACCTCTTATCTGCCAAGCAACAGTGCTCTTGCCGCTACTTTTAACAGAAAACGCGCGCTGGAAAGCGGTACTGTTTTAGGACGTGAAGCCAGAGGGCGCGGTAAAGATATGATTCTTGCACCGGGCATCAACATCCACCGTTCTCCGCTTGGCGGCCGTAACTTTGAATATATGAGCGAAGATCCTTATCTGACAGCAGAAATTGCAGTTCCTTTTGTAGAAGGTATACAGCAAAATGATGTTTCTGCCTGTGTCAAGCATTATGCCCTTAACAACCAGGAAACAGACCGTACAGGCTACAACGCGGACGTCAGCGAACGCGCCCTGTGGGAAATCTATCTGCCTGCTTTCCGTGCCACAGTCAAAAAAGCGCACACAATGGGCATGATGGGCTCTTATAACCGCTTCCATGAAGAATACCTCTGCCACAGCCAGGAAATGATCGATGGTATCCTGCGTCAGGAATGGGGCTTTGACGGCATTTATGTTTCCGACTGGAATGCGATCAAAGATACCGTAAAGGCCGGTAACTGTGAGATTGACATCGATATGAACGTTACCGATGATTTTGACAATTATAAAATGGCACAGCCGCTCAAGAAAGCAGTTTTAAACGGACAGGTCCAGGAAGCAGAGCTTGACAAAAAGGTGATGCACATCCTGCATGTCATGAATGAGCTTCATATGCTGGACGGCAAGCGGCAGAAAGGAAGCTACAACGATCCTTCGCATCCGGGTAAACTGCTGCAGACCGCAGAAGAATCCATGATCCTTCTGAAAAATGAAAAGAAGCTGCTGCCACTGAACCCTGAAAAGCTGAAAAAAGTCGTTGTAATAGGAGATAATGCCGACAGAACCCATGCTGCAGGCGGTGGCAGTGCGGAGATCAAGGCACTTTATGAGATCACACCACTGATGGGGATTAAGATGTTCCTTGGCGGTAACTGTGAAGTGGTTTATGAGCCCGGTTATTATGCCTGTGTTACCGGAAATGCATGGCATGACATCACAGCCCAGAACTGTATGCTTCCGGTCAATGATTCCATATTCGGTCCACGCCAGGACAGACTTGTAAAAAAAGAAGAAATTGCTGCTTTAAATAAAAGCTATGAAGAACGTGCGATCGCTGCCTGCAAGGACGCAGACGCTGTCATCTATGTCGGTGGTCTGAACCACGATTTTGATGTAGAGGACAGGGACAGATCTGATTATCATCTGCCATACGGACAGGATGCGCTGATCAAAAAGCTTTTGGCAGTCCGCCCGGATATGATCGTCACAATGGTTGCAGGTTCTCCGTTCTCCATGACAGAATGGATCGATCAGACAGATACACTGCTGCTTTCCTACTATGCAGGCATGGAAACAGGACGTGCCTTTGCAAACCTGTTATTCGGCGAAGTATCTCCAAGTGGTAAGTTGCCTACAACATATCCAAAGGAATTATCCGACTCTCCTGCACACAGCATCGGACAGTTCGGTACTTCCACAGATGTTTCCTATGCGGAAGATGTTTATGTTGGCTACCGCTACTTCGATACGTATCAGGTCAAACCACAGTTTGCGTTCGGACACGGTCTGTCCTATGCAGCATTTACCTATAGTGATCTGCAGCTTACCGCTCATCCGCAGGAAATAACAGATCAGCTGCAGTCTCCTGATGCACTGCCTGCACTTTACACTGTTAAGTTAGCAGTAAGCAACGATTCTGATATTACAGCAAAAGAATCCGTACAGCTTTACATTGCGGCAAAAGACAGCAAGGTAAAACGCCCTGTCAAGGAGCTGCGCGGTTTTGACAAAAAAGAAATCGCAGCCCATGCAAAGGCTGCTTACACCTTTGCACTGACTGCGGAAGCATTTTCTTATTATGATATAGAAAAGCATTGTTACATTGCACCTGCAGGCACTTATGAAATCCTGCTTGGCAGTGCAAGTGATGATATCCGTCTTTCCCGGACGGTAACCCTTTCTGCAGATATCATGATCAGCAGAAGCTAATCCCCTTTATCTGGCAGCAAGTACTGCCTGTTTCATAGAGGCTACGTAGTCATACAGAGGCTGCGCAGCCTCTTCTTTGTATTCTGCCACGATCTTGACGATCGCGCTGCCTACGATCGCACCGTCTGCAAGTGCAGCCATCTTCTCTGCCTGCTCCGGTGTACTGATCCCGAAGCCGATCGCACACGGTACATCCGTCACAGAACGGATCTTTTCTATGATCTTTGCAAGATCTGTATGGATCTCACTGCGGACACCCGTTACACCCATGGAGGATACCACGTAAATAAAGCCGGTTGCTGCTTTTGCAATTCTTGCGATACGTTCCTCGGAAGTCGGCGAGATCATGGAGATCACATCGACACCGTATTTCTTAGCGACCTCTTCCACTTCTTCTTTCTCCTCAAACGGAACATCCGGGGAAATAAAGCCGTTTACGGAAAGCTCCTGACATTTTGCAAAGAAAGCCTCATAGCCATAATGGAATACCGGATTGATATAAGTCATGAAAATAAGCGGAATATCGGTCTGGCTGCGGATCTGCTTTACCGCATCAAACAGTCCCTCCATCGTAAAGCCGTTTGCAAGTGCACGGATATTGGCGTTCTGGATCACAACACCTTCCGCTGTCGGATCTGAAAACGGAATACCGATCTCAATGATGTCCGCACCGGCTTTTGCCATCTGTACTACATATTCCACTGTTTTGGAAAGACATGGATCTCCTGCCGTAATAAACGGGATAAATGCCTTTGTATCTTTGAATGCGTCTGTGATCTTACTCATGTAAATCTACCCCCTTATATCTGGCAATCGCTGCCACGTCTTTATCACCGCGTCCTGACAGGCAGACGATAATACTGTCATCCTTTGACATACTGCCTGCGATCTTTTTCACATGGGCAACAGCGTGGGCACTTTCAATGGCACAGATGATACCTTCCGTACGTGCCAGATATTCAAATGCTTCCACTGCCTCATCATCCGTTACCGGTACATAGACCGCACGTCCGCTGTCATGCAGATATGCATGCTCCGGTCCGATGCCCGGATAGTCCAGCCCCGCGGAGATGGAATAAACCGGTGCGATCTGTCCCTGCTCATCCTGACAGAAATAAGATTTCATACCATGGAAAATACCGACACTTCCCTTTGCGATCGTTGCTGCATGCTTATCGGTATCTATGCCTTTTCCCGCTGCTTCGCAGCCGATAAGCTGCACGCCTTCATCCGGAATAAAATTGTAAAACATACCGATCGCATTGCTGCCGCCACCGACGCAGGCAACTACAGCTTTTGGCAGTTTCCCTTCTTTTTCAAGGATCTGCGCTCTTGCTTCCTGACTGATCACGCTCTGGAAATCTCTGACGATCATCGGGAACGGGTGTGGCCCCATAACGGAACCGAGCACATAATGCGTATCTGAAACTCTGGTAGACCATTCACGCATTGCTTCGTTTACCGCATCCTTCAAAGTCATCGTACCGCTTGTGACCGCATGTACCTTTGCACCTAACAGCTCCATTCTGTATACATTCAGAGCCTGTCTGTCCGTATCTTCTTTTCCCATGAAGACCTCACATTCCATACCGAATAAAGCTGCTGCCGTTGCAGTTGCAACACCATGCTGTCCTGCTCCGGTTTCTGCGATCAGTCTCGTCTTTCCCATCTTCTTTGCCAGCAGTGCCTGCCCCAGTACGTTGTTGATCTTATGCGCACCTGTATGGTTCAGATCCTCTCTCTTTAAATAAATCTTTGCACCACCCAGATCCTTTGTCATCTTTTCCGCATAATACAGAAGAGACGGTCTACCCGCATATTCTACCAAAAGTCTATGCAGTTCTTCTTGAAATGCCGGATCCTTTTTATAATATTCATACTGTTCTTCCAGATGGATCAGTTCATTCATCAGCGTTTCTGAGATATACTGTCCTCCGTATATGCCATATCTTCCTTTTTTCATTCTGTACCTCTTTTCCTGATCGTTTCCATCAGTTTTCTTATTTTTTCCGGGTCTTTCACCCCGTCTGTCTCCACACTGCTGCTCAGATCGAGCGCATATGGTCTGAACGCTTCTGCCGCCCGTTCCATATTTTCAGGGTCGATCCCGCCTGCCAGAAAAAACGGTTTCCTGCTGA
>HF995235.1:27424-50696 GCA_000432915.1 Firmicutes bacterium CAG:194
GCTGATCTTCTCCTGCAATTCTTCCTGCACAAGCTGCTTTAAAATAACGTCCCATGGAAACGGCTTTCCGCTGCCCATTCCGTTATCCAGCAGAATATAATCTGCATCGGTCTGATATGCCTCCTGCAGATTCGTTTCTTCCGTTACCTTTAGCGCGCGGATCACAGGCTTTCCCGTCTGTTCCCGGATCTTCCTGAGTTCCTCTTCGCTCTCCTGCCCGTGCAGCTGTGCGATATCAATGATATTCTTCTGCAGCAGTGCAATGACCTCATCGGGATCTGCATTGACAAAAACACCGACTGCCCGGATACACGGATCCAGCTTTTCTTTCAGCTTCTGCGCCTGCTCTCCTGTTACATACCGCTTACTTTTCGGATAAAAGACAAACCCTATGTAATCCGGCAGATAGGCATTGACACAGCAGATATCTTCCTCTCTGCGCAGCCCACAGATCTTTACCTTACAGTCTATCATATACCCTTTAGATCCTCCAGCATTTTCTTTTTATCAGGGCTTCTCATAAAGGTCTCCCCGATCAGCACCGCATCCGTCTCGTTGTCCCGCAGTCTTTTGATATCCTCTGGTGTTTTCATGCCACTCTCCGATACAAACACGATCTCCTTTGGGATCAGCTTCCGCAGCCTTATGGAATTTTGAATATCTACCGTAAAATCCTTCAGATTCCGGTTATTGACACCGATGATCCTGGCTCCTGCCGAAAGAGCCCGCTGTACTTCCGCTTCATCATGCGCCTCCACCAGTGCAGAAAGCCCCAGCGAATCTGCAAGCTGCAGGTAACTTTTTAACTGTTCATCCGTCAGGATGGCACAGATCAAAAGGATCGCACTTGCACCGATCACCTTTGCCTCATAGATCATATAAGGATCGATCGTAAAATCCTTTCGCAGCAGCGGAATGGAAACATGTTCACTGATCTGCTGCAGATAACTGTCTGATCCCTGAAAGAAATAGGGCTCTGTCAACACGGAAATGGCATTTGCGCCCGCCTTTTCATATTCCTCCGCGATCGCAACATACGGAAAATCCGGTGCGATCAGCCCTTTGGACGGGGATGCCTTCTTGACCTCACAGATAAAGGAAAGTCCCTGTGCCTTCAATGCTTTTTCAAATGGAAACCCCGTATCTGCTGCCATGGAAAGTGCCTGCTTCTGCAGTTCTTCCGGCGGCAGTTTCTTTTTATTTTCTTCCAGCCGCACCTTTGTTTTTGCTACAATTTCATCTAAGATCATCTTTTTTCCTTTCGCTCATGTAGTTACCTCACCATATAAAGCTGTAAAAACCTGTCCATAAATGGCATGTTTATTACGGATTTACATGTCCCTGAATTTTTACATATTTGAATATTTCACGAATTCTTCCAGCTTCTTTTCCGCCTTACCGCTGTCGATCAGTTCTTCCGCAAGGCGGACGCCTGCTTCGATCGAATCTGCCTTTCCCGCTACATAAAGTCCTGCGCCCGCATTTAATACAACCGCTGTTCTTCTGGCTCCCTGCTCGCCTGCTAAAACTGCCTTAGTGATCGCAGCATTCTCATCCGGTGTTCCGCCTGTCAGCTCTTCCTTTTTGCATCTGGTCAGTCCAAACTGTTCCGGACTGATCGTATAGCTTTTAAATGTACCATCCTTTACTTCGCATACCGACGTTTCTGCACTTGCTGAAATCTCATCCAGTCTGTCCTGTCCGTATACAACGAGTGCTCTTTTCACCCCAAGGTTGGATAATACTTTTGCAAGCGGCTCTACAAGACTTTCATCATAAACACCCATTACCTGCAGATTTGCACTGGCAGGATTTGCAAGAGGTCCTAAAATATTGAAGATTGTGCGGATACCAAGCTCTTTACGGATCGATCCCACATATTTCATTGCTGTATGATAACTCTGTGCAAACAGAAAGCAGATACCAATGTTCTGCAGCAGCTCTGCACTCTTCCGGGGTGAAATCGTGATATTGACACCAAGGCTTTCCAGCACATCCGCTGCACCTGATTTACTGCTGGCTGCACGGTTTCCGTGCTTTGCAACCGAAACACCTGCGGAAGCGATAACAAGGGAAGACGTTGTGGAAATGTTAAAGGAATCTGATTTGTCCCCGCCTGTTCCGACGATCTCCAGTACATCTCCTTCATGAGAAAGCTGCACTGCATGATTTCTCATTTCTTCCGCAGAACCTGTGATCTCGTCGATTGTCTCACCTTTCATGGTAAGTGCTGTCAGATAAGCACTCTTCTGTACATCGGAAGCCTCTCCGCTCATGATCTCATTCATAACGGCTTTTGCTTCCCCATAGCTTAAATTCTCTTTGTTTGTCAGCTTGATAATTGCTTCTTTGATCATTTTTGTTTCTTCCTTTCTTTATATATTTAGATTTTACAGTATTTCTATCTGTTTCATATGAATTATTTTTATATCTTTATTGCGTTTTCTCTTTTCTATTCCCTGTTTTAAAGGGAGCAGACAGATTATTTAGAATTTTTCTTACTATACTGCAAAAGATTCCTTATCATTTCGCCGCCCTGCGGTGTCATAATGGATTCCGGGTGAAACTGGAGCCCGAAAAGCGGATATTTTACATGCTCCACTGCCATGATCTCTCCATCCTCTGCTTTTGCCGCTATGGAGAGTTCCTTTGGAAGTGTTTCTTCCCTGACAGCCAGAGAATGATATCTGGCAACTGTTACCGGCTCTTTTAAGCCCTTCAGGATCCGGCTTTCCGGTGAGATCTGAATCTCACTTGTCTTTCCGTGCATCATTTGTTTCGCATAAGTAACTGTTGCGCCAAAGGCTTCACAGATTGCCTGATGCCCCAGACATACCCCAAGGATCGGATATTTTGTATACAGCTTCTTGACGACTTCCTCACAGATGCCTGCATCTGACGGTTTGCCCGGTCCCGGCGAAAGAATGATCGCATCCGGCTGTAATGCATCCAGCTCGTCCACAGTGATCTTATCATTTCTGTAAACATGGATATCAGCATCATATTTTCCGATCAACTGATACAGGTTGTAAGAAAAGCTGTCATAATTATCAATCAGTACGATCATCTTAAATTCCTCCATCCGCTTCTTTTAAGGCATTCATGACTGCCTTTGCCTTGTTGATACATTCCTCATATTCCTTTTCCGGGACACTGTCTGCCACAATGCCTGCACCGGATCTGACATATACTTTACCGTTCTTTGCAAATGCCAGTCTTATGGCAATACAGGTGTCCAGATTTCCGGTAAAATCCAGATAACCGATCGCACCACCGTAAATGCCACGTTTGTTGTCCTCCAGCTCATTGATGATCTCACACGCCCGCAGCTTTGGTGCACCTGAAAGTGTTCCCGCCGGCAAAATAGCATCCACCGCATCTACCGCATCTTTATCCTCTCTGATCGTTCCTGTTACGGTCGATCCGATGTGCATGACATGGGAGAATCTTTCGATCTCCATATATTTCACAACCTCGACCGATGCGATCCTGCTGATCTTTCCGATGTCGTTCCTGCCCAGATCAACCAGCATATTATGTTCTGCTTTTTCCTTTTCGTCGGCTAACAGTTCCTGCTCCAGTCTCTGGTCTTCAGCTTCTGTCTCGCCTCTTTTTCTTGTGCCTGCCAGCGGGAAAGTGTACAGCTTATCATTTTCCAGCTTTACAAGCGTTTCGGGAGAAGCACCTGCGATCTCCACATCTTCACTGGAAAAGTAGAACATATATGGGGAAGGATTACTGGTCCTGAGTACGCGGTAAGTATCCAGAAGACTTCCTTCCATATCCGCCTCCATCCGGTTGGAAAGCACGACTTGGAAAATATCCCCTTCCTTTATGTAATCTTTTCCTTTCTGCACCATTTCGCAATAGGCATCTTTGGAAAACAGCGGTCTGAATTCGGATTTTAAGTGTAGCGGTTTTTCCTCTGCAGCCTCTCCGTGTAAGATCAGATCTGCCATATCGGATAGCTGTCTCTGCGCCTGATGGTAATTCGTTTCCAGATTGTCTGTCTTGCAGTTCACAATGAGCTGGATCTTCTGTCTGTAATTATCAAAACAGATCACCTTGTCAAACAGCATCAGATCCATGTCCTTAAAGTGCTCATCCTCTTTGGCATCTAATGTAAGCGACGGCTCACTGTACTTAATATAATCATAGGAGAAATAGCCTACCAGTCCACCTGTAAAAGGTGGCATACCCTCCAGCTTCGGACTTTTATACTGCTCTAAGATCTGGCGCAGATATTTACCGGGATGTGTGACCGTTTCCGTTATGGTCATACCGGAACGGATGCTGAGCTTATGATCATGACAGGTGATCTCCAGTGTCGGCTCATATCCTAAGAAGGTGTATCTGCCCCACTGCTTTTTGTCCTCTGCGCTTTCCAGCATATAGCAGTGACTGCTCACATGCTTCAGGATCCGGAGCACTTCGATCGGTGTCTTTCTGTCTGCATACAGCTCGCAGCAGACCGGAACAACGCCGTACCGGTTTAAATCCGGCATTTCTTTCAGTTGTTGTAGGGTTGGGTAATAATACATGGGATTCTCCTTTCGTTTGTTTCCTGCTTAAACTCGAAAATCGGTTCTGTATCTATCATTTTTTCTACCTTGAAGCTTCTGTAACGAGCAAAGCTCGTTACTTAGTGATAAGGCATCCTCCCACTTCGTGGGCCCCTCCTTATCACAAGCTTCGCACTTTCTGATTTTCTCTTACGTGAACCTCAGCCCATACTTAATCACCTTCGGTGATGGGCTGAGGCTGCATCACGCATCTGCGCTGCGTGACAGAATACGTTCGGAAGAAAACTTCTATAACCTGCTTTGCAGGTTATTGCGCCGTACATTTGCTCCGCAAATATACGACAACGCTTGTTTTCTTTCCTCACTACAAAAAAGCCCTTGACAGAATCTACTTCTGTCAAGGGCGAATAAACTTTCCGCGGTGCCACCTTGCTTCACGACAATATGCGTGCACTTTCAGGATACTAACATATCCCAGACAACTAACGTATGTCTCACGTCACAGAATACTCAGATATTTCCTTTCCCTGTGCCCTCCGTGGTCCATTTAACAGGCTGCGTTCTGTCCGGCTCTCACCTTTCCGGTCTCTCTGTAAGTGCACGATCTGTTTTTATCTCCACTTCATCGGTTTAAACTATTAACTTGGTGATATGATACCACCATCTTTTCCGGATGGCAATAGAAAATATAGATTTTTTCATTTTATTTAGGATTTATTTTCGTACTGCAACGATCACAGCATAGTATAAAAATCCATCCTCATCCAAATAAACACCTACACCAATTTCATTGTAGCGTTTACTGATGATCTTCGCCTTTGTAGATGCTCTGGACATCCACGCATCCACCACCTCTTGGGGATCTGTATAGTAGCGGGCTGTCAATTCAGATGCCTTTTTAAAATTATAACGCATACTGATCGCAGAAGCCCAACTATATCCGTTCGGCCTTGCATGGGAGAATTTCTCTGCCAACTCTTTGGCACGCTTCTGGGCTGCCCGCTGCAAAAGCGGGTTTCTATCGTATGAATTAAATCCATAGCGGCGCCTCTGTATATTGATCTGCCTTTGCAGGGTATCTATATAGGCACGCTGCTGTGTCACAACTGTGACCTTACATGCATACTTTTTCCCATTTACCTTCGCATAAATAACAGCGGTTCCCTTTTTCTTTGCTGTCACTTTTCCGTTTGAAACAGTTGCGATCTTTGCGTTTGATGAATACCATTTAACTTTAGCCGTTGTGCCCTTCACATACAGCCTGTAAGTATCTCCTCTTACAATCTGCACCTGTGTACGGTTCAGCCTTACATTGGACGCAGATACAGAATCATGCATCAGCACCGTCATCATACATATGGTAAGCAGCATGAAAAATATTGTCTTTATTTTATTCTCTTTTCGCTTCACCTAAATCCCTCCTGAATCATTTTTCATAACTATTCAGCATCTCATCATATTTTATCACACCTAGTCCCGCTTGTCTGCAAAATCACTGTATATTTTTTCCCACTTATGCACATTCTTCTATCAGAAGAAAAAACAGGAGGCATACAAAATGGCACAGGGAAAGGTTGAAATCTGCGGTGTCAATACTGCAAAACTGCCCCTTTTAGGCAGTGCAGAACAGGAGCTTTTACTGAAGGAGATAAAAGATGGAAATGAAAATGCACGGATCCAGTTTATCGAAGGAAATCTCAGACTTGTACTCAGTGTGATCAGAAGGTTTTCCGCCAGCACGGAAAATATGGATGATCTGTTTCAGATTGGTTGTATCGGGCTTATCAAATCGATCGATAATTTCGACCTGTCACTCGGTGTAAAATTTTCTACCTACGCAGTCCCCATGATCATGGGCGAGATCCGGCGTTATTTGCGTGACAGCAACTCGATCCGCGTCAGCCGCTCCTTAAAGGACATTGCCTATAAAGCCATTTCCGCCAGAGAAGCCATGACAAAACAGACACAAAAGGAACCAACGATCGATGAGATTGCCACTGAAATAGGAATTGCCAAAGAAGATATTGTTTATGCGCTCGATGCCATGCAAAGCCCCATGAGCCTGAACGAGCCGATCTACACGGACGGCGGTGACACCCTCTATGTCATGGATCAGATCAGCGACCGCAAAAACAAGGAAGACATCTGGATAGAAAGCCTTTCACTTTCAGAGGCAATGCAGCGACTGAATGAAAGAGAACACGAGATCATTTCTCTCCGCTTCTTCGAAGGAAAAACCCAGATGGAAGTCGCAAACAGCATCGGCATTTCACAGGCACAGGTCTCCCGCCTCGAAAAAAATGCACTCCGTATTATGAAAAACTATCTGGCAGGATGATACTATGCTGTCATGCAGATTATTTCCGGTATCACATATAGTCTACTTCCAAAAGACAAAGTCCCTTTGCGGGTGCAGTCTGCCCGGCTGCCAGACGATCTTTGGCTTCCAGCGCAGCTTTTACCTGCTCCGCCGTCATTTCTCCCTGTCCGACCGCTACAAGCGTTCCGGTCAGGATCCGCACCATATTGCGTAAAAATCCATTTCCATGGAAAGTCAGTGTCACATAATCGCCTCTCCTGCGGATCTCAATCTGATCCACTGTGCGGACAGTCGATTTTTTCTTCTGCGGATTTTTACAGAAGCTCATAAAATCGTGTTCACCGATCAGATATTCTGCTGCCTTCTGCATCCGCTCTATATTGACCGGCTTCTCCAACTGCCATACATATTTCCGGTCAAATAGCGGCTTTGTTTTGCCATCAAATACTGTATAACAGTATGTCTTTCCGATCGCATTGTATCTGGCATGAAACCGCATGGAGGCTTCCCGTACTTCCTGCACGATAATGTCATCCGGCAGATATCTGTTCATGTAGTCCCGCAGCTGCTCCGCCGTCATATCCACAGAGAGCACCACATTAGCTACCATTGCCCGGGCATGCACGCCCGCATCCGTTCTGCCTGCTCCTATGATCAAAACAGGCTCCTCCGCCAAATGGTTTAAAACATCCTCCAGCTTGCCCTGGATCGTATCCTTGCCCGGCTGATGCTCCCAGCCAAAATATCTTGTTCCGTCATATCCGATGATTAATTTATAATTCTTTTCCATATGTTTTCCTGTCTGTATTATTTCAGTTTCTGATAGTCTTCTATGCTGATGCCGATTTGTTTGCAGGCTTATATCATCACCCATTCTATCCTTGCTAAGTCTACCACATACAGGTTGAATTTTGAAGTATATACATTGTGGTTTTTCAGATTCATCATTTGGTATTTTGCAAAGAATTCCGGATAATCCAGGAAAAGTTAAATAGAAAATGCAAAGACCTCTTTTACAAGATCTTTGCATTTTCACACCTGATTACTTCTTGATCTTTACTTTCTTTACCGCGCTCCAGCTGCCATATACTTTCTTATGATTACTGTTATACACATAAGCTCTGACACGAACATAATAATACTTATTCTTTTTCAGCTTCTTGAAGGAATAAGTTGTTTTACTTAAAGTCTTTGTTTTCTTTCCTTTTGTAAACTTTTTATTGGAAGCTATCTGAATCTGGTACCCTTTTGCCTTCGAGGTCTTCTTCCATTTTACTGTCAATTTCTTTGTCTTGACGTTCTTGGCTTTCGTTATTTTAACTTTAGCCGGTTTCTTTACAGTCTGTTGAGGATTCTGGTTTCCATTATTACTACCGCTTACCGTAAATAACACACCGGTAGAATCTGTCACTGTCGCTGTTACAAAGGAACCATTTCCTGTTAAGTTCTTTTTCACTTTCTGCCACTGTGCTTTCGTTCCCGCATATGTGATCGTCGTAACCCCTGCTCCTTCAAAGGCATGTACAGAAATTGATTTCAGAGATGCAGGCAGATTCAAATGCGTCAATGATCTGCAATTCAAAAATGCATACATGGCAACATTTTCCACCGTATCCGGGATCACAACTTCTGTCAGCGAGGTACAGTTTTCAAACATACCATACACAATATTTATCCTGCCTTTGTTCAGCACTGCTTTTTTCAAAGCCGTACAGCCACTAAAACAAAGTTGTCCTGCTCCCTGGATCGTATCCGGTAATGTCACTTCCAGAAGTCCTGTACAGTTAGCAAACGCTTTTACTCCTATATGCTTCAGATTCGCCGGGAACTTCACCGTCTGAATACTTGTCTGATTTGCAAATGCATTTGCTCCGATCTCTGTTACCGTATATCCATCGATTGTATCCGGAATCACCAGATTCACATCACTTGTCTGGCAGGAAGTAATCCGAATAGTTCCATCTGCTAACACCTCGTATGTATAGATACTTGTAGAGGCTGGCGTGGTCGGCGTTGGATTCGGGGTTGGAGTTGGAATCGGACTTTCTGTTGGAGCTGGAGTCTGCGTCGGAGCCGGACTTTCTGTTGGAACAGGCGTCTGCGTCGGAACCGGGCTAGGGGTTGGATTTGTTCCATCACCTTCTTTAACAACGATCGTACAACTGGTACTCTGTGTACTATCAAATTTTGATGTTGCGTTTATTGTTGCTATTCCGCTACTATTTGCCCTTACGAATCCATCTATTACTGATACAATATCAGGATTGGAAGATGACCATATTACACCCATTTCCTTTAAATTAGGATATATGTTGGCTGTCAACAAACAGCTTTCCCCAACATTCATTTGCAATTCTGTTCTATCTAACGATACAACCGGACTCTCCTTATTAATCAAAAAAATAGAATTTTCTCCGCCTGCATACTCCCAAATTTTCACGTTAGTTCCTTCTACATCTGATGCATTTTCTAAATCTAATGCCTTTGTATCAGAGCATGCCGGAAATAATGCATAAGCACCATTTATCCCATATAAACTCCATTGCTGCGCTACACTCTCATTATTTTCATATACACTAACATTACCACCATTTTCATCAAATCCGCCATGAACATCCAAACAATAACTCAGATTACTGCAAGGAGAAATTTTATACGTTCCATTTTGATTTAATGTCATTAACCATAATTGTGATTGTGCACCAATATATTTATACCCTGCCACATTATTATCAGTACCACAGGTTAATACCGTACCTGTCTTCTTATTTTGAATTGTCACAAGCAGATCCGATCCAATATTAACATATGTTCTTCCTACATAATGATATGTTCCACTTTCAGATGTCTGATTTCCACAAGAATCCCATGCATAAATATGGGTTATATAATTATCCCTTTCATTATTATGCTCGCTTATTTTTACATCATAATAATAAGTATCCCCATTTTTAATACCATCATGCCATATCAGATCATCCTGACCATCCTTTTCAGTCCATGTCGGAAATTGTACCTTTGCGACTTCGTAATTATCTTTTACTACACAAGATACTCTATATCCATCTTCCGTTTTATTTGTCACTTGTATATCTGAAATGACAGGAGGTTCTGCTTCAACATAAACTTTTCCATCATTTGCTCCCGATGCACCCCTTTCATTACCATATATATCATACGCATAAACAGCAGTGAAGTACCAACCATATTCATTATTATGGTCACTAATATTTACTCTATAACTATATGTATTTCCATTTCTAGTTCCACTTGCTATAGGATTATGCATCCAATCTGATTGAATATCATCCTGATCATTGTACCAAGTCCATGACGGAAACTGTACTCGATCTACACCGCTGTCATCTGTCACTTCACATGATACTGTATAACCAGTTTTACTGATATCTGTCACTCTGATATTAGTAATAGTTGGTGGTGTTGTATCAGTCGGCTGTGCATATCCACCTTGCAGATTATATGCTGAATTTTTTATCTTATATAGTTTATAACCGCCATTCCCATCATAATATTTCACAAGATTTGTATCATTATATTTTACATATCTGTTAATTCCCCATATAGTTCCGTCACTTTTTCCATCAGTAACATACATACCATTTTGGTCATAGCTCATTATAACCATATTATGTGTTTGCGTATAATTTCCACCTGAGTTTTTAGTTCCAGAATGTACCCATAAAATATCACCCGGCTTCACATCATTATTTTTCAAAAATGAATATAAATTATTTAGATTGGTCCCCGTTGCTGTTGTATGACATCCATCCCAAGCATCTATGCCAAATAGATTTTTCCATACATAGTTGCAAAATGCATAACATGTCCATGCTTTTGCCGTGCCATTCTTTTTATAAGTTGTGCTGTATCGTCCATTTAAACTCTGCGCATATTTTACAATTGCATTGCTCACATCCTGCCTACTGGATTGCATATCAGCATCTATTTCCTGATTATTACTTATAAATAATGTTTCTTCGCCCTCCTCTAATTCATCATTTCCATTTCCGGAAACCGAAGTTTCCTCTCCCACATCTACAACAACTGTCTCCGCAGCATCTGTCTGCACCGTTTCTGCCAGTGTCACAACCGATTGTGACTGCAGGAGCATTGCAACGGCAAGTCCGATCGCCATGGTTCTTTTCATGATTTCCCTAATTTTCATACTTGATTATCCTCCCTCTGTTTTTATGGTATTGCTTTACATAAAAATCATATCACAGGATAAAAAAATACGTTATAGAGAAATTTCTATTGGCAAAAATAACTTATATTTCTTCTTGATTATGGCAAAATTTACACATATATTTCATGTCGTATATTTAATTTCTTTATTTCAGATATAATTAAACATAATGAAAAAAAGAAACCAGAAGATCAAATTTTCATCTTCCGGTTTCTTTTCTATTCTCTATGGTTCAAGCATACCCTGCAGCCTTTTTACCTCTGCTTCCAGCCTGTCTGCCCTTTGCCGTTCTTTCTCTGTATTTTTACGTTCAATTTCTATTCCTTGCTCTATTCCATCCTGCTTTCCGGCATTATATTCCGTAATCAGGCATCTTTCATAGTCCTCTCTTGCTTCACACTGCATACGGATCTTTTCTTCTTCGCTTAGCTTCTTCATTGTTACTACCATATTCTCAAATACCTCCTCTCCGCTCGCTAACTGCTCCAGTTCTTCCAGCGTTTCTGCTTTAAATATACTTGCCCATTTCAGGAGTTTTTTATCTGCTTCGGATTGACTTCTTGCTATCTCAAGCTGTGTCAGATCAAGCACCTTTATACATAACTTATCGGAATACAAATAACCATCCTCCACATCCAGAATCTGGTACTTCGCCATAAATTTCGGATGATCTTCAAATAATGTGAAGTCCAAAATACCAATATGATACGTCGGAAGCAGCTTCCCATAATCTTCTTCACTCTTTAAGCTATCGTAAGCTCTTGCCCAATATAAAAGTGATCGTTCCCCCCAATATGTCTGCTTATATACCTGTAGTTCAATATTGATGATCTTTGCATGATTCAGTATGAGCTTAACATCCAGAATGCACTCTTTACCCTCAATCTCTTTGCCTAGCTCGATCGGATTTTCTAAGTGGCAATCTACAATATCCGCCTCATCCATCTCAAGCAGTGTTGCCAAGAGATTCCTTAATACTTCCTCGTTCTTCTGCAAAACCGCATTGGTCATCAGGGCTCCTCCCAGCTTCGCTGAGTCCCTCCTCATGACAAGACATGTAATCGTTTCGCATTCCATATAATTTTCTCTTTTCTGCCATTTGTATGACCCTCCTTTGTTTTTTGCAGGAGTGATCTATACAGCTATCCTATCTTCCAAAACCCCTGCCTTATAAATGATTTGTGTGAAATAAAGCATGAATTTCCTGAAATAAGATATGTTTCAGATATAGCGCGTCATCCAATGGAATCTGTAGTGAATTCAGATTTTCAGCGCCATAGACATGATAAAAGAAAATATGCTTTGCAATAACTATACCATTATTGTAAAGCATTGACAATTTATTTCTGATATCCTGCCCGAACACAGGTATTGACTGCATATAGCCGCAATTAAACTGTAAAAATATTCATACATCCGCACCACCGATTTTCCTGTGACAAATCCTTCTCTTCTATGCTATACTGATTCCATAAGTCAAATGAAAGGAATCACGAAAATGCAACGCAAAGATTTACTGGAAATAAAGAAACGCTTTAAGAAAAATGAATGTACTTTCACCCGCATGACCGGATGCTATGTGAATGCGACAAAGGAAAAAGTGACAAGCTTTAGCAATGTTTTTCTGAATCTGCCGGACGAGGAATATTATAAATATCTGGAGATTGCCAAAAAAACTTTATCGGGAACGATCGGAAACCAGCTTTTAGAGCTGTCCTTCCCAATGGAAGAAGAATCCGGTGCCATGAGCAAACAGCAGTTTTTCATGGGGCTGAAAACAAGTGCCTTAAAGGATGAAGGTCTGCTTGAACGCTTTTATGATCTTGTGATCGACAGCTATGATTATACAGGCAATTATCTGATCCTGCTCTTTCATGATGCATACGATGTCATCACAAAAACAGAGGATAATTTAAAGCTGGACGAATCAGAGGAAGTTTATGAATATATCCTGTGCTCACTCTGCCCTGTAACGCTTTCAAAACCAGGGCTTGGTTATCTGGAAGAAGAAAATAAGATTGGCGTCCGTCTGCGTGACTGGATCGTGGCACCGCCGGAAAATGGCTTCTTATTCCCGGCTTTTACCGACAGAAGCAGTGATATCCACTCTCTTCTTTACTTTACAAAGAATACAAAAGAGCCACATGAAGCCTTTATGGAAAATGGTCTTGGCTGCCCTGCTAAGCGTACCAGCATGCAGCAGAAAAAGGCATTTGAAAATGTCGTAAAGCAGGCAGTCGGCGATGACGAAGCAACGGAAGAAGTTTTCTTAAAGCTGCAGGATAGTCTCTGCACCATGCTTGACAGACAGGAAGAAGCAGGCAACGAGGATACTCCGATCGAGCTGAATCAGGATGTATTCCATGATGTCATTACAGACAGCGACATTTCCGAATCACTCGCACCAAAGATTGAAAAAGCATTTGCCGCAGAATTTACAGATGCCCTGCCTACTGCCGATGCACTGCTCGATAACAAAGCAGTTGCAAAAAATGAGCAGCGCAAGGTACAAAAGGCTCTGATCACAGAAGTTGCCACTCTAAAAGAAGCACTCTCCAAGGCACAGATCGATCCGGAACAGTTAGCATCAGGCAACTATATGGATGACGTATCAGATGCTGTCAGCGGAAATATGGGGGATATAACAGATGATGCAGCTTCCGAAACAGATCTTACCGGAAATAGTGATATAAATGGGCAATCCGCGCTGTGTGATGTATTCCTGCGTATGAAACCGGAGCGTGCCAGTCTTGTTACAGAGCAGATGATCGATGGACAGAAATGCCTTATCATTCCTGTGGAAGATGACGATGATATTGATTTAAACGGCATTAAGCTTTAAGAAAAGGGAGCAGATCATAAAACATGAGCATATTTACAAAGCCGGACACAAATTCCCGGAATGGAGCAGTCACTCATAATAGGGACACGGAAAAAGCAGTTCACCGCTATCGCGCGATCAGTTACCTTCTGCTCGCATGCATACTTTTTTTGCTTGCCGTGGTACTTGTTTTGCTAAAGCATGGTAACTATTTCTCCATGCTGCAGGATGCTATGAGTGATCATACCTTTCAGTATACGGACAATGCCTCTTACATACAAAGAAAGACGCAGTTTGAGCTGATGCCGGAGCGAAATACAGATATTGTTTTTTTAGGCGATTCCATCACAGCCAGATTCGAATGGCAGGAATATTTTTCTGACCTTACAGTAACAAACCGCGGTATTGATTCTGATGTGACGGAAGGTGTCTTAAACCGTCTGGATACAGTCGAAAACCAACATCCGCAAAAGATTTTTTTGATGATCGGCATTAATGATATCATGCACAAGCTGCCTCCGGATGTGAGCATGCAGAATTACAAAAAAATACTGACACAGCTCTCAGAAGCGCTTCCGGACTGTAAGATCTACGTCCAGAGCGTTCTTCCGGTCAATACCTCTACCGGTATTGACAACAGCGATGTGTCAGCTTTTAATGCAGAGCTCAGACAGCTTTGTGATGGTCTTGCTCTGCCTTATATTGATCTGTATTCTTTGATAGTAACAGACGATAACAATTTCACCTATACAGCAGATGGTGTGCATCCGACCGGTGAAGGCTATGCGATCTGGATGGATGGTATCAGGGAATATGTATACGAATAAAAAGAATACGAATACATATCCAAATTCAGCTTATTCGTTTTTTTCAGCCCATTCCAGTGCAAGTGGATTCACACCCTGCTCCCGGGTCATCTTAAATTCATAAATATATTCTTTGAGGCTCTCTACATCCCAGTCTGCGTAGCGATTTTCCCGGATCTGGCGGAATGCTTCGCATTCCATATGTATGAGAGCTTCTATTAATTCTTTCTTTTCTGCAGACGCTTCCTGTCTGTCAAACTGCTCCTGCTGTTGTTTCCGGATTACTGCAAGCAGCCTGTCGATCTGCCGGCGTATCACCATGGTCTGTTTCTGATATTCCGGCTTTCCCTGAATAACCGCAAGTGCCTTTTCCAGACATTCCACTGCCCGCTCATACTCCTGCGTCTCCTGAAATAAGAGTCCCAGATTTTTATACAGACTTGCATAGTAGGTATCATCCGGTGCAAAATGTTTTTCAAATACCGGAAATGCTTCCATATATAATTGGTAAGCTTCAGGTAACTTGCCTGCTTCCCGGCAGGCATTTGCCACATTCAAAAGTGTTGTACCGAAAACAGCCGTCTTTGTCATGCCAAGCTGTTTCATCAGCTCGATCGCCTGTGCGCCGTAGGCTACTGCCTTATCCGGCTTTCCCGTTTCTTTTTGATAGCCGGTCATTTCGTTTAGCAGAGCGATCAGACTGTTATAATCGCCCTCCTGCTGTGCCCGCCCCATGGCAGCGATCAGAAAATCCTCCGTTTCCTCTATTCTGCCCATTTGAAGCAGTTCATCCAGTTGTTTATAAATAATCTCCATATTCATTCGTATCATTCCTTTATGTCACTATTCAACTTCTTATCCGCAAAATCTGCATCTTACTCTGGCTTATTCAATTCCAGTTCCTGCAAAATCCGTTATGCAGATAAAGGATAAAAACAGCAGGTAAGACACTATATTATTAGAACAAAGCCGAATAGCCTATTTTTATTTACAAAATAAGTGTATCATATGCAGCAGGAATCTTCAAATCTACACCATCTCCTTTTTCAGCCGCTTCATGATTTTTTTCTCCAGTCTTGATATGTAAGACTGTGAAATGCCCAGAAGATCTGCCACCTCCTTTTGCGTCATTGCTTCTTCCTCGCGGTTGTTCAAACCGAACCTGAGACTGATGATCAGCTTTTCCCGGTCAGAAAGCTTGGAAAGTGCCTTTTTCAGCATTTTCTGTTCGGCTTCATTTTCCATATCTTTATAAATAATATCCTCATCCGTTCCCAGAATATCCGAAAGAAGCAGCTCATTGCCATCCCAGTCCACATTCAGAGGCTCATCAATGCTGACTTCCATCCTGACCTTATTATTCCGCCTTAAATACATCAGGATTTCATTTTCAATGCATCTGCTGGCATAGGTCGCCAGCTTGATATTTTTTTCAGGATTATAAGTATTGATCGCTTTGATGAGACCGATCGTTCCGATGGAGATCAGATCCTCAACACCGATTCCCGTATTATCAAATTTCTTTGCAATGTATACGACCAGTCTGAGATTATGCTCGATCAATACCTGTTTTGCATCCTTTTCCATATCTGTTGCAAGCTGGCTGATCCTTTCATTTTCTTCTTCCTGAGAAAGCGGCGGTGGCAGCACATCCGTCCCTCCAATATAGTGCACCTCCCCCTGTCTGGAGAACCAGAAGCTGCTTTCTCTCTGCAAAAGTCTGAACTGTAATCCCGGTACTACCACTTTTAAAATCATGTTTTCCTCCTGTCTCATGCCTTTATTCCCAAAATGCCGGATGCAAAATCATCTGATATTCCGCCTTATGACTTAATTTCCCGTGATATATGCCAAGCATGACCTTTCTGTATCTTTTTTTCTGTTCTGCCTGCCCGATCCAGCATTCCTCTGCCAATATGCCACGGAGCATTCCATTGGATCTTCCGATCGACCGGAATGGGATAAAAAAGCATCTGTCATTTGGAAGTGATATTTCATGTTCTGTAAAAAGCGTCTGCTCCACGATCATGACCGGTTTTCCGGTCGTTGGCTCCCTGAGTGCATTGCCTGTATCCAGCAGTCCGGTGCAGTCGATCTGCTTTCCTTCCCAAAGGATCGTGACCGGCAAAAGCAGCTCTTCTTTCTGCTTCTGCCTTTGGATCTGCTTCCATAAAGAGCGAAAAAACAACCAGCCAAAAAGTCCTGTTCCCAGAAGGAAATACAGCCTGTGCTGCCCTCTGCTTCCTATAAACCGTCCCAGAAATCGAAGCATTCCTTCCAGTACAAACGCGCTTCCATACAAAAACAAAAGTGCAGGCAGATATTCCAGACGCTTTAACGGATAGCTCAGAAGCAGCATACACAATCCTGCGATCAGGTTGCACACCTGCAACAGAACGAACTGCGAATGCAGCAGGCACAAAACCGCTGCCGAGATTCCTCCCAGAAAAGCAGCTGCCAACAGGCGCGGCGGGCAGATCGTTTTATGTATCATTTTTCCGACCATGAGCAGCAGAATGAAATCCATCAGAAAATTTTCTAAAAACACGAGGTCCAGATAAATTTCCAATGTTTTCACCTCCCGGAAAACAGTATAAAAAAAACGACGTGATTTTTTTGTCAAAATCACGTCGCATTTATTAAAAATTCATCGACAAGAACAGTCTATTTATTTCGCTGTAAGAAATCCGGAATCTTTAAGGATGTTGCTTCTACATGGCTCTTTACCGGCTCCGGTCTCTGAATACCGGCAAGCGGGGATTTAATTGCAGAAGACGGGATCGCACCTGTTCCAACCATCGCACTGTTGTCAAACTTCGGTGTAGAAATTGGTCTGACTGTCTGTGCGGCATTATGTACACGCTCTGCGCTCTTCCTGCCAAGTGCTGCATTCTTTTCATCAATGCCTGTTGCAATAACTGTGATCATACACAGGTCGTTCATTTCAGGATCATATTTTGCACCAAAGATGATATTGACATCTTCTCCGACAAGATCCTGTACATAATCTGCTGCTTCCTGTGCTTCGATCAGGGAGATATCTCCTGTAATATTTAAAATAATATCTGTCGCACCGGAAATCGTTGTCTCTAATAACGGGGATGCAACTGCTGCCTTTACAGCATCCATTGCCTTATCATCACCTGTACCTGTACCGATACCTACATGGGCAATTCCCTTATCTCTCATAACTGTCTGCACATCTGCGAAATCAAGATTGATATCGGATGGTGTATTGATCAGATCTGTCACACCCTGTACGGACTGCTGCAACACTTCGTCTGCTTTCTTCAATGCATCCGGGAGAGTTGTCCTGCGGTCAACGATCTCTAATAATTTATCATTCGGGATCACGATCAGCGTGTCCACATTTTCTTTAAGACGTTCCAGACCGCTCAGCGCATTGTTCATACGTGTCTTTGCTTCAAAACGGAAAGGCTTTGTTACAACACCAACCGTTAAAACTCCCATTTCCTTTGCTACCTTTGCTACTACCGGAGCTGCACCTGTACCGGTTCCGCCACCCATACCGCAGGTAACAAATACCATATCCGATCCCTTCAATGCGGAAGTGATCTCCTCAATGCTCTCCTCAGCTGCTTTCTCACCGATCTCCGGCTTCGCACCTGCACCGAGTCCCTTTGTAAGCTTTTCACCGATCTGTAACTGCTTCGGTGCCTTACATAACTGAAGTGCCTGCTTATCGGTATTGACTCCGATAAACTCCACTCCCTTGATCTGTTCATCTACCATTCTATTTACAGCGTTATTACCAGCTCCGCCAACACCTACTACAATAATACGTGCGGCAAGATCTGTTTCATTCGACTTAATTTCTAGCAAGACAGTTCCTCCTTCACAATCCCTTTCAATTCCATATACTCTATCATATAATTTTTTAGGGAATTTATCAACCAGTTTTTCAATTATTTTTTGCAATCATACCGCCATTTTTTGCCTTTTATTCGGGTTGAAAAGTAATCTTTGTTGTGGACGCATCATAATTTTCCATGTGAAGCACACCGCTTTTTCCGGCAAGCTCCGGCAGAATACTTGCAAGCTGCATTACCTTTTCATCAATATTCTGATCCGTACCCAGACTGACTCTGGCTTTATCAAAGTAAGCCGTCACTTCCCCGGCCGGGCTGAAGTATATCTTATCGGCTGATATCTCATATTTCCCAAACAGCTGCGTTACCTTCAGGATTTCCTTGAATATCTCCGGGTTTTCCACAGGTAACTGTTCATGCATGACGATATGATCAAAGTGCAGCCCTTTTATCTCAGGTACTCCCTCTGTCAGCTTTGCATCACTTTCCACAACTATGCCATCCTTATCAAAATACAGATAGCTCCCCAGATAATTGACACAGCCTGCCAGCGTCTTCTCATAGACATCAACATGGATCGTGTTCCGGTTCACAATGGAGACATCCATGGATTCAATGAACGGAATATCCTTGATTTCTTTTTTCCGATACAGCAGGGATAGATAAAGCGAATTATTGCGGATACCGCCCGGCAGAACCATTTCCCTGATCTGTTCATCTGTATAATGTTCATTTCCGTCTACTGTCACATCAGTTACAACAAACTGTGTTGTGATCACACCATATGCGCCTGCAGCCAGCAAAATCAATATGATTACCAAAATCAGCAAAAAACGTTTTCTGCTGAAACCGTGTTCTTTCATTCCCTTTTTTCCTCCACATCTGCACCCAGCAGACGTAAATCTCTGCAAATATCTTCATAGCCGCGCCTGATATAGTCACAGCCTGTGATCTTACTTTCTCCTTCTGCCATCAGTGCAGCAACAACAAGTGCTGCGCCGCCCCGCAGCTCACACGCTGTCAGTCTGGCAGGATACAGCTTCGTCACTCCATAGATCCTGAGCTTTCTGTTATTTTCCACTTTCAGATCCGCCCCCATTTTCTGCAATTCCCTTACGATCTTAAAGCGGTCTTCAAAAATCGTTTCCTCAATTGCACTGCTGCCTTCTGCTCGCGTCAGCACTGCCGCCAGCATCGACTGCAGATCTGTCGGGAATCCAGGATACACCGCCGTGCGCAGATACGGAACCGGCTTTCCCGCACGCGCTGCATCCAGTACGACCGCATTTTCCTCATATCTTACCACAGCCCCCATCTTCCGCAGTACATCCAAAAGACTGGTAAGCTGTCTGACCGGTGCATTTTTGACTGTCACGATGCCTCTCGTCGCCGCACCAGCCAGCAGATAGGTTCCTGCCACAATACGATCCGGCATTACTGTAAAGGTGACCGGTTGGAGTTTCCCGACACCGCTGATCGTCAGGCAGTTTGTGCCAACTCCCGTGATCTTTGCACCTGCTTCATTCAGGAAATGGCAGAGCTGCGTGATCTCCGGCTCCTGCGCCGCATTGTACAGAACTGTTGTACCCTCGGCTAACACCGCCGCCATGAGCACATTTTCCGTTGCGCCCACACTCGGAAACGGCAGGCAGATCTCTGCCCCTTTCAGTCCTTCCGTTTCTGCCAGAATCTGCTTTTCATCCTTGCGGAAACGGACACCCATACAGGTAAGCGCTGTTTCATGGATATCAACCGGACGCTTGCCGATCATACAGCCGCCCGGCCGCTCCATACTGACACTGCCGCATCTGCCGAGCAGAGGTCCCAGCAGCATGACAGAAGAACGCATGGCTCTTACCTGCTTTGCCGGACAATCTGATGTATGTAAGGAAGAGGCGTCTATGATCACAGCAGCCCCCTCTCTTTTTACCCGACATCCCAGCGTTTTCAACAATCCAAGCATTTCATCCATATCCGTTATCTGCGGACAATTATAAAGAACCGTCTGCCCTTTTATCAGTACTGTCGCTGTCACAAGTACAAGTGCTCCGTTTTTAGAGCCCTGTACTGCTGCTTCTCCCTCCAGTGGCTTACCACCATGTATGTGAATGCAGTCCATGTGGCACCCGCTTTCTATCTGCATACTTATATACAGCATATGCCGATCTGCCACAATCGTGCCTGTCAGCCTACATCTCTCAAACGGATACTTTTCGAAACATTCAGCACAAGCCCGACCTCACTCATCAGAAACAGGATCGAAGTGCCTCCGTAACTGATAAAAGGAAGCGTAATACCGGTATTAGGGATCGAGTTAGTCACAACGGCGATATTCAGTACTACCTGGATTGCAAAATGTCCCATAACACCGACAACCAGAAGCGCACCAAACAGATCCGGTGCATTATTGGCGATCACCATCATACGCCATAACAGCATGACAAAGAGCAGGATCACGCAAAATGCGCCAAACAGTCCAAGCTCTTCACAGATAATGGAAAATACCATATCATTCTGCGCCTCAGGCAGAAAGCCAAGCTTCTGCATACTCTGTCCGAGCCCTTTGCCCCACAATCCGCCGGAACCGATCGCATATAATGCCTGCAGTGTCTGGAAGCCGGTATTATCTGAATAGGCCTCCGGATTCAGCCATGCAAGAATTCGCGTTCCACGGAAGCCGCCGGTCGGTGAAGCACCGCCCTTTGCAGCATTATAGATCACCACTACCACCAGTGCAGCAAGACATACGGCAGACACGGCTATCACAATATATCTCGTGTAATGCGGATCCGCCACAAAAAGCATGACAGCTGCAATACCTGCAATGATAATGGCGGAGCTCATGTTTTTCGTAATGAAAAGGATCATCACCGCAGGGATCAGCGCTGCTCCCATCACAATGATTATGCCCCTCCAGGTTCTGACCTGTTTTCCCATAATACAGATCACACTGGCAAGCAGCAGGATCAGTGTGATCTTTACAACCTCTGCCGGCTGCAGGGAAACACCCGCGATCTTGATCCATCGTCTTGCACCGTTTGCTTCATATCCGAGCGGTGTCTTAACCAGCACGACCAGCACAAGTGATATCAGATAGGCAGGCAGTGCAAAACGCCGCCACACGTGATAGTCAACAACACTGATAAACAGCATCATGACAAGTCCCAGCACAGTTGCCATTGCCTGTTTTTTCAAATAATACGCACCATTGCCAAAATCCAGTGTTGCTTCATAGGAGCTGGTGGAATATAACATGATCAGTCCAAAAAAAACAAGAAACATTACAACAAACAAAAGCGTATAATCATAAAAATATTCTCTTTTTTCTCTCCGTCTGCGTCTTTTCTGCAAAAACGACTCCCTCCCGGATCAGGCGCCCTAAAGGGCATTTACCATATCCTTAAACATTTTTCCGCGCACTTCGTAATTCGGGAACATCCCCCAGCTCGCACACGCCGGAGACAGCAGCACCGCTTCTCCTTCTTTTGCATGCTCTGCGCAATAGTCAACTGCCTGCTGCAGATCATCCACAAAAATATAATCTGTAAAACCATGCTTTTTCGCACAGTCCGCAATCTTTTCTCTTGTCTGTCCCAATAAAACAAGCTTTCTGACTTTTCCGCCAAAGCTTTCGATCCATTCATCATACTCACTCTGCTTATCATAGCCGCCGCCGATCAGATAGGTTGGTTTTACCATCGCACCGATTCCCTTGATCGCCGCATCCGGATTGGTACCCTTTGAATCATTGTAATAATCGACACCACGTACTGTTTTGACATATTCGATGCGGTGCTCTACAGCCTTGAAATCTCTGACAACATTAAGGATCACTTCCATATCTGCGCCATATGCATCTGCCATTGCGATCGCAGCCATGACATTTTCCACGTTGTGCATGCCAAGGAGACGCATTTCATGAATGTTCATCAGCTTCTGCTTCTTGCCCTGCACTGCCTTGTAGATGCATTCATCCGCATAGAAATAGCCGTCTGCCAGCTCTCTTTGGGAAGAGAACAGAATAACCGTCGCCGGACATTGCTCCAGAAAAGCGTCTGTATAAGGATCCTCTGCATTTAACACGCAATAGTCTTCCTTTGTCTGATTCTTTGTAATATCCTGCTTTGCCTTCACATAGTTTTCCATCGTATGATGTCTGTTCAGATGATCCGGTGTGATATTTAAGATCGCACTGACACGCGGACGGAAGGTATGTATCGTTTCCAGCTGGAAGGAAGAGATCTCCGCAACCGTAACAGAATCTGCATCTGTCTTTTCTGCTTCGAGTGTATAGGGATTTCCGATATTGCCGACCACAAATGTTTTCTTTCCGGTCGCTTTCATGATCTCCCCAAGCAGTGTCGTTGTCGTTGTCTTACCGTTCGTTCCTGTAATGGCAAGCACTGCGCCCTTTTCCTGCTCAAAAGCGAGCTCGATCTCTCCTGAAATCAAAAGTCCTCTGTTTCTTAAATCATTTACAAATTCTGTATCTGTCGGAACACCCGGGCTTAATACAACACCGGAAAGTGCCTTCTTTTCTTCCTCTGTCAGATCACCGAGTACGATCTCGACCTGTTTTTTTTCATCCCCGGAGAGAGAAAGCTTTCCAAGTATCTCATCCTTGTCAAGTTCCGCATTGCTATCAAACAGTACCGGCAGTTTTCCTGTCCTTAACAGAAGCTGCGTTGCGGCAATTCCACTCTTCCCGGTACCTACTACAAGTACTTTTTCTTTTTCCATGTTGTCACATTCCTTTCCCTACATG
>HF995235.1:50726-138234 GCA_000432915.1 Firmicutes bacterium CAG:194
TCCCTACATGCTGTCACATTGCCAGTAAACCAACCAGACACAGGATAGCAGTAATGATGGAAAATACCGCTACAACCTTTGTCTCTCTCCATCCGCACATTTCAAAATGATGGTGGATCGGTGCCATTTTAAAAATACGTTTTCCATGTGTCAGTTTAAAGTAAGATACCTGCAGCATGACAGATACCACTTCTGCCAGATAAATAAAACCTACGATCAGAATAAACAAAGGCATCTGCATCATATAAGCGCAGGCTGCCACAAATCCGCCGAGTGCCAGAGAGCCTGTATCTCCCATAAACACACTTGCCGGATAACCGTTAAACAACAAAAATCCCAAAAGCGCACCAAGCGTTGCACAGGTGATCGGTTCAATTCCACTGCCCAGTCCGAGTGCTACTACGGTAAAGAAAGTGGCAACCAGACTTGTCACACTTGTTGCCAGACCGTCCAGTCCATCTGTAAAATTCGTACCATTGACGGTTCCGATCACAACGATAAACAGCAGGATCACATTTCCTACCGTTCCAAAATCAAGATATTTTCCCGGCGCAAACGGAATACGCATTGCAAGGCTGATGGAAGATTTTGTTGTGATATAGTATGCAAAGATTGCTGTTACAACGATCTGCAGTGCCATTTTCTGCCATGCCCGAAGTCCCATGGAACGTTTCAGCACGACTTTAATATAATCATCCGTTAAACCGATCAGTCCGAACCCAAGTGTCAGAAACAGGATCGGAACGATCTGCGGATTGCTTTTCACATAAAACATGGAAGTTACCGTGATAGAGATCAGTATGATAATACCGCCCATTGTCGGTGTTCCGTTTTTCTGCAGATGTGTTTTCGGGCCTTCGTCCCGGACAGTCTGCCCCACCTTCAGTTTTCTCAAAAACGGGATCACAACTGGTCCCAGTAAAGCACTGATGCAAAATGCGATAATAGCCGGTATTACAATAGTATAGTTCATGATGATTCCCTTTCTGTATTTTCCCTGCCTTTCTCTATATGCAGGTAAGGCAGTATATTTTCATAAAGCTTTCTGCAGACTGGTGCTGCAATGGTTCCGCCATAGTATACACCCTTCGGGGCCTGTATGACAACCAGAGTTATGATCTGCGGATCAGATGCCGGTGCAAAACCGACAAAAGAAGAAATATAGCGACCGCTTCCACGTGGCAGCGTCTGGCTTGTTGCGGTCTTGCCGCCGATCTCATAGCCTTCCACCTGTCCGTTTCTGCCTCCGCCTTCCGATACGACCTTTTCCAGTATTTTCCGCATTGTCTGCGAGGTCTCTGCCGAAATGATCCCCTTTTGCACGGGATATTGCAGTTCTTCCTGCTTTCCGTTTTCATCAATGATCGTTTTTCCAAAATGCGGTGTGATCCTGTTTCCGCCATTGATTATGGAAGAAAAAGTTGTCAGAAGCTGCATCGGTGTAACCTGAAAGGACTGCCCAAAGGACATGGTTGCCAGTTCCACCAGACCGATATCTTCTTTTTTATGCATGATCGTTCCTGCCTCACCGGGCAGGTCAACGCCTGTCTTTTGCAGCAGTCCGAATTTTTCAAAGTAATCATAATACTTCTCCGGCCCAAGCCTGAGTCCAACCGCCACAAAAACAGGATTACAGGAATTCATGGTCGCCTGCACAAAATTTTCACTTCCATGTCCTGTTACCTTATGGCAACGGATCCTGCGATCCTCTACAACACAAAAACCGGGACAGTGAAACGTATCTGCCGGTGTGACCACGCCTTCCTCCAGTCCCGCCGCCGCGGTAATGACCTTGAAGGTCGATCCCGGTTCATAGGTGTCATTGATACAGTTGTTACGCCACATCCGGTTTCTCTCATCCTGCAGATTATCAGTCAGTTTTTCTCCCTGCAGACTGATATATTCATCCGTCAGATCATACGGCGCATTCAGATTAAATTCCGGTACATTCACGCATGCATAGATTTCACCGTTTTGCGGATTCATACAGAGAATAGAAACCCCCTCCGCTTCCTTGGCAAGCATTGCCTGCGTTGCAAGCATTGTCGCGTATGCCTGAATATTCCGATCCAGTGTCAGCTGCAGAGTATGCCCTTTGACAGGTTCTTTTCTGCTTTCTCCCTGTGCATCTATTTCCACGCCTCTGGCATCTGTGATCGTATAAATGGTACCATCCTGCCCGCGCAGTGTATCTTCATATTTCACTTCCAGCCCTATGATTCCCTGATTATCAGCTCCGGTAAAGCCCAGCACCTTACTTGCCAGTGTATCGTACGGATAATACCGTTTATAATCTTCATCCACCTTTATGCCGCCAAGATCCGCTTTCCGGATCCGGTCACCGGTTTCTTTCTCCACATTACTTTTGATCCGTTCGATAGAGGAAACCTTCTCCACTCTTTTCCGGACTGTTTCTTCGTCCATGGAAAGCTCCCTGCAAAGCAGTTCGATCACTGCTTCCGGATCTTTGATCTGTGAATGGATCACCGATATTGTACAGACTGTTTTGTTCGCTGCAAGCACTGTTCCGTTCCTGTCCCAGATCTCACCTCTTGCTGCTTTGATACTGCGCTCTCTTTCATGCAGCATTAGTGCCTTCTGTGTATAGTAAGCTGACTGAAACACCATCAGATAAGTCAGCCTGCCCGCCAGAAGCATCATACAGAAGCATACTCCCAAAAATAAAATGAGTACCTTTTTTCTGTGAAAAGTTTTATATCCGCGCATACAGGCTCCAAAGCTGTCTCTTACCATAGCTTATTAGCCGCATCCGTCAGATATGCATAACGGCTTAAAATCCTGCGCCTGCACTGATTTCTGTTGTACCTTCTCCGGTTTCATCCTGCGGTTTGTTTTCCACACCGGTCAGTCCATCCAGATCGGAACTCTTCGGATCCACCGGTTCAAACGTATTTGGATCAAGCTGTTGTCCGGAATTCGGATCAATGACATTTCCTGTCTGCGGGTCTACCTGATAGGTCACCTCAGGATCTCCACCTTCCGCGCTCTCTCCATCATTATTTCCATCTGTATTTTCATCATTCCCGCTATTTTCACCATCGGAGCTTTCTTCTGTGTCAGTTCCCGGTAAAATGTGCAGTTTCTGCAGCTGCTCTATGTCTTCCTCTGAAAGTTCTTCTGTCCGGAATACATTCAGATACGGTAAGATCTCTGTAAAGATATTTTTGGCAACCTCCTGTGCAAAAGACGAATGAGGCTGTGATTCCACATTCGGTTCATCAATGACAACATATACAACAACCTGCGGATCGTCCACCGGTGCAAAGCCCATGAAGGAAACAACATAGTTTCCGTTACCACGCGGCTGTTTTTCGGCAGTTCCCGTTTTACCGCCGATCAGATAAACTGCCGGGACAGCCCCGTTTTACCGCCGATCAGATAACCTGCCGGTACAGCTGCTGAACCCGTTCCGACTGAGCACACATTTGCCAGATACGTTTTCATTGTATCGGATGTTGTGGAAGAAATCACCTGCTTGAGCATACGCGGCTCTACCTTTTCTACCGTTGTGCCATCCGCACTCTTGATTTCTGTTACAACATGCGGCTGATAATACTTACCACCATTGATAATAGAAGAAAAAGCTGTTGCCATCTGGATCATTGTCACATTATAGCCCTGTCCGAAGGTAGAAATCGCAAGGTCAGAAGCCACCATATCGTCTACATTATAAACAAGTGTGTTGGTTCTTGCCTCGCCTGAGAGGTCAATATTGGTTTTTAATCCAATATTAAAATTATACAGGTACTTCATCAGTGTTTCTTTGCCCATCTGCTCACCAATGTGCATCAGAGCCACGTTACAGGACTGCTCGAGTGCCTGAGAAACAGTGACAACACCATGTCCGATGTGTTTATGACATTTGATCGGGTGACCGCTGACCTCCAGCACACCGTTACATACGTACGTTTCGTTCCCGGTCAGCTTTCCGGAATCAAGTCCCGCTGCGATCGTCATTGCCTTTGCAACAGATCCCGGCTCATACGTGTCGGAAATACAGTAATTTCTCCAGATTCTGTTCAGCGCATCATACATGGCTTCATCATCCATCTGTGCGATCTCTTCTTCTGAATAAAAAGGCGTCAGATCTTTCGGATTGTTTAGGTCAAAATTCGGATAGTCAGACATTGCCAGAATTTCTCCGGTCTGCGGGTTCATCACAATAACTCCCATATTAGAGCTTCCGTCATCATCCGGTCTGTACTCTCCTTTATGTTCTTCATTGAACTGCTTCATGTATTTTTCAACAATATTCTGAATATTTGTATCCAAAGAAGTAACCAGTGTGCAGCCATCCTGTGCAGCGATCGTTGTACGCTCCAGCGTGGAATCTTCCGTCAGATAACCATACTCTCTGCCATTTGTTCCATTCAGTGTTGTATTGTAATATTCTTCCAGTCCGTATGTTCCGTTATTATCCGAGCCTGTAAAGCCGATCACGGAAGATGCCAGCGTATTATACGGATATTTTCGTTTGTACTCTTCCTCAAACCAGACACCGACAATGGAGCTGTTTTCCTGCTTTGCTTCCTGAAACGGTGCCACCGTCTCATATTCCAGCTGCTTTGCAGCAACATAATACTGGCTGTTTGCATTCTGGGAAATATAATTGCTGATCGCATTGATATCCAGATCAAAATACTGATCCAGCGCCTGTAAGGTTGCACTTAATGCATCTTCCTTCTTACTGTTGTTGATCGCCTTGGCATCAATGATCAGATTATAAACCTTTTCACTGTATGCCAGCTTTGTCCCGTTTACATCCACGATCTCTCCGCGTTTGTAAGGAAGTGTTTTGGAATCATATTCCTGCTGGGATAATATCTGCTTCTTATATCTTTCCCCATCCACCTTATTAATATAAATCAGTTTTACACTTAAACCTATGAAAGCCAGTAATATTATCAGGAATAATACTACCAGCTTTTTCTGCATCCTTATATGAAACCGATTGGCATTTGCTTTTCTTCTTCTGTTTCTGCGTACATTTCTGTTCTGATAAGATCTCTGTTCCAACTTCCGCACCTCTCCACTGTTTATGGCATCGCCTTGTACTGGCGTACGTAATCATCCGCAACACCGGGAACTTCTACAACCTGTCCCTTCTCTGCATACTGCATGCCCAGATCTTCGATCGCTCTTGTTTTGATCTCTTCCATATCGACACTGCTCATGATGCGGCTGTATTCTTCATCATTATCCAGCTTCATGGTGTTCAGCTCGCTTTCCAGCGCGGAAATTGCCGTGACAGCGGATGTATTTGCTGTCTGCAGTGCCAGATAATTATACAGAATGATGGCAGCTACGCACATGGAAACACATAAAAATGCCACGTATCCCAGACTCATATGCGTTGCACGTTCTCTGTTTTTACGTGTCTGCTCACTCAGTCTCTTTGCCGGTTTCTTTTCAATTTCTCTAACGACATCATATTTTCTGACCACATTGCCGTCTACATAGTAATCGCCGTGTGATCTTCTTTCGTATGATGCATATCTTCTTCTATTATAATTTGCAGCCATGTTACTACCCCTCGCTTCTTTCAAATATTCTAAGCTTTGCACTTTTTGATCTGCTGTTTTCTGCCAGTTCCTTTTCGCCCGGTAAGATCGGTTTTCTAGTGATCACCCTGCCAAGCGGTTTTCTGCCACAGGTACATACCGGAAAAGACGGCGGACAGATGCAGGGATTTTCATTCTTGCGGAATGCCAGCTTTACAATCCGGTCCTCTAATGAATGGAACGTAATAATGCAGATCCTGCCTCCCGGATTTAAAATTTTGATCATATCGTCCAGACTGTCTCTGAGTACATCCAGTTCTCTGTTTAAGGCAATGCGGATCGCCTGATAAGTACGTTTGGAAGGATGTCCTCCTGTCTCACGCATTTTTGCCGGTATTGCGGCCTTTATAATCTCATTCAGTTCATAAGTTGTTTCTATCGGTTTCTCTTCTCTTGCCAGAACGATATGTTTGGCAATATTCTTGGCAAATTTATCTTCTCCGTAATCCCGGATGATGTGAAACAGCTCTGTTTCCGAATACCCGTTCACAATATCCCTTGCTGTCAGCGTCTGTCTTTCATCCATACGCATGTCCAGCTTTGTATCGTATTTATATGAGAATCCCCGTTCTACAGTATCGAGCTGATAGGAAGATACACCCAGATCCAGTAAAATTCCGTCTACGCCTGCATAGCCATTATCCTTTATGATCTGACACATGTTTTCGTAATTGCTTCTGACGATCGTAACATGCTCCGCAAAAGGCTGAAGACGTTCTGTCGCAGCCGCGATCGCTGCAGCATCCTGATCGATCCCGATCAGATGTCCCTGTCCGCTCAGCCGGCCGGCGATCACACTGGAGTGACCGGCTCCGCCGAGTGTCCCATCCACATAAATACCTTCCGGTTTTATGGCAAGTCCTTCAATTGTCTCCTCTAATAATACCGATTTATGTGAAAATTCCATTCTGCCTCTTACCAATCCTAAATACTCAGTCCCAGATCCGCCATCCGCTCTGCGATATCATCCATATCATCGAAGTTACCTTCGCCATCCCATGCCTGCCTGCTCCAGATTTCAATTCTGCTGCCGACACCGAGGAATACCACATCCTTCTCCAGTCCCGCAAAATCGCGCAGTACATTCGGGATCAGTATTCTGCCCTGCTTGTCTACTTCTACCTGCGATGCTCCGGCAAGGAAAAAACGAGCGAATTTACGAGTATCTCTGTGGCTCATGGGGAGTTCTTTCAGCTTTTCTTCAAAGGATTTCCATTCTGTCATGTCGTACACAAAAAGACATCCATCCAGTCCCTTTGTCACCACAAAGCTGTCGCCAAGCGATTCCCGGAACTTAGAAGGAACAATCAGACGGCCTTTTGTATCGATTGTATGACTGTACTCTCCCATGAACATAATCGTTACCCTTTTCGGTCTCGGTTTTGGGTTATTCCCTCCACTTCATACCACTTCACTCCACTTTCTACCACTTATGCTCTAATTTTAGACTACTTTTTCTCATTTGACAAGTGTGTATCTTAAGATTTTCTTTTCCATTTGTTAAAAATTTGTACAAAAAAAATCCATAACATTCAGTAAATATTACCGAATGCCATGGATTTCCATTTTATTCCTTTTTTTATTATTCGTCTTGTTTTTCGTCATTTTCGACTTTATTTTGCACTACTGCTGCCTTTTGCGGCAATTCCTGCAGTCCTTTTTTCCTGCGGTAGATCCTTACGATCACATCCGCCAGTATCGCTGCAATGAACAGCACCATACCCAGAAGCTGGGATACCGCGATCCCGGTGGAGCCGATCTTGAGCTGGTCGGTACGGATGCCCTCCACAAAGAACCGTATGATGCCATAACCACCCAGATAACCGAGTGCGATCTCTCCGTTAAACTTCTTGTGCTTCGTATAAAGAAGAAGCACGATCAAAAGAAGCAGATTCAGCACACTTTCATATAAAAAAGTCGGATGTACCTGAATATAATTGATCCCATCTGTAATATGCGCCGCGATATCCGATGTGATATCCGCACTTCTGACCGCTTCGATTGGAAGCCGCATGGCAAACAGGGAATCCGTATAATGTCCGAATACTTCTCTGTTTGTGAAATTACCCCAGCGTCCCATGATCTGTCCAACCAGAAGTCCCAGCACTGCAATATCAGAAATCAGGAAGAAATTCTGTTTCCGGATCTTACAGAAAACGAGAAGGGTCAGGAAGCCACCGATCACTGCACCGTAAATCGCGATGCCTCCCTGTCTGATGTTCAGAAGCTCATTCAGATGATTCTTATAATAATCCCAGCTGAATACCACGTAATAGATCCTCGCACCTAAAACCGAGAAAATAATTGCCGGAACCGCAAAGTCCCACAAAAGATCTTTGGGAAGCCCCTGCTTATTTGCCACATGATTTGCCAGAGTAAACCCAAACAGCACACCAAGCGCAATGATCACGCCATAAAGTGCGATCGTAAGGCCAAAAAACGTAAAGCTTTTCGGAAAATGTTCCAGATAGATACCCAGATGCGGAAACGCAATGTCCCATTTATCCATCATAGTCTGCACCTCTTATCCTATACATTGAAGCGGAACAGGATCACATCTCCGTCCTGTACCACGTATTCTTTTCCTTCCATACCAACAAGCCCTTTTTCTCTGGCTGCCGCAAGAGAACCATGCTCCATCAGATCCTTGTAGTTGACAACTTCTGCCTTGATAAAGCCTCGCTCAAAATCTGTATGGATCTTACCTGCTGCCTGTGGTGCTTTTGTGCCTTTCTTGATCGTCCATGCACGACATTCATCCTCTCCTGCCGTCAGAAAGCTGATCAGACCGAGTAAGCTGTAGCTTGCTGCAACCAGCTTATCCAGACCGCTGGAGGAAACACCGAGATCATCCAGATATTCCTGTTTTTCTTCATCGGAAAGCTCCGATAATTCCTGCTCGATCTGTGCACAGATCACAAATACCTCTGCGCCTTCTTCCTTTGCCATCTCACGTACCTTTGCCACGTGCGGATTGGAAGCACCGTCATCTGCAAGGTCATCTTCTGCCACGTTAGCCGCATAAATGGTAGGCTTTGCAGTCAGCAGATTGTAGCCCTTGAACCAAAGCTGTGCATCGTCATCATCCGGTACTTCAAAGGATCTTGCCATCTTACCTGCTTCCAGATGCGCCTTGATACTTTCTACCAGCTCAAGCTCTTTGGCAAGTGTCTTGTCCATTCTTGCCTGTTTTGAAATTTTGGCGATTCGTCTGTCGAGAATCTCGATATCGGAAAAGATCAGTTCCAGATTGATCGTCTCAATATCACGCGCCGGATCGATATTGCCGTCTACGTGGATGATATTCGTATCTTCAAAGCAGCGTACCACATGTACGATTGCATCTACTTCACGGATATTGGCAAGAAACTGGTTGCCAAGACCTTCTCCCTTGCTGGCACCCTTTACGAGTCCTGCAATATCAACGAATTCGATCGTTGCAGGAGTTACCTTTTTTGTATGATAAAGCTCACCGAGCTTTACGATTCTTTCATCCGGAACAGATACGATACCGATATTCGGATCGATCGTTGCAAACGGGTAATTTGCAGATAATGCACCTGCCTTTGTCAATGAGTTAAATAATGTACTTTTCCCTACGTTGGGGAGGCCAACGATGCCGAGTTTCATTTTGTTATTTACCTATCCGAAAACCCATCATTTATACAGGTTTTCACCTTTCTTCAGATTTCTTGTACACCCTTTTTTCATCTCAAAATAAGAGTCCGATGCAACTACATACTATAGCATAAGTACTCTGTTTTTTCAATCTCAACAGAAATTTCAACGTGAATTTTCGCAGCGGCCGGTTCAGAAAATCACCTCAAAGACCGTACCGCCCGCCGGATTGTCCCTGACTGATATACTGCCATCATGCACTCTCACAATTTCACGGACCAGGGCAAGTCCAAGTCCCACACCGCCCAAAGCCCTGCTTCTGGATTTATCCACACGGAAAAACGGTTCAAATATGCGTTCTCTGAGTTCCTGCGGAATTCCGTTTCCAGTATCTGTCACGGCAAGATGAATATGTCGGTCTTTCCCGGCGGCTGTTACCGTAACCTGTCCACCTGCCTGATTATACTTTATCGCATTTTCCACAAGATTATACACCAGTCTGTAAATAAGGATATCACTGCCCTCCATGGTCAGATTTTCACAATTCCCGGAAAGCTCTATATTCTTTTCCCGCGCCAGAGGATCCAGATCTGCAAGCACTTCCTCGACGAGTGCATTTAATGCAATTTTCTCGTTACGTGCCACCGTCTGAAGTTCACTCATATCAAGAAGCGTCTTAACCATTCTGCCAAGCCGTTCATTCTGTTCGGTAACCATTTTTATGATCCGCTCTGTACTCTCATCATTATCCGGATGTCCGGCAGAATGATACAGATCCAGCTGTACCTGTATCACGGATAACGGAGTCCTTAGCTCATGTGCCGCATTCGCAGTAAATTGTCTCTGTACTTCAAATGCATCCGACAGCCTTTCCAACATCCTGTTATAAGAGATACTGAGCTGGTTCAGTTCCCTGACCCCATTCTCTTCCATCCTTGCATCTGACAGATTTTGTGCCTGCACCTTTTCTATCTGATCGGAAAATGCACGGAGCGGCTTAAGCGCGCGTCCACATATAAAATATGTGGCTACACCGCCCAGAAGCGCAGACAATATAGAAACAAGCAGGCTTCTCCTCTTATAATCCGTCTTATTATTATACACTTGAACAGAAAAATCATTTACAAAATCATTCCACTTGTCATCCGGGATATCAATATAAATTTCATCCGTGCCGCCTTCCGCCGTTTCTCCACCCTGCGCATCCACAGTATCCTGCAGTGTATCAATATAGTAGACACCGTTTTTATACAGAAACATAGTAAGAAAGCCACATATCATTGCAATAAACAACGTTGTGATAATAGTAAGCCTCCATTGAAGCGATATTTTTTTCATAATGCATTCTCCGTTCGTATTGTATAGCCTTCGCCAACTTTATTCTGAATCGGGTCATATCCCAGTTCTGCCTTCAGCTTTTTTCTAAGAGACGACATATGCACTCTGACAGCACCACTGAAGCTGTCCGCAGATGCATCCCAGACATGCTCTATCAACTCTTCCTGACTTACCGGTCTTCCCTGATTCAGAAGCAGATATTCTAAAATCCCGTTTTCTTTCCGCGTCAGGAGCACAGGTTTTCCTTTTGCAGCTGCTTCGCGTTTCATCGTGTCAAATGAAATATCTCCACACTTCAGGCAGATATCCTTCTGTACAAATTTACGTCTTGTCAGACTTCTGATCCTTGCTTCCAGCTCCTGTAAATGAAACGGCTTTTCCATATAATCATTTGCTCCCGCATCCAGCCCCTCAACTTTATCCGCAATCTGACTTCTGGCAGACAAAATCAAAACCTTTGTTTCTTCATCTTTCCGTCTCAGTTCTCTCAGAATATCCATTCCATCCCTGCCCGGCAGGTTCAGATCCAGCACGATCAGATCATAATTTTCTGCCAGAACATACTCAAGCGCCGCATTACCGTCATAGCAGGTATCCACCTCATATCCCATGTCATACAGCCTTTTTGCAACGGTATCACATATTTCTTTCTCATCCTCTACAATCATTACTCTCATTTTTTTCAGCCTCTTAACAGAAATTTTACATTCCTTATTGTATAATAACAAAGTCAGCCGGTCAACAAAGCCGGATACCGCAGACGAAGGGAGTGACAGGCAATTGAAATACAAAGGGATTTTACAAGGTTTTTTTCTTATCACCGGTGTGAGCATGCTTACCTTTGGTGCTGCCAGAGGCGAAGCTGCCATTGTACTCGGTAAAGCAATTAAATTATGTCTGGAGTGTGTAGGAATTGGATAAAAAAACAAATACTTTTTCAAACAAGACAGCCAAAGCCCGCGGATGGATACAGGCAGCTGCCACGTTACTCACCAATATCCATCTTCCCAATTTATGGAAAGGAAAAATATATCAGGGCAATGCAAAAACCGTATGCGTACCGGGACTTAATTGTTATTCCTGCCCGGCCGCGACAGGAGCTTGTCCGATCGGTGCATTTCAGGCAGTTGTCGGTTCCTCAAAATTTCAGTTTTCCTACTACATAACCGGTTTTTTCATTTTGCTGGGCGTAACACTGGGACGATTTATATGTGGCTTTCTCTGTCCATTTGGATGGTTTCAGGATCTGCTGCATAAAATTCCCGGGAAAAAATTTTCCACCGCAAAGCTGAAGCCTTTCAGATATCTGAAATATCTGATCCTGATCGTTTTTGTTATCCTTCTGCCGATGCTTGTAACAAATACAATCGGAATGGGAGATCCTTTTTTCTGTAAATATATTTGCCCACAGGGTGTTCTGGAAGGTGCCATACCGCTGTCGCTCAGCAGCCCAGCCATACGCTCGGCACTTGGCAGTCTGTTTTCTTTTAAGTGTCTTATTCTGATAACAGTCATTGTCCTGAGCATTCTGTTTTACAGACCGTTCTGTAAATGGATATGCCCACTTGGTGCAATCTATTCTCTGTTTAATAAGATATCACTCCTCAGCATCAAGGTTGAGGATGACAAATGTATCGGATGCCAGCAATGTACAAAGGCATGCAAAATGGATGTTAATGTCCTGAAAACTCCCGATCATCCGGAATGTATACGATGCGGTGCCTGTATGAAAGCCTGTCCGAAAGCAGCCATTCACTATCAATTTATGGGGAAAGCATGCAAAAGCAGCGATACCCATGTCAAAAACAATACAAACAAAAACAAAGGAGATTTTTAACATGAAAGCAAAAAAGAAACTGTCAACAGTCCTTGCACTCTGCATTACATTACTTCTGACTGCATGTGCGGGAAAGGAAACAACAGAACCGGAAAGTACGCCAAATGCAGCTGCCACTGCTGATACAGCACAATCCGCTGATGGCGCAGACGCAAAGCTGGATGATTTATATCAGCAGGAAAACCAGCTCTTTGCAGATCATAAAGATGTGTGGGATAAAGTATTCGGTATGATGAACAAGAGCAGCGCCGACCCCAACGGCAATTATGCCGATTACCTTGCCGGTACTGTTACATCAAACAAAGATTCCTTCACAGATGAAGAACTTCAGACACTGAATGAGGATATTGAAACAATCCGCGGCATTGAGGATCAGATCGCCGCACTTGAAAACAGCACTGCCTCAGATGATACTGTAGCTACAGGCAGCAGTTCAGATACGGCATCTCCTTTCAGCAATTTCTCCGGAACAGATTATGATGGTAATACTGCTGATGGCAGTCTTTTTGCCCAAAACGCAGTAACCGTCGTAAATTTCTGGTTTACCGGATGTAAGCCATGTGTTGCGGAGCTTTCCAAACTAAACGAATTAAATGAAACCCTCAAGTCAATGGGCGGTGAGGTTATCGGTATCAATACGGAAACCTTTGACGGAAATGAAGACGCAATAAAAGAAGCAAAAGCTGTCCTTGAAAGCCAGGGCGCCGGATACCGCAATTTTTCAATTGACTCCGCATCAGATACAGGCAGATATGCCTCTGATATCATGGCTTTTCCTACAACAATCCTTGTAGACAGAAACGGAAATATTGTTGGCGATCCCCTGCTTGGAGGCATTGATAATCAGGATAATTACGATGCCCTTATGAAACAGATCCAGGCTGTGATTGACGCCGACAGTACCGATAAATAAGTACACTTTTATCTGTATAACAAATCAGAGAGACAGGATTCCTGCCTCTCTTTTTCTTTCCCGATCTGAATATTATCCCAGCAGAACCGTTCCGATCGATACACCGGTCTTCTGATAAGGGATCAGCATTGCCTGCAGCGCATGATAAATATCTGATTTGCCCGGCCATACTGTTTCTTTTAACTGATTATGCGCATCAAGCTGGTGGAACCACGAGCCACAGCTGTGATCCAGAACCGTTTCGTCCAGATACTGCATAAACATGGCATAATCATCCGCATACTTTTTATTTCCCGTCACACGGTATAATGTTGCAGAAGTGTTAATGGCTTCCGCCAGCGTCCAGTGCATTCTGTCATGCACGACCGGTTTTCCTTCCCAGTCCGTTGTATAAACGATGCCCGGCGCGCCATCTGCATTCCATGCATCTGTAACTGCACGGTTATATAAATCTTCTGCTGCTTCTATGTACTGCTTTGCAGCAGCTTTTTCTCCATATGTGGAAACTGCCCACTGCGTAATAAGACGCGCCCACTCAATACCATGCCCCGGCGTTGCACCGTATGGCTTGAACGGATCATCCGGTTTCTCTTTATTCTTGTCAAGATCCGGCTTCCAGTCTGCTGTAAAATGCTCCGGAATCCTGTCCTGATTATCTTTTGCCCAGCCTATGACATGGTCGATGATCTTGCCTGCCCTGCAGCGGTAATTTTCGTCACCAAGTGCATCTGCCACGGCTAAAAACGCTTCTACCGTATGCATATTGGCATTGATACCCCTGTATGGATCAAGCTTCGTAAACTCCGTATTCCAGGTGTCCACCGACAGTCCTTCCTTTTCATTCCAGAACCGCTTATCATAAAGCACAAGTGCTTCCTCCAAAAGCTGCTTTGCCCCCGGTCTTTTTGCCTGCATGGCACTGGATGCTGCCAGAAGTACAAATGCATGTGCATAGCACTGCTTGGAAGGAACGATCTCTCCATCCTTCGTCAGCCCCGCATACCAGCCGCCGTTTATATCATCATGCAGCTCGCCTGTAAGTCCCCTGAGTGCTGCATCCACAAGCTGCTCACTGCCGTCATGGCCCAGCATGACACCAAGACTGTACACATGTGCCATACGACAGGTGATCCATGTTTCTCTGTTTCTGTCCTTCCACGGCGTTCCGTCATCCCCCAGATAATAGGAGCCTCCGCCCGGTGACGGAAATTTATGTCCGAATGCAAGAAGCGTCTCGGCATTTTCCCGCAGAAACTGTTTGTTTTCTTCTGTGTCGATCTGATATTTTTTGTTCACTTCGTTTGCCATATGCAGTCTCCCTTTCCTTTATCACCGGATATCGTATACACTTCTTACCTGTAAACCATCCGCTTTTCCCTTCAGGATCTTCACGCGCTTTTCGCCGCCGTTCAGATCAAAGAAATTATCCGATAAAATAAGATCATCATTATCATTTCGGATGTGAACTACCCATTGTCTAAAGCCAATATTTCCTGAATTAAGATATGTTTCAGATAGCAGGCTTTGGCAAAATCAGATTCGCAACTATTTGAAAGCCGAATCCGGATTGTTTCCACCTGATAGACATGATAAAAGAAAATATGCTTTGAAGCTACTATAACATGAATGTATTGCATTTGCAATTTCAAAAAAACGGAATGCAAAACCGGAATATGAAAAGATTGCGGATACCGACACAATACACCCCTTCTTTACCTCGATACAGTCATCACCGAGCATTTCTTTTAATTCATAAAATTGCTGTGCGATCACATTTTCGAAATGCGCACCATTGTTTACCTCTCCATTTTTATTGATCAGTTCCATTTTCGTTTCTGCCGGATAAGCACTTGTCAGTAACCCGATATCACTCGAAAACAACCTGAATACATTACTGCTCTTACTGGCTAAGAGAGGAATTACCGGCGCAGATGCTTTCCACTTTTCTTCCAGCATATCCAATGTCGCTGCCGAAACCTGATTTGCTATCATAAATTCTTCAAAATCCATGGGATACATCCTTAAAATGGTCAGATATCCCACATGAGCCGATGCAATTCCTTTCAGTTCCACGCCTAATAGTGAGCCACTCATTACATATTTTGCCCCGTTTTTTTCTTTATTTCTTTATTTTTGCCCCGTTTTTTGTATATTTTTATGCGCAAACTGCCCCGTTTTGCTTTTTAGTCTGAATTCCACTATCTTATTTCCATCATGGAATCTACACACCTGCCCTGCTCCGCAGCTTTCCCAGTGTTTTTTTCTCCAGCCTGCTTACCTGCACCTGACTGATCCCCATTCTTTTTGCTGTTTCTACCTGCGTCAGATTATCATAATAGCGGTACCGGATCAGTTCCTGCTCCTCCCCGGGCAGTTTTTGCAACAAATCCTGCAAAAAAACATGATTGACAAGCTGCTGCATATCATCTCTCTCATCCGCCAGCTTTTCATACAGACAGATTTCATTGCCATCTCCCTGGTAAACGGTTCTCGACAACGATTCCACCTCGACATCTGCCTCCATTGCCTGTATGATCTCTTCCACCGACAATTCCATCTGCGCGGCGATCTCATCCACCGCCGGCTCTCTACCGAGCTTTGCCTCTAACATCGTCCTTGTCTGCCTGATCCGCCAGGCGTTTTCTTTTAGGCTTCTGGAAACCTTGATCATACCGTTATCCCGCAGGAAACGTTTGATCTCACCCATGATCATGGGCACCGCATATGTGGAAAATTTCACATCATAACCGGTATCAAAATGGTCTACCGCCTTCATCAGCCCGATACAGCCGATCTGGAACAACTCCTCCGCATCATACCCTCTGTTTAAAAATCTTTTCACAATATGGTGCACAAGTCCCATATTTTCCTCTATGATCGTGTCTCTGCTCTGCTTGTCTCCCTGCCTTGCCTGCTGTATGAGCGTCAGCCAGTCCATAAGCTAATCCTCCAGGTAGGAAAAGCCGATCGCCTTTTCCATAATAACCGTCGTCCCCTTCCCGGGCTGCGACCAGACCTTCAGTTCATCCATAAACGCTTCCATAAAGGCAAATCCCATACCGGATCGCTCCTGCTCCGGCTTTGTTGTATATAATGGTTCCATCGCCTTTGGAATATCAGCGATACCGACGCCGTGATCTTCAATCTCCACATGAAAGATATCTTTTTCGCATCTGCATGTTATGTATACTTTTCCGTCTGCAGGCACTCCATGTATGATCGCATTTGTAATCGCTTCCGACACGGCTGTTTTCACATCCTCCAGCTCCTCCAGTGTCGGATGGAGTCTTGTCAGGAACGTGGCAATACAGATTCTGCCGAGTGCTTCATTTTCCGATATGGCATCCATACTCAGTTTCATTTCATTTTTCATCATTTTCACTCCTTTATATTTCATCCATGATACAGACCTGATCCTGCAGACCGGCGATCTGCAACAGTTTCCGGATCCTTGGGTTCGCGTTGATCACGATCGTCCTTCCGCCAAAGCAGGCAATTCTGGCGTTTCTGCCCGATAACAGCCCAATTCCGGAGCTGTCCATGAACATCGTATCCGCAAAATCAAATACGATCTGCTGCACTCTGTTATCAAGCAGATAATGATCCGCCAGACGTCGGATCGACTTTGTCGTATGATGATCCACCTCCTCGGGCATATGCACCAGAAGACAATCCTCCCTGATCTCAAAAATTCCCGTTTCTTCCATTTTTCCCATCCTTTCTACTTTTTATGCAACAGAGACGAGATACGCTCTGCGAATCTCGCTCTGATTAGCGGTCGTCAAATGCACCGCATAAATACGTGCATTTTCCTCGTCGCCATAACAAAAAAGAGAACATGGAATTTTCCAAGTTCTCTTTCGTAAAATATCTGATTCAGTTTTCGCTGCCGCTACTGTGTCTGCTGCTCTGCCTGTCCATCAGCCGGCTGCCGCTCTACAGTCTGCGTATCCTCTGCCTGCTGATCGGTTGTTGTATTTGTATCCGCCATATTCTGATTATCGCCGCTGTCCCCAAGCTCTGTCAGTCGCTCTGACGCTTTTCCCGCTGTCTGGGACTGGGCATATTCCTGCAAAATCTGGTTGTATGCTTCCTTCGCCTTATCAGTCTCGCCCGCCATCTGATATGCCTGCGCCAGCTCATATAGCACTTCCGGATCCGGCGTTTCCATATTCCGGGTAAAGTACCACGCCTTCTGCAGCGTGGAAATTGCCGTCGTATAATCGCTCTGGTTGATCGCCGCACTGCCATCCCTGTACATCTGTTCCGCAACCTGACTGCCCACAAGCTCCATCAGCTTATTATAGAGCTGCTTATAAGCATCTGTTGCTGAATTCTGCACATAATCTGTATCTACATTATATAGGGTATCTGCTATCGCCTCGTAATCCTGCGGATCACTCAGATAATCGGTCGCAGTCTGCAGAAGGCTTTCCACCTTATGGCTTTCTCCGTTGACACCGGTATATCCATCCACTGCGTCCTGCAGTTCCTTTTTCTCCTGCTGCAGATCAGATACTGTCTGCTCCAGCTCTGAGATCCGTGCGGATTTGACATCCGCATTTTCACTGACTACCTTCAGCTCATCCTTCATCTGATTTCGCACAACCTGCATGCGCGCAGGCAGGATCAGGAAATAAGATGCTGCAACGCCGATCAGTACACCGATCACGATATTTAAAATAGAGGCTGTTCCTCTCGGTTCTTTGACATTTAACGGCTGGATGATCGTCTCATTGCCACTCTGGTAGGTAATTGTCTCTTCCGCCACTGCCTTTTTCTTTTTCGCAGAGCTTCCTGCGGCTTCTTCTCCGATACCAAGCATTCTATTGACTTCTTTTAAATAGGTCAGCGTCGTTGTGTTATTGGCATCGATCTTACTGCATTTTACAAGCTCTTTTCTTGCCTTTTCCCATTCCTCCGCATCCATATAAAGGAGTGCCAGAAGCTGATGTCCCTGCACCAGACGCGGATTTAAGGAAAGCACCTTCTTTAGCTGGATGATCGCCAGATCCTTACTGTCCTGCTGACAGTAGCGAAGTGCCAGATTGTATTTCTTGACAGTCTGGTTGATCGTATCAAGACGCGTCGGATTGCTCTGGATCGCATCGATGTAATCATCCGCCAGATTTTTCTTGGCACGCAGATTTTTACTGATGACCCATTCGCTGAGTGCGGCAACTACCTCACCCATCTCAAAATAAACAAGTCCCAGCAGGTTTCTGGCTTCTATATGATTTTTGTTAAATTTCAAACTCTGTCTCAGACTGACGATCGCACCGGAAAGATCTCTGACATTTGCCTTTTCCAGTCCGTCATTATAATACCGGTTGGAAATGTGCATGATCTTTTTATACAGTCCGACATCAGCTCCACAGCCCGTGCAAAAATCTTTCTCAGACAATTCACAGCCACAATTAAAACATTTCATGGTTTCACCCTTATCCTATTCTTCTTCCTTTGCTTCCTTCAGCATACCTACGAGAACGTCTGCCATGTCTGTCAGATCCTGATTATATATCGCATCTGCTGCATCCTCAATTTCCAGACTCGGATGAAACTTCTTTAATTCTTCTTCAAAGTTGATCATTTTTTCCTCCTTCGGCTTCCTCCAGACAGGCTTTGATCTCCCCTGCCAGATACAAGGAGCCTACAATAAACACCGCATCATCCGGCTTTCTGCGTAAAAGTGCCGCCGAAAAAGCCGCCGATGCATCCGCAAAGTCATATACCTGCTCTGCGCTGTACTTTGTAAATATATCCCGAAGCTGCCGATCGTCCACACCTCTTGCATCGTGGATACCGGCGATCATATATGTCGTAAATAATCGCGCACTGACCAGCTCATGGATCATCTCCGTATAAGCCTTATCGTTGACAACAGAAAAAACAAGGATCCTCTCTCCCTTTACCGGCAGATGCCGCACACTGTCAAGAAACGCCTCTATGCCGTCTGCATTATGTGCACCGTCCAAATACACCCGGTCAGCGATCTCTTCCATTCGTCCTTCCCAGATGCTCTCTGCGACTGCCTGCTGCATGACAGAAGGCTGCACCTTTTCTTTCGGTAATAAATGCTCCAGTGCCAGAAGCGAAGCTGATGCATTTTCCATCTGATAGGCAGCATATGTGGATAAATGGAAACTAATAGTATTATAATACCTAGATTTATACGAAAAATCAATGCCTTTATCGGTTATATTTGTTTCCATAAAAAGACTTTTATCGACCGCAAATGCCTCTGCTTTTTTCTCTTTTGCCGTATCCAGCAGTACATTTTCAGTCTCCGGATCCCGTCTGACATAGATCAGCGGAACACCTTCTTGTATAATACCTGCTTTTTCTGCCGCGATTTTTTCTTTCGTATCGCCCAGATACTGGCAATGATCGAGACCTATTTCCGTAATTATAGTTAGCACAGGCTTACTAAAAACATTGGTCGCATCCAGTCTGCCGCCCAGTCCCGTTTCCAGCACCAGATAGTCCGGCATTTTTTCTTTATAAATATACATTGCCATCAGAAACAGAAATTCAAAGAAGGTCGGATGATACCACGCCTCCTGCCCGGCATGTGCATCGATCACCTGTCTGACAGCTTCGTAAGCTGTGACAAACTCTGCTTCCGGGATCATCCGGTTATCCAGGCGGATCCGCTCCCGCATATGAACAAGGTGTGGTGAGATAAAGGTACCCACATGAAACCCTTCTGCCAGAAGGAGGTTTGTCAGATAATTGCAGACAGAACCCTTTCCGTTCGTTCCTGCCACATGAATGATGCGTCCGGCAAAGGTTTCTTCTTCTATGCCCAGTGCCTGCAGATACATGCGGGTATGGGATAAAGTATTCTTTTTTGCAAATTTCTGGATATGATTGATATATTGTTCTGCTTCGGTGTATGATGGGGTCATTTTGTATTTCCTTCGATGCATGTCTTGTCGTGCATCTTCGATGCACGACAAGAGCCATCAGTCATACTTTAGTACAACTGATGGCTGTGTGATTTATTGCTGTGTTCTGTTATTTTAACTGTGCCAGACGCTCCTGTACCTTTTCCAGCATCTGTGTATATTTCGTCAGTTTTTCACGTTCTTCCGCTACCTTCTGTGCAGGTGCTTTGCTCGTGAACTTCTCATTGTTCAGCATACCGTTTGCTCTGGCGATCTCGCCGCCGAGTCTCTTTTCTTCCTTTTCCAGTCGCTCGATCTCCTGCTTGATATCAACAAGCTCTGCAAAAGGAATATACAGTGTTGCTCCATCGATCACAACGCTGACTGCATCATCCGCGATGCCTGTCTTATCTGCCTGAATCAGAACCTCTGATGCATAAGCAAGCGGTGCAAAGAACAGCTTACCGTTCTCGAAGATTGCTCTGATATCTGCATTTTCTGATACAACATATACGGATGCCTTGCGGGAAGGTGCTACATTCATGGATGTTCTGACATTACGGATGCCACGGATGGCTTCCTTCATTGTCTCGATCTCTTTTTCTTCCTTTGCAAATGCATATTCTTCTTTATATACAGGCCATGCAGAGATCATAATGGATTCTTCCTCGCTCTGCAGCGTACAGAAGATCTCTTCTGTGATAAATGGCATGTATGGATGCAGCAGCTTCAATGCATCGATCAGGACATGCTTGAGCGTCCAGAGTGCTGCATTCTGACTGTCTGCATTGTCTGAATTGTACAGACGCGGTTTTACCATTTCAATATACCAGTCACAGAATTCATCCCAGATGAAGTCATATACCTTCTGAACAGCGATACCAAGCTCGAAGTTTTCCATATTGTCTGTCACTTCTTTGATCAGGCTGTTGAGCTTTGATAAGATCCATTTATCAACCGGCTCAAGGGCTGGCTGCTCTGTGATCTCCTTGCCTTCCATATTCATCATAATGAAACGGGAAGCATTCCATACCTTATTGGCAAAGTTTCTGCTTGCCTCTACACGTTCAATGTAGAAACGCATATCATTACCCGGCGCATTACCGGTGATGAGTGTCAGACGAAGTGCATCTGCACCGTATTTATCGATGATCTCCAGCGGATCGATACCGTTACCCAGAGATTTACTCATCTTTCTGCCCTGTGAATCACGTACCAGACCATGGAACAATACTGTCTTGAACGGTTTCTCGCCCATCTGCTCATAACCTGAGAAGATCATACGGATAACCCAGAAGAAAATGATATCATATCCGGTTACAAGTACGTCTGTCGGATAGAAATATTTCAGATCTTCTGTCTGCTGTGGCCAGCCCAGTGTAGAGAACGGCCAGAGTGCAGATGAGAACCATGTATCGAGTGTGTCCGGATCCTGTGTGAAATGGCTGCCACCGCATTTCGGGCAGATCTTCGGCATTTCTTTTGCAACAACTGTTTCACCGCAGTCATCACAATAATAAGCCGGGATTCTGTGTCCCCACCAGAGCTGTCTGGAAATACACCAGTCTCTGATATTGTCTGTCCAGTTAAAGTATGTCTTTTCCATACGCTCCGGAACCAGCTTGATCTCGCCCTCTTTGACAGCTTTTACTGCCGGTTTGATCAGCTCGTCCATCTTAACGAACCACTGCTTTTTGATCATTGGCTCTACCGTTGTCTTACAACGGTCGTGTGTACCAACATTGTGGCTATAATCTTCAATACGGACAAGTAAGCCTTCTTTATCCAGTTCTTTCACGATCGCTTCTCTTGCTTCATAGCGATCCATACCTTCGTAAATACCACCGTTTTTGTTGATCGTGGCATCATCGTTTAAGATATTGATCTCAGGCAGGTTATGACGCTTTCCTACTTCAAAGTCATTCGGGTCATGTGCAGGTGTGATCTTTACAACACCTGTTCCGAATTCCATATCAACATAGCTGTCTTCTACAACCGGGATCGGTTTATTCACGATCGGAAGCCAGACCTGTCTGCCATGCAGATACGTATATCTTTCATCAGCCGGATTGACAGCAACTGCTGTATCGCCCAGCATTGTCTCCGGTCTTGTCGTTGCGAACTCAAGGAATTCTGTCTTACTCGGCTGTCCGTTTTCATCTACGAGCGGATATTTAATATGCCAGAAATGTCCCTGCTGCTCTTCATACTGTACTTCCGCATCGGAAATGGAAGTATTGCAGACCGGACACCAGTTTACGATACGGGAACCCTTGTAGATCCAGCCTTTTTCATGCATCTTACAGAAAACTTCCGTAACTGCTTTATTACAGCCTTCATCCATGGTAAATCTTTCTCTGTCCCAGTCACAGGAAGAACCCATCTTCTTCAGCTGTTCAATGATACGTCCGCCGTATTCCTTTTTCCAGTCCCAGGCACGTGCCAGAAAGCCTTCACGTCCGAGGTCTTCTTTATCAATGCCTTCTTCTTTCAGCTTTTCAATGATCTTAACCTCTGTTGCAATGGAGGCATGATCTGTACCGGGTTGCCATAATGCATTATATCCCTGCATTCTCTTAAAACGGATCAGAATATCCTGCATGGTATTGTCGAGCGCATGTCCCATATGGAGCTGTCCTGTGATATTTGGCGGCGGAATGACAATGGTAAAAGGTGTTTTACTGTGGTCTACCTCCGCATGAAAATATTTTTTATCCAGCCACTTCTGGTAGATCCGGTCTTCCATTCCGTGGGGATCATAGGTTTTCGCTAACTCTTTACTCATGATCTGTCTCCTTTTGCTGTACAAATTTCCTGTCATATAAAAAGCCCTCTACTGCGTCTGTCAGTAAAGGGCATTTTATGCTACTGCATACGTATTTATATAATAGTATTGCAGCTTTTATTTGTCAAGATTGCCGCTTGGTCAGGCGGGGCTCTAAAGCCAGCGGGATTGCGGTAGCCTTATTTCAATTGTTCCAGTTGCGATAGCTTTGGCTATTGAGGTTCTCAGAAAACTTTCTGCCTGCTCCTTTGATGTGGTTAAATTAAATCCCTGCCCAAAATCTTTTCTCTTTGCTCATTTGGCAAGATCTGGCTTTTTTACTTCACAATAGCAAGCCGGATTAATCTTGTCTGCATGAAAGTAATCTCTGTTTTCTCACTCATTATGAATCCTCTCTAATTTCTTGGTCAATAAAACTGGAAGTTGCGCGTTTCTACAAGCGGTGCATAAATGCAATGAATTGGCTGATGGGAGCTTGCTCACATTCGGACACATTCATTTGCATTTATATAGCGCGCCAGCGCGACATGAGCATGAAGCGTAGCGAAATGCGAATGACACTGCTTGGATAAGCAAAAATTTTATTGCTTACAAACAGACATTATCTTGCATATAAAATATGTAAATCTCCGTCAACAAATCCAATGCCTATTGCTTGATATTCTTTTAATTTTCCAGCATATTTTCCAGAAGAAAGGTATTCATTCACTAAACCAATAAAAAAGGTTTCCACTAATTCCCAATCACTTTCACACTCTATTACGAAAGGATGATCTCTTGTAGTAAAGACTTCATCACAAGCCCAATCATCATTATCCTTATCGAATGAAAATGTGCCGACCAATTCAACAGACCATTTATTATCTGTATCTTCATATAAATTAAAGTTAATTGCTTTTATTTCACTATTCAATTCATTCTTCAAAATTAAATCTAACCATTCAAAGAAATCTTTGGTTTTATTCAGTTTTAACCTTTCAAGTAATCCCATAACTTCACCCTCCACAAACTTGAATTTATGAATGAACGTTCTCTCGTTTTTTCTGAATCCGGATGCTAATTATCGTTGAGATTGCTGTCATTACAGCCAGTAACACATAATATAACAAATCTTGATTGATATCTACCACTCCCATCAATGTGTTTGTCCATCCATGTAGGATCATGCAGAACATGACAGCTCTGGTGGCATCATAAACCATAGATAACCAATAGCTGAGCGCCAGTCCTAAGACTGCAAACCAGATAAATGATATGCTCTGATGTGAATTGCCTTCTATGAACCAGAGTGGAATATGCCAAATGACCCATACAATTCCAACGATTAATGTTGCTAAAGGTGCAGAAACTTTCTTCTCCAGAATCGGCAACATAGTACCTCGCCAGCCAAGTTCTTCATTTCCACCGTACAGGAACGCAGCCTGTATAAATATGATGAATACCACAACCGCAGCTATCGGCGATCTGGGGATTGAGGGCAACAGTCCCTCTGAGCAAATGAAGAATACTATCGTTTCAACTATAACAGCAGCAAGAATTGTCAGCCAGTTCTTTTTTGTGTTGTTAAATAGGAACCGCCTTAAATTCTTCTTGGTAAAACCACCTTCCATGCAGAAACAGGCAGCAATTGTCGGTCCAAATCCTCCCATTGTAAAAATAACCATCGGAAACACGTTTGACTCCGTTAAAGATGTGACTTTAACCAGCAGAGCATCTCCCCACCAGCAAACCCAGGTGATGAGAAATGTGATTATTAAATATTTTGTTAGTCTTTTCTTATCCATTATACCTTCCTATGCAACTTCCGATTTCACGCTTTCTTTCACCCTATATGTTTGTATCTGAGGTATTCAGTCACAAACTTCGGGGATAGGCACCTATGCCGCAAGGGGAAACTCCCCTTGTACGAATTATCTGATTTCGCTGTATTTCCCGGATTGAGATTTTTCAAAACCAGAATCGCGCTGCCAAGAGATTTATGCCATATCCTGCGTGTTATCTTTTTCAATTTCTGAAGCATTCTGTCAGTTCTGATAATTTAACATGTCTGCTCATATTATTCATCATCTGTAAATTCCATCATCTCATCAACGGTGCAATCCAGTTTCTTGCAGATCTTCTCAATCGTCTCCATTGATACATACTGGTTTTTTCCCATCCGGAAAAGTAATCCATTCTTATCTGTTTTTGGTGCTTCCGGCGAATCCACTCCGACACCGCTATCCTTGTTCTGGGCAAATAATTGCGGACAGTAAACCGCAACACTTAAATTTCATCTGCATTTGGAATGATCGCTGCTGCAATAAAGTAAACAAGCAGCCCGGTTCCTGTGCAGCCGAATATGGCAAACAGCAGACGGATGATCGTCGGATCCACGCCGAAATACTCGCCAAGTCCGCCGCATACTCCACAGATCATTCTGTGTTCTCTTGATCTTGTCAGTTTCTTCATATTATTATCGTTCATATTGATACACTCCTTTTCTTCCGCCTATTCATTCATGATATATATTATGATGTCAGGGGCATAAGCCCCGAATTGGTTACCTGCTACTATCTGAGGAAATCCACATTGACACTTCCCATGCCACAATCGATTTCCAGCTTCTTTCCTGCTCCCTTGTCCGTCGTATATTCCTGTGACAGACCGCTGAAATCATGGGATCCGCACTCTACTGATCCGGCTCCGACAGATATATCTGTATCAAAGTCTGTCTCGCTGCCTGCCACGATCAGGTCTGCTTCTCCCATACCGACATCTACTGTCAGCTTTTTGGAAGCATCCACTGCTGTTTCAAGCGTTCCCATACCAACTTCCAGCTCCACCTTTTCAGCCTGCAGCGTCATTTCCGATACGGCAGTTCCGGCTCCGATGGAAAGTGAGATCTTTTTGTACGCCTTTTCCGGCAGATAGACCGTTGCAGTGCCTGCATTTGTGTCATGTACGCCAAACAACGTTATCGTCTGTGTTTTTGTCCGGATACTGAGCGTTCCGTTCTGTTTTTGGAACTGTAGTCTGCTTTTGCCGTCATAGCTTGCATAAAAGGAATCGTCCCCGCTTGGCTTAATCGTAAACTCTCCTGCACCAAGTGCCAGATCGATCTTTTGGATCTGATCGCTTTCGGATGCTATCATTGTTTTTCCCGATTCTTCTGCATCATCCCATGCATCATCAGTGGCTTCGTCCGAATCATCATCCGAGTCATCGTCATCTGAGTCATCGTCCATCTCTTCTTCATACCGGTCATCCGTAATAGCCGCAGCATTTTCAGAAACACCTAAATCCGGATCTGTATCGACATCACTCCAGTCATCCTCTTCATCCGTATCTTCCCAATCTGCGTCATCACTTACCACGTTCATATTGAGCCCGTCTGTTCCTGCACTCAGGCGAAGCTTTAAGCTGTGCGGAAACAGTACGACCGATACCTCTCCGTTTTCCCTGACATATTCCCTGTACTGCTTATTGCCGCCAAGTGCGACACTGATCAGGATCAGGATCATTCCTACAGCGACTAAAACCGCTGCTGTGATCAAAACAATTTTCGTTGATTTTTTCATGCTTTATGTGCCTCCTTTCCGCGAAACGGCATACCGATCAAATGAATACAGCCTTTGATCACTTCCGGTACAACAACTGCACAGAGCTTGATGAGTCCCCAGCCACAGAGCAGGAACAATCCCGCGCATAGGAAGGAGATGCCGATCATCATCAGTCCGACAAGTGGAAGTCCCATATTGGATATTCCAACTACAAACAAAAGAATTGCTGCTACAAGGAAGGCTGCTACAATACTGACAACCAGTACGACAGCGCTTACGATCAGTGCAACCACGCATGCCAGAACCGCGATCACAACTCCAAACAGTGCAATAGCGAGCGGGATCACCACCGGTGACACAAGCACACATACGAGCACGATAAATGCGATCTGCCAGCCGTTTCTTTCCTTTTTCTGCTTCTTCTCTGCCCGATAAGGCACAATGCCTTTGTCAGCCAGTTCCTTATGGATCGTCTCTGCTACCGTCTCAGGCGTTCCAAGTTCGCGCATCACTTCTGCTTCCCGCTCCGGTCCTGCCTCTTCAAAATATTCCACATAATACTCCATTGCTTCCCGGCGTTCCTCTTCCGGCAGATCCGATAGCAAGTATTCTAATTTTCGTAAATATTGGTCTTTATTCATCCTTCTTGCCTCCCTCAAAAATCGAAGTTATTTTTTCGGCATATCCCAGCCATTCTTTCCTGTACTCGGAAAGCTGCGCCTTACCAAGCGCTGTCGTCTTATAATAACGCCTGTTCCTGCCCGCACATTCTCTGTCATAGACTTCCAGAAAGCCACTTTTCTGCAGCCGCCTCAGAACCGGATACAGTGTGGATTCCGAAATCTCGAGCACCTGCCGGACATCCTGTGTGATCCGGTAACCATAAGTACCAATCTCTTCTTTATCTACAACAGCAAGCACGATCGCATCTAAAAGCGCTGCTCCTGTATTGAATACCATATACATTACTCCTTCCTGTGCAGTATTATATCTTTTGTAATACTATATGTCATATAATATTATTTGTCAATACTATATTATATGATTTAAGTGTAAAAAGCCAGAATTTGATGCTCATATCGGGGCGGGTCCCAAGGTCTTTCACCCACCTATGAGACAGCTCACATGGGGTTAGACCTTTTGACTCTGGCTTCATTATATATTTTCCAAAAATAAATAAGGAGCACCTGTCTATCGACAGGTGCTCCCAAACACTTCTTTCTTTATATTTTTTGTTTTACATTTTAAAGCTGCATGGAATCTACAAGACGCTTCTTCTCCTCATCGAACTCTGCCTGAGAAATAATACCGTTGTCCAGTAAGATCTTCAGCTTCATGGCTGCCTTCTGGAATTCATCCAATGACATTGTCTTTCCTGCGCCATCAGATGCAGCAGGTGCGCTCTTGGCTGCAGCCTGTGATGCTGCTGCAGCAGCTGCGGCTGCGGCTGCAGATGCGGTCTGCTGTGGTTTCTCGGCAGGAGCCGGTGCAGGAACCGGTTGTGGCTGGCTCTGCTGCTTCATAGCGGCTACAGCTGCGGCTGCGGCCGCATCAACTGTCTTAACCGGTTCCTGAGACTGCCCCTGTACTGCTGCCTTTGCAGCTGCAGCCTGCTGTCTCTTTGCTTCTTCTTCATACTTGCGGAACTGAAGAACTTCTGCTGCTTTTCTTGCCTTCTCAGCAGCTTCTGCCTCTTCTCTTGCTTCCTGTTCCTTACGGCGTTTCTCTTCTTCTATTCTACGCTTTTCAGCTTCTTCTGCTTCTCTCTTTGCACGTTCTTCCGCTTCTTTACGTGCTTTTTCTTCTGCAGCAAGTCTTGCCTTTTCTTCCTCTGCACGACGGATCTTCTCTTCTTCCATCTTCACAATGGCATCCTTGGCAAACTTCATGGCTGCAGCTGCAGCTTCTTTCTGTACATATTCTTCTACCGCGCGTACATTCTTGGCATCTTCAGCCTTGGCTGCTTCTACTTCTTTTGCTCTTGCATCCGTACCAACCTTTGTCACTGCTGCCTCTACTGCAGCTGCAGCCTGCTCTTCTGCCTTCTTACGCGTCTCAGCAACCTGCCTCTGTGCTTCTTCCTCAGCCTTGGCTTTTGCAGTTTCTACCATCTTTTTGGCTTCTTCCTGTGCTTTACGAAGCACCTCATCTACCATCTTCTTGGCTTCGGCTTCTGCCTGCTGTACCTTCTCTGTTACTGCCTGCTTTGCTTTCAGATCCGCAGCTTTGACTGTTGCTTCCACAGCCTGTTTGCCTTCAGCTTCCGTCTTTTTTGCAACTTCTTCCTTCAGCTGCTTTATGCGCTCATCAGACTGCTTTGCAAACTCCTGCGCTTTCTTGATATTCTCTTCTGAAAGTTTTCTGGCTGTTTCCTCCGCAATCTTTCTTGTATGCTCACTGGCTGCTTTACGGATCGTCTCCTCCTCCAGCGCTCTTCTTGCCGGATCTTTCTCGGAAGAAGTACTTTCTGTTACATCATGTGCTGCCTTTCTTGCGGCTTCATCCGCAATCCTGAAAGCTGATTCGATCGCTGCTTTCTTTGCGTTCAATCCGGCAGTCTGTCTGATCGCATCCTCTGCGGATTTAATATTGCTGCCATCACCTGCTGCAACCTGCTCTTTTTTCGGTTCAGCCTTCTCCGGTGTATTTTTAATTGCTGCTGCTGCCGCCTTTCTTGCGGCTTCTTCTGCTGCTTTTCTTGCAGCTTCCATTCCTACATTTTCCTGCATGTCATTCGCCCCTATTTCCAGTATTTGTACTAACTGTCTCACAAAGAAATCTGCCTGTGGAAGTTTTACACTATTCAAAATACAGTATACCATAACCTTTTAGAGATTTCTACTAATGAACAGAAACTTCTTTCGTACTTTTTTATGAAAATTTCATACATTTTTTGTGCACCTCGTCCTAGGTATTTTTTTCTTTCATAATTCACAAGACAACTTTTTTGCGCCGATGCTCATCGGATATTTCATACACTTCTGCCATGTCCCGCTTTTTGAGACGAATTATATTTTCAGCATTCAGCAAATTCATCCTTTACTACATATTTTCCCGCCGTTGGGCGAAATTTCCCGGCACAGGATTCATTTCCCGGAAAAAGAAAGAAACGACACCCAAAAGATGTCGTTTCTTGCCGCGCATTGCGGTAACGCTGTCTGTCCGCCGCAGCCATATATAATTCTCTACAGCTTCCAGATATCGCGGTTATATTCAGCGATTGTTCTGTCAGATGAGAAGAAACCTGCTTTTGCCGTATTGATGAGCATCTTCTTTGCCCATGCCATGCGGTCTTCATAGTCTGCAAGCATCTGCTCTTTCTTTGCAATATAATCTTTAATATCCAGAAGTGTCATGAACCAGTCTTTATTGCAAAGCTCTTTGTATAAACGTCCCAGATTTTCAGGATCACCGATCTGAACCAGTTCCTTGCTGACAATAAAATCAACAAGCTCTGCGATCTGCGGGTCTGCATAGTAGTCCTGCGGATGATAGCCTGCTGTATCGTACAGACGGATCACTTCTTCGCTGGACTTACCGAAAATGTAAATATTGTCTTCTCCAACCAGGTCATGGATCTCCACATTTGCACCATCCATCGTGCCAAGTGTCACAGCACCGTTTAACATAAACTTCATATTGCCTGTTCCGCTCGCTTCCTTACTTGCCAGAGAAATCTGCTCAGAAATATCGCAGGCAGGGATCAGATGCTCCGCTTTTGTCACATTGTAATTTTCTACCATGACAACCTTCAGGTATGGACTTACCTCCGGATCATTATCGATCAGCTCCTGCAGGCAGAGGATCAGATGAATAATATCCTTTGCAAGAATATAAGCCGGTGCTGCCTTTGCTCCAAAGATCATGGTAACAGGTGTCTTCGGCTTCTTGCCTGCCTTGATCTCCTTATATTTATGAATAATATAAAGCGCATTCATCTGCTGTCTCTTGTACTCATGCAGTCTCTTGATCTGGATGTCAAATACAGAATCTGCTGCAATATCAATATTCTGTGTTTCTTTCAGATAATTCTTCAGATCTGCCTTCTTTCCGTCCTTGATCTCAATAAAACGGGAAAGCACTTTCTCATCATTCTGGAATTCCAGCAGCTTTTCAAGCTCTGCAGCATTCTTCTTCCATCCGTCTCCGATCAATTCCGTAATATATGCTGCAAGCTCAGGATTACAGTGCAGCAGCCAGCGACGGAATGTAATACCATTTGTCTTATTATTGAATTTTTCCGGATAAATATCATAAAACGGCTTCAGTTCGGACTTCTTTAAAATCTCTGTATGCAGTGCAGCAACACCGTTTACGGAGAAGCCGTAATGCATATCCATATGTGCCATATGGACTCTGTTTTCTTTGTCAATGATCGCTACCCGCTCATCCGGATATTTGGCTTTTGCCATTTCATCCAGCTTGCGGATGATCGGCATCAGCTGCGGTACAACCTCTTCCAGATAAGAAACCGGCCATTTTTCCAGTGCTTCTGCAAGGATCGTATGATTTGTATATGCACATGTTTTTGCCACAATCTGTGCAGCCTCTTCAAAAGCAACTCCTCTTTCCTGCATCAGACGGATCAGTTCCGGAATGACCATGGAAGGATGTGTATCGTTGATCTGGATCACCACATGATCACTTAAGGATCTGATATCATAGCCCTTGTCCGCAAGCTCTTTCAGGATCAGCTGTGCACCGCTGCTTACCATAAAATACTGCTGATAAATACGCAGAAGCTGTCCTGCCTTGTCACTGTCGTCAGGATATAAGAAAAGTGTCAGATTCTTTTTCACATCATTCTTATCAAAAGAAATGCCATCTTTGACAAGTGATTCGTCTACTGTATCAATATCAAACAGATGCAGCTTGTTGACACCACTGTCATATCCGGGTACATCTATGTCATATAATGTGGATTCCACAGTAAAGTCCTTAAACTGTACAGGAAAATGTAATTCTGTCTTTGTAAGCCAGCTTTCCTTTTCGATCCACGGATTTTTTTCTTCCCGCTGTTTGTGATCCACAAATTTCTGCCGGAACAATCCATAATGATAATTCAGTCCGATGCCTTCTCCGTTCAGACCGAGTGTAGCAATAGAATCGATAAAGCAGGCTGCCAGTCTGCCAAGTCCGCCGTTTCCAAGCGATGGTTCCGGCTCGATCTCCTCAATCTGGGCAAGTGACTTGCCGTTTTTGGCAAGCAGCTCTTTTACCTCTTCATAAACGCCAAGATTGATCAGATTATTGGATAACAGTTTTCCGATCAGAAATTCTGCGGAAATATAATATACCTTTCTGTCTCCTTCATTTGGCTTCTTCTCGCTGCAAAGCTCTTTTGTCAGTCCGAGCAGTGCGTAATACAGTGCCTTATCATCCGCCCCGGCGATCGTTGTACCCAGACGTTTTTCTATATTTGTCTTTAAATCCATGCGTGCCTCCTCGTTTTCTTTTTTGCAGATTACCTCTGCAGTGTTATTCTTTCCCTGTTATTTCTGCTGTGTTATCTTTCTTTCGTATCTGTTGTTACTTCTGTTTCTTTCTCTTCTTCTGCTTCCTTCTGTACCTTGGGCAGACGTGCACAAATCTCCGTCATTCGTCTGATTTTCCGGATCTTTGCCGCATCAAATGTCTTTTTCGGCAGTCTGTATACCCAGTTACCACCAAGTGTTGATGGTGTATTGATCCGCGCTTCCTTGCCAAGCCCCAGATAATCCTGCACCGGAATGATACACGTATCTGCCACACTGCGCATGGCAAGTGCGATATAATCCCAGTAGATCTCTTTTTTCGGTGTGTATGCATTATGCAGATAGTCAACTGCCAGCTTTTTATCCTCAGGGGACAGTTCATCATACCAGCCCATTACAGTATTGTTATCATGCGTGCCCGTATATACCACACAGTTTCTTTCGTAATTGTGCGGCAGATAGTCACTTTCTTCCCTGGAGTCAAAAGCAAATTGCAGCACCTTCATGCCCGGATAGCCACTTTCCTTCAGCATCCTTCTCACGCTGTCTGTCAGAAAGCCGAGATCTTCTGCAATGATCGGCAGATCGCCAAACTGCTCTCTGACCGCACCAAACAGATCCATTCCCGGACCCTGCTGCCATTTTCCGTTTCTTGCTGTTTTCTCTCCGTAAGGAATTGCATAATATTCATCAAAGCCCCGGAAATGATCGATTCTGACGATATCATACAGCGCAAAGCAATGTGCGATCCGCCGCATCCACCATGCATACCCGGTCTTCTTATGATACTCCCAGTCATAGAGCGGATTTCCCCAAAGCTGTCCGTCTGCCGAAAAACCGTCCGGCGGGCAGCCTGCCACTGCAACCGGCAGATTGTCCTCATCCAGCTGGAACTGCTTTGTATCACTCCATGTATCTGCACTGTCAAATGCCACATAGATCGGAATATCTCCGATGATCTGTATACCCTGCTCATTCGCATACTTCTTCAGGGCATCCCACTGTCTGAAAAACTCATACTGTACAAATTCATAAAAACCAATATCGGTTTTATATTTCTGTCCGGCTTCTTCCAGTGCTTCCGGTCTTCGGTTCCGGATGCCTTCTTCCCACTCGCTCCAGCTTTTGCCATGGTTGGCATCCTTCAAAGCCATAAAAAGTGCATAATCCGGCAGCCAGCTTTCATTCTTTTTCACAAAGCTGTGATAGTCATCCGTTTCCGTAATACCATTTGTCACAGCCCGCTGGTATGCCATATGCAGGATCCGGTATCTTGTATGAAACATTTTTTCATAATCTATGGTGTTTCCTGTTCCGAAATCTGCTCCTTCACATTCCAGTCTTCCCAAAAGGCCATCCTTGACCAGTGTCTCCAGATCAATAAAATATGGATTTCCGGCAAAAGTGGAGAACGACTGGTACGGCGAATCCCCGTAACCGGTCGGTCCGAGCGGCAGAATCTGCCACAGGGACTGCCCGCATTTTTTTAAGGTATCCACAAATTCATATGCTTCTTTTGAAAAACAACCGATCCCATAATTGGAAGGCAGGGCTGATATCGGTAAAAGCATTCCGCTAAGTCTCATATCGTTATCCTTTCCCAAAAGAGCGCTTAGCCTTTGACTGCACCGTCAGCTACGCCCTTGATAATATATTTCTGTCCGAACAGGTATACAATGATGATCGGAATGACGGTCAGCATGATACTTGCCATCATCGGTCCCATTTCTACCTTTCCGTAGCTGCCTCTGAAATACTGGATCAGCATCGGAATAGTTTTGTATTTCTTAATATCCAGTACAAGTGTCGGCAGAAGGTAATCGTTCCATACCCACATAGCTTCCAGAACACCTACTGAAATCATGGTTGGTTTTAAAATCGGTACAACCACCATGAAGAATGTCTGAAGTGGATTGCAGCCGTCGATCATGGCAGCTTCCTCGATCTCGATCGGAATGGATTTTACAAAGCCGCAGAACATAAATACCGCAAGTCCCGCACCAAATCCGAGGTAGATCACCCAGATGTTGAACGGTGTGTTCAGTTTCAGCTTATCTGCCGTCTGGGACAGCGTAAACATAACCATCTGGAACGGTACGACCATGGAAAGGACACACATATAATAGATGATTTTTGAAAAAACGCCGTTCAGTCTTGTGATACACCACGCACACATGGAGCAGCAGAGCAGAATAGCTGCCACAGAAGTGACTGTGATCAGTGTACTGTAGCCAAGACTCTTTAAAAATCCCTGGGATGTCAGGGAACTTACATAGTTTGAAATACCTGCAAAGGTATCTGCTGTCGGCAGTGTAAATGCTGTACTTGTGCTGATCGCTGTTTCTTTCTTTAAAGAGTTAAACAGGATCATCACGATCGGGTATATCCAGAGAAGGGATGCCACTGTTAATACTGTGATCCAGATAATATTTGATACTTTTCTTTTCTGTTTCATTACTGCTGCACCTCCTTAGATTTGGTAAGCTTCAGCTGAAGCATGGAAATCGCAATGACTAAAATACAGAACATAACAGCTTTTGCCTGACCGTAGCCCTTGAAGAGCGCGCCTGCACGTGCGTAGAAGGTCTGGTAAATGTTCAGGGCAAGCATTTCTGTGGAATGGTTCGGATCACCACCTGTGAGGGCTAAGTTCTGATCAAACAGCTTGAAGGAGTTTGTCAGTGTCAGGAATACACAGATCGTTACGGATGACATAACCATCGGTAACTTGATCTTCCATAATACATCCCATGTATTTGCTCCATCGATCTCAGCTGCTTCCACAAGATCTGACGGTACATTCTGCAGACCTGCAATGTAGATGATCATCATATATCCGATCTGCTGCCAGCACATCAGAATGATAAGTCCCCAGTAACCGGCTGATGAATTCAGTGCCAGAAGCGGTTTGCTTGCAAGTGACAAAATACAGTTGATGAGGATCTGCCAGATATAACCAAGTACGATACCACCGATCAGGTTCGGCATAAAAAATACGGTACGGAAAATATTGGTTCCTCTCAGTTCCTTTGTCAGCAGAAGTGCCAGACCAAAGGCGATCACATTAATGAGTATAATGGATACGACCGCAAATAAAATTGTAAATTTAAAAGAGCTTAAAAATGAAGCATCCTTCAGGATGACATTATAATTTGCAACTCCAACCCACTTCGCATTATCAACCGTTGTAAATTTACAAAAGGAAAGATATAACCCCTGTGCAAACGGAACAATGAATCCGATGATAAATGCAAGCAGTGTCGGCAGCACAAAAATGGGCGAATAACGTTTCAACGCTTTATGCATAGTACCTACCTCCAAAAAAGGGGCAGGCAGCTTATCCTGCCTGCCCTTTATTCACAATCTCTTATTCCTGAGAAGTTAATTCGTATTCAGTCTTCCATCCGTCTACGAATGCAGATCTGACTGCTTCCCAGTTGTCATCTGTCTGATCAGCTGCATAAGCTGTAAGAGCCTGACCTACGCCGTTTTTCCACTCTTCTGATGGCATTGTAGAGAAGTTCCATGAAACAGGAGTCTTTCCTTCTGCTGTCATTTCCTTATCCTGCTGTACGAACAGGTTCCGAGATTCAACAGCGTTCTTGAAAGGAATTACAAATCCCATATCTTCGCCCATAGCCTTTGTTCCTTCGTCAGAAGTTACACACCAGTTCATGAAATCAAGTGTTGCCTGAATATCTGCTTCATCAGCTTCCTTGTTTACACACCAGTAGTTTTCTGTACCTGTGCAGAGACCCTGGTTTGCTTCATCGCCTACACCGATGTAGATCGGGATCATAGCCAGATCATCATCTGTAAATGTGCCGTCTGCTGTCAGGTTTCCGTATTCCCAGGAACCATTCTGGAAGAATACTGCCTGGCCTGCAAGGAATTCGTTTCTGGAATCATCACCGGTCTTTGCTGCAAGTTCTGCAGGATCGCATGTACTGTTGTTGATGTACAGATTCCAGATATCACGATAGTTGTCAAGGTACGTGCCTTTGATTTCTTTTGTAGTTCCGATTCCGTCTGCCTGATACTCGAAGTAGATTGGAAGGTTTGCAAGGTGTGTCTTAAATCTCCAGTCAGAAGATCCGTCCATACCTGCTGATGTAAATGCAGCAAATCCAAGTTCGTCCTTACGTGCTGTGATATCTTCTGCAACCTTCTTTAAATCTGCGAAAGATTTAATATCATCAATTGTATATCCTGCTTTTTCCAGTAATGTTTTGTTTGTGATCAGTCCGTAAGACTCGATAACGTATGCGATACCTGCTACAGCATCTCCATCCTTCAGTGCGAAATCTTCGTTTGTCAGCTCACCGTAGATTGCTGAATCTTTTAAATCATAGCAATAATCTTTCCAGTTTGCAAGACCTACAGGACCGTTTACCTGGAACATAGTAGGAGCACCGCTCTTACCCATTTCACTCATCAGAGTTGTTTCATATTCGCCGGATGCTGCTGTAACAACTGTTACATCTACGCCTGTCTCTTCCGTATATTTTGCAGCCAGCTCCTGCCACTGTGGATCCTGTTCCGGTTTGAAGTTCAGGTAGTAAACAGAACCGCCTTCTGCGTTTGCTGTTTTGTCATCTGCGGAAGCATCTGTTGCTTCTGCATCTGTTGCTTCTGCATCTGTTGCTGCATTTGTGTCTGCATCTGCAGCTCCTTCATTGCTGCTGCCGCAACCTGTCAGCATGGATGCTGTCATGGTCACTGCAAGTCCGAGTGCCAGTAATTTTTTTACATTTTTCATAAGCTCATCTCTCCTTTTCTTATCCTTCAGAACTCTGTGTTCTTGTTGATGAACTTATCTTAGCAGAGAAACTCGGGGGAGTATTAGCAATTTAAAAACGTAAACTATCAAAAATCATACATGCCTGTCTATTCTTTTTTATACTTCTTTTTTCTACTTCTTTTTTTATGCTTCTTTTCTCCTATTTCATACCGTTTTCTATTCTTCCTTCTTCGATTCCGTTATACTCTCCGTGAGCATTCTGACAAAATCTGCCTGGGTGATCTTTTTCTGTGCCAGCGCCGGAAGCGCCTCTCCCAACGTGCTCTCCTGCAATACAGAATTCCATTTTACCTGATAATTCGGTACGATCTGCGGCTGACCGCAGTACGCCCGGATATAATCCTGCAAAAGACGTGATGTGTTCTGATCCTGCGAAAACAGATCTTCCTTCAGCTTCTTGTTTTTCTTCGTACGGAATTTCAAAAATTCGACCGCGCCCTGCTTCACCTCATCACTGTAGCTGTCTACTACCGCCCAGCCGAAGGTTTCCGGAGAAGAAATCAGCTTATTACCCGGGAACGGTGAAAATCTGACTTTTTCCCTGAATTCCTCCGGGAGCTGGTCGATCATCCAGTAGCCGTTTGCCAGCATGGCAGATTTTCCGGCAATAAAATTATTGTATGCCACATCAAAATCCGCATTCATGGCATCCTTTGTCGTATATTTATAAAGCTTTTGCAGTGTATCTGCCATATGATAGATGCAATCCTTCTGATAGCTGCCCGGATACAGCTCATTCATAAACGCCGCACCTTCCTCACTGTCTGCCATTTCAGCGGTTGCCAGCAGCATGGCGGACCAGCCGGTTCCTTCCGTGTGCAGCCCAAGCGGTGTGATCGCCCTTGCCTGCAGCTTCTCGCAGCAATCCCAGAATTCCTCCCACGTCTGCGGAAATTCCTCGATTCCTGCCTGCTCAAACAGCTCTTCGTTCCAGAAAATACCAGAACAGGAAAATGCCGCCGTACTGACCGGCCCCAAATAAACGCTTCCATCTTCCTCACTGCAGCTATCAAGCACAACCGGCTCTATCATCTGTTTCCATTCCTGATCCGCCTCTATATAAGGTGCCAGATCCACGATCCTGTGATCTTCGACCAGCAGGCGGTAATAAGAAGGCAGTATACGCAGATCCGTAATGACCGCCGGCAGCTTATCCGTCACATTCAGTCGTTTCAGATTCTGTCTGTAATCACTCTCCGTTTCCATGATCCATTCCACTGCGATATGGTATTTTCCTTTATAGGTAATATTAAAAGCATCCACCAGCTCCTGCTCACTTTTCTTTCCGCTGGTAGGACTGACTGTCAATATCATGGGAATCTCAACAGCTTCCTCTTCGTTATACGTCTTCTGTATCTGTTTTTTCCCACATCCGCCAAGCAAAACAGCAGTCAGACATAAGCTCATTAAGATGTACACGCTGCGCCGTACTTTTAATTTTCTTTTCCCGTTCATATGTCTGTCACCTCACACTCTGTCCAATACCAGCCTCGGAATCCTGATCACAAACGTTGTCCCATCCTCTTTCGCGATCACATAAAAGGAAACACGCCCCTCATATGCCAGCCTGAGTCTTGTCAGCACATTCACAAGCCCATAACCGTTCTTTTTGGTTTTGAAACTTTCCTTCATCTCAGCGATCGACATCTGCATCAGACCATTGATCTTCTCACATGCATCCGGCGCAATCGGTGTCCCACTGTTATATGACGTCAGCACCAGTTCCTCCTCTTCCCTCCGGACTGTAATCTCTATCCTGTAATGTGCAGACTGTCCATCAAACCCGTATTTAATAGCATTTTCCACCAGCGGCTGTAAAACAAGCTTCAGCATCCGTTCCTTGTCCGCATCCACTTCGCAGTGTATCTCATACCGGAACAGATCCGCATTCCTGATCTGCTGGATTTCCATATAGTTTCTCACGTTTTCCAGCTCATCCGCTACTGATACGATTTCTTCTCCTTTGCTTAAGGAAAGCCGCAGATATTTGGAGAGTGCCTGAATCATACGCATGGTCGTCTCTTCCTTATTTATACGCGCCAACATGTAGATCGTATCCAGTGTATTATACAAAAAATGCGGATTCATCTGGTTCAGAAGCATATTGACCTCGACTGTCCGCAATTCTTTTTCCTGCGATTTTACCTCTGCCACAAGCTGCTCGATATTACCCAGCATTTCATTATAAGAATGCCCAATCTGATCCAGCTCTGTTTTGGTATGTAGCTCTTCCATCCGCGTATAATCATTTCCGTGAAATCCTGCCATCTTTTTGCTGATCTTCTGGATCGGCAGGGAAAGGATCCGTGAAAAGTATACGCTGAGAATCAGTGCCAGTACCATCGTAAACAAAAAAATCAAAAGCATCACGGTCATTATTCTTCCCATCCCCGCATGCAGCACATGATCCGGTACATAAACAGAAACTGTCATCCCGCTTTCCTTCTGCCTGTATGCACACAGCATACCATGTCCTATTTTCCCCCTGCTGATGATCATTCCGTTTCCTTCGGTTGCAAGAATCCGCTCTTTTGCAAGTATCAAAGGTTTCCTTGCCTCATCACTATCGTTATTTTGAAAGCAGACTTCACCGTCCGCATCCATGATCTGCATCAAAATACCTTCTTCTGCCAGATCGCTGTCTCCGGTAATATTCTGAAAAAAAACAGGATCCATTTTCAGAAACAGCATTCCGGGTTCATGCTCATAGTTCATGTTTCGGATATAACGCCCTATAAACAACGCGTCCTTTCCTGTCCCGAACAGTGTATCCTTTGTCCAGAACCACGTCGTTGTCGCATAAGATCCCTGCAAAAACCTCTCCATGTCACTTTCCCTGAATTTGTGATATGTAAGTTTTGAATAGGATCTTGTATATACATTTTTTTTATTGTCCACATAACAATATTCTGCTACATCATCCAGATTGATAAATGCAAAATACCGGCTCAGCGCACTTCTCTGGGTTCTGCTCATAGCTGCTTTACGCAGACTTTTCTGCACACCGTCATAAACGATACAGTCCGCTGTCGCCTCATCCGTTTTTTCAAACAAAAGATCCATTGCAGCACCCAGATTTTCACACATGGTATTATAATTATCCATCATTACGGTTTCCTGATTTTTCTGCACGACCCAGCTGACACCCGCACCACACAATACCATGGCAGATAGCAGAAGACATACTGTATACTTCAGATATCTTATTTGAATACTTGATCTCTTCTCCCTTTTTTTCATGCTTCAAATCCCTTTTTATAGTCGCTTGGCAATATACCGGCGTACTGCTTAAACAAATGTGTAAAGTACGAGGGATTACTGATACCAACCGTTTCGCATATCATACTGATACTCGCATCCCCCTCTTGCAGCATTTTCTTTGCTTTCTCCATCCGACGCTGTAATAAATACTGCTTAAATGTCATCTGCATGGCGTTTTTAAACACACGTCCGAAATATACCGGATTCAGGAACACATACGATGCAACAGAAACAATTGACAGATTTTCATCCTGTAGATTTTCTTCTATAAAGCCAAGTGCATCTGCCATATATTTTTCGGCAGATTTTCCGTCATCTTCTGCTGCAATCTCTTTTCTGTCCTGAGTTGCTTCCAGAAGAATTTTATAGCAGACATCGATTGCTCTGGAAGGGCTCAAATTCTGCAGATTCTGGTAGTACCTGCCAAATTTGTCCCGTAGTCTGTCTGTCATACCGTATGTCTCCATCAGCATATCATCTGCATGGATCATCAGATAGTGAATATAGCCGCACTGTTTTTCCTCTTCCGGCGGCAGCTGATATATAAAAGAAACAAATGCATTTTTCAGATCCGCATCCGCATTTTTCCGTATCGCGCTGAGCACAGACGAAATCGCATCCATCATCTCTCTCTGCTTAAAATCCTCCTCCGTCTTCCGGATCGCAAAAATGCCTTCATTGTTTTCACCTGCCTGCATAAGGATCCGGTCTGCTTCCACACAACTTGCCTGCAGTCCTTCTATTCCCTTATAAGGCCTTGAAACAGCCATGGCAAGCGGTCTACTGATCGCATTTCTTGCCTCTTCCAGCATCTGTCTTGCCTTTTGTACAGCTCCGTTATCCTCTGTATGCAGAATATAAATCAGCACGCCCGATCTTCCTATAAAATGATAGCAGGGATATAACGGCAGCAGTTCCCTTTCCAGAAACTCCGCTAACGCCAGACGGCTGTTTTCAAAATCCGCCGGAGAAGTAATCTGATATACAAGATCGATATCCGCAAACACAGCAATATATTTTTCATTTGGCTGCGGTATTTCCTCCAGCATTTCAAAGATTTCCATCATCTGCTTTTGTAATATCTCCCCGCGGATATATTTCTGCACCATAACCTGCAGAAAATTATTTTCATCCCTGCGCAGGATATTTTCCATTTTATGCAGCTTCTGCGTTTCCCGGATCTTTTTCATGCACTGCTCGTAGGCACCTCTCATGGTTTCCGTCAGCTTATCATCCTCGATCGGCTTTAAAAGATAAGCGTACGCACCCATATCGCAGGCTTTCTGTGCATATTCAAAATCCCTGTAAGCACTGAGCACAATAAACAGGCAGTCAATACCTCTTTTAGCCATTTCCTCCATGACCATCAGACCACTGATCTGCCGCATCCTGATATCCGTCAGCACAACATCGGGCCGCTCTTTTTCAATTACCTCGATTGCCTGCTCGCCGCTCATGGCACTTCCGACAACACGAAAGCCCATCTGCTCCCAGTCATAAGTCTGCAAAAGTCCCTGCAGCAGAATTGCCTCATCATCCACGATCACCAGTTTTAATAATTCCATGCCCTGCCTTCCTTTCTGTTCATCGCCCACAAAAGGGCAGACTGTGGCAGTTTATCCATTATATATATTTATAATAGTACCTGTTTTAAACACCCGATACTTTTTATTCTGTCCGGATCGCAGCCAATGGGCTTAATTTCATCGCCCGCAGGGACGGGAAAAATCCTGCTATCATACCAACTAGAACCGCAAATACGATTGAGATAACCGCCAGCCACCATGGAATATAGGATAGTCCCACACTGGCACTGACCGCTTGGTCCACACCCAGATCAGCTGTTTTGACCACAGAATTGATCACGCCGGACAGTCCGTAACTCAAACCAAGTCCGACTACGCCGCCGATCAGACCGATATAGCCTGCCTCCATCAAAAACATACTCTGGATATTACGCATATCACAGCCAAGTACCTTCATAATACCGATCTCTTTTGTGCGCTCATAGATTGACATCATCATTGTGTTCGCGATCCCGATTGCCGCAACAAAGAGTGAAACCGCACCAATCCCGCCGAGTGCCAGCTGGATATATTTGTACTGTCCCTGCATGGATGCCACCCACTCCGCATTTGAGGTGGCCTGATAGCCCATATCATTGATCTCATTCTGCACCTGCTGGACATAATCCATGTTATCTACATTCACAATAACACTGGTATAGTAAATATCTTTATATGCCTTCCCATTTGCCGTCGTTGGCTGTCCGGGGATCACGGAACCTCTGAATTCCTTACGCAGAAGTGTTTTGAGCTGTTCCAGATCACAGAATACATAACTACTGTTACTGTTATAATCCTCCATACCGCCTGCCATGACACCTGCGGTATCCACCACATATTTCTTTGGAACAGTCACTGCCTGTCCTTTATCATCCGTACCGCCCCAGATTGCATTATAATAACGATCCACATCAAAGACATATAGGATCGTATCCTGCATCAGATCAATATCCGGTAATGTTCCGTTGTACCAATAGCCCTCTCCGGTCTTATCATTATAGAAATCACCCAGCACCATATTGCCGTATACAACGGAAAGCTGACCTTCTCCCGGCTGGGGGAGACTGCCCCTTCCCAGATCAAGCTGCAGATTCTGCATTTTATCCGCTGCCACACCTCTGAGCTGGATATTTGCCTGAAAACCGCCGGAAATAGCAAGTGCATCCGTATCCAGCACCGGATAGGCGTCTTTCACATGATCCAGCTGTAGGATATTTTCCACCAGAGCATCATCCAGATGCTCCGCTGTCTGTGACTTGGAAGCGGCTCCGGTAATAGAGGAATCCACCGTATAAGAATCCTGTTCCGTTACAGTAACGGTTGTTATTCCACCATATTTTTCGATTTCAGCCATCGATGCTCTGGAAAGCCCCAGTCCGAGGGAGATCATGACCACAATAGACGCGGATCCGACCACAACACCAAGCACGGTCAGAAACGTCCGCACTTTTCGTTTCCACAGACTGCTTAAGCTCATGCGAAACATATCACGAAATTTCATCCGCGTCGTCCTTTCCGTTTTTATCCTTTTCTCCGTCATCTACAGAATCTGTTTCTTCATCATCCTCTTCCAATAGATCTAATTCCTCTGCCAGAAGTTTCTTTGCCTTCCGCTTTTTCAGGAGAATTACAATAACAACCGCTATTGTAAGCAATACAACACCGATCAGTGTAATGATCACAGCCTTTTTACTGCTTCCCGTGGAATCATCATATTCCACTTCCTCCATATCCCAGTCATCCATACCGGCCAATCCTGTATCTTCTGTCACCATCAGCGTCATTTCCTGTTCGTAGCTGGATTCATTCCCTGCTTCATCTTCATAGGTGATAACGGCCTTGATCGTTCCGTCGTCTTTTGTGGCAGCCTGTCCTGTCACAAGTGCATCTACCGTTCCGGTACCGCCTGCTTCAATCTTACCGATAAAGCTCTCACCGCCTGTGACGGAATCTCCTTCAAATTTTACCTGTACATTGTACAGTGTTGTTTTTCCTGTATTGTAAATACTGAACATGATGTCAGCTTCGTTTCCGACCGAGATCGTAGCAGGCAGGATCTCAGGTGTGCTGAGCTCAAATTTTGCAGCCTGATGGATCGGGATCGATACATCTGCCGTAGACGTATACGCCGTATAAGCATCATCCTCATAATCCATTGTCACGTCAAGCTGATATGGTTTTTGTGACAAATCAGACTTTGCCGTCATTTCTATTGAAAGATCTGTTGTCGCATTTTTGCCGATAGAACTGATATAAGCCGTATTGGAGCCGGAAGTCGGCAGAAAAGCCGCATAGGTATTTTCCGTATCACTGCCTTCCGACGGTGCGTTAAAATTAACCAGCATATTGGATACTGCCGTTCTCTTGGATGTATTTTTCAGATGCAATGTCAGCGTAAAGGTATCTCCTGCATTGACTTCCGCAGGATCTGTCGTAAAACCTGTCACAATGACACGCGGCGTCGAACTGCCGCTTCCTTCCGTTTCCACATTTCCGCTGCCCGGTGCTCCGACAACCTTCACATACGTAGTCAACGTTGCACTTTCGGCTTCCGTTCCTACATAATATAAAGCAGTAAACTGCAGCTTGTAGTACCCTGACGGTGCATCCTCTCTTGTCTTCAGCGTCCATGTCAGTTCACGTCTTCTGTCCATATCACTCTGTCCGTTGCCTTTGCCGGGCAGATCTGTGATCATCTGGGTATAACCGCTCGTTTCAATCTCAAACGGCCATTCCGTTACCGAATTTGATATAACCGGTGTAACAGATATGTTAGCCAGATTAACACTTCCCATATTGACAACCGGCAATACAATATTGACATTTTGTCCGTAGGTTGCGACCGGCGTGACCCAGTCACCACCCACCATCACAAAATCGCTCGTGGAAGATGGATTCACGCTTGCGTCATCCTGTCCGTTGTTATCGTCTCCCGCCACCAGTGCATCGACTGCCGCCTTTGCACTTGAAACGCAGTCCTCAATACTGGCAGAAGTGGAAAGACCCGATTTATTCTTATCCTTATCCGCAGTTCCGATCAGCTCCTGATACTTTGCAACAAGCTCATCTATCTTTTTTGCGGTTTCCGCATCGGTCTTCAGCTTTGTAATACTGCCGTAGTCCCCGATCTCTTTTACCGCATCTTCTTTTTCTTTCTGCAGTGTATCTGTCTTTGACTGTGTCTGCGTCGTCTGCTGTGTCCCCGCTGTCTGCGTTGCCATAACAGGTGTTACATTTCCCAGAACAAGCATTGCAGACAGAAGTGCAATTCCCGTTTTTTTCAATTTCATAGTCATGAAACGAACTCCTCCTTTATTTCATGCGCTGTATGCCCATTATTGTTCTCTTCCTGCTTCAATACTGACGATCTTACCGTCAGAAATCCGGAAAATCCGGTCTGCAAACCCGGCCAGATGGTCGTCATGCGTTACCATAACAAGCGTCTGGTTTTGTTCATGTATGATCTTTCTGATCAGCTCCATTACTTCCGCCGAAGTATGGGAATCCAGATTGCCCGTCGGTTCATCCGCAAAAATAATCTGCGGATTGACAACAAGTGCCCTTGCAATTCCGACTCTCTGCTGCTGTCCGCCTGACATCTGCGTCGGTTTATGGTTCTTATGTCCGGAAAGCCCTACCAGATCAAGCACCTGCGCTGCTTTTTCCAGCCTTTTTGCCTTATCCATTCCCTGAAAGGTAAGCGGCAAAGCTACATTTTCCACAGCACTTAAAGCCGGCAGAAGATTAAACGACTGAAAGATAAAGCCGATATGTTCTCTTCTGAACTTTACGAGCTGGTTTTCACTTTTCTTTTCGATATGTTCTCCCGCGATCACGATCTGTCCCTTTGTCGGTTTTTCAAGTCCTGCCAGCATATTCAAAAGCGTAGACTTACCGGAACCGGATGTACCTACGATAGAACAGAACTCTCCCTTTTGAATGGTGAAATCCACGCCATTCAGCGCCTTTACCTTACTGTCACCAACTCGGTATACCTTATAGAGATCTTTTACGCGGATAACTGTTTTACCTGCCATCTATCGCTCCATTTTCCAAAATGCCGCACTGTATGGTGCCAGCTCACTGCCACCGCCAAAATCATGTATATCGCCCGTTATTAAATCGACAGCCTGTCCACAGCCCGCATCAAAATGCGCTGTGTAGCTGTTCTCATCCGCATTGATCGCAACGAATACTCTTTCACTTTCTGTCTCTCTTGCAAAGATGCACTGTCTGTTTGTCAGTACCACGCTGCGGAAGCTTCCATAATTCAACGCTTCGCTGTTCTTCTTTGCTTCTGCCAGCTTTGTAATAAAAGCAGACAGGTCATTATATACAGGTGCATCAAAGCTTACGCGAAGCGCCGGATCCCCCTCGCTCTTATTAGCCTTTGCGCCCCATTCACTTCCGTAATACACACATGGGATGCCCGGCATGCCAAACATCATCGCATAAATAAGCGGCAGATGCTTTTCATTTGTCAGATTGCTTGCAATTCTCGAAACATCGTGGTTATCCACAAATGATAACAGATGTTTTCCTTTATATAACGTCCAATTCTCCGGTCCGAACTGACGCAGCAAAGAATGAACGATCTCAAACATGTTCATGCTGTTGAAGCTGGAGAACAGTCCCTTGTAACACTCGTAATTCGTTACGGAGTGGAATATCTGGTCATTCATCATTCTGTTATAATCGCCATGCAGCATTTCCCCTACCAGAAAGAAATCCTGCTTCTGACTGTCACAGAAGCTCCGCAGCCGTCTTGCGAAGTCTTCGTCCAGGCAATATGCCACATCAAGGCGCAGTCCGTCGATATCAAATTCCTCGATCCAGCCCTTGATCGCGCTGAAAATATGCTGTACCACCTCTTCATTTCTGAGGTTTAATTTGACCAGATCATAGTTGCCTTCCCAGCCTTCATACCAGAGACCGTCATTATAATTGGAATTGCCGCCGAAATCGATCCGGGCAAACCAGTCTTTATAACGTGAGTTTTCCCGGTTCTGTAAAACATCCTGAAATGCCCAGAATCCTCTGCCCACATGATTGAACACGCCGTCCAGCACAACACGGATACCTTCCTTATGTAATGCATCACATACTTTGGCAAAATCTGCATTCGTGCCAAGACGCTTATCGATCTTTGTATAATCTCTTGTATTATAGCCATGCGTATCAGATTCAAACACCGGCGAGAAGTAGATTGCATTTGCTCCCAGCTTTTTGATGTGCGGGATCCAGTCGATCACTTTCTGAATTCTGTTTACTTCCACACCATCGTTTTCAAACGGAGCACCGCAAAAGCCCAGCGGATAAATCTGATAAAACACACTTTCATATGCCCACATAATTCCATTCCTCTTTTCTGAAGTTTGTTTTTCTTATCTTGTTTTTCTTATCTTGTTTTTCTTTAGCGCTCATTATGATTTGCTCACGAATTCCGTGCTGTCGCACTCCATATCCTGCTACGGTATCCCTTGCAGGATATTCGTTCGCTAATGGCGCTAGAAAAACAAATGCCACCTGTCATGGAACCACGGCTCACGCACAATCGTCTACGACGATGAACCGCGGCTACATCATGCATCTTTGATGCATGACAGTTGTCGCTTGTTTTTCTTTAGCGCTCATTATTATATCACACTCCGGTTGCAAAACCAAGATATGGCTCCCGGATTCCGGCATGGTTTTTGTGAAATATATGTGACTGCTTCCATTTTGCATTTTCATTTTGCATCTGCTGTTATTTTATAGATGTATCTTTTTCAGTTAACATAAACATATTATGGATTTCTCTTTATTTTGCAAGATGTCTTGCAAGATGTTTTTTATATCTGCAAGAGTGACATTTGGAATAAGTTATCCACTTTTCCCGAGAAATCCACACTTTCCACATAGTTATCCACAGATTATGACAAACCTGTCTTATCCGAAATTTGCTGTCCAAAATTGCAAAAAATGCATGTCATAATTGATTTTTCGAGTTTTCTCGACATTTTATCAATTTCATAACATGCATTCTTATTTTTCTTTTATGTCAACTTTCCTATGTGGATATCTTTGCGTTTCAAGTGTTATTTATCATCCTTGGTGTATTTCCAAAAGTTATCCACCGCCTCTGCACAGGTTGCCCCCGTTACACACCGGTAGGACTGCCACTCCCGTGGGAACAGCTTCTGATAACCGGTCTGCAAAAAACGGTCATCCAGAAGTGCTACAATCCCGCGATCCGTTTCGCTTCTGATCACTCTGCCTGCTGCCTGCTGTACCTTGTTCATGCCCGGATAGCGATAGGCAAAATCAAAGCCGTTTTTTCCCTCCGCATTAAAATAATCCTTCAACAATTCCCTCTCAAAGCAGACCTGCGGCAGACCGGTTCCCACAATAATGGCACCGATCAGACTTTCCCCCTTCAAGTCGATCCCTTCCGAGAAAATACCTCCCAGCACACAAAAGCCGAGCAGACTCTTATCCTCCTGTTCAATCTCCATATGCACAAGGCTTTCCCATGAGGCAGCTCTGCTTCTATCATCGGTATCCGGATGAGGTTCTGCTATTGCAAAACGCTTCAGGAACTGCTCTCTTGCCGCTTCATTCATATACTCCTGCTGCGTGATACACTCCTGTGTTTCTTCTATATAAAAGCGATCCATATAACAGTTATATACCTGCTCCAAAAACTGGTGGGACGGAAAGAAGATCATATAATTACCATTCCTCTGCGCTACAATATCAGAAATATAGGAAGCAATATGATAATATTCCAGTTCGCAGCGTCTCGTGTAACGGCTTGTGACATCACTTGCCAGAAGCAGCTGCATCTGTTCCTTATGAAATGCAGAGCTTGCATACACTTCAAAATCTTCCTTCGTTCCGCCTAAAAGCTGCTTATAATACTGGATGGGCAGAAATGTCGCCGAAAACAGGATGGATGCAACCCCCTCGTCCATACATTCCTGCAGGCGCGAAGATGGATCGATACAATACTCCCGGATCAGGAAGCTGCCATCCTCCCTGAGACGCGTATAGATCCTGTAGTGGTCATCCAGCCGCTCACTGACGTCCAGAAACCGTCCGGCTTCAAAATAAAACTGCAGAATTTCTTCCCGCACCGGACTATCCTCATGATCCTCCAGATAAGTACCTATCGCGCTGTGCAGCCTGGATAGCTGCATTGTAAAGCTGCCTGCTGATTCCACGACCATATCACATTGCTCCTTTTTGAGCGCAAGCAATTCCTTATTACAGCGGTCAATATATTTATCCAGTCCCGTCTTATATTCTTTAACAGTCTTCTTCAAAGTAAGAAAATCTTCTTTCACAAGCTGTGCACTGTACATTTCCCGCCCACGTTCCACAAGATTGTGTGCTTCATCGACAAGAAACAGATAAGGGCCTTTGATCCCCTCCGCAAAAAAACGTTTCAAGTGCACATAGGGGTCAAACAGGTAGTTATAATCACAGATCACCGCATCCGAAAACAGGCTCATATCCAGCGACATCTCAAACGGACAGACCATAAACCGCTCCGCATACTCCAGCACAGTATCCCGGTCAAAGCAGTCCCGTTCCTGCAAAAGTGCATAAATGGCATCATTGATCCTGCTGAAATGTCCTTTTGCATAAGGGCAGTCCACAGGATTGCAGCTGCATGCCTCCATTGGGCATATCTTTTCTTTTGCGGTCAGCAGTACGGTTTTATAGCAAAGTCCGTTTTCTGCCAGGATTGAGAACGTTTCTTTCGCTACTGTCCGTGTGATCGTTTTTGCCGTCAGATAAAAAATCCTGTCTGCCTTTTCCTCCCCGACTGCCTTCACCGCCGGGAAGATCGTGGAGATTGTCTTGCCTACGCCGGTCGGTGCCTGAATGAACAGCTTCTTTTTGTGGCAGATCGTCTGGTACACATGTCCGACCAGTTCCTTCTGACCTGTGCGGTAATCAAACGGAAAAGCAAGCGCATGAATGCTCTCCTGCCGTTTCTGATGCCATTCATAGGTAAAGTCCGCCCACTTTTTATATTGATCCATAAGATTCCAGAACCAATTACGGACTTCTACCCTTGTATAGGTTTCATGGAAATACTTAATCTCCTCCGTTTCCATGTTGCAATAGGTCATACGGACACCGATCTTCCGCAGGTCTTCTTTTTCTGCCACAATAAATGCATAACAGAGCGCCTGCATCAGGTGGACTTTCTTTGGCTCCCTGATATGCTTCAGTTCCTGGTAGGTTCCCTTGATCTCATCTACGATCACCTGTCCGTTTTCCCGGTGGATCACGCCATCCGCACGTCCCTCAATCTGAATTTGATAGTTCTCATATGGTACGATATAACGAAGAGGCACCTCCGCTTCATACTCCAGCCCCATGCGTTTCTGGATCATTCTGTGGATCCTGCTTCCGTCCTGCATGGCATCCGGCGAAGCCGCATGTCTGTTATCAATATCACCTTCCCGGAAAATAAATTCCACAAGATTCCGCACCGAAATCTGAATATCCACGTTGGTACCTCCCTTCTGTTTTCTCTGTCTGTGTTTTCTGTCAGTATCTTTATCTATATTTGCTGTCTGCTGTTATCTGTATTTTTTTCCATGTTTCCTTCCTATTTTCCATACTGCATGGATCCTCCGCCCGGAGCCTCCTCCCGAATTCTCTGCATGGAGCCTCACATAGCATCTTTCTTATTGTCTCCCACCGCATGGAATGTGTCAAGTATCGTATGCAGGTTATGGATGACGGTCTGCCTTTTATCTCCTGCTGCCATTCATACATATTTGTTGAAAATCATTATTTGGGATGAATAACAATACAGAATCCGGCAAACAGAGACGAGATACGCTCTGCGAATCTCGCTCTGATTAGCGGTCGTCAAATGCACCGCATAAATGCGTGCATTTTCCTCGTCGCCATAACAAAAAACACCCCCGACAACGTCGGGGGTGTTCGTCTGTTTCTGCAATATAATTAGCAGGCCATTGCATACTTGCCAAGATATTTTTCAAAGCCTTCATCATAGCCGTGACAGCATACTGTCAATGCCTGTCTGAAGTCCAGAGCTAATACGCCTAAAATGGATTTTGCGTCTACTGTATAGTGATTATAAGAAATGTCAATGTCAAAATCGCACGCGGATGCTCTCTTTACAAATTCCTTTACCTCATCATGTCTTAAAAAAATCTTGTGTTGTGTCATAGAAATTACCACCTTTCTTACTATGCCAGAATACTGATTTTTGTTTCATTGTTTGCATTATACCCAATTCACGCCAAAAGTAAAGTATTTATTTTAATACAATTTTGCTTTTGGATCTTTTCCGTGCAATCCTGCACAGTGCATTTGTTTCCCATCTGCCGGCATTGTGAAAATTTCACTAATGAAATGTGGTATCCTTTCACTTTTTTGCACATTTTTCTTGCATTATATGTCTTTTTTTCATTTTGCGAGTCAAAACGATGTATTTTTTACTGAACATACAGATTAGAATAACCCATCAGGCTTTCATCTACTTCACGTGCGCATTCACGTCCCTGTCTGATCGCTTTGACAACCAGAGATTGTCCTGTGTGCATATCGCCCGCTGCAAAGACATTTTTCACGTTTGTTTTAAAACTATCTTGCTCTGTCTTCACATTGGTTCTTGGTGTCAGTTCCACCTTAAAAGCATCCGTGACGTATTTCTGTGCCCCCAGGAAGCCCGCAGCAATGAGTACAAGCTCGCAGTCCATGATTTTTTCACTGCCTGCTACTTCTTTACTATTCATTCTGCCTGTCTGAGGATCCTTTTCCCATGCAAGTTTTACAATCTTAACCGCTTTCAGCCTGCCGTTTTTATCTTTGATGAACTCCTTTACCGTGGATTCATAAATACGCGGGTCATGCCCGAATACAGCGATCGCCTCCTCCTGACCGTAATCTGTCTTGCAGATCTTCGGCCATTCCGGCCACGGATTGTTTGCCGCACGTTTGTCCGGTGCCTTAGGCATCATTTCGATCTGTGTCACGGATTTACAGCCATGTCGCATACAAGTACCGACACAGTCATTTCCGGTATCGCCGCCACCGATGATGATCACGTTTTTGCCCTTTGCGCTGACATAATTTCCATCCTTGAAATCAGAATCGAGAAGCGATTTTGTATTCCGGCTCAAGAAATCAACCGCAAAGTAAATGCCTTCCGCATCTCTGCCCGGTGCTGTAATGTCACGCGGGTTGGAAGAGCCGCAGCAGAGTACAACACGGTCAAAGTCCGCAAGCAGCTTTGCCGGCTTGATATCCTTACCGATATCTGTATTTGTCACAAATGTGATACCTTCTGCTTTCATCACATCGATCTTCCGGTCAATGATCCGCTTTTCCAGCTTCATATTCGGAATACCGTACATGAGCAGTCCGCCGATCCGGTCATGACGCTCAAATACCGTTACCAGATGCCCACGCTTATTGAGCTGGTCTGCAACAGCAAGTCCGCTCGGGCCGCTGCCGATTACCGCTACCTTTTTACCGGTTCTCACTTTGGGCGGATGCGGCAAAGCATAACCCTTTTCATATGCATTTTCTATGATGGCATACTCATTTTCCTTAGTTGCCACCGGATCTCCGTAAAGTCCGCACGTACATGCATTTTCGCAAAGTGCCGGGCAGACACGGGAGGTAAATTCCGGGAAGTTATTTGTCTTTTTCAGTCTGTTATATGCCTGCTGCCAGTTTCCTGTATATACCAGATCGTTCCATTCCGGAACGAGGTTGTGCAGCGGGCATCCGCTCGTCATACCGCACAGATCCATCCCTGCCTGACAGAACGGTACACCGCATTCCATACATCTTGCACCCTGCAGCTGCTGCTTTTCTTTCGGAAGGTGCATATGGAATTCATTAAAATGTTTGATTCTCTCTTTCGGTTCCTCGGCTACTGAAACCTGTCTTTCATACTCCATAAAGCCTGTTGGTTTTCCCATGCTGCCACCTCCTACTTATTTTTGTTGGCATAAAATGCCTCAATCTGTGCCTGTTCTGCGGAAAGTCCTTTTTCCTCCATCTGCACGATCGCTTTCAGCATACGTTCATAGTCATGTGGGATGATCTTCTTGAACTTCGGCAGATATTCTCCGAAGTTATCGAGGATCTGTTTGCCCTTTTCGGAATTTGTATAAGCAACATGTTCCTTGATCATATCCTTCAGCTCCAGTACATCGTATTTGGATGTAATTTCGGAAGAAGAAACCATGTCTTTGTTGACCTTTGTATACAGATCATTGTTTTCATCGAGTACATAAGCGATACCACCGCTCATACCGGCTGCAAAGTTCTTTCCGACACAGCCAAGGATGACTGCACGGCCACCTGTCATATATTCACAGCCGTGATCGCCGACACCTTCCACTACAGCGATCGCACCGGAGTTACGAACGCAGAAACGTTCTCCCGCTACACCGTTGATAAAGGCTTTACCGCTTGTTGCGCCGTACAGTGCCACGTTACCGACGATAATGTTCTCATCCTGCTTGAATTTGCTGCCCTTCGGTGGATATACGATCAGCTTACCGCCTGAAAGTCCTTTGCCGAAGTAGTCATTGGAATCGCCGACAAGTTCCAGTGTCAGACCCTTTGGAATGAAAGCACCAAAGCTCTGACCGCCGGCTCCGTTACAAAGTACACGGTAGGTATCCTCAGGTAACGTATTGTAGAAGCGCTTCGTGATCTCTGCACCGAGGATCGTACCGAATGCCCGGTCTGTATTGGTGACATCCACTTCAATACTTCTCTTTGCACCTGTCTCCAGTGCTTTGCCAAGCTGCTTTAAGAGTACCTTTTCATCCTTAGTCTTTTCCAGATGGAAATCATATGCCTGTTTCGGATCAAAGGTTACCTTCTCCTTACTGCCTGCATATGGGTTATTTAAAATATTGCTCAGGTCGATACGTTCGTATCTGGCATCCAGTCCCTCGCGCACCTTCAGAAGATCAGTACGTCCAACCAGTTCATCGATCGTGTGGATACCAAGCTGTGCCATATATTCACGCATTTCTTCTGCAATAAAGCGCATGAAGTTTTCGACGTATTCCGGTTTGCCGCGGAAACGCTTACGAAGCTCCGGATTCTGGGTTGCGATACCAACCGGACAAGTATCCAGATTGCAGACACGCATCATCACACAGCCCATCGTTACAAGCGGTGCTGTTGCAAAGCCGTATTCCTCAGCACCCAGAAGTGCTGCGATCACAACGTCACGACCGCTCATCAGCTTACCGTCCGTCTCGATGATGACCTTATTTCTCAGTCCGTTCATGATCAGTGTCTGGTGTGTCTCAGCAAGACCAAGCTCCCACGGAAGACCTGCATTGTGGATGGAGTTACGAGGTGCAGCTCCTGTACCGCCGTCATAACCGGAAACAAGCACTACCTGTGCACCGGCTTTTGCAACACCTGCTGCAACTGTTCCGACACCGGATTCCGATACGAGCTTGACAGAAATACGGGCATCTTTATTGGCATTTTTCAGGTCGTAGATCAGCTGCGCCAGATCTTCGATCGAATAAATATCATGATGCGGTGGCGGGGAGATCAGACCGACACCCGGTGTGGAATGACGTGTCTTTGCAATCCATGGATATACTTTACCTGCCGGCAGATGTCCGCCTTCACCCGGTTTTGCGCCCTGTGCCATTTTGATCTGGATTTCCTTTGCACTGGTCAGATATTTACTTGTTACACCAAAACGTCCACTTGCTACCTGCTTGATCGCAGAGCATTTGTTCAGTCCGTCCGGTCCGATGGAAAGCCGCTCCAGATCCTCGCCGCCTTCACCGGTATTGGATTTACCGCCCAGGTTGTTCATAGCTACCGCCAGGCATTCATGTGCTTCCTGTGAAATGGAACCATAGGACATCGCACCTGTCTTGAAACGTTTTACAATCGAATCAACACTTTCCACTTCATCAATGGAAATACCTTTTTTCGGATAGTTGAAATCCATCAGTCCACGCAGTGTCTTGATGCTTGTTTCATCATTCACGCAGGCTGTATACTGTTTGAACATCTCATAGTCGCCACGTCTTGTTGCTTCCTGCAGCAGATGGATCGTCTTTGGATTATACAGATGTTCATCACCGCCGGAACGCATCTTATGATGGCCTGGGCTGTCAAGTGTCAGGTCAGTTGCAAGCTCCAGCGGATCAAATGCCAGAGAATGCAGCTCGTCTACCTGCTGCTCGATATCCTTTATTGTAATACCGCCGACGCGGCAGACTGTATCTGTAAAGTATTTGTTGATCACATCATAATCGATACCGATCGCTTCAAAAATCTTAGAACCCTGATAAGACTGGATCGTGGAAATACCCATCTTGGATGCGATCTTGACGATACCGCTCAGTACCGCATGGTTATAATCGTCTACTGCCGCATAGTAGTCCTTATCCAGCATATGGTTGTCGATCAGTTCCTTGATGGACTCCTGTGCCAGATACGGATTGATCGCGCAGGCACCAAAGCCTAACAGTGTCGCAAAGTGATGTACCTCTCTCGGCTCTGCACTTTCCAGAATGATCGCTACGCTTGTACGTTTCTTTGTGGTAACCAGATGCTGCTGCAGAGCAGAAACTGCAAGCAGGGATGGGATTGCCACATGGTTTTCATCCACACCTCTGTCGGACAGGATGATAATGTTGACACCGTCACGGAACGCTCTGTCCACTTCTACGAACAGTCTGTCGATCGCCTTCTCCAGACTTGTATTTTTATAATATGTGATCGGAACAGTTTCTACCTTGAAACCTTCCGCCTTCATGCTCTTGATCTTCATCAGGTCTGTATTGGTCAGGATCGGGTTGTTGACCTGCAGCACGTTACAGTTCTTCGGTGACTCTTCGAGCAGGTTACCGTCAGTTCCGATATAAGTCGTTGTAGAGGTAACGACTTCCTCACGGATCGCATCGATCGGCGGGTTGGTTACCTGTGCAAACAGCTGTTTGAAATAGTGGAACAGCGGATGTTTTGCTTTGCTGAGTACCGGAAGCGGGGTGTCCACACCCATGGCTGCGATCGCTTCACCGCCATTTTTTGCCATTGGCAGAATGCTCTGCTTCAGCTCATCATACGTATAACCGAATGCTTTCTGCATACGCTGTCTTTCTTCATAGGTAAATTCCGGAACACGCTCATTCGGGATCTTTAAAGAATGCAGCTCTACGAGGTTGGAATCCAGCCATTCTCCATATGGCTCTTTTCCTGCATAAGCATCCTTGATCTCATCATCATCAATGACACGGCCTTTTACCGTATCCACAAGGAGCATCTTGCCCGGACGAAGCCTTTCCTTCTTCACGATCTTTGTCGGATCGATCGGCAGAACACCGACCTCGGAAGAAAGGATCAGCTGATCGTCATCCGTAATAAAATATCTGGAAGGACGCAGACCGTTACGGTCAAGAACCGCACCCATCACATCACCGTCCGAAAACAGGATAGAAGCCGGTCCGTCCCATGGCTCCATCATCGTTGCATAATAATGATAGAAGTCCTTCTTTTTCTGGGACATGGTTTTATTGTTTGCCCACGGCTCAGGAATCGTGATCATGACTGCCAATGGCAGATCCATACCACTCATGACAAGGAATTCCAGTGTATTGTCAAGCATTGCGGAATCGGAACCGGATGCATTGATCACAGGCAGGATCTTGTGAAGCTCTCCGTGCAGATGCTCGGATTCCATATTCTCTTCACGGGCAAGCATCTTATCTGCATTACCGCGGATCGTATTGATCTCGCCGTTGTGCACGATAAACCGGTTTGGATGTGCTCTTTCCCAGCTTGGGTTTGTATTTGTGGAGAAACGGGAGTGTACGATCGCGATCGCTGATTCATAATCCTCATCCTGCAGATCCTTAAAGAAGGTACGAAGCTGTCCGACAAGGAACATACCTTTATAGACGATCGTACGGCTGCTCAAGGATACCACATAGGTCACATCTGTAGACTGTTCAAAGACACGTCTGACAATATAAAGCTTCCGGTCAAAATCAAGTCCCTTTGCCACATTATCAGGCTTCTTGATAAATGCCTGCATAATATAAGGCATGCATTCGATCGCTTTATGGCCGAGCACGGACGGATAGGTAGGAACCTCTCTCCAACCTAAAAACTCCATGCCTTCCTTTTCTACAATGATCTCAAACATCTTTTTTGCCTGATTACGCTGCAGCTCATCCTGTGGGAAGAAGAACATACCTACTCCGTATTCTCTCTCCTTACCAATAGAAAAGCCGAGGGTATTTGTGACCTTTGAGAAGAACTTGTGTGATACCTGTGTCAGGATACCCACTCCGTCTCCGGTCTTACCCTCGGCGTCTTTGCCGGCTCTGTGTTCAAGATTTTCTACAATTCTAAGTGCGTTTTCTACGGTCGCCCTGCTCTTTTGTCCTTTGATATTTACGCAGGCACCGATACCGCAGTTGTCATGCTCAAACGATGACCGGTATAACGGCGGTCGTTTGGCAGATGGTTGTGCGTCAAACATATCTGACTCCTTTCCCTGTCTGCTGCCAGTCGGTTTTCTTTTGTTAGAGAAACTATACCTCTATTTTTTTCATTTGTAAATAGTAACTTTTTTGTAAATTGTCAGATTATTTGAATATTCGTTCGTTTTTGCATTATTGTATGAATATTGTATTTATTTTTTATGATATGAGCCATTTAACACACAATTATTTTGCATATCCTCCCAGTTTTCTTTCCGGTTTTACAGATTCAGTCCATATTTCTTTGAAAATAATTGTTCCGGTTCTTCCTTTTGCAAAAAACATTATCTTGCCTGCCTGTAAAATTTCCGGTACAAAAGCAGGCTGACTGTCGTTGTAATGATCTCCGTGCAGGGGAAGGTCAGCCAGAACCAGTCAAGCCCCAGACGGGAAAAAGCATAGCCAAGCGGTACAAATAAGCACACCGTACGAAGCACCGTCAGAAAGGAACTCTGAAAAAACGAACCGACTGCCTGAAAGAAAACCGGGAATGTCAGTGAGCTGACAAGCGGCAGAAAGGCCAGCCCGATAATGTGAAATGCATGAATACCGATCCTGATCACTTCCTCATCTCTCGAAAAGACCCGCAGCATCGGCCCCGGGATCGTTTCAAAACAGAGCACACCTGTCACCAGCATAAAGCCCATGCCAAATAAAAGAGCTTCCATAACAGTTTTATGACACCTGTTCCAGTCTCCTGCGCCATAGTTATAGCTGATAACAGGCACAATACAGGTCTGCATCGCACCAAGTGGGATAAAGAAGATCGTCTGCCACTTGTAATACAGTCCCAACGTTGTCACTGCCTGATCGGAGAAGCCCTTTAAGATCATGTTCAGACCGAAAATGTAAAACGTATAAGCAGACTGCATCAGTATATTCGGAAAGCCCAGATAATAAATACGTTTGATATAATTTTTCCACGTAGAAACCGCAGGCACTTTCCGATAGCCCTTCGGCATGACAATGAGAGCTGCTGCGATCTGTCCTGCCACGGTCGCAACCGCCGCTCCCGCAATACCCATTTTGGGCACAAAACCAAGCCCGAAGATCAGCACCGGATCCAGCATGATATTGACAACCGCTCCGGCGATCTGTGCCACCATCGGCAGACGCATATCTCCCTCTGCCTGCAAAACCTTTGTCCAGCCGCTTTCCAGAAAGAGCCCTATGCTGCACACACAGACGATCCGCCCATACACAATGACTTCCCGGATGACATCGGCTGATTTTGTAGAAATCCGTGCATAAGCGGGCATGAAAAAAAAGCAGAGCAGGGCAAACACGATCCATGACAAAACGGCAAGCGGCATTGCAAGCCCCGCACTCTCCTGACTTTCTTTTTCTCTCTCCAAGCCGCTGAAATGTGCCATCAGCGTATTGATCCCGACACCTGTCCCTACTGCCAGTGCGATCATCAACAGCTGCAACGGATATACGATAGACAGCGCAGTCAGTCCGCTCTCCGAATTACGTCCTACAAAGAAACTATCCACAATGTTATACAGTGCCTGGATCAGCTGTGCCAGCATAACGGGCGGTGCAAGCCGGAATAATATCTTTGCGATCGGATCCTTGCCAAAATCAACCGTTTTTTCTTTCATCTTTCCCTAAGCCTCTCTTAGCGTTTCTCTTTCTTCAAGCATCTTTATCGACTTCTTCATACAAAGAATACAAGTTGGTACAATATAGATACATGCTGACACCCATGCAGTCTGATCTGCAAAACAGATGGCGGTATAACCATAAGTACCTACGAATCCCAGGCTGACTACGGTTCTGGCGATCATTTCCGTGACACCGGAGAATACCGCTCTGCCCGAATAACCCAGTCCCTGTGTGACCATTCTCGCCACATTTAAAATTCCAAGACTCCAATAGAAGTATCCCATACAACGCAGATATTTGGCAGAAGCATCCAACACTTCCACTGCATCTTTCTTGATAAAGATCATAGAAAGCGGTCTTCCTAAAAAGACCAGAATCACACCTGCAAACAATCCATACAAAACTGCGACACTGATTCCTTCCCAGAATCCTTTTTTAATCCGGTCAGCCTTTCCAGCTCCCAGATTCTGGCTGCAAAATACAGAAGCTGCTGTACCGAATGCATCAAACGGGCACATGGTAAATTGTTTGATCCGCATACCTGCTGTAAAACCCGATACACAAATACTGCCCAGTCCATTGTTGGCAGACTGCATCACCATACTGCCGATCGCCGTGATGGAAAACTGGAATCCTGTCGGCAGTCCCATTTTTAAAAGCTCCGCACTTGTATTCCTCTGCATGATCCGATTTTCCTTTTCCAGCCATAAAAGCGGCATTTTTTTCTTAATAAAAAGCAGACATAGTACCGCACTGACAGCCTGCGCCGTTACAGTTGCAATAGCTGCCCCCATACATCCCCAGTGTAAAACTATAATGCAGAACAAATCCAGAAAAATATTCAATCCTGCTGAAAAAGCCAGAAACAGAAAAGGTGTTCTGCTGTCTCCGACCGAACGCAGGATACTGGATAGATAATTATACATCAGCGTAAACGGGATACCCAGAAATATAACGATCAGGTATCTGTATGCATCCGCATAAATATCAGACGGTACTGACAAAATATGTAAAATACTATTACATAAAAGGGAGCAGGTAATTGTCAGAATGACTGCGATCAACGCTGTCAGAGCTGCACCGTTAAATACGCAGTCCCGCATCTTTTTCTGATCCCCTGCGCCAAAATATTTCGCAATGGGAACGCCAAATCCCGCACAGCTTCCCATACAGAAACCAAGTACAAGGAACTGTACACTGCTGCTGGCTCCTACGCCGGCAAGTGCCTGCGCACCAAGTGTCTGCCCAACAATTGCTGCATCTATAATATTGTATGTCTGCTGCAAGAGATTCCCTGCCAGAAGCGGCATTGCAAAGCGCAGCATTAATTTCAGGGGGCTTCCCTCTACCATGGATGTTGACATAAGCTACCTTCTTTCCTCCTAGTATTATATCCATCCCGTTTTATTAGTCAAGATACCACCAGATGATGCATGACATTATGGTGGAACCTCGCTCCTGCAAAATCTGCTTCGCAGATGAGCGAGGCTACATCATGCATCTTTGATGCATGACATTATAAAAAAGGAAGCCACTGGGGCTTCCTTCCGTTTCATATTTTATATGTTCTACAGATCCAGCTTTTTTCGAATGATCGTCTCAAGCAGCTCAGCCGTTCCGCTTGTCCCAAGCAGTCCGCTGTTTATCATGATATCCTGATGATTTTCATCATTTGGCAGATATCCTGCATATCTGCTATGGTAAGATTCCCGTGCCTGATCCACTTCCTTGATCATCTTCCTTGCCTCCCGGGGATCCATACGCAGTACATCTACACAGTTTTTCAAACGCTGCTCCTCACTTGCATAAATATAGATCCGGATACAATTTTTATGCTCTTTCAGGACGGCATCTGCACATCTGCCCACAATAATACAATCCTCTCTGTCGGCAATATCCTGAATAATATTCTTCTGAATATCGAAAATGTGATCCTGTACCATTCTTGTCTCGGATAAAATAGGGAATTTCATCTTCCAAAAGCTGTTAGAAGCACTTTCTTCATTATCACTGATTTCAGCAATACTAAGATTGGTCTTTTTCGCAACACCCTCTACAATATCTCTGTCATAATAATGAATTCCAAGTCTTTCTGATAGTTCCTTTGCAATCGGTCTTCCCAGACTGCCAAACTGCCTTGTTATCGTTATTGCATAGTGACTCATACTGATACAACCACCTTTCTGCATTGCATTCAATGCGCTTTTTTTCATTTTAGCATGCTGCAAAACGGTGTCAATTGTACAGGATACAAAGGAATCTGACTTTTTTTATACCATTTTCCATAGGCATCTACGCCCTTTGTTGTTCCTTCCTGATATACCAGTAGGTCAAAAGCAGAGAAATCCCCAGCATCAGTATCATACAGAACATGGTCTTAGTGCCTCCCGCAAAAAAGCCGAATTTGGAACAGGTATAGACAACCGCATTGGCACTGATATGGAACAGGATCGGTGCGCTGATCCTTCCGTAGCTTTCATACACAAGTGCCATGGCAAGTCCCATCAGGGATGCGTATAGGATCTGTACCGGATTTCCGTGATAACAGCCGAATACAAGTCCGCTCAGCAGCATGGCAAGGATACGCGGGAAGTACTTTTTGATCCGGTTATAGATCACACCGCGGAATAAAAGCTCCTCCGTGCAGGGCATCACAAGTCCATATACAAGAAGTCCCAGTGGAAGGGAAATGCCATATTGTGCACCTGCAACTTTCTGATAAGAAGCAGAATTTTGTGCCAGCTGCAGCAGAGAAATAAACAAATTCAAAAACAGTGCCAGACTGATCCCATAGCACGCGATCAGCCCCCATTCCCGGATAAGGCGTTTCTTTTTCCTTCTTGTCACAACCTCTGCACAGTCCGGTATGCGGCTCTTCTGATAGCATCTGACCACATACGGCCATGTCGCCAAAGCTGCTGCCACGTTCAGCCATGCACTGCATACCGCTGATACTTCCCCGGACTTTGCCAGCACATAATATAGAATATTATAAACAGCAAGCTGGATCAGCCAGTAAGCGGCAAGTGGCGCAAGGATCTCCAGTGTCTTTTTCAGAGAGCTCATATCCGCATACTTCTGATATGGCTTTTTCCCGGTGATCAGGCTGGCAACTGCCTGTGGATCTTCTGCCAGATAAGTTGCTCCCGCCTTTGTCAGTTCGCCGTCATTTGCGTAGCCGTAGGTAACGCCTACACTATCTACGCCGAAATGCCGGGCACCTTCAATATCAAATTTACGATCACCGATCATCAGTACCTTCTTTTCGCTGTAGGCTCTTCCCACCCTCTTTTTGAGCTGGGCAAAGGTTTCTTCCATGACTTCGATCTTTGTCGTTCTCGTTCCGTCCTTCAGGCTTCCGACAATAATGCTGAAATACTGCTCGATCTCAAACATCTGTAATACCCGGTGAACAGATACCTCCGGCTTACTGGATGCGATTGCCAGAAGACAACCATTATCCTTAAGCTCCTGCAGCATTTCCTTCACGCCCGGATAAATCTTGTTTTCCGTGATCCCGACTGTTTCAAATCGTTCCCGGAAGGTGCGTACCGCCTTTTCGGTGTCTGCCTCATTCATTCCATAAAATTCCCGGAAGCTGTCTGAAAGCGGCGGTCCGATAAACGGCTCCAGCTTGTCCAGATTTTTTTCTTCTATTCCGAAAGACCGGAGGGCATACTGGGCTGACTTGGTGATGCCTTCTTTAGAATCGGTTAATGTGCCATCCAGATCAAATAAAATATATTGATACATCATTTTCCTCTCTTGTTTCACAGGTTTGTTGCTCTCGAATCCGTGCTGTCGCACTCCTCATCCTGCTTCCGCAGGATATTCGTTCGCTAGTCGCGCAGGAAAAACAAATGTCTGCTTCGCAGCCGCTTGTTTTTCCTTTGCGCTTTACATTATACGCGTAAACTTCCTCTTGACGCAACCGGAAAATGTCGTTATAGTTGTTGTGTAAAAATTAAACAAGCGCTAGGGGAGCAACTGCTGAGATTGACCTATGGTCTAACCCTCAATACCTGATCCGGATAATGCCGGCGAAGGGAAGCCGAAAATACACAGCCATGGCTGTGTCCTTTTTCTGTTTCATTCTCCCCTCCTGCACACAAAGGAGGATTTTTTTATGTCTACATTTATCACCCGTGAGGACGGTTACTTCGCCCTTACCAAACCGGGCTATATCGCCCTTGTCATCCTGATGCTCATCATCATGTTCCTGACTGCTTTTATCGTGGATAAAAAGCAGAATGCCAAGAAGTTTCAGGCAAAGCAGCTTGCATTTGCAGGTATCGCCCTGGCACTGGCTTTCATCACCTCTTATATCAAATATGAGCTTCCGATGGGCGGTTCCCTTACTTTATTCAGTATGTTTTTCATCTGCTATATCGGTTATCTGTATGGCATCAAGGTTGGTCTGATCACAGCCTTTGCTTACAGTATCCTGCAGTTTATCCAGTCAGGCGGCAGCTACTTCCTGTCTCCTTTCCAGACCTGCTGTGATTATTTCTTTGCGTTCACCGCACTTGGTCTTGCAGGTCTCTGGTACGGCAAAAAACACGGCCTGACGATCGGTTATATCGTCGGTGTGCTTGTCCGCGGTCTGTTCCATACGATCGGCGGTTATATTTACTGGATGGATTATATGCCGGAATCTTTCCCAAAATCATTGTCAGCGATCTACCCTATCGTTTATAATTATTCTTATGTACTGGCAGAAATGATCATCACACTGATCGTCATTAACCTGCCGCCTGTAAAAAAAGCCATCGATAAGGTAAGTGATATGGCACATTCCTGATGCCGGTTCTTCCTTATCCATTTGGTATGAAGCGCTGTATCCCGTCGATACAGCAGGAAAGGAAGAATGCCTATGATCACAATCAGTCTTTGCATGATCGTCAAAAACGAAGAAGAAGTACTTGACCGCTGTCTTTCCTCCATCGCAGATCTGATGGACGAGATCATTATTGTCGATACCGGTTCCACAGACCGCACGAAGGAGATTGCGCGGCGTTACACATCAAAGATCTACGATTTCACATGGACAGGCAATTTTGCCGATGCCCGGAACTATTCCTTTTCCAAGGCATCTGCCCAGTATATTTACTGTGCAGATGCGGATGAGGTGCTGGATGCGGAAAATCACGCCAAATTCCGGCTTCTGAAAAAAGGACTTCTGCCGGAGATCGACATCGTGCAGATGTACTATTGTAATCAGCTTTCCTATAATACAATCTATAATTACGATAAAGAATACCGCCCCAAGCTGTATAAGCGGCTGCATACCTTCACCTGGGTCAATCCGATCCACGAGACAGTACAGATTCAGCCCGTCATCTATGACAGTGACATAGAGATCGGACATTTTCCGACCTCTTCCCATGCTTCCCGCGATATTCAGGCATTTGAAAAAATGTATACGGATGGGCTGAGAATCCCTGCTTCGCTCCATACGCTTTATGCCAGGGAGCTTCTGATCGCCGGTCAGTACAGCGAACTGATGCACGCCATTCCGGTTTTTACCGATACGCTGCAGGACAATACGCGCAGTCTGGATGAATGGATGGAAGCCTGCTGCGTTCTGACAAGAGCTTACCGGGAGAAAAACGATATTCCGTCATTTTTCAAATATGCCATGAAGGCAGTAACCTTTGAAGGAGACGGCTGTGCAGAGGTCTGCTATGAGATCGGCTGCTATTATCTGTCAGTCTCCGATCCGCAGGAAGCATCGATCTGGCTTTCCGCCGCTCTGTCCGCTCCCTGTATTCTACAACTTGAGGTACACAAAAGGGCGGAATCCGCTCTGCAAAAATGTCAGGGAAAACTTTCTGAATAAAATGTGTCATCGCACAAAAATCCCCCCTTTCGTCAGACTTATTTTGTCCGGCAAAAGGGGGTTTCTTTATGATATGTGGGATGCCTCTTCCAGTTTCGCAAACGAATAAATTATTTTTTCTTTCACAGGTTTCCCGGACAGGCGCGCTACCGCCTGTCCGTAATAATCAAGCTGTGTCTCATATCTGTTCCAAAGCTCTTCCATGCTCTGTACCCTGTCTGTTTTATAATCGAGGATCACGATACCGTCCGCTTCCTCAAAGTAAACGTCGATGATTCCCTGCACCAGTACCTTTTCCGAAGCCGGAAATCCTTCCTGTACTTCGTCTGCCGCCACGGAAAGCACAAATGGCTGTTCTTTAAACAGCAGTCCTTTTTCCTGCGCCGCCGCCATTCTGCCTGCCACATCGGACTGCAGAAACGCATCTATTTTCCGGATATCGATCAGGCTGCCATATTCTTCACTCATTCTGCCCTGTGCCACAAAAGATGCTATGTCCTGCTGCAGCGCTTTTTTTCTTTCTGCCGCACTGTCATAGTTCCGATAAGCCGCAATATCCAAAAGCTCCAGCAGTCTGTGGAAGGCGCTTCCCCGTGCAGTTCCGCCACTCTTTTCTTCCTCACGCATAAATGCCGGAAGATATGGCTTTGTCACATCTTCTGTCTCAAACATCTGATGGACTTCCTCATCCATTGCCGCGATCTTCAATTCCGACACACTTGTCTTTGTGTAAAGTCCCTGCAGACCCGCATGTGGATATACATAAGAAAAACGCTCCTGCAGGCTCTCATACTGCGGATCTTCTGTCCCCTGCTCCAAAAGCTCCAGGGCTTCCTTTCTTCCGAGCTGCGCCGCCTGCGCTGCCAGATTTTGATACCGGAGATTTTCTTCCCGGACGATCCGAAGTCCGATATGCTCCGCATGCTTTGTCCGGGCAAGCAGAATATCATCCAGAAAACAGCCCACGCTGCTTCTTTCATAATCGGATACGGCGGTATCTTCTCCCTGCAGATACGCATATTCTAACAGGCGCTCCTCTGCCTTTTTCGTCGCCGCCGTCAGATACAGCCGCTGCTTTGCTCTGGTCATTGCCACGTATAATACGCGGGTCTCTTCTCCCAGACTGTCCCGTTTCAGTTTTTCCGCCAGCATCTGCTTGTGCAGTGTCTTCCCGGTTACCTGCCGCTTACTGTCAATATAGTTCATGGCAATGCCCCAGTCCGCATCCATCAGCACCTGCTTTGTCGTATCCCGCAGATTAAATTTACGATCCAGTCCCGCCACAAAGCAGACCGGAAATTCCAGTCCTTTACTTTTATGGATCGTCATGATCCTGACAACATCCGCCTGCTCGGAAAGGAGAGACGATTCTCCAAAATCCACGTCATATTTCTGCAGCTGCTGCATATAGCGGATAAACTGAAACAGCCCATGATAGCTGGTTGCTTCAAATTCCACCGTCTTTTCCAGCAGCATTTCCAGATTGGCACGTCTCTGCTCTCCGCCCGGAAGTGCTGTCATATATTCGATATAATGAAAACGACGCATCACTGCCTGCGCAAACTCAGGCATAGTATCCGTCACTGCCTGCTCCCTGAGCTCTGTCAGCATCTGCAGTGCTTTTTGTATCTTTTCAGCCAGCACAGGATCTTCTGCCTGCTCCGGATCTTCTGCCAGAAGCACATATTCCCGGAAGCTTTCGTACAGGCTTCTGCCACGCGTCGTCTTTGCCCGGATCATTGCCAGTTCATCTTCCGTAAATCCCATGAAAAGAGAAGTTGCCACACTGCAGAACGGAATATCCTCATATGGATTGTTGCACACCCGCAGAAAATCCATGAACAGACTGACCTCCATCGCGGAAAAATACCCTGTTTTCGAGGTAACGTGCACAGGGATCCCTTCCTCTGTCAGCACTGCCTGCAGCTGCTCGATCGCACTTGCGCCGCCACGCACCAAAATCACGATATCCCGGTAAGACAGCGTATGCATCTGTCCGGTTTTGACATCCTCGATCTGCTCCCTGCCTACAAGCGCACGGATCTGTTCTGCGATCATATAGGCTTCGCCTTCGCGGACTGTGAGCGTATCTTCTTCCTGACTTTCATACAATAGCAGCTCCGTGCTACCCGGCTGCATGGAAAGTCCCGGATATAACCGGGCATCCGCATCATATGCGATCCCGCCGATCTCAGGCTCCATGATCACAGAAAATACGTCGTTGACACTCTCTAAGATTTCTGCACAGGAACGGAAATTCTTCTTCAGCGTGATGAGGCAGCTTTCTTCCTCTCCGCTCTGATAGCTTCTGTATTTTTCCATGAAAATCTCCGGTCTGGCAAGGCGGAATTTATAAATACTCTGCTTCATATCGCCCACCATGAAACGGTCAGGCTTTTCCCCCTTCCGGGAAACACTCGAAAGCAGAAGCTCCTGTACCATATTGGAATCCTGATATTCGTCGATCATGACTTCTTCATAAAATGCCTGATAGCTCTTTGCCGTTTCTGTCAGCTCATCGTCTCTGATCAGAACGGATAATGCCGCATGCTCCGCGTCGGAAAAATCCAGTATGTTTTTCTCCTTCTTTGCCTGCGCAAGTGATTCTCTGTATACAAGTGTCAGATCAATCAGTGCCACGGAAAGGGCTGCCGCCTGCTGCTCCCTCTCCAGCATAATATCTGCCGGATCCGAAAAGTACACGGCAAGCTTTGCAAGCAGTGTCTTGTAGGAATCGCGCAGATTTTTTGCCTGCTGCCTTTCTGCTTCCCCGACACTTTCATCCTTTTTCCGGGAAAGCATACTCCATTTCACTTTGCTGATCCGCTCTCCCAGTGCATACAGATCTTCTATCCCCGCAATGTGTCTGCTCTGCGCAAGACAGTCCTTCAGGAAAGCTTCATCCTGTTCCAGACATTCCGCATACATATAAGGCCCCGCCGGCTTTTCACATATCTTCTGCGCCGCTCCTGCAAGAGAAACAGCCGCCTGCAATGTCTTTTCCAGCCGTTGCAGCAAATACTGCATCCACTGCGTCTGCCAGAGCGTATCCGCCGTTATATGTTCCAGTTCTTTTCTACAGTGTAAGAGCCACTCCTCCGGCCATGGATGGCTGTCCGCATAACGATACAGTTCATCCACCAGTGCTTCCAGCCTGCCATCCTTTGCATCCGGGCTGAGCGCATCCGCAAGCTCCAAAAAAGAAGGCTCCGCTTTGTTATATGCCTCTTCCAGCACCGCCTGCATCACGTCCTTTTCCAGCAGCCGGATCTCTCCCGGATCTCCGATCCGGAATGACGGATCCAGATCGATCTCATGAAAGTGGTTGCGCAGCAGGAACATACAGTAGCTGTCGATCGTCGTGATCTGCGCATTATGGATCAGTGCTGCCTGCCTTTGCAGATTTTCATCCTCCGGGTGCTCTGTCTGTGCCTGCAATAAGGCTGCATGGATCCTTTCGCGCATTTCCGCTGCCGCTGCACTCGTAAAGGTCACAATGAGCAGCCTGTCGATATCGATCGGATCCTTTCCCGTGATCCGTGACAGGATACGCTGTACCAGAACCGCTGTCTTGCCGCTTCCCGCCGCAGCGGATACCAGTATATTTTTATTTCTCGTCTCGATGACCTTCTTCTGATCCTCCGTAAACTGCACGTTCCATCGCCTCCTTTCTTTCCTCGTCTGTGAGCGGCGTAAGCTCCTGCAGACGATAGCCGTCTATTCTCTCATCCATCCGGCAGACTTCCCGATATTCGCAAAAATCACAGCTTGTATGATTTCCTGTTTTCAGCGGTGTTACCGCGATCTCTCCTTCTGCCATCTGCTGCATCATCTGCTCCGCCTTTTTCTGCGTGTAGGAAAGCAAAAGCCCCAGATCTTCCTGTGAAATTACCTGCGAAGCCGCCTTAAAGCTGCCATCCTTTTTTCTGCCGACACGCATGACATCCGAATCCGTCGAAAAGCCCTGATCCAGCATGGTAAGGACACAATCCTCTCCCAGAAGCAGCCCATCCGGCTTCATCTGCTTGCGGATCTCTGCTTCAATCTCCTCTTCTGCCTTTGTACCTTCTATTTCAATGATCGGCTTCTGCAGTCTGTAATACAGCATTGCCGCCGGTATAATAGTTGTCTGTGGGTAACGTTCCTGCAAAAATGAAACCGCCGCATTCATATAAACAGGGAGCTGCATGGACAGCCCATAATATACATCATCCAGTGAAAACTCTTTCCTGCCCGATTTATAATCCATAACCTTCAGATAGATCGCGTCGTCTTCCCTGCGGATGTCGATCCGGTCGATCTTGCCGACCAGCGGAAAAACACCCTTCATACGAAATTTCTGTTCAAAATAAGCCGGCTCAAAGCTGCCCTTCTGCATCTGATACTGCATTGTCCTGACACTACGCAGCAAAAGCCTGTGCATCTGCCGGATTCTTCTTTCGTTTCTGGCACTGCTGTACAGGATCGTTTCACCATATTCCTTCGTGAGTACGGAAAATGCATCCCAGAGCCGCTGTTCCATTTCTTCTTCGCTCAGCGTCCGAAGCGAAATGCCATCCTCTTTCAGGCTCCGTTCAAACAGCTCCAGCACGCCATGATACACACTGCCAAAGTCCACCGCCTCAAAGGTATATTCCGCTCTTGGCATCAGCTCCAGTCCATAGCGCAGGAAATGCGCATAGGCACAGGAAGCAAAAAGCTCCAGTCTGCTGACACTGCCCTGATTCCGCTCCGCATACAGGCTGTCTGCCGCCTGTCTGGACAGCTTGCCCGGCTCATATCGGTAAAAAGCTGCTTCCCGGATCTTTTCCGCATCCGGTGTATCATACACCTTCTGCAGGACACGCAGCTTAGGAAGTGCTGTCTTTTCCAGACTGCCTTCCCTGTATTTGCGCAGTAGTCCTGCAAAATCGTCCAGTCCGTCCTCTGCACTTTCCACTTCTGCAAGAAATCCTTCGTTTTCCTCTGTTTCCGTCTGTACATGCAGCTTTGGAAACAGCCCTGTCATGACGCGGATCAGATAGGAAGGCAGTCTTGTCTTTCCGGCGCTGTCCACCTTGGCATAGGACAAAAAGAGATATTCCGCCGGCTTTGTCATATTCTGATACAGGTAAAGCTGCTGTTCAAACAGCTTCTGCCGCGGGGAAGGTGCCAGTTCTCTGCCGCTCTCGATCAGATATTCCCGTTCCATATCCGATAGCAGGCCACCATTGCCGCCACGCGCAGGGATCACCCCGTCGTTAACACCAAGGAAAAACAATGCTTTGATCTTTTTTAAACGGGTCCGTTCCATATCGCCTACCACAACCTGATCGACATTTTGCGGGATCGTTCCGATCTGGATCTCCGAAACACCCGCCTCAAAAATCTGGATAAATTCGTCCAGGGAAAGCGGATCTTCTCCGATCAGTCCGTAGATCTGGTCAAGCAGATCCATCAGCGCCGGATAGATCTTTTCAAATTCCTTTGCTTTGACAAGATCTCCCGTCTCTGTAAACTTTTCCGCCAACTCCCGGCACTTTTTCTGCAGGCTGTTTTTCTCACACAGGCTGTATACCTGCATCGTATATTCCTTTGCTGTTTTGCAACGGACAAGCAGTGGTGCGATCTCCTCCATCAGCTTCTCCCGCAGAGCATTCATCCCGCCTGCTTCCTCTCCGCGTGCAAATAGCTGTCCATACTGCTTTCTGCCGTGGATTCCCATTTTCATCACATACAGATCCAGTCTGTCGATCTCATCCATCGTCAAAGCCGTCATACCTGTCCGCAGGAAACGGAACACACTTTCATAGGAAAAGTTATCCCGCACAAGCTGCAGGGCACCTTTGACATATTCTACCGCCGGCTGGTGCAACACACTCCGGTTCTGGTCTAAAAACAGCGGGATTTTGTAACGCAGAAACTCCTTCTCCACAATGCTTGCATATCCACTCAGATCACCGGTCACAACTGCAATATCCCGATAGCAATACCCCTGTTTCCTGACAAGTCTTTTGATATGGATACACATCTGCTGTACTTCGCTGACAAGCGTTTCTGCCTCACCGATCCGGATCATCTGCGTTTCCTTCGGATAAAATGCCTTATCATAGCGGAACAAATGCGCCTCCAAAAATGCCAGCTCCGGGTTATGCAAATACCTGTTGACCGGCTTCTTTGTCAGATAAATATTCTGTCTTACCGTAATATCTTCCTTCCGGGCAAGCCCTGACAGCTTATGGTACGTCCCTGCGGAAAGCCCGAACAGATGCTGCTTTGTCCGGTGCAGATCCGCCCCGCTGTCCGCATCCAGCGTAATGATCACTTCCTGCGCCACATGCATGAGTTCTAAAATGACCCGGTTCTGGATCGGCGTAAATCCGGTAAATCCGTCAAATACCAGCACCGCATTTCGCAGGATATGAGACTGCGGAATCATATGGCACAGCTCATCAAGTGCTTCTTCCGTTACAATATATTTCTCCTGAATATACTTCTGAAAGCCTTCATACAAAAGCTTCAGATCACGCAGCTTATAAGGAAGAAGCCCCCTGCCCTTTGCTGCATCTGCCATGTCCTCGAGCTCATCCGGGGAGATATCATACTGATAAAACTCCGACAGCATGGACTTGACCTCATGGATATAGCCCGGCCGCTTCAGCTTCTTTTGAAACAGTACAAGCTCCTCTTCCACATCCGCTGCCACCTTACGGAGCACAAGGTTTTTCCCCGTATCATCCAGCATCACACGTTCTTTCTGTCCCACTTCGTCCGCGATCCGGTGGATCAGTCTGGAAAAGCTCAATACATCTATATTCATAATGCCGCCACGCGGATGCATCTCACAGATCTCTTTTTGTGTGTACATCGTAAACTGATCCGGTACCATCAGAAAGAAATGCTTTGCCATATCCTGCTGTGACTGTTCTATGACCTTTTGAAAAACCAGCGTGCTCTTTCCACTGCCGGAGCCGCCAAATACAAATTGTAATCCCATGTTCTGTCCTCATGTCTGAAAGTTCTGATCTACTTTTATTTCTTCATCCAGTGTACCATTTTTAGAGGTAATTTGTCACACTTTCTCTCTCATTTCCAAATCATTTTCAACGCGTGCTTTTCTATGGGTGTATTGACATTTTCACACACGCTTTATAAGATAATGCATGAAATCTATATATACTGTTTCGTTTACTATTTCATTGATATAACATCGGAGGCACTATGGCAGAAAACAGACCTGCAGAAGCAGCATTTGAAAATTTGATCGGTAAGCAGCCGCTGACTGACGAAGAGTTAGCCGCGCTGCTTAATGCGGCAGACTATGACGACCGCCTTTTTGCAGAAGCGGATCTTGTCCGCAGACAGGTGTACGGAGATACTGTTTTTGTGCGCGGTCTGATCGAGTTTACCAATTACTGCAAAAATGACTGCTACTATTGCGGTATCCGGGCCGGAAACAGTCATGCTGACCGCTACCGGCTGACAGAAGAAGAAATCCTCTCCTGCTGCAGGGAAGGCTATGCACTCGGCTTTCGTACCTTTGTCCTGCAGGGCGGGGAAGATCTTTATTTTACAACAGAACGGATCTGCTCTCTTGTGGCAGCGATCCATGCGGCATTTCCCGACTGTGCTATTACACTCTCCATCGGCGAAAAGACAAGAGAAGACTATCAGGCCTATTTTGATGCAGGTGCAAGGCGGTATCTGCTGCGTCATGAAACAGCAGATCCGGCGCACTATGAAAAGCTGCATCCCGCTTCCATGTCTCTTGCTAACCGCAAACGCTGTCTGTATGACCTGAAGGAGATCGGCTATCAGGTCGGTGCAGGCTTTATGGTAGGTTCCCCTTACCAGACGACCGCACAGCTTATCTGCGACATCCGCTTTTTGCAGGCACTTTCTCCGGATATGATCGGTATCGGGCCTTATATTTCCCACGCCCAGACACCTTTTGCCGGTCAGCCAAACGGTTCGCTTGCGCTTACCTTACGGCTGCTTGCCATTTTACGGCTTCTGTTCCCTTATGTACTGCTCCCCGCCACGACCGCACTCGGTACGATCGCACCAAACGGCAGAGAACTCGGACTGAAAGCCGGAGCTAACGTAGTCATGCCCAATCTGTCACCTGTCCGTGTCAGGAAAAAGTATGAACTGTATGAAAACAAAATCTGCACCGGCGAAGAAAGCGCACAGTGCAGAACATGTTTAGAGCAGCGTGTCAAAGCTGCCAGCTATCATATTGTAACGGACATCGGTGATGTCAGACGTTAGACAAACACTCTTTTGATGCTGTCATAATGCAGGAACTTGCCCTCTTTTCCAAGTGCGGCGATTTCCTGCGCAGTTGCCAGCATATAACCGTCTGTTTCCGCTTCCTGCAGCTTCAGATCCGTTTCCGCAAAATCCAGTGTGAAGCAGTAAACATCTACAAAATAGTTGTCCCCTTCTCCCGGATTTTCTCTTTTATAAGTAAACACATAACCGCCATCGGCATTTGCCACATCAAGTCCTGTCTCTTCCAGTACTTCACGACGTACCGCATCTTTAGAATCCTCACCAGCCTGCGCAGCACCGCCGGATACTTCCCAGCAGCCCGGTGCCCATGCCTTTGTCATGACACGTTTTGTAATGAGGAATTTCCCATCCGTTCTTTTCACCACGCCAAGCACGGTCAGATGATATTCCCCGTCCTGCAGGATCCAGTCGTTCCGCTTCATCGTACGGCCGGTTCTTTCTTTATTTGCATCATAAATATCCCAAAATTCCATAATTTCCTCCTTCTTACAGAAGCGGTGCAAACAGACGCAGGAAGTACTGTCCCAGTCTCTTGAGCGGAGATCTTGCAGTGTGGTAATTGTTTCCTACCTCGGTTGATACCGCAAATACTTCTTCAAAATCCTCCCGGATGTCTTTGATCGCCGGTACATCATATAAATACACACCGTTTTCAAAATGAAAATACAGACTTCTATAGTCTAGATTGATCGTTCCCACTGTCGCGATCTTTCCATCGCAGATACACTGCTTGGCATGACAGAAGCCCGGCGTGTATTCATAAATACGCACGCCATCCCGGATCAGCCCCGCATAATAAGAACGCGTCAGCCTGTATACCAGCTTTTTATCTGGAATACCCGGTGTGACGATCCGCACATCGATACCTCGTTTGGCTGCCAGCCCGAGCTCACGCTTCATTTCATCACTGATGATCAGATACGGTGTGATAAAATATACATATTCCGTTGCGCCCTTGATAATGTTCATGTAAACATTTTCGCCTACGCGCTCTCTATCCAATGGGCTGTCCGCATATGGCTGTACATAACCGCCGCCCTTTGCTTCAAATACGCCGTCCGGCAGATACTTTTCATACTCTGTATCCGTACTCCGGATGGCATTCCACATTTCCATAAAGATCAGCGTCAGGCTTCTGACCGCTTCTCCCTCCAGACGGACGCCGGAATCCTTCCATACACCGTACGGATGTGTAATGTTAAAATACTCATTTGCCAGATTATAGCCGCCCGTAAAACCGACTCTGCCATCAATGACCGTGATCTTACGGTGATCTCTGTTATTCATAAAAATATTCAGAACAGGCATCATCGGATTGAAGATCCTGCAGTCAATGCCATGCGTCTTCATCTGCTTGACAAATTCCGGACTGATAAATCCGACACTGCCCACGTCATCATACACGATGCGGATCTCCACGCCTTCCTTTGCCTTTGCAAACAATACCGCTTTCATTTCCGCAAATGCTTCCCTGTCCTCTATGGCATGGTATTCCATAAAGATGAACTTCTGCGCCTTCTTCATCTCTTCGATCTGCGCATGAAATCCATCAGCTGCTTCTTTATAAAAAACAACATCTGTATTCTCATACAGCGGATAGCCTACCTTATGCCCGATGTAATAGCACTGATGATAAGCAGTCACATCCTGCACTTTCAGCTTCTCCATAGCCGGATCATCTTTTCGCAGATACACGCGCAGCCTTTCCCATGTAGCATGAAAACGCTTCCGCATTCCTTTTGTGGCACTGGAATGACCGCAGAACAGATACAGGCAGACACCCATGATGGGGAACAGCAGGATCAGCATGATCCACGGCATTTTCATGCCCGCATTCATTTCTCTTCCGTAAATATGCAGCACCAATATAAATGACAACACGCTTGTTCCCAGTGAGATCCAGGTGGAATATGCATTTAACCGGACCAGAAGATACAGAATCCATAAAACCTGTACCAGCACTGACAAAGCTGCAAAAATCAGCCTGCTGACACTGTTTTTTACCGCGCCTTTTGTTTCAGCTCTCATTTGTATATATCACCTACCTCGTACCATCATAACAAAATCCTGCGGAAAAATCTACCTGTTTCCGTTCAGACAGCCAGCCGGCATTTTCATTCACGTAACCAGCCGGATCACCTGCCAGCTCTGACAGTTACCCGCCTGCTGCCTAAAAAATGGTTGACATTATGGTACAATCTCCATATAATTACTTCCGGTAATTACCTTGGGTAATTATCATGCAATAACCAGAAAGGACATGTAAAAATGGAAATAGCAACTATAAAAGCCGTGCTGGATGCCTGCTATCAGGCGCAGCGGATCCGCGCCATGCTTCCAACGCTTCCCGATGGCGTTACCCCCTCCTACATTCATTTCTTAGATCTGATCGAAACAATGGAGCAAAAGGGCATGCGCGTAAAAGTATCCGATATCAGCGACAGACTGGGCATTCCGCGCCCCGGCGTAACACGGACTGTTAAGGAAATGGAAGCAAAAGGCTATCTGCAGAAGGTTTCTTCTGCGCAGGATAAGCGTGTGACCTATCTTTCCATGACGGAAGCCGGAAAAGCACTTTCCCGGAAATATAACGAAGAATTTTTCAGTCAGCTTGCACCATTGCTTTTGGATATCACGGAAGAGGATGCAGACTGCACGATCCGCACGATTACAAAAATGTATGACATAATGTCTGAAAGGAGGATTTCTCTTACATGAATGATAAAACTGATTTTACACAGGGAAGCATTCTCAAAAAACTGGCACTGTTTATGCTTCCGATCTTAGGTGCCCTTGTCCTGCAGGCAGCCTACGGCGCTGTTGACCTTCTGGTTGTCGGACGCTTCGGTTCTACAGCAGGACTTTCCGGTGTTTCCACAGGCAGTCAGGTACTGAATCTTGTGACCTTTGTGGTCATACAGCTTGCCATGGGTATCACCGTACTGATCGCGCGTTACCTTGGTGAAAAAAAGCAGAAACAGATCGGAGCTGTACTCGGCGGCGGTGCCATCGTCTTTACCATACTTGCCCTCGTCCTGCTCGTGATACTGGTATGCTTTGCGCGTCCGATCTCGATTCTGATGCAGGCACCGCCAGAAGCACTGACAGCCACAACAGGTTATGTCCGGATCTGCGGTTTTGGTATTCTCTTCATTGTTGCCTATAACTTACTTGCTGCCATTTTCAGGGGACTGGGGGACAGCCGCTCTCCTCTGCTCTTTGTACTGGTTGCCTGTATCGTTAATATCATCGGCGATCTTGTCTTTGTTGCAGGACTGCACATGGATGCATCGGGTGCTGCCCTCGCCACGGTTCTGGCGCAGGCTGTCAGCGTTGTATTTGCGCTCTGCATTCTGGCAAAAAAAGAGCTGCCCTTTACGATCACAAAGGCAGACTTCCGATTAAACGCACAATGCCGCAAATTTTTAAGCATCGGGCTTCCGCTGGCACTGCAGGAATGTCTGACCCAGATTTCCTTTCTGGCACTCTGCGCCTTTGTCAACCGGCTGGGGCTGACCGCTTCCTCCGGATACGGTGTTGCCTGCAAGATCGTCAGCTTTGCCATGCTGATCCCTAGTGCCCTCATGCAGTCCATGGCTTCCTTTGTCGCACAAAATGTTGGTGCAGGCAATTCAAAGCGAGCCCGCCAGTCCATGCTGACCGGAATTAGGATTGGGCTTGTCTTCGGCTGCTTTGTATTTGCACTTATTCTGCTGAAGGGCGACCTGCTGACCGGTATTTTTTCTACCGATGCAGAGGTTGTCCAAAACGGCTTTGCTTATCTGAAAGGCTTCGCCCCCGAAACGATCCTGACCGCTGTTTTGTTCAGCATGATCGGCTATTTCAACGGCAATAACCAGACGCTCTGGGTTATGATCCAGGGGCTCACGCAGACACTGCTTGTCAGATTACCTTTGGCTTACTTTATGAGCATCCAGCCAGATGCCAGCCTGACAAAGATCGGTCTTGCCGCCCCTGTTTCCACGGCAGTAGGCATTGTGCTGAATGTACTCTTTTTTATCTATTTTCAGCGGAAGCTGGCGAAAGCATCCGCCCAAAGGGTCTAATCCCTTATCAGAGACAGAGACGAAAACCGGACATGTGGAAACTTCCACATGCCCGGTTCCTATTTTCCTATATTTTGTTACTATGCAGCAACTTATTTGTTGTCCATGAAGTTCATGTCCAGACCACGGTTCTTATCAGCCTGTGGATCTTTACCGAATTCATAATCCTTGCCCGGCAGGATCGCATTTAATAAAACGCCTGCGATAGCTGCGATTGCAAGTGCTGTTAATGTGATGGATGTACCACCGATCGTAAATGTCAGACCACCTGAGAAACCAAGACCGCAGACAAGGATAACTGCTGCAATGATCAGGTTTCTTGATTTTGTCAGATCTACATGGTTTTCTACTACGTTTCTTACACCGATTGCAGAAATCATACCATACAGCATGAAGCTGACGCCACCGATGATAGCGGAAGGTAATGTACTGATCAGATCAGCTATCTTCGGGAAGAAGCTCAGGATAACTGCAAATACAGCAGCCAGACGGATAACACGTGGATCGTATACTTTACTCAGTTCCAGTACACCGGTGTTTTCACCGTATGTTGTATTGGCAGGACCACCGAACAGAGCAGATAAACTTGTTGCAAGACCGTCACCGATCAGCGTACGGTGAAGTCCCGGATCTTCAATAAAGTTAGAACCAACTGTTGCGGAAATGGCAGACATGTCACCGATATGCTCCATCATGGTTGCGATCGCGATCGGTGCCATAACAAGAATGGCTGTCAGGTCAAACTTGCAAAGCTGGAAAGGCGGCAGACCGACTACCGCATCTGTTGCTGCCTGAGAGAAATTCAGGATAGCGGAGCCATCTGCATTTGTCATACCTGCAAAGTGCATGATCAGCGCTGCAATATAAGAGATCACAACACCCATCAGGATCGGGATGATCTTGAACATACCCTTGCCCCAGATATTGAAGATAACGATGACGCCAAGAGCGATCAATGCCAGTAACCAGTTTGTGGAAGCATTTGATACTGCTGACGGTGCAAGACTCAGACCGATACAGATAATGATCGGACCTGTTACTGCAGGCGGCAGGAAACGCATAACCTTCTTAACGCCGACAAGCTTGATGATCAGCGCCAGAACCAGATATAACAGACCTGCCACTACGATACCGCCACAGGCATATGGAAGTTTTTCTCCCATTGTCATATCCGCAAAAATACCGGTATCCAGATTCGCTACTGTAGCAAAACCACCAAGGAATGCAAATGACGAACCAAGAAATGCCGGTACTTTAAATTTCGAACAAAGATGGAAGAACAGTGTACCAACGCCGGCAAAAAACAACGTCACCTGAACGGATAACCCTTCTCCTTCAAAATAAGTGTTCACTAAGATTGGAACTAAAATAGTTGCGCCAAACATGGCAAACATGTGCTGCAGACCAAGTAGCAGCATTTTGGGAACACCGAGCTCCCTCGCATCACGAATGCAGGTTTTTTCTTCCGTATTCATAATACACATCCTCCTTCATAAGATAAATTTCTGTTACCGCTAACCATTCTAACATAGCCACTTCGATTTTGCACTCTTTTTTTGCTTGTCTTTTTCCCCGCTCACAGGTAAACTGAAAAGGAATACATATCAATGAATATCCTGTTTCCCGCCAGATTTGTACCTATATCCGGATCTGCGCAGGAAGAAAGAAGAGGCAAATGAAAGAAACACTATACACCATACCATTAACCGATGCATTTCATGCAAATGACGAGTGTCCGCTCTGTTTTGTGGAACGGGAAGTAGAACAGGATCTTTTAGATCTGGTGCTCGGCTCCAGCTCCTCCTATATGGAAAGTGATATGCGTGAAATGACAGACAAGGCGGGCTTCTGCCGTGCCCATTTCAAAAAAATGTTTGACTATGGTAACTCTCTCGGAAATGCCTGGATTCTGAAAACACACTATATCCAGATGCAGAAAGAGCTGGAAGGTCAGATCAAGATGTTTGCACCGGGCAAAGCTTCCTTTATGAATCGTCTGAAAAAGGCAGACACCACAGATAACGCCATTTATAACTGGGTACAGGAAAAAGAAAAATCCTGCTATATCTGTACAAACTTTGAGAAAACTTATGAACGATATCTGGATACCTTCTTCTTTATGTATAAGAAGGACGGCGAAATGAAAAAGATGATTGAAGGCAGCAAAGGCTTCTGCCTGCATCACTTTGGTGATATCTGCAGACGTGCGGAAACAGAGCTGAATGACAAGCAGAAGGCTGAATTCTATCCGCTGATCCTGAATCAGATGCTGGACAATCTGAAACGTGTCGGCGAAGATGTTGCATGGCTTGTTGAAAAATATGATTACCGGAACAAAGATGCTGACTGGAAAAATTCCAGAGACGCCGTACAGCGTGGCATGCAGAAGCTGCGTGGCGGTTACCCGGCTGATCCGGTTTATCAGCAGTCCAAATAAGCCGAAGCTACCAGCACATATTTTCTTCTAACAGCTGCAGGTAACTTTCCACTTCCGTAAAATACGATTCCGCATCGATACTGTCGTTGCGGAATTGTTCATTTAATACCCCATCCGCTACAAACAGACACATTTTCAGAACGGCGGATGCATCAATTCCTGTCTTAAAGCAGCTCAGATCCGCCTTTTGGTAAATACCGGAAAGCATTGTGGAATACTGATCCATACTGTCTGCGATCAGTGTCAGGATTTCTTTTTCTTCCCGGAATGCCAGCGTCACAAACAGATTCATGTACGGATAATTGCGGATGATATCACGCTTTGCTTCTTCTACCTTGCGCTGCAGGGAAAAGAAATCAATGGAAAACAGCGGTACGGTACGGGAATATTCCATACTGATATATTTCACGCTGTACATATAGACAAATTCGTATAGCCCCTGCTTACTTCCGAAATAATGGAATAACAATCCCTTGGAAATGCCGGCTGCTTTCACGATCTCATCGGTACTTGCCTTTTTGTAGCCATTTTTCGCAAAGATCTGCAGTGCTGCATTGATAAAACGATCCTGTTTTTCCTTTGGAAGTTCAAAAAAACGATTGTTCATTGTAGTTCCTCTTTTTCCGTATCATTGACTCCGGCGGTCACTTTATCCTACCACAGAACAGCTACTCTTGCAATTCCATAAACTTCTTATAAACTGTACACAAACTCCTTGTGTTCCGGGCAAAATTATTTTAAAATAAAGAAAACAGATTCCATAGAAAGGGGTTTACAATATGGCTAAAAAATTTGGTAAATTTCTGATGTTCAGCGCTGCTGTCGCTGCTGCGGCAGGTGCTTATTACTATTTCAAAAAATCTGATGAAGACAGATTTGACGATGACGATTTTGATAACGATTTTGATTTTGACGAAGAGGAAAAAGATCTCTCCGGCGGCAAGGAACGCAGCTATGTACCGCTTCGTTTCTCTACCGTAAAATCTGAGGAAGAGACGGCTGCAGAAGAAGCCAAAGAAGATGTACCGGCAGAACCTGTCAGGCCAGAAGAACCTGCTGTAGATCCTGTTGTTTCCGGGCAAGAAGAGAAACCGGCAGTAGAAGAAGTAAAGGAAGCGGTCTCTCCGGCTGCTGAAGGTAAAGAAGAAACTCCGGCTCCGGAACCGAAGGAAGAAGAAAAAGAAGAATCAGCCGAAACTGAACAGGCTGACGATGAACCTTTCGATGAAGAAGATGAAGAACCGATCGACAATGTAGAATCCTCAACCGAGACGATCGAAGAATTCTTTGATGAAGAGGAAGACAACAAATAAGATATGCAGCTAAAACAAGCCCGAGGCAAAACGCTTCGGGCTTTTTCTTTGCATACAGCTTTAAAATATACCAAACAATTTCGGAATCTGTGTAAACGTCAGCTTACCAATATCAAGTATCTCTCCCTGCAGCGGCTGCAACTGCCCCTGCTCCAGATAAGAAAGCTCCAGACTCAGACTGCCATCGGATCCGATCCTGATCTGTTCCAGATCAAGCCGCGGTATTCCTTCCTGATCTTCTGCCAGCGTAAGCAGTGGCTCACCATCTGCTTCAACGCCGATCGCCGCAAGCTGCAGTCCTTTTTGGTAAAACCGGAAAGTGATCTCCTCCTGTTCCCCAAGCCATTCATTCTCCGAAAGTACCGGAAGCAATACACCATCCTTTTCACAGATGCGGGCATAGCCTTCGTAAATATCCAAAAAATCTGTCACAGGAAGCACGATCTCCGTACAACTGCAAGTTTCATATGTTCCGTTTATGTATGCATGCTTTTGCTTACCTTCTGTCAGCGAAAGCCCCTGCATCACTTCTTTACTGTAGGAAACCAGCTGCTTCTGCCGCTCTTTTCCAAGTACGCCCGTACCATTTCCCGCAGAGCTTCCATTCTCTGTTCCTTCGATCACTGACAGCCAGAAATCAATCTGCGTCTCCGCTTCCTTACCCAAAAGCTTTTGCAGTGCCTGTTGGTTATCCGCATCCTGATACACATATTTGTAGAGAACCTCCCTGTTGGCCGTCGGCTGGAATAATACCGTTCCATCGGAAAACTGCGCGGTAAATTCCATATTTTTCTTGCCAAGCAGTGGCAGAGAGATCCGGTATCTTCCATCCAGCTGCGCAAGCTGCCCTTGTTCCCGTCTTTCCCAAAATTCACCAAGCAAGCCTTTTTCTCTGAGAGCCTGCTGCATTGTGACCAGAAATCTTGTTTCCGGTTTTTGCAAGATCCATACAGCAACTGCAGCAGCAATAAGCAAAAGCACACCCACCGTCGCTGCACATGCCCCAAGAACTTTTTTCTTCATATTATTTCACCTGATTTGCCGGGTTGACCGCTGCGTTTTTGAAATCCATTGCGTTCTGCAATGTTGTCCGGCTGATCGCCGCAAGTGCCTCCTCTGTTAAGAAGCCCTGATGGGAAGTTACGATCACGTTAGGGAAGGACAACAATCTTGCTGTTGTGGAGTGCTCTAAGAAATCATCCTCTCTGTTTTCAAACACATTATTGGTTTCTTCCTCGTACACGTCCAGTCCCACCCCAAAGAATTTCCGGCTTCGGATGCCTGCGATCAGATCATCCGTCTTGATCAGCGCACCGCGCGATGTATTCACAAGGATCACTTCATCCTTCATTTTCCGGATCGTATCCTGATTGATCAGATGATAATTTTCCTCCGTCAGCGGGCAATGCAGGGAGATCAGGTCACTGTTTGCAAGTAAGGTGTCAAAATCCACATATTCCACAAAATCCAGATCCGGGTTCTGATAAATATCATAGGCGATCACCTTCATGCCAAATCCGTGACAGATCCTGCACATGGCTGCGCCGATCTTGCCGGTTCCGACAATACCTGCTGTTTTTCCATAGAAGTTAACACCGGTTAATCCTACCAGGCTGAAGTTGTTCTCCCGCACCTTGATATACCCCTTATGGATATGCCGATTCACCGCCAGTGCCAGTGCCATGGCATGCTCTGCTACTGCCTCCGGAGAATAGCCTGGTACGCGAAGTACAGTAATGCCGTTGGCATCCGCAGCAGCAAGATCTACATTATTAAAGCCCGCACACCGCATCAGTACAAGCTTTACCCCACGCTGTCCCAGTATCTGCAGCACCTTCTCACTGACATCCGAGCTGACAAAAGCACAGACTGCATCATATCCCTTTGCCAGTCTTGCCGTCTGCACAGACAGATCGGCTTCCAGATAATCTATTTCCGTCTCCGGAAAATCTGTTACTACTTTTTCAAAAGAATCTCTGTCATATTTTTTTGTATCATAAAATAAAATCTTCATTCCGGACCTCCTGACTACGCCCTAGCTCTACTGTTTAGTATGTCTGTTTTCCAGGATCTCTATTCGCTCAGCTTTGGCTGTGGATCGTTTTTGTATAATTGAAAAATACCTGATTGCCAATGATCTGATACTCATTTTTTTTATACACCGAGAAGAAATCTGAATAATTTCTTGCATAACTGAGTGCCCAAAAGTTGCACCAGGTAAACTCGCTGCGCGGAAATTCCTTTACACTGTCCTGTGCTGCCTTATAATCTTTCAGTAGCAACTTTGCAGTATTTCTGCACTCTGTACTGATCCTTGTCTGATCCTTCAGAAGTGCTGTCAGAACGCCGGTTCTTGCCGGTTCAAACTGATACTGCGCATAGACAATTTCCTTTACGGTCGACGGGTAACTTCTGCTCGCCATACGGTTTAAAATCGTATAGCCCACAGCTAACTGCCCCTTATAGACACGGATTGTTTCCTGATTCAGCGTTGCGAAAAGTGCTGTCTGTCTCTCGCCGCCTGCTTCCGCATACAAAATTGCTGCAAGTAATATTTCATCACTGACCTGTGGGTCTGTCCGATACTGCACCTGCATCTTTCTGCCATTTACCATACAATAGGAGGCTGTAATCTGATATGCCCCGTTTTCATCAAAGCGCGCATAGATCTTACCGACTTTTTTCGTTGTGTTCCTGTATGCCTTACCATTCGACGCAAAATAATATTTCACACCATTGACTGTTTTCCAGCCTTTCTGCATCACACACAATGTATTAAAATAATACAGGTTCTTCTTGATCGTCTTCAGTCCCCTGACCGCTTTTCCGTTCGCGCCAAAGTAGTATTTCTTTCCTTTTACAGTCTTAAACACCTTCTTCTGCATCACGCCGGTTACTTTGCTGAAATAATATTTGCTGCCATCGATCGTTTTCAGCCCTTTTTGCTTTTTCCCGTTTTTATAATAGTACGTTTTGCCCTTCTTTTTCACAAAGCCTGTTGTTTCCTTTGTCTGCGCTGCCTGTACACGCGTCTCCGTAACTGCCGCCGCACTGATACAAAACAGTAATGCCAACATTAAAATGCAGATCCATTTTCTTTTGTTTTTCCGCATACAGCCTCCATTTTTCTGTTTTCTTACTCTTTCCATATCGGATATTTCTGTTTATCAGCCTCTGTGATCTTACGGATCACTCTGCACGGATTACCCGCTGCCACAACGCCGCCCGGAATATCTTTGTTTACCACACTGCCTGCACCGATCACGGTATCATCTCCGATCGTTACCCCGGGCAATACTGATACATTTGCGCCGATCCATACCCTGTTTCCGACTGTAATGGGTAATGCAATTTCCATGCCTTCTGCGCGCATCCGGGCATCCAATGCGTGTCCTGCTGTAGAAAATACACAGTTCGGCGCAATAAATACGCTGTCTCCGAATGTCACCTTTGCACCATCCAGAATAATACAATTGTGATTGGTATAAAAATTATCCCCGATCGAAATATTACTGCCATAGTCACAGTAAAACGGAGCCGTGATCGTAAAACTTCCTCTGATTTCACCAAACATTTCCCGGATCAGCTTCTCCTGTGTCTTAACATCCGACGGTCTGCACGCGTTAAACGCATAACACAGATCCGCACATTTCGTTCTGGCATCTACGATCTCCTGATCATAACTTGCATCATATAAATAGCCCTGCTGGGCTTTTTCCCATTCCGTCATATCCGCTTTTTTCTCTCTGTCAGTTTTTTGGAATCTGTCCATCCACATACAAAATATGGTTTACCAACCATTCTGTAAGATATTTTAAAATTTCCATGATCTGTTCATCCTGATCTTCTGCATCATCATTATGGTGTTCCATAAATTCATCAAGCTTCTGTATAAATTCCTGATGCTGGATTTTCTGTGTGAATAACTTCTTATAATTGATAGATTCCATATACTGTTCTTCATCAGAAAAATGCTTCACGGTATAATTCCGAAGATTCTCTAATATTATATCAATTTTGTCATACTTATCAGGTGTAAACTCATCATGAAGCAGCTCATATGCCTCGTCCGCATACTCAAACAGCTGCTTATGTTCCTCATCAATCATATCTATTCCAATATAATATTCCGGTTTCATTTCATACATAAAATATCCCTGCTTTCCTTATTTATTCTGCCTTTAAACATTACTCTGTTCCGGCAAGTCCGATATTATGCCGTTTTTTTCTTTCTGTCAAGAGAGCCCGTTAATGATTCGCCTACCCGGCTAGCCCCTGTGTAATAACAACTCATAGGTCACACCGTACTTCTGTGCGATCTGACTCGCATATGACTTTCCTTCCGGTGGTGCCACTTCAATCTGATAGGAACGCTTTGCATCTTTTGCATGTACGATCAGGGAAAACGCTCTTCCCTCTGCCTGCCCCTGTTCTTCATTGATCCGGGCAATATCAAATGCCAGCTTATGCATATGCGTATTATAAATAGTCCGCATCCCCTTACATAAAATTGCCCTGATGCAATCCTTTGCAATATAGTACCCTTCCTCAAATGAGGTGGTTGAAAAGGATTCATTCAGCAGCAGTAAGCTTCTGCTATCTGCATTTTCATAGATTTCCTTAAATCGTTTACATTCTTCGCCCAGACGTCCCAGATCCAGTGTTTTATCCTCATCTGCCGGAAAATGGGTATAAATACAATCCGCCGGAGAAAAGGTAAATCCGCTGCCCGGTATATAAATACCGCCCTGTGCCAGTACAAACAGTTGTCCGATTGCCTGCGTGATCGTTGTTTTACCACCGCGGTTGGCGCCCGTCAGCACATAAACTCTGTGGAGCTTATCAAAATCCAGATCATTTGTTACGATATTACCGGATTCTTCCGTTTCAAAAACCGCAAGCTTCAGATTATAAATGCCCCTTGCCCGCATTTCATATCTGTCTGCCTCTTGATCAGATGCCTGAGAGACTACTGCCTTTGCAAAGGAAAAGCCTTTATCCTGCAGCTTTTTCATATATTCCGCCCACCGGATATAGTACATCATCTCCGGGATCAGATCGGTCATATCGGTGATCGTAACAGAAACATATTTATTCAATACTTCCTTTGCTCTTTTGACCATATGGGAAACCATATGATTTACAATGCGGTCCGTATATCGCGTTACATCTTTTGCCTGATCGCCTTCCGGAACACCGACAATTCCAACCATGGCATCTGCTACCGTCGCCCCTGCTCCCATCGCTTTTTGCAGCGGTGTATGCAGCGCACCTTCCGCATTGACATCAAACGGCTGGAATTTAAAATCCTTCTTCCATGCTGTATCCGCATTGATCCGATCCTTCGCCGCAATATGCTCATAGAAATTACCGAGAATGCCCGCTTTCGTAAAATACTTGCTGTTAATCGAAACAAGTCCGATCCCATCCGCTTCAAACCGGTCATTCAGATTGATCCCTACCGTGATACTTTTCAGCTGTGAGGTATCCAGCTTCAATCCTGCAATATCCTGTTTCAGCTCTGCAAACCCATTATCTGCATAGATTTCTTCCACATATTCCCGCAGTCCCAGAAATCCCGCCGAGTGGAGCTGTGGATCCGCCAGACAAGTATGCAGTGCATCCACACATTTGATATAATCGTTGATCTCATCCAGCCTGTGCAACAGATCCCAGATGCTGGCACTGTCATCGTATTCCCTTTTAAAACCACCATAATCCTTCAGGAAGCTGATACGCCCAAGTATTTCCATCATATCGTCCCGCATCTTTTTATTCTGTAGCACATCTTCAAAAATATCACAGCGGTACTGCGTCACCACAGGGTCTGCATACATCCGTGCCATAACATTTAAGATATAATTCTGCTCTGCCTCTTTGGCTGACAGTTTTTTACAGATCTGATCCAATCCCAGATCATGCATGGTTGTCTGACTCAGTGTTTTATATTCCGCCTGCTCTGCCGGATATAGCAGGCTGTATTTCCTATGGCTCATAGACACCCTCCGTTCTCATCCTTATAATGATATTTTTTCCAGATCATCCGGCACATACAGATTGCCATGATAATACCGCTTTCCTTCCTCTGTATACAGTTCTTTTCTTTTTGCAAGATTTCTGTCTTCTGTGTGATAGAGAAGCAGATTTTTGACATGGAGCTGCTCCGCCAGCTCACAGGCATCTTTCACCGTGGAATGATGCTTCTCATACGGATGGAAGATATCCGCCTGTCCGTGCAGACAAAAGGCTTCGTGTAACAGCCAGGTGCTGTCCTTCGCATATGCTTCCTCACAGCTGTTATACGGTTCGTCTCTGCAACAGGTCAGCTTTCTGCCCGCGCCCAGATCCATACAAAATCCAAACTGTTTTGCCTTGGTAGACTGAATATCGAAAAAGGTAACCTTCTTTCCCAAAATTTCTTTTGACGCACCATCTTCTACCGGGATCAGATGCAGTCTCTGCCCGATCATCGCCACGTCCTTTTTCTGGATCAGCTTTTCGGAAAGCTCCCGCAAAAGCGCGATCACTTCCGCATGTCCATAGATGACAGCTTCTCCGTCATATGCCCCCTGTCTCATATGCTGGCAGATCATGCGGATCATCCAGATAATTCCCATGATGTGATCGATATGCTTATGTGAAATATCTGAATCAATAAAACCATTCTGTGCCATGTCATCAAGGATATCACATGTTTTTTCAGTCACTCCTATAGAATCTGCATCCTATCATAATATATTTATATCAATTCACCTTAATAGTTTTCTTCATGTACTTCAAAATAGCTCTGTGGATGATTACATACCGGACATACCTCAGGAGCTTTTGTTCCTACCACAATATGTCCGC
>HF995236.1:0-11887 GCA_000432915.1 Firmicutes bacterium CAG:194
CATCTGCTGCACGGTTGATCTTGTAACCTGAAGATAACTTCTCTGTAGATTTTGCCTGAGTACTTGTTGTGATGTTAAGCATTCTGCTTGAGTTCATCGCTGTAAGATTGTGTTGTACTACCATAATATATTCCTCCTTGAATTTAAATGCCGTCATCCATGACGGTCATTTTGATTGAAAAAGTCCTTTCCGGCCGTACGCTCCATCCATTTCCCTTTCAATGGTTTTAAGTATTTGTTTTACTCAATATATATATCGGGTCTTCCCAATAATACTTAACACCTTTTTTTATTTTTTTATTTTCTACACACTCTGCTACAATAAAGCACTTATTCTTCTTCCAACAGCGCCGCATAATATGTCCTTTGTCCGTCGCTTGTCTGCATGGAAAACTGTTTCTTATATGTCAGTTTAAAGAGCCAGGTATCCGCCGTCAGAAGCTCCAGCTTGTGCGGATCGCAGGCTTCATTTCCCCAGTCTGCCAGCACCTGTGAAAACCGGTTGTTTACCGGACAGGCACCCATGATCATTCTGATCTCCGGCAGTTGTTCATAACAAACCGCAATAATGTAATCAAACAGGAAGTAATTGAGCACCTCATCATATTTGCTCCAAAAGAGTTCAAACGCCTCCACCATAAAGCCAAACAGCGGGAATCCTGCAGGTCCCTTCATGAAATTATTTGCCCATCTTCCCGAAACGATATCCAGCTCATTCAGTTCGCCGCCCTGCTTCTGCGTAAAGAAAGGAAACTGGCAGAGCGCATCGATAAATCTGTCATCCCATATATAATAGGTAGCATCTATCCACAGTCCTCCATAGCGGCAGAGAAGCTGCGCACGCAGAATATCAGACAAGTGTGTCATGGAAATGCAGCCTTTATTAAATTTCTCTGCTACCGTTTCTGAAAATGCTATGTACTGCCGGTAATTATCAAATGTAATGATCCGTATGTCTGCTTTATCTCCGAACATTTTTTCCATACGGGCAATGCATCTCTGCACGAGCTCCGGTGCTTCGGAAATCCCCTGCCACCAGCAGATCCAGACAGGCATCCTGCCATTTTTTCCTACTGTCCGGTCAATCGGTGGTAAATATAAAAAGTTACCCTGCTGATATTTTTTCACAAGATCTTCCGTCAGATCTTTCACCAGTTCATACATCGCAGGGAGGCGGTTTGTGTCGATTTTCTCCGTATGGAAATATGCATAGGAAATCTGTTTGTCGGATAACCATGCTTTTATTTCTGCAGTCATATTTGTATGCCATGCAGGATTTTGACCGTAGTTTTCTTGATACCACCGGCAGAAATCTTCCAGAGCTTCTTTTTTTATCATGAGACACGGAATTTCTTCTTTTTCCAGTTCATCGATACTCTCTGCTTTTCTGTTTTTCTGCACCATTTTTTCTGATTGCCCGGTCAGGCAATCTCCCAGAATGACCGAAGTCTGCTCAAGCAGCTTCTGCATTTTTTTCACGGAAAGAAGCCTGCCTGCATCCACAAAATATCTGTCAGAGCTGCAGATCCCGATATATTCTGCTGTAAACTTGTTGCAGTCGCAATTTTCTTTTTTCTTACGATCTGATCTACCAGTCTCCGGTCTGCCGCTGTCATCTTTCTTTTCTTCATATTCTTCCGGCAGATCCTGCCCGATCATGACCGTCCGATAGCCCGGCTCTTTTACCTCATGATAAGGCTTTGATGCCAGCACATACATAATTCCTTTATTTTCCATAGCACTTCCCATATACACCGAATTTTCTTCTGTGCTTTCCTGTTTCATACTTTTTCTTTTATTTATGTTATTTTGTATGAATGTTTTTCCTATCTTTTTTCGGCATTCATCCTTTTTATGTTTTTTGAACAATTTGGTATGAATGCAATTTTATTGTTTTTCTGCTTCTTCATACTTTTTCCCAGTTTTCAACGAAAAAGTATGAATTTTGAACGCTTCAAACTATATTATGTTCCATTATACCATCTGTTCGCGGCATTTCCACTTCATTTTTTCGTCCTTTTTGGGCGCGTCTTGCTTTTTTGTATGAACAGACGCAACGACCTGCCAGATGGCTTCATACTTTTGGGCAGTTATTCCCTAATATGTATGAAATTTATTTCGTACGCTCCGGATAGCTTCATACAAAATCGAGGAAATCATCGTTTAGAGGCGAATTTAGCATAGCGAGATGCATTCTGCGAATTTCGATATGATCAGCGGTCATTAAATACATGCATTTTCCTCGTCACCATAACATAAAAACAACAGGGATTGCGCCGCGCTATGCGGTGCAATCCCTGCCATACTACAATCACCGATGTTCCCGGATCATCATTGCACATACGATCACGAGTAGAATGCAGGAACCCCAGATTGCCTGTACACCAATCCGCAAAGACAGCACGCCGCCCAGTCCCGCACCGATCGCAAAGATGAAAATGATCCCATAATAGTGAAGTGCTTTCCGAAGTGCGCTGTGCTCTCTTTCCCGGAAGAACACAGAAAGACTTTCCGTTCCACTTCGCAGGTTACCGATACACATCGTGCTGGCATAGCCATAGCCGTTTACCTTACGGAAGGTCTGTACCTGCATCGCACAGGTAAAGGAAACAAGCATTGTTGCGAGCATATTGTATTCCTGCGGAATAAAGCCGACTGCAAACAAAAGCACGATTTCCAGCGCGACTATGATCTGCCGCCAGTGGATCCTCTTGGCACCTTTATATTTATGGCCGATCTGTTCTGCCACCAGCACGCCCAAAGCAAACGCAAGGACCGGGAATAAATAATGCAGCGCCCGCTGCCACTCGCCCTGCATCAGATGCTGGCTCATCAATACAACGTTTCCGGTCTGCGCATTCGAGAATACTTTATCTCTCACATTGTAAGTATATGCATCCTGAAAGCCGCCTGAAAGTGCCAGCAGGCTGCTGAGCAGGAACGTCTCTGACGTCTGGATTTTAATTCGTTCTTTTTCACTGATCATTCGTATCACAATCTTTCTTCTATCTATTTTTTTGTCACATATTTTTGTACAGAAAATACAGTTCTACATGCTGCCCAAGTAAGCTTCTATCCTTTTCTTCCCATCCTACTTCTCTACATGTTCAAATGTAAATACATTCAAAAACTGCTTTGCACGTTCTGTCGTCGGATGCTCGAAGAATTCTTCCGGCTTTGCCTCTTCCACAATCTGTCCCTGGTCCATGAAAATGACACGATCTGCAACTGCTTTTGCAAACTGCATTTCATGAGTGACAATGATCATCGTCTTGCCCTGCTTTGCCAGATCAAGCATAACATCGAGTACTTCCCGCACCATTTCCGGGTCAAGTGCTGCTGTAACCTCATCAAATAAGAGGATTTCCGGATGCATGCAGAGCGCACGGACGATCGCCACACGCTGTTTCTGACCGCCGGAAAGCTGTCTCGGATAGCTGGCTGCCTTATCTGCCAGACCAACTCTCTGCAAAAGCTCCATAGCTTCTGCTTTTACCTCGTCCTTTTTCCGCTTCTGCACCTTAACTGGGGAAAGCGTGATATTGTCAAGCACGGTCAGATGTGGAAACAGCTCGTAGCTCTGGAATACCATTCCGATCTTCTGCCGCATTTCGGTAATATTTTTGCTGCCCTTGCGGATATCCTTGCCATGCAGGCTGATCGAACCGTCCTGCACGGGCTCTAATGCATTGATACAGCGGAGCAGTGTACTTTTTCCGCAGCCGCTCGGGCCAACCACAACGACAACCTCGCCCTGTGCAAGTGTCAGATCAATGCCATCCAGAATGCGCTGTCCGTCATATTCTTTTACCAGATTTTCTACCTTTAAAAGTGTATCTGCCATGATTTATCTCCATTTCTTTTCCAGATATTTTGCCAGCATGCTGATTGGCCAGCACACGAGGAAATATAATAAAAATACAACTAAAAATACGCCAAACGCAGCATTCGGGCTCGTCATTCGATTCGCCTCTATGATCTGCTGTGCCACCTTCAGCATCTCTACAACACCGATCATCAGAACAAGCGAAGTTGTCTTGATCATACGGGTGATGAGGTTGATGGAAAGCGGGATCAGTCGCCGTACTGTCTGCGGTATGATAATGTAGATGTAAGTCTGTACCTTTGTGAGCCCAAGTGCCTCCGCACTTTCATACTGGTGCTTCGGAATACTGATCAGGGCACCTCGCACCAGATCTGCCATTTCCGCAGTACCCCAGAGGGTAAATACGATCACGGAAGCAGCTTCACCGGACAGGTTCCAGCCCATTGCTCTTGTTGTACCGAAGTAAACGATAAACAGCAGTACAAGCTGTGGCATGATACGGATGATCTCCAGATAAATACGGCAGATTGCTCTGACTATCTTATTTTTCATCGTCATGAATGCACCGACCAGAATACCGAGTGGCATGCTGATCACGATCGAGATCAGACTGATCCTTGCAGCCACCCAGAGGCCTCCCAGAAGGCGCAGCATATTGGTGCCTTTAAATAATACATCAATCCCCAAATCCGGCATAACGCAACCTCCTCTCTAACAGAGTACCGAGAATCGATACCGGAAGCAGAATGATCAGATAAAAGACTACCAGTAAAAACAAACTCTCCGTTGTTTTGTAATAAAGACCGATCAGATCCTTTGCGGTAAACATCAGATCCATCAGGCTGATCGCACTGAACACGCTCGTTTCTTTCAGTAAAAAGATCACATTTGCCACAAATGCAGGCACGCTGATGGAAATTGCCTGTGGCAGGATCACATATTGAAATGTCTGTCGATGGTTCATGCCAAGGCTGATCGCCGACTCCTTCTGGATCGGTTCGATCGATTCCAGCCCGCTCCGGAAAGCCTCTGCCATATAGCTGCCACCCAGAAATGCCAGACCGATCACACCGCATACATCGGGTGTCAGTCTGATCCCGATCTTCGGAAAACCATAATAAATAAAGAATAACTGTACCAGAAGCGGTGTATTTCTGCTGATCTCCACATAGACTGCCACAATCTGTCTTGCGACCGGTACTTTATAATATTGAATTGCTGCGCAGAGCAGCCCCACCAAAATAGCGAAAGCGATTCCAATGAGTCCTATTTTCACGGTCAATACCGCCGCCCGTTCATATAGCGGTAAGTATTTACCGATAAACTCCCAATTCATGAAACGCGTTCTCCTTTCAATAAAATCTCCGGCAAATGCCCTAATGCGTCTGCCGGAGTTTATTCTACATCATTTCTTTTCTGTCGTAAAGTTATTGTTATTCTGCATCTGTTACGCCGCCTTCTACGACTAAGCTTTCTTCATATTCAGATCCGTAAGTATCTGTCAGAGTTGCTTCGTAGTCAGCATGGAAGAAGTTCTCTTCGCCAAGGCTCTTGATCTCTTCGTTGATCCAGTCAAGCAGTGTTGTGTTACCCTTTGTCACTGCAGGAGCGATCGTATCTGCACTTCCGAGAGACGGGATACCTACTGTATAACCGTCATTCTGCAGAGAAAATGCGATAACTTCTGTATTGTCGTTAGCCCATGCAACAGATGTTCCGTTTTCAAATGCTTCTTTTGCAGTCGCATAAGAATCGAACTTCTGCAGCGGAATATCCGGATAATTTTCGATCAGATACGTTTCTGCTGTTGTACCGGAGATAACGATGATGGAATCATCCGGATTCCAGTTATCAAGACTTTCGATCACGTTGTCATTTCTGGAAACAACACCAAGTGCTACATTCATATAAGGAAGCGCGAAGTCAACTTCTTCTTTTCTTTCATCTGTGACTGTGAAGTTTGCCAGGATGATATCTACCTTACCGGTCTGCAGATATTCGATTCTGTTAGCAGCTTCTGTAGATACAAAATTCACTTTTACGCCAAGATCTTCACCGATCCTGTTTGCGAAGTATATATCGTAGCCCTGATATTCACCGTTTTCGTCTACATAACCAAATGGGTTTTTGTCTGAGAATACGCCGATATTGATCGTACCGCTTTCCTTGATCTCATCGAGTGTACGATATACTTCATTTCCCTTTGCAGCGTCTGCAGTACTGTCTGACGCATCTGTAGTTTCTGTTGCAGATGCATCTGCTGCTGTTTCTTCTTTGCTTCCGCAGCCTGTTAAAATACCTGCGCTGAGCGCAACTGCGAGTCCAAGTGATAAAAGCTTCTTCCAATTTTTCATATTTTTTCTCCTCTTCTTCTTTGTAAGCAATATTTACTGCGATTTAGTACAAAACTATCACACGAGTACGCATCCTTGCGGAGCATTTTTATCATAAGACAGCCCGGAGGCTTTTCTCCGGGCTGTTGGCTTCATACTTTAAATCGTATCACAAGGCGCATCGATCAAAGCGCCCGGTCAATCCAAAACCCGGCATGTCATGCAGCAACAACACATGTATGAACTTGTATAACTGACTGTATTTTTCATTGTCTGCGCCTCCTTTGCTTAACTTGTTTTGGATTATATCCTCTTTTTCCTACTATGTCAATAGGGTTTGTGTAATTTATTTTCCAGTTCTTCCTATCATGTCAGGAGCAGATGTCAAAAAACGATATGCGAACTATCCGTATGACATCCTTTGCCACCTATATCATTATATGCAGAAAAACCATGACTGACACACTTGATACATAACACTATAAAAGTGAGGATATCTGTACCGGACATCCTCACTTTCATACTTTCCTTCTATCATAAGAAGCTCTTTATTTTGCCTCTTCCGCTGCATCTTCCTCTGCTGCGTCTTCGTCATCTTCTGAAGAACGTGCCACAATGACGTTCAGAACAGGTGTATCCAGATGTGTGGTGATATCAATATTTCCATTCTTTGCGATCGCAAGATCAGAAACCTTTAAGGTATCTCCTACATGAAGCTCGCTGCAGTCGATCTCAACCTTTTCAACCAGATCCTTTGGAAGTGCTTTGTAAGCAACTTCTGTTAAAAGCTCCTCTACAATACCGCCGATGACTTTCTCCTTGTTGTGCAGAATGATCTCTGCTACGGAATGTACCTTTTCATTGCTGACAAGTGCCTGAAAATCGATCTCCATCAGCATGTTCTTTGCAGGGTCATAATCCATTTCCTTGATCAGTACGTCATAGCTCTGACCATCCAAATCCAGCATGACCTGACTGCCCTTCATGCACTCACGCTGCATTCTCTCGGCTTCTTTTCTTTCAATCTTTAAAAGAACAGAGCCTTCGATTTCTTTCCCGAAAAGATTACCTGTTACATAACCTTCTCTTCTCAGCTTTTTTGCCTTTGTTTCCATGTCTCTTTTTTGCACTTTAAAAGTATTCATTTGTCTTTTCCTCCATCCATACAAATTGAGAACATAGGGATGTTTGCGGAATGTCATATACAAGATGGCGTTTCGTTTCTCTTGTTCCACCACTGTTATAGTCCTATTTTTTCAAAAATGCAAGAGGAAATTTACGCTTCTTTTTTCACTGTAAATAATTTCTTCAGACAGCTCAGTGCAACCATGACACCAAGTACCATCAGAAGGATCGCAACGATGAACTGCAGACCGTCTACCAGGAAGGTTGCCTGTCCTGCTGCCATGTTTTTGATCAGTGCGATCGTCTTCTGGACAAGTGCGGTAAAGGTAACTGCCAGCATCGTGAACATCGGGATATATAATGTCCAGCCTGTTCTGCCCGTTGTCTTTAAGAAGACGGCAAGTGCGATCAGTACGAGTGCAGCCAAAAGCTGGTTTGCAGAACCAAACAGAGGCCATACATTGTTATAACCGCCAAGTGTCAGCAGATAGCCAAAGAATAAGGTAATTACTGTCGCAAAATATTTGTTGGTCAGAAGCTTCTGCCAGCCCGGCATTTTGGCAGGATCTGTTGTATCACCGTAAAACAGCTCCTGGAAGGACATACGTCCGATTCTTGCTACGGAATCAAGTGATGTCAGGGCAAGTGCGGAAACACACATTGTCATAAATACGGTTGCCAGCTGTACCGGAAGCCCCATCTTTTCCAAAAAGCCTGCAACACCGCTTGAGAAGATCGCAAACGGTGTACCGTCCGGCTTTGTTCCGTTGACAGCAACTGCACCGACAACAACGAGTGAAATGATACCAAGCAGAGATTCTACTACCATGGCACCATATCCTACCATCGGCATATCCTTTTCATTGCTGATCGTCTTTGAGGAAGTACCGGAGGATACCAGAGAGTGGAATCCGGAAACCGCGCCACAGGCGATCGTGACAAATAAGGTCGGGAACAAATATTTTCCCCCGACGTTAAATCCATTAAATGCATTCAGCTGCATGCTCGGATGTGCAACAAGTACACCTAATACCGCACCGGCGATCATACCAAGCAGCATAAATGTCGTCATATAATCTCTTGGCTGCATCAGGAGCCACATCGGCATAACGGATGCTAAAAACAGGTAAGCCATAACAATATAGATCCATGCAGATTTTGTGGCATAGATTGGAAGATGCATACCAACCGCAAACATCACAACCAAAAGTGCGATCGCAACAACTGCACGAACCCATTCTTTCATCGTTCCGACCTTTTTCTGGATCAGACCGAAGATCACAGCCACTACAATGAACAGCATGGAAATGGAAGCTGCTGCTGCATTTGCATAAGCAGTATCCGCTGCCATATCCGCAACACCCTTTGCTACAAAGGTACCTGCTACCATATCGGTAAAGGCTGCAATTACAAGTAAGGTAAATAACCAGCAGAATAACATAAACAGTTTTCTACCTGTTTTTCCGATGTATTTTTCAATGATCATACCCATTGACTTGCCTTCGTTCTTGACAGAAGCGTATAACGCACCGAAATCCTGTACAGCACCGAAGAACAGTCCGCCGATCACAAGCCACAGAAGCACCGGAACCCATCCGAATACGGATGCTAAGATCGGGCCCGTTACAGGTCCTGCTCCCGCGATGGAAGAAAACTGATGGGAAAATACCGTAAACTTGGAAGACGGTACATAATCCTGTCCATCCTCATGCGTATAAGCCGGTGTTTTCGCATCCGGGTCAATGCCCCACTTCTTTGCAAGCCAGCGTCCATACAAAAGATACCCGGCTGCAAGTGCCACAATACCGATCAAAACAATTACTAATCCATTCATACTTTTCGCCCTCTGGCGATTCCCTTCTTTCTGTATCAATTTTTATACGTGCTAGCCTAGCACTTTGTTTTTTTATTGTCAATGTTATAGCATATAGCGATTTTCTATCCTTTCCATAACCAAGGATTATAGAATGCGTGAAAGAAGCAATTTCCGATGATATAAATTGCGACATTACCGTATATTTGCTATACTGAAGCCATACATATACTGTGAAGCTGTTTCCCTGCATCACGGGGATCTTAACAGGAAAGAGGAATTCTTATGATAACAAAGTGCAAGTTTTGCGGAGGCGCCTTAAAATACGATGCAGACATCCGGCGTATGGTCTGTGAATATTGCTCCAGTATGTTTGATGTGGAAGATACGGAAGAAGAAAAAGAATACGAAAAAATGCAGGCAATGTCCGCCGGGAAGAATCCCGATGGCGCAATCGGGCGGGCTGTTTTTACGCCGGAAAAGGGGACAATGGATATGTCGCTCTATCATTGCTCAAGCTGCAGCGGTGAGCTTTACCTGAATCAGACCGAGGTTGCCAGCTACTGTCCGTACTGCGGGCAGCCAACGATCGTATTTGAACGGATCGCCAAGACACGGAAGCCTGATTACATCATTCCTTTTAAAATTACCAAGGAATATGCAGTCGCCAATATCCGCGAGAAATTTTTCAAAGGACATTTTATCCCGAAGGAATTGAAGTATTTTAAAGCTGAGCTTCTGCGCGGCATTTATGTTCCGTATTATCTGTATGACATGCTCTATAAAGACAGGCAGATCATCCGCGCAAAATTTGAAGAAAAAAACAGCAAAGGAGAAAAATCCTCTGTTACTTATGATTTCTACCGGGAAGCGGTTGCTTCTTTTCAGGAAATACCGGTAGACGCTTCCAAAAAAATACCAAATGAGATCACGGAAAAGCTGGAACCGTTTTACACTGCCGATCTGATCGATTTTCAGGCAGGCTATCTTTCCGGCTTCTACGCAGACCTGCAGGATGACAGTGATTATACCCTGCGCAATATAGCGAGAAGACGTGCCAGGGATCGTTTTAACAAACTTCTGTATGATGATCTCATGGCAAAGGAATGTCAGACACTGAAAAGTAATCCTACCTGTTCTTTTGAAAAAGAAGCCTATGCACTTCTGCCTGTCTGGTTTATGGTATTTACCTATGAAGGTGATTCCTATACGATCCTGGTAAACGGGCAGACCGGTAAGGTAGTCGGCGGAGTTCCATCCGATAAAAATAAAATTGCATTGTGGTTTTCCCTGATCACACTGCTTGTTTCCGTACCGGCTTACCATATTCTGCAGCTTGTCTTTGATCCTGTCCTGTTCCAAAGCAGCGATAGTATCTTATCTGCCATGTGGGTTCCTTTGGTACTGATCTCCGCCGCCTTTACCGCGGGGCTGAAAAATTACAGAAGTGTGAGAAAGAGCCAGGCGCTGACCCGCGCAGAAACGATCAAAACACTTGTCGGGAAAAGGGAGGGACGAAAGAAATGATACTTTATTTATTAGTGGCTGTGAGCCTTGGCGCAAGTGTTGCATTTGCCATTGTAACGGATTTTTGGAAGGATTCCAATGAGATTGGTTCCTCCGATGGAAACGATGTTTACTTTTCCAATCAATTTACGGTTACGGACGGAAAGAACCGTATCCGCATAAAAGATTATGAGGACAGGTTTTGATCCTGTCCTCTTTTGCTAAAATCTGTTTCTCATTAAAATGTCATATTTACAGCTTCAGGCAAATCTGCAGCACTTCCTTCTCTGTTATCTGATCCAGCTGCTCTGTCACCGTATCAAAGATCTGTGCCTTGACGCAGTCTGTCAGCCATGTATGGCTGCCATCCGGTGCCGGACAGATCGCCGCAAAGATCTGCTCTGCCACATTTCTGCTCTTATCCATGTCCAAATAAAATGCCTCTCTGAATGTATCAAGCAGCGCAGGATGCTCTGACAGATATGCTTCTGTCTTTTCCTCTACCGCCCACATTTCATAAGTGTATTCCATGTTTTCTTCCGGTTCATATTCTGCATAGCGGTCTGCATCCTCTTCTTTGACACCAAACAGCTCCTCTGCCTGCCATTCCTCCGGAGCTTCCGAATCCAGACAGGACAGATCCATATCCAGTACAAGGCTTAAAAACGGCGGACAGATCTTATCAAGCTTGTCAAACTGCTCCTCTGCCGCAAATACAGCCAGATTTGTTGTCTGAACGAGCGCATATCTGCTAAATGCCTTATCTGCTTTTTCATCCTTCTTATAATACTTGCAGATCTTCCGGAATAATTTTGTATATGCCTTCAGCTGCTTACGCACCTTTTTCTGCTCCGCCCGGGCCGGGTAAGTCTCGTATGCCAGAAGCTCTCCGAGTGTCACAGACAGCTCCTGTTTTTCCGCGAGTGCTTCCTGTCTGCGGATCATCAGCTGCCATACCAGAAACGGCTTCAGGACAGACAGCATTTCGTCTGCATCGATCTGTGCAAGGAAGCTGCGCAGATGCACTTCTAAAAGGCTGCTGTTGCAGTCCTCCATGCCAAGGATATTACGAAAGAGTGCGGAAAGCTGTTCCACCTCTGTACCCTGTCCTGCGTTTTCCGTTCCATCAGGTTCCTCTTTACATGTTCCGTCGCATGCTCTGTCTGCTGCACTTATCCCAGTCATTTTGAAGGTAACGTTTGTCCGGTCTTTGTAATCTGAAAATGCATCTTCAAACTGCTCCTGCTGCCTGTATAATGCATCCAGTGCTGCATAACGGTTCAG
>HF995236.1:11907-28989 GCA_000432915.1 Firmicutes bacterium CAG:194
GTGCTTCATAACGGTTCAGCAGTTCTTCGTATTCTTCTGCCACTTCATAATTGCTATAATCATGAAAATTTGTGCAAAGCAGCTCCAGATCTGCCAGTGTCTGAAAAAACAGATCTTTTATTTTATCATCATCCGGATTTTCTGATAATTTCTGTATAAGTGCATGCAATGCTGCTGCCTTGTTCTGCAGCCCAATACCCGCTTCCTTACAACTTGATGTATACAGGATTTTAAACACATCAAAGTCCTGTTCTGTACTGATCTCTTGTTTTTTCCCCATCTTATTTCTCCTTTTTGTAAACTTGGAGCGTTTTTTGTGTAATGGGAACGAAGTTTCCTATTACATAAAAAAGCTTCTCTTACACGATAGCATATCATTTTCCGTAAGAGAAGCCCTTTTCCTATTTGTTTACCGAAATTTTACCGTTTGCACGACGCTGAATAGTCATTAATTTTGCCGGCAGATCTGTCCTTTGGTAAGCACCGGGTAACGATACAGGCTGTCTGTATCCAGATCTTCCTTGTGCATATCTACCGCGGAGATCTGATGGTTATCGTAGGTAGTGTAATAGTAGATGCCTTTTGTTGCATTGCAGCAGCTTGTATAGATCGTGATCTCGTATTTTCCTTCTGCGACTTCGCAGCAGCCTCTCTGCTGATCCACGCTGCCCAGAATATGGAAGAACTGGCTGACGCTTTCCTCTTCGCTATCGCCTGAAATTGCATGCAGCTTTGTAAATGCCACCTTTGCAAAACGGGAAGTAGAGGACAGATCGCCCGGAAGCCCGATCGCGCCCATGCCACGGCTGTACGGCGTAAGCGCAAGCTCACCCGAGAAGGTATTTTCCGGCTGACGCGGTGAAAGTCCCATATATTGATTCAGTAAGAACATCTGCTGCGGGAACGGCGGGTTATTGGTCAGTACCCCTGCAGGATTGTCATAGATATGCAGACCATCCGCCGTACATTCCACCGTAACCGCTTCGTTTGCATCTGCGATCAGCCAGTGGAGCTGCGCGCTCGGAAGCTGCTCCGAAAACGGCGTTCCGACCAGATTCATTTTCGAAAGCAGGCTGCGCACCGCCTGCACGCTGTCACACTGTGACAGGATCCATGGCAGAAATTCATACTGTGCCACATTTTCCCTGCCTTCTTCCACTTCCTGATATACCGCATTTCCGACAAAATTCAGACCTGCCATGCCAACGCCCTTTTCGTTGATCGCATCGTAGTAAAGCGGATAGCCGCCTGCCACATGTGCAATACCTAAAATCGCGTAATGTGTCTCTCTTTTTCCCATATACCGGAAAGAGATTGGAAACTTCCGCGGCATTAGCACGATCTCATCTCCATAGGAAAATTCATAGTCCAGTGTACGTCCGAAATAAAAATCTTTTGTCTGATAAGTTGCTGCTGTGCACATACCTGCATCCTTCTTTCTATTATTTTTGATTCATTCATTACCATGTAAATCCGAAGTAACAAAATCACATTCTCAGTAAAGCAAATAGCAATGGCATCGTCAAGATCGACAATACCATTGTCAGGGTAACGCCCTTCGACGCCGTCATATATTCTCCGCCACATTCCTGCGCCATCATGGAAACCATTGTCCCGGACGGCGTTGCCAGCATCACAAAGCAGACCGCCTGCACCGTAGATCAGTGCCTGTGCTCCGTAAACGGCAGAGATCATCGGAAATCCCATAAATCCGATATTGCCGAATACGATCAGGCATTTGTATACGCCCGCTTCCTTTTTCTATTGCATTTCCGATGCTGCTGGATATGACAAGGGCAGGATTCGCAATATTGACAAGCAGCCAGTTGATCGCACTGCATGCCTTTTCTTCCATGATACCCTTTTTTGCCATGCCATATCCAAGTACCATCATAAATAAAAAGATCAATAACTGTTTCAGTAAAACCATGTTACCCTCTATCTTGCTTTTCCGTCTACGATCCTGTAGTACGCCTGGGATGTTACGCGGAAAACAATGTAATAAATTGCGGAAAAGAGAAGGAAGGTGATACCCATACAGATCACATACAATCTGACATTGGTCAGATTCAGCAGCGCCAGAAGTCTTCTGACGATCGGAAACGCTGCCAGTTCATGGATCGCTGCTACAACAAGCGGGAGAAAAAATACGATCCTGATCTGGGAAGTAATCGACTCTTTTACCTCTTCGCTGCTCATTCCCACTTTTTCCATAATAACATACCTTTCCTTATCCTCATAGCCTTCCGAAATCTGTTTGTAGAAAATGAGCATCACTGTCACGATCAGAAACATGATTCCCAGAAAGGCACCCAGGAAAAACAGTCCGCCATACAGCGCATAGACCTCTGTTTCATTCCATGCCCTGCTTTCTGCATACAGATCGATCCTATTTTCCTCACCTGCGGATGCTTTGATCCTCTCAAGCTGGGAATCCACTGTCTGGTAACAGGCAATCTTTTCTCCTTTGCTGCCATCATAATCAAAGCCGATCACGCCATTGACATCAATTGGTCCGTCTCCATATGTGCTGTAAACACTTTTGATCGTTTCCTCACTGTCAAACATCACATAATAACAGCCTTTCAGCATGCTGATCTTATGCCGATCATCATCGTTCTGATAAAGTTCTGACGATTCCACCGAGAAAGCATTTCCCCAGAGACTGACCGTATCTGCCGTATAAGCTGTCGGCCCACCATAGATCCGCACACTGCCTGACTTTACCGGCTGCACAGCTTCTGCCTGCAGGCTGTTATCCATCTGCAGCAGATCTTCTCTTGTCACAAGATATAAGACTGTCTGGTTTCCGTTGTACTCCTTCTGCGTTACTGCTGAAAATTCTGTCCCATCATTCGTTGTAAATGCCGGAATCTTTTCATAAACACAGCTTTTTGTAATTGTCCTGCCCTGTTTTTCCACTTCCTGTCTGATTTCCTGTGCGATGCCTTCCTTGCTCATGCCCGGTGTCCCATAGTTTAAATAAACACAAAGCTCCTGCGGATAACGGGTATACAGTTCATCATCGACACCTGCATACAGGCTGACTGTGATCGATACCATGACAAGCACCATCGTAGCAAGCACACAGATACTGGCAAGTCCCGCCGCATTTTGCTTCATACGATACAAAAGACCGGAAACCGCACTGAAATGCTTTTTATTATAGTAAAAAAGTTTATCCCTGCGCAGCAGCTTCAGCAGTGCAATGCTGCCCGCCGTAAACAGAAAATACGTGCCGACAATGACCAGAATGACCGCTACAAAAAACAGCGTCAGCACCTTCAGCGGATTTTCTGTCGTAAAAGAAATATAGTAAGCGATTCCGATGCAGACTAAGCCAAGCACGGTCATCACGATCTTGGTTTTCGGCTCCTTTTCTCCGACATTGCTGCCATGCAAAAGTGCAACCGGATTGGAAAGCCTGATCTGCAGAAGATTATAACCAAATATCAGCAGATACAGGATACAAAAGTAAGGAATCGCATAGGTGATGCCTGCCTTTGTCACGACAAATATCACATTTTCTTCCACATCCAAAAGCCGGTACAGCATCATCAGGATCAGCTTGGAAGAACCGATCCCCACGAGCAGACCGCCTGCAATGGCAAGTACCGCAACATAGACAGTTTCGATGAAAAGTACCCTTGCGATATGGCGTTTTTCCATTCCCAGGATATTATAAACGCCGATCTCTCTTTTCCGCCGCTTGATGATAAAGCTGTTTGTGTAAAAAAGAAAAATCAGTGAAAAAAAAGCGATGATATAAACGCCCATTCCCATGATCGTCTTGATATAATAGCCGCCCCGCATCTGATCCAGCCCCGGATTGTTATTCAGAAACACCATCAGATAAAACAGGGCAACTGTCATCACACCAGCCAGAATATAAGGTATATACAGCGGCTTATTGTTTTTCAGATTGGTTCTTGCCAGTCTTCCGTATAATTTATTCATGCTGCTCACCACCTGCCTGTAATACTGTCAGCGTATCTGCGATCCTCGCATAGAGCTGTTCATTGGTCATGTTTCCTCTGTAAAGCTGATGGAACACCTCGCCGTCCTTGATGAACAGAACCCGTCCCGCATGGCTTGCAGCTTTCGTGCTGTGGGTTACCATTAAAATCGTCTGTCCTTCCCGATTGATCTGACCGAACAGATTTAACAGACTGTCTGTTGCTTTGGAGTCCAGTGCGCCGGTCGGCTCATCTGCCAGGATCAGCTCCGGTCTTGTAATAAGGGCTCTTGCCACTGCCACACGCTGCTTCTGTCCGCCCGATACTTCATACGGAAACTTATCCAGAAGCTGGCTGATACCAAGCTTCTTTGCAAGAGGCTCCAGCCGCGCCTCCATTTCCGCATACTTTGTATCCGAAAGGACAAGCGGCAGATAAATATTGTCGCGGAGGTTAAAATTGTCAAGCAGATTAAAATCCTGAAACACAAATCCAAGATGCTTCCGTCTGAATGCAGCGATCTCCTTTTCCCGGACGGATTGCAGTTTTTTTCCGTTCAGGATCACTTCGCCGTCTGTCGGCTGATCCAGTGCTGCCAGAATATTGAGCAGCGTTGTCTTGCCAGAACCGGATTCTCCCATGATCGCAACATACTCTCCTTCTTCTACGGAAAAGCTGATATTGGAAAGTGCCTGTACCTGACTGGCTCCAAATCTGGTCGTGTAAATTTTCTTTAAGTTACTGACTTCTAATATAGACATATGATTCCTTCCTTTCCTGTCTTTCACTTTCCATCAGCATAACAAAAGGCCGAAATGCCAGCCATCGATTCAGCTTACATTTCAGCCTGATTTCTTACATTTTTGTAAGGCAGAAGCTGTCAGTCCCGTATATCTATCTTTTGTAGAGAAAAGCCGATCCATACCTGCGTGCCTTTACCCGGCTCGGATGTGATCCTGATCGTATGCCCCAGCTTCGTTAGCACCTGCTTACACAAATACAGTCCGATCCCGGTGGAATGTTTATCCGTATGTCCGTTAAATCCCGTGTACCCCTGTTCAAAAACACGCGGGATATCTTCCTGCCTGATCCCGATCCCCTGATCTTCCATGCAGAGAAATGCCTCTGTTTCATTTTGCCCTGTCTGTATCGTGATGACGCCCTCCTGCATATATTTGACCGCATTGGAGAGAAGCTGCTCTACCACAAAAGAGAGCCATTTTTCATCACTGGTTACGACCAGATCACAACCCTCGTACTGTATACCGATCTTTTTGCGGATCATCATTTTCGCATATTTGTGAATGCTGTCTCTGATGATCCCATCCAGTGCAATGGAGTGCAGGACATAATCATGGCTGTCCTTCCTCTGGTACTGCAGTGCCATACTGACATACTGCTCGATCCTGAAAAGCTGCTCCTCTATTTCTTCCTGCTCCTTATATCTTTCCGGTGCTTCTTCCCTCTGCGTCTGCAATAAAAGCTGCATAGCAGCGATCGGTGTTTTGATCTGATGCACCCATCTGGCATAGTATTCCCGCTGCTCCTGTTTCTCACGCCCCGCTCTGCGCATCGCTTCCGCACGTTCTTCATTTGCGCGGGAAAACAGCTCGGTATAAAACTCCTCCAAAGGCTCTTCCGCCTCCGGAAGCTGCATATTGTTTTCCAGCGGGCAGGAAAGAAACTGGCGAAGCCTTTGTACTTTCTTTTGATAAGTTATCCACATCACAAGGAAAATGACAAGGAAAATACCCACATCTATACAGGTGCTGTACACCAGATCCGCCTTTGGCGCACGCATTAAATACAGGTAAAAAAGATGACTGGCGGTCATCCCTATAAAGAGTCCCAGCCAGCCTTTATTTCGTCTGATAAATCCTTTCCATACTTTCATCCGATCTGATACCCGATTCCTTTCTTTGTCAGGATACTGTCCTCAAGACCTATGGAAGTCAGCTTTTTACGCAGTCTGTTCACATTGACGGAAAGCGTATTCTCATCCACATACATATCACTTTCCCAGAGCCTTGTCATAAGCGTTTCACGTGTCACAACCTGCGTTTTGTTTTCTATAAGGGTCTGCAGGATCTTCAGCTCGTTCTTTGTCAACTCCACCTTCTGCTCCTGATACAGAATCGTCGCATCTGACAGATTCAGCAGCATTCCCTTGTGCTCCAGCATACTGCTGCTTCCCGCAAAATCATAGCTTCTGCGCAGTAGCGCCTGCACCTTGGCAGTCAGTACCTCCAGGTCGAATGGCTTCGGAATAAAATCATCTGCGCCCATATTCATTGCCATCACGATGTTCATATTGTCCGATACGGATGACAGAAAGATGATCGGAACCTTTGACACCTGCCTGATCTGTGTACACCAGTAATGGCCGTTGTAAAAGGGCAGTCTGATGTCCAGAAGCACAAGCTGCGGATCGCAGACAGCAAATTCACCCAGCACATTGCCAAAATCCTGTACGGTGCTGACCTCATATTCCCACTTCTCCAAATGCTTTTTGATCAAACGGGCAATCGTTTCGTCATCTTCCACTAAAAAAATCCGATACATCTTATAATGCTTTCTTAATTGCTGCAAGCAGCTCATCATAGGTTTCAAAAGCAGGCAGATCCGGATTGTCCTTCTTGATCTGATCTGTACTCTTGAATAAGAAGCCTGCCTTGCTGGCACGGATCATGCCAAGATCGTTGTGGCTGTCGCCGCTTGCGATCGTCTCATAGCCGATTGACTGTAGTGCTTTGACTGTTGTCAGCTTGGAATTCTCAATACGCATCTTAAAGCCTGTGATCTCTCCGTCCTCTGCTACTTCGAGTGTGTTGCAGAAGATCGTCGGATAGCCCAGCTTCTTCATCAAAGGACCTGCAAACTGTGTAAACGTATCACTGATGATGATCACCTGTGTCATACTTCTGAGCTCATCCAGAAACTCTTTTGCTCCCGGGATCGGATCGATCTTTGCGATCGTATCCTGGATCTCCTTTAAGCCAAGACCATGCTCTTTTAAAATGCCAAGTCTCCAGTTCATCAGTTTATCGTAATCCGGTTCGTCCCTCGTTGTACGGGTCAGCTCCGGGATACCGCTTTCCTTTGCAAATGCGATCCAGATCTCCGGTACTAAAACGCCTTCCAGATCCAAACATACAATATTCATACTCATTCTTTTGTCCTCCCTATGATTCATAGCTGTTTTTACAGCATTTTTTACCCTCAAAAAAAAGCAGGATACGGGAGTCGAACCCGCCTATCCAGCTTGGGAAGCTGGCGCCCTACCGATAGACTAATCCTGCATACGGTTTATTTTACCACTACTATAGGAAAGATAGCAAGGACATATTTCTTTTCGTATGTTTCTTGTAATTTCTTTTGGTTTCTGCTATGCTGAAGTTGACTTTATGTTGATATAAAAAGGTATGGCAGAATCGAGGATTTATTCTATGTATACAATCGGACAAGTATCTGAAATGTTTCAATTACCGGTTTCCACACTCCGGTATTATGATAAAGAGGGATTATTTCCACATATGACGAGAGTCTCCGGAATCCGCAAATTTTCCGACACAGAGATTGAATGTCTGCGTATGATCGAATGTCTGAAAAAAACAGGCATGGAGATCAAAGAGATCAAACAGTTTATGACGTGGTGTGCCGAGGGGCCTTCCACTTATGCCCAGCGCAAAGAGCTGTTTGAAAACCGCCGGGAATCGCTGGAGCATGATATGCTGGAGCTTCAGAAAAATATGGCAATGATCCAGTTTAAATGCTGGTATTACGAGCAGGCAATGAAGGATGGCAACGAAGATAAGATCCATCAGATGCTGCCCGATCATTTACCTGCCGATATTCAAAAGCTGTACGACCTTGCACACAGCTAAAGTCCAGAGTATGAGATTACTCTTCTTTCAGATCCTGCACCAGCTCGTACATTGCCTCTGCGGAATTGAAGTTATCCGGAATGATCTCATCGCTTGGGATCCATACTCCGTATACCTCAGAGATCTCGGAAATGATTGAGATAATATCCAGTGACTCTAACAGCCCGTCATCTACAAGCGCTGTTTCATGTTCAAAATCAATGTCCGGTTTTACGCCTTTGAGCATTTTGATAAAATCTTCCATTTGTGTTTCCTCACTTTCTTTTTATTTTAAACGATGCTTCTTCTATATACTGTTCATCCATTTCTTTTGCCTCTTGAATTATTTTTCAAAAAGCATTAGAACTGATCCAGCATTTTCCGAACTTCTTTTCTCAGTATAGTGCCTTTAAAGGTTTTGGGCAATACCGTAACCTCATAAATCTGTTTGGGCAGCTTATAGGCTTCCAGTCTGGCGGACAAATACTCCATCAATTCCTGTTCTTCGTAGTTCTCGCCCGGAATGACAAGCATGACCGGTACTTCTCCCGTGATCGGATCCGGCTTTGCGCTGTATGCGCAGTCTGTGATCCCCGTATAGCCTCTCGCACAGTCTTCCACCTCTGCAGGTGAGATCTTACTGCCTCCGTAATTGATGATATCGTCCATACGTCCGACCAGAATACATCTGCCTTCCGCATCCAGATAAGCCAGATCTTTTGTTCTGACATAGCCGTTATCCAGCGTTTCCTTTGTCATTTCCGGATCATTGTAATAGCCTTCCATGACAATATCCCCACCCCAGGATAACAGAGCCGGCTTTTCTTCGCTCACATCTTCCGGTCTTACTGTGTTTCCGTTTTCATCTGTAAAACGGATCACGGAATTCACCGTCGGTCTTCCGATACAGCCCGGCTTGTCATCCGAACTGTTAAAATCCAGAATGCAGGAGCAGCCTGCCTCGGAAGCTCCGTAAAAATTGTATAATCTCGTATTTGGCATCAGTGAGAGCAGATGCTGTTTATCCGCTTCTACAAGTGGCGCGGAACCGATCTGGATATAATCCAGCCGGCTTTCATAGTCTGCGATCCTGTCACCGGACAACTTGAAGATCATACCAAGCGAAGCCGGGGAAAGTGCCATGGAGCTTGCCTGATATTTTTCCATCAGCTTCCAAAGGGTTCCGACAAATACCATACCATCCATCAGGCAGACTGTTCCGCCGTTTACCATATCGGACTGATATCTTCTGAGCCCGTATGCATGATTTAGCGGCATCGGAATGATCTCTACATTGTGTGGCCGCATATGTGTTCCGCCGATGACATTTTCCGCAACCGCCACATCATTGATATGTCTGACTACAACGCCCTTTGATCTTCCGGTTGTACCGGTTGTAAATAAGATCATAGAACGGCTCTGCGCTTTTGGCAGTCCGCAATCTGCCGGCTCTGCCTCTGCCATCTGCTTTTCCAGCTCTTTGGCAGAGAAAAACCGCATCCCTTCCGCTTCAGCATCAGAGATGAGTGTTTTTGCTTCTACCTGTGCTCCGATCTCTGTCATGCGCTCAGGCATGGTTGCTTTTTCCACCGGAATAGGAAGCGCTCCCATATACTGCAGTGCTGTAAAGATCGTCAGATAATTGATGTTCTGGGTACATTTCAAAATGACATGCTCGTCCTTCTGAATCCCCGCAGACATCAGGACTGCTGCCATTTTCCGGATATTCATGAAATATTGTTCATAGGTAACTGTTTTACGCAGCTCGCATACTGCCAGTGTATCAGGCTGCGTTTTTGCATATTCTTTGATATAGGCAAGTACACTGTCTTTTCTCATGTGCTTTCCCCTTTCGTTTTTCTTCCTTTTGACTTTGATTTCGCTTTTCTTTCTACCGGTCTTGTTTTTTCATACATCCCTGCGCAGCAGTCCGCAGCATCTCATAAAACGTATGGCCGATCAGAACGCAAACCAACCATTCTGCAGTAAAAACCATGCGCTGACACTCATCAGAGCGATCACGATCAGGGTCAGGAGCAATCCCTTTTTAAACATATAAGAAGGTTTCAGTCCATAACCGACCGGAACACTTCGTACAGAAGTCGGCATTATATAAGATAAGTTTACACCAATTGTGGCAACAAACACATAAGGGATCGGATCGACACCGATTCCGTTCATAACGGAGATTACGATCGGAATTGCCACTGCTGCTGTCGCCGTATTCGAAGTCACGTCGGAAAGTATGATCGTAACCGTGATGATCACAAGCACTGTCACAAAGCCGCCTGTCAGTCCCATTTGGGAGACATAATTGCCGATACAGACATCTGCACCTGTCTTTGTCAGAAGTGTTCCGACTGCCAGTCCACCGGCGAAGATATACATAAGCGACCAGTACACCTTACCCTGTACCGGTTTCCACCGCAGGATCGGTTCTCCCTTGCTGTCCTTGAGCAGGAAAGAAAGCACTGCTGCAATAATAAAGACATAGGCAGGTTTTAATCCCGGCAAGACAGAAGCATACAGATTTCTGGTAAATGCAAGCACAGTTGCGATCACAAAAATCGTCAGACAGACAATCTCTTCCTTGCTCATCTTTCCCATCTCTTTGCGCACTTTCACGAAATATTCCTTACTTCCTTCCAGTCCTTCATGCTTTGGCTTGATCCAGATCAGATACAGACAGTTGGATATGATCAGCACAAGCATGATCGGTGCAAACTTGATGACCCAGTCCATGTACATATATTCCTGTCCGGTCAGCTCCTGGATGTAGTTTACCACAACCAGATTCATGGCGCCGCCAAGCGGAGAAGCCAGTCCACCGATACCCGCTCCCCAGGCGATCGACATCAGAATGATCGATGCAGGTTCGCTTTCGGATACCTTTTCGATTCCCAGATAACGCAGCATGGAAACAGCGATCGGTGTGATCGTTGCTGTCACAACTGCATTTGGCAGGATCGTGGAAAGTGCTGTGGAAAGCAGAAACCAGAACAGGATCTGTGTGGTCAGTGAAGTTCCTACAATACTCAGGAATGCACACGCCACTCTTTTGTCCAGTCCGACAATCTCCCACGACACTGTCAGGATGGAAGCACCTAGAAGAAGCAGGATTGTCTCAGATGCATAATTTGCAATGACATCTTTCATGTCTACCAGATTAAACAAGGCATTGACAATGATCGGCAAAAATGCCGTTACCGCATAGTCCAGTGCTTCGGTGATCCACCAGTATGCCATCCAGAGCACAGTTCCGATCGCCGCACGCGACTGGAACGTATCAAAGACGCCATGTGGCAGCAGCCAGATACAGAGACCGAATAATACCGGTCCCATGATTTTGTTGATAATGGACAAATCCCCCTTTTTTAGTGTCCTCATTTTTATCCTCCTGTATTTTTTCTGTCTGTTTTTACTTTATTCTGAAGCCTCAGCCAAAGCTGCCTGCTTACAGTTTTCGTTCCATTCCTGCCTGTAGAGGATTTCCTTTTCATCCCATGCAGACACTGCATTTTCCCATTCTTTCTTCTGCTTATCGTCCAGTTTATTCGTAAACCGATAACGCCCTTTCATATAAGCTGCCAGATAAGAGGTGATCTTTTCTGCACCAACAAAATTCACATGACGCGGATTATAAAAATCTATATCATAATTCAAATTAATAATCTGTCTTGCCTGCTTATCATCTAGATTCAGATAAGGATATCCCATTTTTTCCATATAAGCGTTGAGTGCACATTGATAAGAGAAACGTGACTCGGAATATGCATACGGTGTTGCTATAAAAAGTACATTTTTCCCATACTTTTCTGCCGTTTTTACAATATCCTCTATATACTGTTTTCCCTTATCAGGAAGTTCAAAGGTAGCATTTTCCGCATCCGGGAATCTCGACGGCTTTACCTGCGGATCCACGGTTGCTCTGACGCGCAATCCCTTGTACTTGTTTTTTCCCATTGTCAATCTGTCTGCCCAGTCATTTTTGGATATTTCAAAAATATTTTCGTGATATTTTAAGAGAGGGATCTGCCATTCCAGTTCCCTGTCCGTTTCTGTATCAAGCAACAGGTTGTGTACCAGACGCATTCTGGTTGTTGACTGTTTCATACCGGATGTCAGAATGCTCAGATAATAGTTTTCCTTCTCTTTTTCTTCTTCTGTCAGGTCTTCTCCCTGTGCCAGATCTACCACTACCTGTCTCAGTTCTACCACAAACAGGTCTACATCCTGACTTTTCAAGGTTTCCTCCATAATATACGGAACCGCTCTGATATTCTGACAGGACTGTGAGATCATACAGGAGGTAAATCCCTGTTCCTCATAGGCCTGCGCCGGGAGCCAGTATCTGTACATAGCGCTGGATCCGATCATCGCTGCATTGATCGTGTTATTGTCTTCCGCATAAAAATTATGCCAGCCGTCAAAATCCTGCCCTTTAGGTCTGAAAAGCGGTCCGAGCAGATTGATGATCGTTGTCAACAAAAACAGGAAGATTAAAATGCCCGCCACCGTCTTCAGCACTTTTTTTCTTGTTGTACTCATTTTCGTTCCTCCGTTTAAAACTGCTCATAAATGAATGTCGCACCTGCACCTGCTCCGTACACACCAAAGCAGAGGATCAGCAGAACACCTGCAAGAAGCACCGCACCCCTGAAAATCACATTTCTGCTGCCCAGCCAGTCACGGATCGTTATATTGATCCCGCGGCGTTCCAGTATTTCCTGCGCGATTGAAACCGCAAGCAGAAGCAGCATGCAGACAAGTACAAAAGCCCATTCTTTCCTGCGCAGCACAAACAGTTTCATTGTATAAGCAGCCTGTGGTCTGCAAAAAGCAGATCCGATCATATAAAAGGAATCGGAAAGTCCGTTTCCGAGGAAGATCAGTCGTCCGATCAGACACAGGAAAAATGTCCGAATCATCTGAAATACCTGAAATGCCATATGATCAGTATTGATCTTTGCTTTTTCCATCAGATTTTTGATCGGCTGTTCAAACATGGCGGATAAACAGATCAGAATGCCATGGTAAACACCCCAGCCGATATAATTCCAGTTTGCTCCGTGCCAGACACCTGTCAGGATCCAGACGCATAAAATAGGCAGACAGGAAGCAATGTTTCTGCCCCATTCATTTCCAAACCGTTTTCTGCCCGCTGTGTTCAGTTTCAGAAACAGCGCAGAAGTAGAAACCGGATAAAATACATTTTCCCGGAAAAACTCACCGAGCGAAATATGCCAGCGTCTCCAGAACTCAGGCATATTGCGTGAAAAATACGGACGGCGGAAGTTTTCCTTTAAGCGGATTCCCAGACATTCGGAAGATCCGCGCACAATATCCATACAACCCGAAAAATCACAATAGATCTGAATAGAATAGACGACACCGACCAGTAAAAAGATCGGTCCGGAATAATCCGGTGCATTTTTGATCACTGTAGTCACAAAAGGAGCTACACGGTCTGCAATTACCAGCTTTTTGAAATAGCCCCAGATCATGAGCCAAATGCCTTTCCGGAACATATCATAGTCAAACCGGTGCTCTGCAAACATTTCCGTTCCGAGCGGATCATACCTGCCGATCGGTCCCTGTGTAATATGTGGAAAATACAGCACATACGTCAGATACTTCAGAAAATTCTTCTGTGCACTGATCTTGCCATGATACAGATCGACCAGATAGGCGATCATCATAAATGAATAAAAAGAAATACCGAGAGGTGCGATCAGCTTCCATGCGCTGATCTGTGTATGTACGGTATGCGATAGCAGAACATTCAGATTCTCAATCAGGAAGTCACTGCCCTTAAAAAGTACCAGAATACCGATCACAACGATCAGTCCTGCCACAAGCACCCGTTTTCTCTTATGCTTCATTTCATTTTTGATCTTTCGAGCAGCTTTCCGGTCCGCATCTTTGAGCAGTTCTTCCTGCTGATCTAGATTTTTCTGCATCAGAAGCGAATTCTTCCTGCTGATCCAGATTTTTCTGCATCAGAAGCGAACAGCCATAGACAACCAGTGCTGTCAGTCCGACAACTGCCAGATAGGACATACCGGCACCGGCATAAAATACAATGCCTGCTGCCAGCAGAACAACCCACTGCCATTTCTTTGGTACAATATAGTAGACCATACATGCGATCAATAAAAACAGCAAAAATGAATACGATACAACCGACATCTGTATCTTTCCTCCAACTCGTAATCAATAATAAATTCGGTCATAGGTATTTGTAAATACCGATACTTCCCGTAAAATCCTAGCATAGTATAAATATCCTACTTAAAACCAACTTAAATTTTGTCAGAATTGCTATAAAATATCCTTTACAGACGGATCTGAAAACAGATTTGCCCATCAGCCGGGCTGTATGCCGTTATTTTGCCTTTATGCAATTCCACTATGGCCTGTGCATTGGATAATCCGATTCCATGCCCGCCCATAGTGGAGTTATGGGAGCTGTCAGCCCGATAGAAGCGCTCAAACAAATCCATATGTTTTCCTTTTTTCATGCAGGCTGCATAATTCCTTACTTCCAGCACAACATATTTTCCGTTTTTCTTTAAAACCGCGGAGATCTTAGTTCCATCATCTGCATACTTCACCGCATTATCCAATAATATAGAGAGGACACGTTCCAGCATTGCCTCATCTCCAAATACGGCCAGATTTTCCTGCAAATCCCAGTCCAATTTTTTCCGGTGTGTTTTTGCTACGGTTTCAAATTGCTCACAGGCTTCCAGCAAAAGTGCAGAAAGATCAATTTTCTGTTGCTCCGGCAATTCTTCTATTTCCTGCAGTTTGGCAAGCCCCACCAGTTCCTCCGTCAGCTTTGTCAGCCTCCTGATCTGATTTCTGATGCTTTTCGTCCACTCGGTTTCGCCACTTGTCAGTTCAATGACATCGGTATTGGCATCTATGATCGTCAGAGGCGTTTTGATCTCATGCCCTGCATTTGTAATAAACGCTTTCTGTTTATCTACACTTTCCTGCACCGGTCTGACAACGGCCCTTGAAAAGAAATAAACCGGAAAAAAGACTGCGATCAACTCTATGACTGCGCTGATCAGACTTACTTTCAAAATGTTATTGCATTCCCGCATCTTCCGCTTACAATTAACAAAAACGTAGATCAGATCGTCTCCTGAAGAAATTGCCTTGTACCGGCTATACTTTCCATAGCCGTCTTTTTTTCCTCTTCGATACAGGTCAAGTGCAATCTCCGAAGCACGCCGGGCATCTACCGTATTGGTATTTCTTGTATTCGTCTTGATCACTTTTCCATCCGCATCCAGTGTTACCGTAAAAAACCGGACACCGCTCAAAATAGCATCAATATCTTCTTTTGTATCCGTATCTTCCGCATATATGTAGCTATCTTCCGTATCCTTCCGTCCATAGCTCCATTTCCAGTTTTTTTCTGTCTGTTGGATCACATCCAGATTTTCCAGTACGACCGACAGATTTTCCTCGATTTCCTGTCTGACACGCAGATAATTCAACAGATTTGTCAGACCTACGATCAGAAAGACCACAATACAGAAGGAAAGCATGGCAATTTTGATAAATCGTCTTTGTAGCTGCTTAATCATCGTCTTTCTCCAATGCAAAACCGATCCCCTTTGCCGTCCGGATGACCGTATGAGAATCAAGCTGTTTTAAAATTCTGCGCAGTCTGGATATATAGGTCCAGACCACATTGTTTTCCACATCGCTTTCATAACCCCAGATTGCCTCAATAAACTGTTCGGCAGAGAGGACACATCTGGGATTCTTCAACAGCATTTCCATCATCTGATATTCCTTGTTGGCAAGGTAGAACCATTCTCCATTGCAGCCAAGCTGAAATGAAGTTGTGGACAATTCCAAATCTTCAAACGCCAGATTTGGCTCCATTACGTTTTCCCTGCGCCTTGTCATTGCACGTACACGTGCGAGGAGTTCCTTTGTCGCAAACGGCTTTGTCAGATAATCATCTGCCCCACAGTCCAGCCCGTTCACCTTATCCTCCAGTGCCGATCTTGCCGACAGGATCAATACAGGAACCTGATTCCCCTGTGCCCTTATTTTTTTCAGGACAGAAATCCCGTCCAGTTTTGGCAGCATGATATCCAGGATCACGCCATCATAATTTCCGTTTTCCAGATATACCACTGCCTGCTCACCATCATATACTTCATCCACAGAATAATGATTATAAGTCAGTACCGTCACAAGTGCCCTTGCCAGCTCCTTTTCATCTTCTACCAGTAATAATCTCATTTTCCGCCTCCTAAGGCTTTATGTTAGCATATTCGTTTTTACTTTAAAACAGTTACCTAAACAGAAGCTGAAATTTAAACATTTTTTAGTCAGTAAAAGCCGTGTCATGTTTTTTTGCCATGACACGGCTTTTTGTGGCATTATGTGTTGTTTTTACTTGAATGCCATCACTTTAACCTTTTTGTTAAGTCCTTTGTCCCTGAACAATTTCCTGTATTCCTTCAGTTTGCTCTTTGGCACCTTGATCACAGTCTTTTTTCTCATTCCCTTAAATGCGTTGTCCGCGACTGTTTTGCCTGTCAGTTTGGCAGACTTGATCGTCAGTGTTTTAAGCTTCGTACATCCGGAAAAAGCTTCTGTTCCAATATAACAGCAGTTTTTCGGAAGTGTCAGCTTTTTCAGTTTCTTGTTTCCTTTAAAAGCATAATCTGCAAGTTTTGTTACTTTATAATTTTTCCTGCCGATTTTTACTTTTGAAGGTACTGTCAGCGTTGTTTTGGTTTTCTTTGCCCCTGTATAGCTGACTTTCTTTTTCTTTTCATTGATGATTGTAATGCCTGATCCATCCTTCTGTGTGATCACTTCCGGCTTTGTATCCGGCTTCTGATCCCCTTGCGGATTCTGGCTTGGCTGCGGGTTCTGGCTTGGCTGCCCATCCGGTGCTGTCAGCTTTGGGATCGCCAGCTCAGCATCTGTTACAGGCTTTGTCAGTGCCTGATCCGCAAATTTGCCGTCACAGTTTTCACAGGTGTAGTATGCCTGCATTCCTGCCTGCTCTGTTGTCGCATCCTTCTTTGCCACATAGCTCTTCAGCTTATGTCCGTGCTTTGTTGTCTTTACCTGATACGTATCTGTATAGGTCTGTGCGTTCCAGATTACCTTCGCGGTGTAAGTAACCGCACCGTCTGCTACGCAGGTTGCTGTATTCTTTCCTGCTTCTACGATAGCAGGGATATTCTGCCGGTAAGTACAATTTTCATTATTGCAGTGGA
>HF995237.1:0-17097 GCA_000432915.1 Firmicutes bacterium CAG:194
CGGATATCCTGATCGTAGCGATCGGAAAACCACAGATGATCACGGAGGAATATGTCAAAGAAGGAGCCGTTGTCATCGATGTGGGGATCCACAGGAGAGAAGAGGGTCTTTGCGGGGATGTAGATTTTGAGAGGGTAAGTGAGCATTGCAGCTATATCACGCCTGTACCGGGCGGTGTAGGACCGATGACGATCGCAATGCTGATGCACAACTGTGTAGAAAGTGTAGCCTTACAAACGGAGTGATGTCTATATGAAATGCCCACATTGCGGCGCACCCATGAAGGAAGATCAGATTTTCTGTGAAAAATGCGGTAAGGAGCGGCTTCTTGTACCGGTGTATGATGCAGAGGTGGATGCAAAGCTGGAAAGTACAATTTCCTCGATTGCAGATGACCTTGCCGATACCCGGCAGATTGTACCGCTTCCTCTGGAGCAGGAGGAGCAGAAACCGGACAAAACAGAAACGGAGACGGAATCTTCCGATGATGGGGAAGAACAACAAATTGAATCAGATAATAAAAAATTGCATAAAAAAACATTTTTGTCAGGGATCTGTATTGGAATCGCGGCTGTCGTGCTTTTGGTATTTCTGACAGGAGCTTTGATCTATCGGAACAATCATGCTTCTTATGAGTATCAGTTAAAAATGGCAGAAGATATGTATAAAGCGCAGGATTATGCCCAGATGCTTGATTATGCCAAGGAGGCAGCTGCACTTGCACCGAATTCTTCGGATGCCAAGATGATGATGGCAAGAGCTTATGCGGGACAGAACAATACAGAAATGGAACAAAAGACACTGGAAGCACTGCTTGCGGCAGACAGTGCTTATGTGCAGGCATATGATCTGCTTGTCCCGATCTATGAGAGCCGGAAGGAATATGAAAAGATCGGACAGCTTCTGCTTTCCTGTAAAGAGCAGACAGTACTTGATAAATATGTAGCATATCGTTGTGATGCGCCGGAGTTTTCTATGATAGGCGGATCTTATGATGAAATGCTTTCCGTGAAGCTGATCGCACCGGGAAGCGGAGAGATCTATTACACAACAAATGGCAGACAGCCGGATCGCAGCAGCACCAGATATATCACACCGATCATTTTGGATTCGGGGATCTATCATCTGCAGGCAGTCTATGTGAACACATATGGTGTAACAAGTGCTGTGGCAGAGGAAACATATACAGTGGATGTCAGAACTCTGTCTGCACCGTTTGTATCGCTGGAAGCAGGCACATATACAGAGCCGCAGATGATAGAAGTGGAAACACCATCGGACATGTATCAGGTATATTATACGACAGACGGTTCAGAGCCGGGCTTTGAGAGTAATCTGTATACAGGACCGATCCCGCTGCCGCTCGGAGAAAGTCATTTTGCGTTCATCATGTATGATGAAAAGGATAATTCAAGTGATATTATATACGAAGATTATTCATTGCAGATGGAACTGGCACTTTCGGCGGATCAGGCAGTCAATCTGCTCAAACAGGCTCTGATCCTGCAGGGAAGCCTGACAGATGCGGACGGACATGTGGATGGTGTGGAAGGAAACCGGCAGTACGCGGTGATCGCGGTCATTTCGGAAAATGATATGTATTATTATCTGTTGTCGGAGACCTTTGTATCGCCGGATGGGACTTCCCAGAAAACAGGAAAGCTGTATGCAGTGTGTGTTACGACCGGAGAGAGCTTTGAAGCAGCGCAAAACAGACTTGGAGCCTACGATCTCCACAAATTACAGTAAAAACCATTGCACTTTTTTGAGAATTATTTTACTATAAGAAAGATATGGGCCTGCGGGTCAATGAACTGGAGGAGGAAGAAAATGTATAAAATTGTCAGAGCAGAAGAACTTACGACAAACATTTATCTCTTTGAAGTGGAAGCAAAAAGAGTAGCCAAAGCATGTTTGCCGGGACAGTTTGTCATTGTAAGAACAGGAGAAGACGGAGAACGTATTCCGCTTACGATCAGTGATTATAACAGAGAAAAAGGAACGATCACGATCGTGGTACAGACGATTGGCGCCGGTACAAACGAAATGAGAGACTTAAAGGCGGGAGATTTCTTCCATGATTTTGTTGGACCGTTGGGACAGCCTTCCGAATTCTGTAAGGAAGATATAGAAGAGCTTAAGAAAAAGAAGATCATTTTTGTAGCCGGTGGTCTTGGAACCGCACCTGTATATCCACAGGTAAAATGGCTTCATGAGCAAGGTGTGTTGGCAGATGTTATTATCGGTGCAAAAAATAAAGATCTTCTGATCTATGAAGAAGAAATGAAAAAGGTTGCGGGAAATGTATATCCTACAACAGATGACGGTTCCTACGGCAGAAGCGGTATGGTAACCAATACATTGAAGGATCTGGTTGAAAAAGAAGGCAAATCTTATGATGTCTGCGTTGCGATCGGTCCGATGATCATGATGAAATTTGTATGTCTGACAACAAAAGAGCTTGGCATTAAGACGATCGTTTCCATGAATCCGATCATGGTAGACGGAACCGGTATGTGTGGTGCATGTCGTCTGACTGTCGGCGGAGAAGTGAAGTTTGCCTGCGTAGACGGCCCTGAATTTGACGGTCATCTGGTTGATTTTGATCAGGCTATGAAGCGTCAGCAGATCTATAAAACTGCAGAGGGCAGAGCATTATTAAAACAGCAGGAAGGTGATACACATCACGGTGGATGTGGTCATTGCGGAGGTGACAAGTAATGGACGTGTTAAAGAAAGTACCTGTCAGAGAGCAGGATCCAAAGGTTCGTGCAACAAATTTTGAAGAAGTATGTCTTGGATATAATGAACAGGAAGCAATGGAAGAAGCAAGCCGTTGTATCAACTGTAAAAATGCACAGTGTATGAAGGGCTGCCCGGTATCCATCAATATCCCTGCATTTATTGAGCAGGTAAAGCTTGGCAATTTTGAAGCAGCTTATCATATTATCAATGAATCCAGTGCACTGCCGGCTGTCTGCGGACGTGTATGCCCACAGGAAAGCCAGTGTGAAGGCAAATGTATCCGTGGTATCAAGGGAGAACCTATTTCCATTGGTAAGCTGGAACGTTTTGTGGCTGATTGGGCAAGTGAGCATGGCATCAAACCGGCTCCTGCAAAGGAAAAGAAAAATAAAAAGGTAGCTGTCATCGGTTCCGGCCCTGCAGGTCTGACCTGTGCAGGCGATCTGGCAAAGATGGGATACGATGTAACGATCTTTGAAGCATTACATGAAGCAGGCGGCGTACTTGTATATGGTATTCCTGAATTCCGTCTGCCAAAAACAAAAGTAGTGGCTAAGGAAATCGAAAATGTAAAATCTCTCGGTGTTAAGATCGAGACAAACGTTGTGATCGGTAAATCTACAACGATTGATGAACTGATGGATGAAGAAGGCTTTGATGCAGTATTTATCGGTTCCGGTGCAGGTCTTCCGAAATTCATGGGTATTCCTGGAGAACAGGCAAACGGTGTATTCTCCGCTAATGAATACCTGACAAGAAGCAACCTGATGAAGGCGTTCAAGGAAGATTCCCATACACCGATTATGCATGGTAAGAAAGTTGCTGTTGTCGGTGGCGGTAACGTAGCAATGGATGCTGCCAGAACAGCTTTAAGACTTGGAGCAGAGGTACATATTGTATATCGTAGAAGTGAAGAAGAGCTTCCTGCCAGAGTTGAAGAAGTGCACCATGCAAAAGAAGAAGGCATCATTTTCGACCTTCTGACAAATCCGATCGAGATTTTATCCGATGAAAACGGATGGGTAAACGGCATTAAATGTATTAAGATGGAGCTTGGTGAGCCTGATGCATCCGGCAGAAGAAGACCGGTAGCGATCGAAGGATCTGAGTTTGTAATGGATGTGGATACCGTTATCATGTCACTCGGTACATCCCCGAATCCACTGATCTCTTCTACAACAGAAGGACTGGAAGTCAACAAATACAAATGTATCATTGCGGATGAAGAACACGGTAAGACAACAAAAGAAGGTGTTTACGCCGGCGGTGATGCAGTTACAGGTGCAGCAACCGTTATTCTTGCCATGGGAGCGGGAAAGGCTGCAGCTAAGGGTATCGATGAGTACCTGTCACAGAAATAATTTCCTGTAGGGAGGAATCGGATATGCCTTGGTGCCCCGTATGTAAAAATGAATACAGAGAGGGCTACACACATTGCAATGACTGTGATGTAGACCTCGTAGATTCTCTCGAGGAAGGGCCGAGAGCCCTGATCGCGGGAGCGGAATACGATATGAACCGGATGGCAGAGCTTCTGCAGGCAAAGGATGTGGAATGCTTTGTCAGACCGGGTCAGAGAAAAGATGAATTTGAGCTGTATGTAACAGAAGAACATGCAGAGCGTGCGACAGCCTATCTGCAGAGTTATGTACAGGCAATGATGCAGCAGCAGGAAAAAGAAAGAAGAGCTGCCATGGGCATGGATGTGGATGCTGAGGACGGTGCGGATACAGAAACACCGGAAGAACAGCAGACACCGGAGCGGGCAGCGCTTTATGAAGATAAGAACAATAAGGCTGAGGATGCAAAATCAAGTGCGATCGCGCTTATTCTGGTTGGTGGAATCGGAGTTGTATTTATTGTGGCACTTGTTATGGATTATCTGCCGATTCATCTGTTCGGTCTTGGTAAGTATCTTATTTCCGGTATTATGACAACTATGTTCCTGGTGTTTATCGGAATGGGTGTTTCTTCCATAAAGACGTATAAGAAATATCTGGGTATTGCAGAGGAAGAGCAGAAGAACATTGAACAGATCATGGATCTTCTGGCACAGCATATGTCAAAAGAAGTGATCGATGCCAAGCTTGCCGGAGAGCCGGAAGAAATGCCACAGATCTATTACAGCCGTCTGGCATTGATCAAAGAATTCCTGGAGGCTCATTATGGCGGACTGGAACCGGCTTTATTAGAAAAGCTGGCAGATGACTGGTATGAAGAGTTATACGGCGAATCTGATGAGGAGTTGCTTTCAGAAGAATCGGATGAGGAATCAGTAGAAGAATCATCTGAGGAAGATGAAGAGACAGCAGAAAACGAAGAATAGAAGCTGTTCTGCACAGAAAGTGTGAAGTAGGAAGCAAAGTTGAAAATATCAATACTATCAGTAGGAAAAGTGAAGGAAAGCTATTTCAGGGATGCGATAACGGAATACAGTAAGCGTTTGTCAAAATACTGCAAGCTGGAGATCATAGAGGTGGCGGACGAAAAGACACCGGATCGTGCTTCGGAGGTTGTCTGTGAGCAGATCAAGGAAAAAGAAGCACAGCGTCTTATGCGTCATGTCAGGGAAGATGCCTATGTGATCGCACTGGCGATCGAGGGGAAACAGCTTGATTCGGTAGAACTGGCACAAAAGATCGATCAGCTGGGGATTACAGGAAAAAGTCAGATCCAGTTTGTGATCGGTGGTTCTCTGGGACTGCATGAAAGCCTGCTGAAAAGAGCGGATTACAAGCTCAGTTTTTCCAAGATGACATTTCCGCACCAGCTGATGCGTGTCATATTGCTTGAGCAGATCTACAGAAGCTATCGAATCATTGCGGGTGAACCGTATCACAAATAGCACTTGACGCACAAAATTATATAAGATATACTATTTATGTCAAAGAGGACAACACATAGGTGTTGTCCTCTTTCTGTTTATATATCTGCCGCGACAGCGGCAGGATTTTCGAGTCTGAGAAAGAAACAATACAGATATTAAGAATACTACAAGCATAAAATGAAGCATACACAACAAGGAGGATGAAGTATGAATGGATTTATGGAAAAGCTGGCAGAGGTGCTGGTGACAGTCGATGGTTTTGTATGGGGACCGGTGATGCTGATCCTGTTGGTCGGAACAGGTGTCTTTCTGACAATACGGACAGGATTCCTGACCTGGCGGAATCTGGGGTATGCGATCAAGAGTACACTGAGTAAAGAGGCAAGACAGAAAACAAGAGGAAGCGGTGATATTTCACCGTTTTCTGCACTGACAACCGCACTTGCCGCAACGATCGGAACCGGTAACATTGTAGGTGTTGCAACAGCAATGGTATCCGGTGGACCGGGTGCACTTGTCTGGATGTGGATCAGCGCCTGTTTTGGACTGACTTCCAAGTTCAGCGAATGTATGCTGGCGATCAAATACAGAGAGGTCAACGAAAAAGGCGAAATGTCCGGTGGACCGATGTATACGATGAAGAAAGCGTTTAAACATAAAAAACTGGGCGCAATTCTTGGCTGGCTGTTTGCATTATTTGCGGTTGTTGCATCTTTTGGTATCGGTAACCTGACACAGGCAAATTCTATTGCAGAATCAGTCAAAACAACCTTCCATGTACCGGTTGCAGTGACAGGTATTGTGATCACAGCATTGGCACTTCTTATTATTGTAGGCGGTATTAAGTCTATTTCCAAGGTATCCAGTGTGGTTGTACCGTTTATGGCGATCTTTTATGTGATCGCAGGTCTGATCATTATTATCGGAAATATCAGTAACCTGCCTGCAGGAGTATCTATGATCTTCCATATGGCATTTTCCGTAAAAGCTGTGGGCGGCGGACTTTGCGGTACGATCGTGGCATCTATGATGAGTGCGATACGGTTTGGTGTTGCCAGAGGTGTTTTCTCCAATGAAGCAGGTATGGGTTCAGCAGCCTTTTTTCCCAAATGAAGCAGTTATGGTTTCAGCAGCCATTACAGCAGCTGCAGCAACAACCGATCATCCGGTCAGACAGGGATATATCAATATGACAGGAACATTCTGGGATACGATCGTTGTCTGCACGATCACCGGTCTTGCGATTGCAAGCTCAGGTATGCTTGGAGCGGTCAATCCGGACACCGGCGAACTGTATAAAGGAGCGGATCTGACGATCGCCGCTTTTAAGACTGTACTCGGAACACCGGGCGCATGGCTCGTCTGCATCGGTATCGCATTATTTGCATTTTCAACTATTTTAGGCTGGGAATATCATGGAGAAAAAGCATTTGAATATCTGCTTGGTACACATAAATATAATATGATCTACCGCATTCTCTTTTCCCTGATCGCCTATGTAGGTGCAACTACTTCTCTGGAGATCGTGTGGAATTTCTCCGATATTGCAAACGCGATGATGGCGATTCCGAACCTGATCTGTCTGCTTGCACTGAGCGGTGAAATCGCAAAGGATATCAAAGAATTCCAGAAAGTGATCAAAGCAGAGAAGGCGATGAAGAAGCACTCTTAAGACGATACAAAAGTATACAAGCAGGTAATATCGGTATATAATAGAATAAGAACAGAAAACAGAAAGAGAAACGGATATCCATTTCTCTTTCTTTGCGTAACAGGAAATGACAGAGCGGGAGGTAAAAATGGAAAAACAGTATATTGCGATCGATCTGAAATCTTTTTTTGCCTCTGTTGAGTGTGTGGAACGGCAGCTCGATCCGCTTCGGACCAATCTGGTTGTGGCAGATGCGACAAGAACGGAAAAGACGATCTGCCTTGCGGTATCACCGTCACTGAAGCAGTATGGGATTCCCGGAAGGGCAAGATTGTTTGAAGTGGTGCAGCGTGTGAAAGAAGTCAATAAAATGCGCCAGCAGCGCGCGGGACATCCGCTGACGGAAGAATCCTGCTTTGATGAGGAACTGAAATCGGATCCGGATAAAAAAGTATCCTATCTTGTGGCACCACCGCGCATGAGCTATTACATGAAATACAGTACAAAGATCTACAATATTTATCTGCGGTATGTGGCACCGGAGGACATTCATGTTTATTCGATCGATGAGGTGTTTATGGATGTGACCTCCTATCTGCGGACCTATGGAATGAATGCGCATGACCTTGCCATGCAGATGATCCGGGATGTGCTGCAGGAGACGGGTATTACGGCGACTGCAGGCATAGGGACAAATCTGTATCTGTGCAAGATCGCCATGGATATTGTGGCAAAGAAAATGCCGGCAGATGCATCGGGCGTTAGGATCGCACAGATAGACGAGCCATCATACAGGCGGCTTTTGTGGGATCACAGACCGCTGACCGATTTCTGGCGGGTTGGCAGAGGCTATGCAAGAAAATTGGAAAAATGCGGTATTTACACAATGGGAGATATTGCCAGATGCTCTCTCGGTAAACCGGAGGAATATTATAATGAGGAGCTTTTGTACAGGTTGTTTGGTATCAATGCGGAGCTTCTGATCGATCATGCATGGGGCTGGGAGCCCTGTACGATCGCAGATATCAAAGCATATAAGCCCGAGGCAAAGAGCATCAGCTCAGGACAGGTGCTGAAATGCCCTTATCCATGCGGCAAAGCGCGGCTTATTGTGCAGGAGATGACAGATCTTCTGGTGCTGGAACTGGTAGAGAAGGGATATGTGACAGACCAGCTTGTGCTGACGATCGGATATGATATTGATAATCTGACTGATCCGGTTATTTTGAAAAAATATCACGGAGAGATCACGACAGACCGCTATGGCAGAAGAGTGCCAAAGCATGCCCATGGGACAGAAAATCTGGAGGAGGCGACTTCTTCCACCAAAAGGATCATGGAAGGTATGCTTTCTTTGTATGACAGGATCATCAATCCTGATCTGCTGATCCGCCGTATCACAGTTGTGGCGGCGCACCTTCAGCGGGAACAGGATATCATGCAGGAGGAGACCTACGAACAGATGGATCTTTTCACGGATTATGAGCAGAAAAATAGGGAAAAGCAGGAAAAAGAGGAAGAACGCAGAAAAGAAAAGCAGATCCAGAAGGCAATTTTGAATGTGCAGAAAAAATATGGCAAAAACGCACTGATCAAGGGCATGAGTCTGCAGGAAGGTGCCACGACAATGGAGCGAAACCGGCAGATCGGCGGTCACAAGGCATAAGAAAGGGAAAACATGCAGATCAGAAAGGATTCTTATGAAGATATCATAGGACTGGAACACCATCAGTCAAAAACACATCCGCATATGTCAATCCATGACAGGGCTGCGCAGTTTGCACCGTTTTCCGCACTGACGGGACATGGTGCAGCGATCGCGGAAACAGCAAGGCTGACAGAACATGAAATAGAACTGGATGAGTATGTGATGGAGAAAATAGATGAAGAGCTCCGGTGGCTGGCGGAGAACATTGAAAGTAAGCCACAGGTAACTATAACATATTTTGTGCCGGATGAGAAAAAAGAAGGCGGCGCATTTGTCCAAAAGACCGGCTATGTGAAAAAACTGGACAGTTACCGGAAGACAATATTGCTTACGGATGATTCCTGTATCGATATGGAGAAGATCACAGAAATTCAAATAACTCGCGAAAGCGGCAGAAATATGCTATGATACTATTGTTCTGTGCGGAAGAAATGATGAAGTGCGGACAGAAAATGTGAGAGTGCGGAAAATATGCAGGAAGAAAAAATACGTTTAAATAAATATATGGCGCAGGCGGGGCTTTGTTCACGGCGGGAAGCAGATAAGCTGATCGGGCAGGGGCGTGTCTATGTAAATGGTACGGTCGCCGGGCTGGGCTGTCTGGTGGGCGCATCGGATAAGGTGCGGATCGGCAAAAAAGAGATCAAAGGAGCAGCAGATAAAGTGCTGATCGCTTTTTACAAGCCTGTTGGTGTGACGTGCACGGAGAAAGACCGTTTCGCGGATAAAAAGATACTCGACTATGTGAATACCAAAACGAGAGTGACCTACGCCGGGAGACTGGATAAGGATTCTGAGGGACTTATGCTTCTGACAAATGACGGCGAGCTCATCCAGAAGCTGATGAGAGGTGCGGAAAAGCATGAGAAGGAATATGTGGTAAAAGCAGAGAAAGAGATCACGCCTGAATTTCTGGAGAAGATGGCGGGCGGTATTTATCTGGAGGAGCTGCATCAGACAACAAGACCATGCAAGATCACGCAGGAGGGGAAATATACATTCCGGATCATTCTGACCCAGGGACTGAACAGACAGATCCGCAGAATGTGTCAGGCGTGCGGAAACCGGGTAAAACAGCTCAGGCGTGTACGTATCATGAATATAACACTGGGTGATCTGCATAGCGGGCAGTCGCGTATGTTGACGAGGGAAGAGGCAGAGGAATTATATACGCTTGTCGGACTTCAAGCCCCGGAACAGTTTCAAAAACAGATTTGAAACGTCCTGAGGGAAGAACGCATATATAACAGAAGCAGAATATGGGAGAATAAGATGGAAGAAAAGATAGCAAGAATGCGGGAACTGATCCCTGTTTTACAGAAAGCATCCAGGGCATATTATGCACAGGACACAGAGATCATGAGCAATTTTGAATATGACAGATTATATGATGAACTGCAGGCACTGGAGGCAGAAACAGGTATCGTGCTTTCGGGTTCGCCATCGGTAACGGTCGGATATGAGGCCGTGGATGCGCTGCCCAAGGAGCGGCATGAAAAACCGATGCTTTCGCTTGCAAAGACAAAGGAACGGGGAGAATTGAAGAGCTGGCTCGGCGATAAGGAGGGACTGCTTTCCTGGAAGCTGGACGGTCTTACGATCGTACTCACTTATGAAGGAGGACAGCTTGTAAAAGCGGTAACACGCGGAAACGGGGAAGTCGGCGAAGTCATTACACCGAACGCCAGAGTGTTCCGGAACATACCGGGCAGGATCCCATATCAGGGAAGTCTGGTGCTGCGCGGGGAAGCGGTTATTCCGTACTCCGAGTTTGAAAAGATCAACGCACAGATCGAAGATGCGGATGCCAAATATAAAAATCCGCGGAATCTCTGCAGCGGATCGGTCAGGCAGTTAAATAATGAAATCACAGCAAAAAGAAGCGTGTACTTCTATGCATTTTCTTATGTAAAAGCCGAGCTGGACGGCGCAGAACCGCCGTTTGAAAATGACCGTGAGAACCAGTTCCGTTTTTTAAAGGAGCAGGGCTTTGATGTTGTACCGTATAAACGGGTAAATGCAGATACGATCCGGGCAGAGATCGAATGGTATGCACAGGAAATACAGACATATGATATTCCGTCCGATGGACTGGTGCTCTGTTATTGTGATCTGGCTTATTCTGCTTCTCTGGGTCTGACGGCAAAGTTCCCGCGTGATTCGATCGCTTTTAAATGGGCGGACGAAACAGCAGAGACCACCCTTTTGGAGATCGAATGGAGTCCAAGCCGTACGGGACTCATCAATCCGGTAGCAATATTTGAACCGGTCGAGCTGGAAGGAACGACAGTCAGCCGCGCCAGTGTCCATAATATCAGTGTGATGAAAGCATTATCGCTCGGGATTGGTGATAAGATCACTGTTTATAAAGCCAATATGATCATTCCGCAGATCGCGGAAAACCTGACAAAGAGTGGCGTGAAGGATATCCCCGCGCATTGCCCTGCGTGCGGTGCTGACACGAAAATCGAAGCGGCAAATGAGGCAGAGGTATTATATTGTACCAACCCGGACTGCCCGGCAAAAAAGATCAAGTCATTTGCACTGTTTGTCAGCCGTGATGCACTCAATGTAGAGGGTTTGTCGGAGGCAACTCTGGAGAAGTTCATCGGTAAAGGCTTTATCCATTCCTTTGTGGATATCTTTCATCTGGAGCAGCATGCGGATACGATCAAAGAAATGGAGGGCTTTGGAGAAAAGTCCTGCAAAAATCTCCTCGACAGTATCGACAAAGCAAGACGGACAACTCTGCCAAGGCTGATCTATGCGCTGGGGATCGCAGGGATCGGTGTTGCCAATGCAAAGGTACTGTGCAGATATTTTGACTATGATATAGAGAAGATAAAATCGGCAGACGTGGAAGAACTGTCGGAAATAGACGGTGTTGGGGAAGTACTGGCAGGCGGCATCAGAGCATATTTTACGAAAAAAGAAAATCTGTCAGCGCTGGACAACTTATTGAAAGAGCTGGAACTTGAGAAGCCGGAAGAAAACACACAACAGCAGACGCTGGCAGGTAAGGTATTCGTGATCACAGGCTCACTGGAGCATTTTGCCAACCGGAATGAGCTCAAGGAGCAGATTGAGCAGCGTGGTGGCAAGGTAACAGGCTCTGTGACCGGAAAGACAGATTATCTGATCAATAATGATATTACCTCGACATCCGGAAAAAACAAAAAAGCAAAAGAGCTTTCGGTTCCGATCATCACAGAAGAAGAGGCTATGCGGATGCTGTAACTATTATCAAATCCGCGTAGATGTGCTATACTGTAATGAGTCCGTAGGAAACCAAGCGACTGCGAAGCAAAAACAAAAACAGAGGATGGTAAGAAATGCCAATTAAAATACAAAGCGACCTCCCCGCCAAGGGAATACTGGAAAATGAAAATATATTCGTCATGGACGAAGGAAGAGCAATCAGTCAGGAAATCAGACCGTTGAAGATCTGTATTCTGAATCTGATGCCGCTCAAGGAAGAAACAGAGCTTCAGCTTCTGAGAGCATTGTCTAATACACCGCTGCAGGTGGATGTGGATTTTATGAAAACGAGCACGCATGTTTCGCAGAATACTTCTGCGAACCATCTGAACCGTTTTTATTCCACCTTTGCAGAGCTGAAGGATAATAAATATGATGGACTGATCATCACAGGAGCACCGGTGGAACAGATGGCGTTCGAAGAAGTGGATTACTGGGAAGAGCTTTGCATGATCATGGAATGGTCCAAGAAGCATGTCACGTCCACGCTGCATATCTGCTGGGGCGCACAGGCGGGACTGTATTATCATTTCGGACTGCCAAAGATCCAGCTTCGGGAAAAGCTGTTTGGTATTTTTGAGCATAAGGTAATGAACCGGAAAATACCGCTTGTCAGAGGCTTTGATGATTATTTCATGGCACCGAACAGCCGCTATACAACGGTCAGTGCAAAGGCAATCCATGATTGCCCGCAGCTTATTGTACTGGCAGAATCCGAAGAAGCGGGCGTGCTTTTATGTATGACAGAGAATGGCAAACAGATCTTTGTCATGGGACATCTGGAGTATGACCGGGTTACCCTGCAGAAGGAATACGAAAGGGATTTGGCAAAGGGGCTTTCCATCAAACTTCCGGTCAATTATTTTCCGGAGGACGATCCGACGAAAAGACCGCATCTGCAATGGCGTGCCCATTCCAACAATCTTTACAGCAACTGGCTTAATTATTACGTATATCAGGAAACCCCGTATGATATCAACCAAATCCAGTAATATGGGATGGAATTTCCATGATGCTTCCTTTTTTATCAGTAATTGTCTGAATCTGTATGAACATCAATCTACATACAGTCCGAATGCACCGCTGCGTTTCCTGATCTATTACAAGAGTGCAATATGCCGAAGATTATCGACAAAGAAACCTTAATTTCGCCATAATGGATATTGTATGAAAGGTAAGCATATGATATGATAAGCAAGGATTGCAAAATCGCCAATGGGGATAACGAGGAAAATAAATATTGATTGAATTGATAAAGATTCTCCCAGTTTGGTTTTTTGGCGGTGGGAGAATTTTTTACTTGTATATAGAGGATAAAGGGAAAAGAGGAGCATTATGAGAAAAATTCCATTTAGTCCGCCTGACATTTCGGAAGCAGAGATAGCAGAAGTAGCAGAGGCAATGAGATCAGGCTGGATTACAACAGGACCAAGAGTAAAAGAACTGGAAAAAAGACTTGCTGCATATTGCCATACAAGCAAAGTGGTCTGTTTAAATTCAGCAACTGCTGCAGAAGAATTGAACTTTCGAATTTGTGGTATTGGTGAGGGAGATGAAGTAATTGTTCCCGCCTATACATATACAGCAACTGCAAGTGCAGCAATTCACTGCGGTGCAAAAGTTATCTTTGTAGATAGTCAGAAAGACAGTACAGAAATGGATTATGATAAGGTTGCAGAATCCATTACAGAACGAACAAAAGCTGTAGTTGCTGTGGATCTTGGTGGTATTATCTGCAATTATGATAAGCTTTATGAGGTTGTGGAAAGTAAAAAGAATCTGTTCCATGCAAAAGAAGGCAATGAGCTTGGAGCAAGAATTCAGCAGGCAGTTGGTAGAGTACTTGTTTTTGCAGACTGTGCACACGCTTTGGGAGCAAGCAGAAATGGTAAGATGGCTGGTGAGATAGCTGATTTTACGGATTTCAGTTTCCATGCAGTAAAAAATTTTACAACTGCAGAAGGTGGAGCTTCCACATGGAGAGATATAAAAGGTATTGATAATGAGGAAATGTATCATCAGTATCAACTCTACAGCTTGCATGGTCAGAGTAAGGATGCGCTTGCAAAGACACAGCTTGGTGCATGGGAATATGATATTGTTGGCCCTTGGTATAAATGTAATATGACAGATATCATGGGAGCAATCGGGCTCAGACAGCTTGACAGATATCCCGGAATGCTTGCAAGAAGGAAAGAAATTATAGGAAAATATGATGCAATGTGTGATGATCTTGGTGTGCAGAACCTTATGCATTATGGTAAGGATTATCAGAGCAGTGGGCATTTGTATCTGACCCGTATCCTAGGGATCAATGATCAGCAGAGAAGAGAGATTATTATTAAACTGGCTGAACAAGGTATATCCACAAATGTACATTATAAGCCGCTTCCGATGATGACAGCTTATAAAGCAATGGGATGGGATATAAAGGATTTCCCGAATGCGTATGCATATTATGAGAATTTGATTACACTTCCGCTGCATACAAAATTGAGTGATGAGGATGTGGAGTACATCATAGAGAATTATAAAGGAGTAGTTAAACAGTATATCTAAAGAAAGGATATTATTGTATGCTTAGAAAATGGGATGAACTTCCGGCATTTATGAGGTGCGAGGAAGTAAAACCATATTATGAAATTTTAAGAAAAAAACAAGTCAGTTTGTTCTTCAAAAGAGTGTTTGATTTGGTTGGTGGATTAATTCTGCTTGTGCTACTTGCGGTTCCAATGGCTATTATTGCTGTATGGATAAAGATTGATTCGGAAGGTTCGGTCTTCTATAGGCAGGAAAGAGTGACTACATATGGAAAGCATTTCAAAATACATAAGTTCCGTACCATGGTAAATAATGCAGATCAGATTGGCTCTACTGTAACTGTAGGAAATGACAGCCGGATTACAAAGGTGGGAGCAAAGCTCAGAGGTTGTAGATTAGATGAGTTACCACAGGTGTTTGATTTAATATTTGGAGATAGCGGTATAATAGGGACAACCAAGAAAAACCTTGATTTTACAAGGGTTTCGCTGGCTTAGTCGAATTTCGTTATGATAATTTTTCTTTGTGTTGTGTCGATTGAGCGGGGGAACAAATATAAAAGAATGGTTTCTTGGATGCTTATTTTGACCCACACTATAAGCTGAAAAATTATGATAAGGAGGTTTGACCTAGCCTGCGAATGATCTTTTTAATAAGAACATTCACAGGCTAGTCGTCGTGTTATAGAACTTACCTAATAAAAACGAATAATTATGAGGAGTGTGTTGAAAATGGGAAGAAAATTATTAATTGTAGCCTCTAAAAGATATGGAGATTATGTAAAAGAGATAGCAGAGTCAATGGGTTGCTTTGAGGAAATCTCCTTTGTAGATAATGACAGAGAAGGAGCTATTGGAAAACTGGAGGACGTGGAAAGTTTTTATCCGGAATATAACTGTGCAATAGCTGCATGTGACGATGGAACAGAAAGACTTGAGTGGAATAAAAAGTTGGAGACACTTTACAATATTCCAGTTTTAGCTCATATGGATTCTACGATTTCTCCATCAGCTAATTTAATGCCTGGCTGTATTGTTGAGCCAAGGGCTGTTATCGGCTGCGGAAGTACTATTGGGCAGGCAACGATCATTGGTGCCAATGTGGTGGTAGAACCATATTGTTTTATTGGAGATAGTTGTACATTAAAATCAGGAACAATTGTGAAATCAACAAGTATGGTTGCAATGAACACAAGCACAGAACAAGGAAGTGTTCTGTTTACATCATTAACAAAGGATTGATAAGGATCAATAATTATAGGAAGGATGAAACCGCCCTGATTTTCGTGGGGGGGTACACAATGAATAATACAAATGAAACAAAGATGGATATGAAACAGGCAAAACAAAATAACACGCCAAACATACGCTGGACGCTTGTCGGGTATGATTTGATTGTATATGCATTAGTAGCAGTTATACTCCTGGTGTTATATGGGGGAATGGATAAATTATCAACTGTTGGGATCTTCCAACAAGTAGGTCTTTCTGTTCTGTGTATTTTCACAGCACGTCTAATAGGTAAAATTTATGGGCAAGTATGGAGATATGGTGGGATTCAGTGTTATATCCGCTTGCTGTTTACTGATTCTATCGCTTTTGTGGCGTATCTATGTCTGGAACTCCTACTTCCAGTTCAAAAAATTACATTTGCAAGATTACTTTCATTGGTTAGCTTGAATTTATTAGGAGCATTGGCGCTTCGCATGATGTATCGCTATGCATACAAATGTGGAAACCAGGAGACAACAAGAGGAAAAATTCTTTCTATATTATTACATATATTTTCAGGTATTGAAGCTGGAAATGAAAAAGAAGTGCAGAAGATCAAAGTTGCAATTATTGGTGCTGGACGAGTTGGTGTGAGTCTGGCAGAAGAACTTTTGAATAATTCAGAAGCAGCGTATGTGCCAAGATGTTTTATTGATATTAATAAGGAAAAAGTTGGACGAGATATACATGGCATTCCGGTTTGGTCTGAAACGGAAGCAACTTTTAAGAAGTTAGGCGAATTTGAAGTACAGGAAATAATTTTTGCAATTCCATCAATGGATGCAGCTAAAAAGAAAAGTCTTTATGAGTATTACAAGAATGCAGGATACAAATTAAAAGTATATGATTATCCGACTATGTATGTGGCAGGAGGAAAACGTCATCTTCGAGAATTTGATATAGAAGAACTTTTATTTAGAAAACCTCTGGTTGTTTCGGATGAACGTACTAATGCATATTACAAAGATAAAGTCGTACTGATTACAGGTGGTGGTGGTTCTATTGGGTCAGAACTGTGCAGACAGTTGGCCAAGATGAATCCGAAGAAGATCATTATCTTAGATATTTATGAAAATGGTGCATATGATGTTCAGCA
>HF995237.1:17128-39378 GCA_000432915.1 Firmicutes bacterium CAG:194
GTTCAGCAGGAATTGAAGATAGCATATGGAAATAAACTGGAATTGCAGATTGAAATTTGTTCCATCACTCATAGAAAAGCTCTTGAAAGAGTATTTGAAAAATATCATCCACAGATCATTATTAATGCAGCCGCTCACAAGCATGTCCCATTGATGGAGCATAACTGTGTAGAAGCCATTTACAACAATGTATTTGGTACACAGAATCTGGTGGAGCTTTGTGAGGAGTATGGTGCGGAACGCTTTATGATGGTATCCACGGATAAAGCGGTTAATCCGACAAACGTTATGGGCGCAACTAAGAGAATGTGCGAGATGATCGTTCAGAGCGCAAGTACTCATGGAAAAGTAAAATACAGTGCGACTCGTTTTGGAAATGTACTTGGCAGTGCCGGATCAGTTATTCCATTATTTAAACGCCAGATCGCTAATGGCGGACCGGTTACAGTTACAGATAAACGAATCATCAGATATTTTATGACAATTCCGGAAGCATCACAGCTTGTTCTTCAGAGTGGTGCGATTGCCAATAATGGAGAACTGTTTGTTCTTGACATGGGACAGCCAGTAAAGATTATGGATCTGGCAGAGAATATGATTCGTCTGTCCGGTGTACAGGGAATTGAAATTATTGAAACGGGATTAAGACCAGGAGAGAAACTGTATGAGGAGCTGTTAGTTAAGACAGAGGAACTGGATAAAACAGACAACAGCATGATCTTCATCGAAAGAGATACTGCACTGAGCCAGAAAGAAATATACCAGAAGATTCAGGTGCTTAAAGATGCCTGCGATACAGGGGATGATCTAATTGCAAAAGAAGCACTGAGGAGTGTTGTTCCAACATTCAAAAGACCAGAAGATGTAAATAAAGAAATTGCTTAATATCAAAATGGATGAAAAGAGGTAGGAGTCATGTTTAAAGAAAGTAATAAATTTGAGAAGTTTGAGTCTAAAGTATGGTTAAGCAGCCCGACTATGCATGGTCCGGAGATTGAATATGTGAAAGAAGCATATGAAACAAACTGGATGTCAACAGTTGGGAAAAATATCAACGAAGTTGAAAGAATGGCATGTGAATATATCGGATGTAAATATGCAGTTGCATTATCTGCCGGAACAGCATCATTGCATCTTGCTATGAAATTAGCTGGTATTGAAGCATATGGTATGCCAAAAGTTGGACATGGTGCATTGGAAGGAAAGAAAGTTTTTTGTTCTGATATGACTTTTGATGCCACTGTAAATCCTGTTGTTTACGAAGGTGGTGAACCGGTATTCATTGACACGGAATATGACACATGGAATATGGACCCAGTGGCACTTGAAAAAGCATTTGAAATTTATCCGGATACGAAGGTAGTAGTTGTTGCTCACCTTTATGGAACACCAGGAAAAGTAGATGAATTAAATGCTGTTATCAAGAAACATAATGCAATTCTGGTAGAAGATGCTGCGGAATCTATGGGAGCTACATACAAGGGAGTACAGACCGGTACATTTGGAAAGTATAATACGATTTCCTTTAATGGAAACAAGATTATCACCGGAAGTGCAGGTGGATGTTTCTTGACTGATGATGAAGAAGCTGCAAACAAAGTTCGTAAATGGTCTACGCAGGCAAGAGAAAATGCAGCATGGTATCAGCATGAAGAACTGGGATACAACTACCGTATGAGCAATGTAGTAGCTGGTGTAGTTCGTGGACAGTTCCCATATCTGAATGAACATATTGCTCAGAAGAAAGCAATTTATGAAAGATATAAAGAAGGATTAAAAGGTCTTCCAGTTTCTATGAATCCAATTGACTTTGAAAATTCTGAGCCGAATTACTGGTTGTCATGTCTGATTATTGATAAAGAGGCAATGTGCAAGCAGGTTCGTGGCGAACAGGATGTTTGCTATGTAAAAGAAGCAGGAAAAACTTGTCCAACTGAAATTCTGGAAGCAATTGCATTTATTAATGCAGAGGGACGTCCAATTTGGAAACCAATGCATATGCAGCCAATTTATCGTTTGAATCCGTTTGTAGTAAGAGATGGAAATGGACGTGCCAGATCAAATGCGTATATTGCAGGTGGTGTAGCTGATGTAGGAATGGATATTTTTACAAGAGGATTATGCCTGCCAAGTGATAATAAGATGACTGCAGAGCAGCAGGATAGAATTATTGAAGTAATAAAAAAATGTTTTGAATAACATTTTATGTAGAGAATGAAAGGAAAAATAGCTATGGGAAAAACAGTATTAGTTACAGGTATAGGTGGACTTACACCACGTTCAATTACAGGAATTATTAGAGAAAATCATCCAGACTATAAAATTATAGGGTGTGATATTGAGAAGAAAGCTATGGGCTTTTTTATGAAAGGTCTTTTAGACGAATACTATATTTGTCCGCGATGTACTGATCCAGAATATTTTACTTGGATTGAAAAACTTGTAGAGGATAAACATATTGATTATGCTTTCGTTCAGCCGGAAAGTGAAATTGTTGAGTGGGGAGCATACTATGAAAAAAATGGTAGATTTCCATGCCCAGTGTTTATGGGGAGTAAATTGTTATCGGAATCATTGAGGGATAAATCTATAATGGCAGATCTTCTTGAAGGTACTGCATTTATTCCGAAGACAATTAAAGTTACGCAGGAAAATCCACGATTTGATGATGTTGAAAATGAAATAGGATTTCCATGTTGGATTCGTGCAACAGAAGGAACTGGTGGTTTAGGTTCTTTACGGTTAGACGATATTAGTAGTTATAGAAGCTGGTTATTTATAAATGCCAATATTCCTGAATTTACAGTAAGCGAATTTCTTACAGGAAGACATCTGGCAAATGAAATGCTTTATTATAATGGCGAATATGTCAAGGGAGCTGCACTGGAATGTGCTGAATATGTCATGGCAAATACAGCACCATCTCATGTAACTGGAAATACACATTTTGCACGCTTTCTTAATGAAGATAGAATTAATAAATTCTGTGATGAATGTATTAAATATTTAGAAAAAAAATTAGGCGTACCGGCTCATGGAATTTTATCATTCGACTTAAAAGAAGATAAAAATGGAGAAATGAAAGTTACGGAAATCAATATTCGTCATATGGCATATGCTGGTGTTATGGCTCATGTTGGGTTTGATCTGATTGAGGATACAATTAGAATCATGGAAGATGGAAATTGTAATAACGTGGTAAGAGATCAGTATCACCATTACGATAAGCCATACATATTCCTTAGAGATGTTGATGTCGAACCTATTATTTTGGAAAGTGAAGAAATTTTTGACGATCCAAAGGCATATTTCAATATCAAATAAGTGGAAGATAAAGGATTACATATATGTATGCAAAATGTTTTAAAAGGGTAATTGATTTTACGTTAAGTTTATGTGCGTTGCTTGTTCTTTCTCCATTACTTCTTGTTCTTATTATTTTAGGGGCGATTTTTATGCAGGGAAATCCGTTCTTTACGCAGGAGCGTCCCGGAAAAGATGAGAAGGTTTTTAAATTAATAAAGTTCAGAAGCATGGATAATCGAAAAGATTCAAATGGAAATCTACTTCCGGATTCTATCCGATTGAATAAGTATGGACGTATTTTGCGTGCCACATCTTTGGATGAGCTGCCGGAGTTGATTAACATATTAAATGGTGATATGTCGATTGTGGGACCAAGGCCTTTAAGAGTGTACTATTTACCTTGGTATACAGAGGAAGAAAAGCATCGGCATGATGTTAGACCTGGCTTAACAGGTTGGGCACAGGTTAATGGTAGAAATAATTTGGATTGGGATAAACGGCTGGCACTTGATGTCGAATATGTCAGAAATATATCTTTTGCTTTTGATGTAAAGATTATTTTTATGACAGTTGCTTATGTATTTAAGAGATCAGATGTAAATGTTGATAGCGTTGATGAAGGACGTTTAGACGAAATCCGAAAAGCTAAAGTGGAAAAGAAAAGAATGTAATTAAGAAAGAGTACAACTATGAAAAATATATTATTTTTGAGTTTTATAAAATATAAAACAATTAATGTACATGACTTTTATGCTGATATTCTTAGAAATTATGTGAAAGATGGGCATCATGTATATGTTGTTACACCGGTAGAGTCAAAATATGGGATTGAAACTTCTGTATTAAAGGAAACGGGATGTGATATTTTACAAGTGAAAATTGGTGGATACTTTAATGTTAATTCTGTTAGAAAGGGAATAACTCTGATTGAAATCGAGCATCAAGTTATATCTGCTATTAAGAAATATTGGTCTTCTGTAAAGTTTGATATGGTGCTTTATGCAACTCCTCCAATTTCGTTTGCTAAAGTGATTCAATATATTAAAAAAAGAGATAATGCAATCAGCTACTTGATGCTGAAAGATATTTTCCCGCAAAATGCAGTTGATCTTGGAATGATGAGTAGGACAGGGATAAAGAGTGTGCTGTACAAATATTTTAGAAAACAAGAAAAGCAACTTTATTGTTATTCCGATAGAATTGGTTGTATGAGTCAGGCAAATGTAGATTATGTGATTAAACACAATCCAGAGATTACTTCGAGCAAACTTGAAATTTGTCCGAATTGCATTGAACCACAGGATATGAGTATTTCTCCTGAAGAAAGAAACGAATTGAGAAGAAAATATAATATTCCGTTGGACAAGGTAGTATTTGTTTATGGTGGTAATTTAGGAAAACCACAAGGAATACCTTTTATCATAGAATGCCTTAAAAAACAGAAAAAAAATAGTGATGCATATTTCTTGATAGTTGGAGGTGGTACAGAATTTGAAAAATTGCAGGAATTTTTTAATACTGAAAAGCCAGAGAATATGAAGCTAATGAGTAAATTGCCAAAAGATGATTATGATCGAATGGTTGCGGCTTGCGATGTGGGACTTATTTTCTTAGACCATAGATTTACCATTCCTAATTTCCCAAGTCGCTTATTAAGCTATATGCAGGCAAAACTTCCAGTACTTGCAGCTACTGATCCAAATACAGATATTGGTGAAGTAATTTTTCAAGGTGGTTTTGGATGGTGGTGTGAAAGCAATGATACTGAAGCGTTTTCTGAATTGGTTAAGAAAGCGTTAGAGGCAGATTTGAACGAAATGAAAACGAATGAAACAAAATATTTAATGGAAAATTATACAGCAAATATGATATACAAGAATATCAACAAATCAATTGGATGGAAATAATGTTTGAGATTGGTAGTGCTGGAGATGTTTAAAGTATGTTGATATTTGAATACAATAATATGTTTGGTGAGGTATCAAAATGAAAATATTAATAGTAATGGGAGGATTTTTTCCAGGGCAAAAGTACGGAGGTCCTCCTGTGAGCGTAAATAATTTTTGCTCTCTTTTTCGGGAAGATGAATGCTATATAGTCACTAAAAATCATGATAAAGATGAAAGTGTACCGTATGAGGGAATTGATTCTGGAATTTGGACGAAGAGAGATAACTGTTATGTTAAATATGTAAGCGATGAAAGTTATAAAAAATCTGAATTTGAAAAAGTAATATTGGAAATAAAACCAGATGTGCTGTATCTTCAGGGATTATTCCAAAGCTGTGTTTTGCCTTGTTTAGAACTGGCAAAACAGTATTCTTTAAAGGTTGTGTTAGCACCTAGGGGAGAACTGTGTGCTGGAGCATTAAAAAAGAAATATAAGAAGATACCATATATTGCATATTTAAGAATGAAAAATCTAGTGAGGAATATAGCGTATCAATCTACGAGTGAAGAAGAATCAGCAGCAATTATAAAATATTTAAAAGCGGATAGCGAAAAAATTCATTTTCTGACGAATATCCCTTCAATTCCGGAAAAGCAATATATACATGAACTCAAAAAAAGTGGTGAGGGAAAATTTGTATTTGTTTCAAGAATACATCCAAAGAAAAATTTGATTAGTGCAATTGAGTATATGAAAGATATTAAAGGAAAGGTTGTATTTGATATTTATGGACCGATAGAAGATGAGGAATATTGGAAACAATGTAATCAAAAGATACATGAATTGCCTCAAAATATAACAGTTAATTATTGTGGATTGGTAAACCATGAAAAAGTTCACGAAATATTTAGCTTGTATAATGCGTTTTTATTTCCTACGTTTAGTGAAAACTATGGACATGTAATTGCGGAAGCATTATCGGTTGGAACAGCAGTAATAATCAGTGATCAAACTCCATGGTCGGATATTAATGAAGCAAAAGCAGGATGGGCAATTCCGTTGGACAATAGAGAAAAATTCGTAGAAGCTATCCAAAGTGTTATAGATCAAAAACCTGATGATAATCAGAAGCAAATAAAAGCTGTTGAGAAATATATAAATAATAAAGTTAATTTAAAAGAAATCAGGCAGGAATACAAAAAAGCATTTGACTTATAACTCTTTGGGTTTTGGAGGCAGTTTATATGACGATAAGAAAAAATGCATGGGAACAATTTGCTTTTTTAGATATACCATTGTTTTTATTGGGAATGAACTACATGCTCTATAATGCATTGGCTATGGACACAATGAAAACAATATTTCGTGTAGGAGCAATCTGCTTATTACTTGCTGGATGGATTTTAAAAGGGAAATTTATAGTTGATAAGAAAGCTTTTTTTGCAATGGCACTTGCGATGGTATCCTTAATGTTAAATGGAAGTATGGCACTTAACTTTGTTGTAATTGTACTATTTGCTATATGTGCTAGTTATTCGCTAGAAACAATTGTAAAAAGTGCATTTAGAATAAATGTTTTCTTGGTATTAGTTATGATAGTGCTTATGGCACTGCATATTGTAAATAACACAAGCTACGTTTCTACAATGGGAAGACTTAGATATACATTAGGATTTGAAAATCCCAATGTTGCGGCTTTATTTTATTCTTCAGCAATATATCTATTACTTGTTTCAAGAAAAAAATTAAAAGGGATTGTTGTTATTTTTGCTTTTTTAATGACAGGAGTTGTTTTTTATTATACTAATAGTAGAACGTCACTGTTAGCATTGCTGGCATTCGTTGCATTAGAAGGTATGTACCTTTTCTTTGAAAAAAGAAATATGGAAAATGCTTTAAGAATATTTGGGAAGTGTTCGATTGCGATTATAGATATGTTATTTATACTAAATTTAGTTAGTGTTTTTATTATTGATAAATTTATGGTATTTGATGCGTTGCTAAGTTTTAGAATTAGTACATTTTCAAGAATGATTAATAGTTCTGGAATAAAGTGTTTTCTGTTGGGAGGAACTACTGCAACGGTAGATAACTTCTATTATATGCTGCTATTTCAGTATGGAATTTTTATTTATATTTTCGTAGCGATTTCTACGCATTTTGCTATGAAGAAAATGGTAACAAGTAGAAATAGTAGATACATATCATTACTTGTAGGACTTTTTTTGGTAGCAATGATGGAAAGCAGTCTGATAAGACCAGAAATATTAGTTGCGTTAGTTGTATGGAAAATTATTTTATCAGGAAATAATGAATCTTTGATAGAGAGCAATACGGAAATAAATGAGGAAATAGAATAAATGAGTAAAAAAAATAGTATATGGGTTGGCATATTACATATGGGATTGGGAACTGTATTAGCACAGATGATAAATATTGTTGTACAGCCAATTTTGACACGTATATTTCCCACTGAAACGTTGGGTATTTATACTTATTTGATTTCACTTGCAACTATGATTATTCCAGTGGCGTCATTGAAATTAGACATGTTAATTGTATCTGAACCAAATGAAAAAGAAGCTCAGTATATAACGGATGCATGTATAATTATCAATATTTTGATTTCATTAATATACGCAATTGTAATTATAGTTGGATATCAAGTATCAGATAATAATATTTTTAATAAATATGGGATCATCATTTACGTTGTTCCAGTATTAGTATTTACTAATGGACTTAGATTTTTATTCATTAGTTATTTAAATCGGTATAAAGAGTATAAAACAATTTCTATAATTGCAATCATCAGGGAAGCTATTAGGGCTGTTATTCAAGTAGGGGCAGGTTTTCTTTCTTTAGGAGTATTTTCTTTATCTATGGGATATGCAGTTTCACCGTTGTTTGGACTAAATATTCAGATGAGAAATTATCTGAAAGAATTGAAAGAACGTCCACGCATTAATTTAAAGAAATTTAAAGAAATTGTATTGGTAAAAGGGAAAAGACAAATACTTTTTCTAGTACCAGCTCAGTTTATAAATAGTTTTTCGGCTTCACTTGTAACAATTTCAATAACGGCACTTTTTTCAGCAAAGATATTAGGATACTATTCAGCCGGAGTAAGAATATTAGATATCCCTATAGTTTTTATTACGTCTAATGTTAGTAAAGTTTGCTACCAAAGAATTAGTGAAAATGTTGCAAATAAGAAACCAGTATTAAGGACGCTAATGTCAGTAATAATAGTGCTATCTGCAGTATCTATTATGGGATTTGGAACACTTTACGTTATAGCACCTAGACTTTCTGAGATTGTTTTTGGACAGGGTTATAGGGTGGCCGGAGAATATATTCGATGTTTATGTGTGATGTATGCAGTTAGGTTAGTGGCAACATCTTTTGCGGGAGTGTATACGGTATTTAAAAAACAGAATTTTGAATTAATTTTGAATATTTTATTGATTGTATCAGCAGGAGTAAGTTATGTGGTATGTAGCATGTTTAACTTTGAAGTAATTACATATTTAAAATTTATGAATACAGGATATACAATAGTATATTTGATGATGCTGTTGGGTTATATAGTTATGTGTAAAAATTATGATAAAAAAATAAGGAGTGTAGAATAATGAGTACATTTACTAACAAAACATTAATGATAACTGGTGGAACTGGTTCATTTGGAAATGCAGTTTTGAATCGTTTCCTGAAAACTGATATTGGGGAAATCCGTATCTTTTCTCGTGATGAAAAGAAGCAAGATGATATGCGACATGATTTCCAAGCAAGAATGCCGGAAGTAGCAGACAAGATTAAATTTTATATTGGTGATGTGCGTGATTTGCAGTCCGTAAGAGGTGCAATGCCGGGAGTAGATTATATTTTCCATGCAGCAGCATTAAAACAGGTACCATCATGTGAGTTCTTCCCGATGGAAGCAGTTCGCACAAATGTTATTGGAACAGAGAATGTGCTTACAGCAGCAATTGAAGAAGGTGTGGAATCTGTAATTTGCTTATCAACAGATAAAGCAGCATATCCAATCAATGCAATGGGTATCACAAAAGCAATTGAAGAAAAAGTAGCAGTTGCAAAATCCAGAATGTCTGGTAAAACGAAGATTTGCTGTACACGTTATGGAAATGTTATGTGTAGCCGAGGATCTGTTATTCCACTTTGGATTGAGCAGATTAAACAGGGGAACCCAATTACTTTAACAGAACCATCCATGACACGTTTTATTATGAGTTTGGAGGAAGCTGTTGATCTTGTACTGTTTGCATTTGAACATGGAGAAAATGGAGATTTGCTGATTCAGAAAGCACCGGCTTGTACGATCCAGACACAGGCAGAAGCTGTATGTGAACTGTTTGGAGGTAAGAAAGAGGATATCAAAGTTATTGGCATTCGTCATGGAGAGAAGATGTATGAAACACTTCTTACGAATGAGGAATGTGCTAAGGCTGTTGATATGGGTAATTTCTATCGAGTTCCTGCTGATAATAGGGGATTAAATTATGATAAATATTTCAAGGATGGGGACGAAAAGAGAAATACATTGACAGAATTTAATTCTAACAATACTAAGAGACTGAATCTGGAAGAAACAAAGGAAAAAATTGCTTCTTTGGCATATATTCAGGCTGAACTTGCAAAGATGGAATAGTAAAGAAATATACATATTGTGGAAGGAGGAGTGCATGGTGAGTGACAATTCAAATTTCGAGGTTAATGCAGAACGCATTTATGATAATTTGGAACTGCTTGAGAAGGGGCGTGTATATGAATTACAAAAAGCTCCGGGGGTGCCAAAATGTGCAACACTGGCAAATCGAATAAGAGATGATGTGGATGTGATTGTTAAAGAACTTAATGAAAGAGAAGGTACAGAAGCTACAGATGAAGAAAGATTTAATTTGCTTGCAAAATTGTTGGGCGGTCTGTATGCAGAATTTTCGGCATTGTCAAAAAAACAGCCAGATGCTTTAACAAATGCATTTAAAACAGATCAAGTTAATCGTGTACTCTCTCCTTTAAAAAAGATAATGGCATCAGAAGATTCTACACAATATTTGGACTTGTTACTGGAAGCTGAGGACGGACAGACAAATGGAAAAGGAAGAAGTTCATACAGCGATGCAGTAATTATTATGAGTCAATATAAAACTGCTTGTGATGAGTTTAGATTAAAGTATTTTAATAAAGGATGGGATCATCTATGGTAGAGGTGAGGTGTTCTGAAATATGTTGTTATCAGATTATTTGCAAATAGGAGAAGCACTGGAGAATGTGGGCGTGTTTGATCCAGTGCTGGATAAGGATAATGCGTTTTTTATTAACATCCAGAGATTAAAGGAAACAACTACTCCAGAGTTTGAAGGTTCTTACGAAAGAATCAATGATTTTTTTCGGAAAATCATAAAATTATTGGATCGTGCAGAACAAAAAAATGTAAAAGATACATATTTTCGAGCTGCATTCGATATATTTAAATTTTCAGAAGTGAATGGTATATGCTTAGGTTTTGGGGAAAAGGCACCAGGATCAGGATTTGGACCTAAAATATCAAAGATGGTATTAGAAACAGCATATGATATAGTTAAGGCTGGAATTGATGATCCAGAATTTTTTCAGTTGTTACCGTTATTTCAGGACAATGTTGGACCGGATCGTTTAAGTGATATGATTGCAACATTGATTTTACCGGATATACAGACATATACGGAGAGAGTGAACCAACAACTTGGAATTATAAAAAATAATTATCCGGATAAGTTGTTTAATAATGGATTATTATGCAACCCACTAAAAGGATATGAAGTACTTTTGCTTCCGACAGAAATATTGCATAAATTGCCGGTAGCAAAATCATGGGAAGAAATAGATTCAGTTATTGTAGAGAACAATACAATTCGAGCGATGATGAATAATGAGGTGGCGGAACAATGGACACAATGGGCTGCTACTGATCGTAAATATTATTTGCGAGAGAAAATATTTAAGGATTCAGAAAAGTGTAAACAGGTTATCGAAGCGTACCGAGAAGAAAAACTGGATGCATACAATCCGGAAGAACAGATTGATTATTTTCTTGCTAAATTATGGCAGAGAATAGAGAAAAGTGGAATATCGTGGTTGTCAAGGTATAAAGACAGAGAAATAGACAGTAAAACTGCTTCGATTGAAATTTTGAGTCTTTTCAAAAATTGGGTAGAATACAATAGAGGTTGGGAAGTTATATTAAGTGCCGGAACTCAGAAGCGTGAAAAGATTGTACAACGAGTGATTCATTTATCGGGTATAGCTTATATTCAGGCAAATAATTTAAGTTTGAGTTGTGAAGCTGATGAGGGAAGAGGGCCTGTTGACTTTAAAATTAGCCGAGGACAAGATATAACGGTTATAGAAGTAAAATTGTCTTCTAATGGTCAGTATATGCATGGATATGACACACAGGTGGAGGAATATGCAAAAGCTGAGCAGACGGACAATATGGTTTATGTATTGGTTAACGTTGGAAATCCAGGAAAGGTAAAAAAAATTCTTGATCGTTATAATCGAGATATAGATGAAGGTAAAAAAGTTCCAGAAGTAATCATGATAGATTCGACAAGTAAGGAATCTGCAAGCATTACATAATAGGAATTAAAATATGTATGATAACTATTCAAAGAAAGAGAGTGTGAATAATAATGGGAACATATGATACTGTAAAATGGAAAGAAAATGGAAAGTTAAAATTGTTAATTATTGTAGGAACCAGACCAGAGATTATCCGTTTGGCTGCTGTAATTAATAAAACCCGTAAGTATTTCGATGTGATTCTTGCCCATACAGGACAGAATTATGATTATAACTTAAATGGTGTATTTTTTAAGGACTTAAAGCTGGAGAATCCGGAAGTATATTTGAACGCTGTTGGAGCAGATCTTGGAGAAACTTGTGGAAATATTATTGCACAAAGTTATAAGCTGATGGCAGAGATTAAACCAGATGCAGTGCTGGTTCTTGGAGATACTAATAGCTGTTTGTCAGTGATTGGTGCGAAGAGATTGCATATCCCGATTTTTCATATGGAGGCAGGTAATCGCTGCAAGGATGAGTGTCTTCCGGAAGAAACAAACAGACGTATTGTAGATATTATTTCCGATGTGAATATGGCATATTCTGAACATGCTCGTAGATATTTGGCAGATTGTGGTTTGCCAAAAGAGCGTACATATGTGACCGGATCACCTATGGCAGAGGTATTACATAACAATTTAGCAGAAATTGAAGCATCGGATATTCATAGTAAACTTGGTTTGGAAAAAGGAAAGTATATACTTCTTTCAGCGCATCGTGAAGAAAATATTGATACAGAAAAGAATTTCTTATCTTTATTTAATGCAATAAATAAAATGGCTGAGAAGTATGATATGCCAATTTTATATTCATGCCATCCTAGAAGTAAAAAGAGAATTGAATCCACAGGATTTAAACTTGATCCGAGAGTGATTCAGCATGAGCCACTTGGATTCCATGATTATAACTGTCTGCAGATGAATGCATTTGCAGTAGTGTCAGATTCTGGAACATTACCGGAAGAAAGTAGCTTCTTTACATCGGTGGGACATCCTTTCCCTGCTGTATGTATCCGTACATCAACAGAACGTCCGGAAGCATTAGACAAAGCTTGTTTTATTCTTTCAGGAATTGATGAAAAAGGATTGTTACAGTCTGTTGATACTGCAGTTGAAATGAATAGAGCAGGAGATTATGGTATTCCAGTTCCAGATTATATTGAAGAAAATGTTAGTTCAAAAGTTGTAAAGATTATTCAGAGCTATACAGGTGTTGTTAATAAAATGGTTTGGAGAAAAGAAGTGTAAATGAAATGAGTTGCACTAACTTTATAACAAATAGAATAAGGATGTGAATTATATGAATATTTTGGTAACAGGTGCGAAAGGTATGGTAGGCACCGCCTTGGTGAATAATTTAAAAAATATCCGGGATAACAAGAATAGAACAAGACCGAATATCTTAATAGAAAATATATATGAGTATGACCTGAATTCAACACCAGAAGAATTAGAGCAGTATTGCCAGAATGCTGATTTTGTATTTAATCTTGCAGGAGTAAATCGTCCTGAAAATCCAGAAGACTTTATGAAAGGAAATTTTGGATTTGCTTCTGATTTATTGAATACATTAAAGAAGTATAATAATAAAGCAACAATTATGCTTTCTTCATCAATACAGGCTACACTTGCAGGACGTTTTGGAAATTCAGAATATGGGCGTTCAAAAAAAGCGGGCGAGGAATTGTTTTTTGAGTATGCAAATGAAACGGGAGCTAAGGTTGCTGTATATCGTTTCCCTAATTTGATGGGACATTCCAGACCGAAATATAATTCAGCAGTGTCAACTTTTTGTTGGGCAGTGGCAAATGATGAAGAGTTTACTGTAAATGATCGTAATACAGAATTGGAATTACTGTATATTGATGATTTAGTAGAAGGTATGTTTGATCTGATAGAAGGAAAAGAGAAGCATTGCGAATTTGATGGTGTGGAAACAGTTATAAAAGAAGATGGAAAATATTGCTGTGTTCCAGTAACACATAAAGTTACGTTGGGAGAAATCGTAGACTTATTACAGCAATTTAAAGAACAGCCAACGACTCTTATGATGCCTAAAATGCCAGAGGGTTCTTTCGCAAAGAAATTGTACAGCTTATATTTAACATACTTGCCAAAAGAAAAATTCAAATATACATTAAAAATGAATGTGGATGATCGTGGTAGTTTTACAGAATTAGTGCATACTCAGGATTGCGGTCAGGTGTCAATTAATATCAGTAGGCCGGGAATTACAAAAGGACAGCATTGGCATAACTCTAAATGGGAACTTTTCATTGTTGTGGCAGGACATGGCTTAATTCAGGAACGCAATATTAATACAGGAGAAAAGGTGGAATTTGAAGTAAGCGGAGATAAAATTGAGGCTATACATATGATTCCAGGCTGGACACATAATATTATCAACTTGAGTGAAACGGAAAATCTTGTGACTGTTATGACATGTAATGAGATTTTTAATCCAGAAAGACCGGATACATTTTTTGAAGAAGTATAGTATTTGGGGAGGTAGAAGTAAAATGAAAATAGCAGTAGCAGGAACTGGATATGTGGGACTTTCTATTGCCACATTATTATCTCAAAATCATGAGGTAATGGCAGTTGATATTGTTCCAGAAAAGGTGGAGAAAATCAATAAAAGGATCAGTCCGATACAGGATGAATACATCGAAAAATACTTAAAGGAAAAAGAGTTAAATCTGACAGCTACATTAGATGCGGAATCTGCATATAAAGATGCGGATTTTGTAGTTATTGCTGCACCTACGAACTATGACAGTAAGAAAAATTTTTTTGATACATCAGCGGTAGAAGCTGTGATTAAGCTGGTTATTGAATATAACCCAGATGCAATTATGGTAATTAAATCTACAATTCCGGTAGGGTATACCGCAAGTATTAGAGAAAAATTCCACTGTGATAATATTATCTTCAGTCCGGAATTTTTACGAGAGTCAAAAGCATTATATGATAATCTGTACCCATCCAGAATTATTGTGGGAACAGATGTTGAAAATGCTAGACTTGTAAAAGCTGCGAACACGTTTGCTGGATTGTTACAGGAGGGTGCGATTAAAGAAAATATTGATACTTTGATAATGGGATTTACAGAAGCAGAAGCGGTAAAACTATTTGCTAATACATACTTGGCTCTCAGAGTTTCATATTTTAATGAGCTTGATACTTATGCAGAAATGAAGGGACTGAACACGCAGCAGATTATTAATGGGGTGTGCCTTGATCCGAGAATTGGTTCTCATTATAACAATCCGTCATTTGGTTATGGTGGATATTGCTTACCGAAAGACACAAAGCAGCTTCTGGCAAATTATGCAGATGTTCCTCAGAATATGATGTCTGCAATCGTTGAGTCTAATAGAACAAGGAAAGATTTCATAGCAGATCGTGTTTTACAGAAAGCAGGATATTACGCTTATGGAGATGAGAATACATATGATGCCTCTATGGAAAAAGAGGTTGTGATTGGTGTATATCGTCTTACTATGAAATCAAATTCAGATAATTTCCGCCAGTCTTCTATACAGGGAGTTATGAAGAGAATCAAAGCTAAAGGGGCAGCTGTGATTATTTATGAGCCAACATTGGAAGATGGAAGTACTTTCTTTGGAAGCAAGGTTGTGAATGATCTGGACAAATTTAAAGAACAGAGCCAGGCAATTATTGCTAATAGATATGATAGTTGCTTGGATGATGTGAAAGACAAAGTATATACAAGAGATTTGTATGGCAGAGATTAAATAATATGTAAGAAGATATTTCAGGGAATGGGAGAAAATATGGGAGAACTTTATAAATCATCATTTTACAATAGGTTTTATGAAGTGGGCGGTCGATATTGGATTTTTAATACGTTAAATCAAGGGTTATTAGAGGTGCCAGAGCAGAGTTTCCGATTGCTGCAAAACAATAAGTTCGATATCGAAAAATGTGACCAAGATATGCTGGAAGATATTAATGAATTGATAGAAAATGAATTTGTTGTTTTTGAAAATTATAATGAATTGAAAACTATTAAAAATCTGTTCCATAATGATAAATACAAACGAGATTATATGTCTGTTACAATTATTCCCACGTTGGAATGTAATTGCGCTTGTTTTTATTGTTTTGAGAGGCAACATCATATAAAGCAAGAAGATAGTTTTGATTGGAATAAAGTAACAGAAGGAATTCTTCATTATATTGAGGAAAAACTTCCATATGTAAAAACACTTAATATTGCATGGTTTGGTGGCGAACCCTTATTGAAAATCAAGGAGATAGATGATTTAAGTGAAAAGTTAATTGCATTGACAGAAAAATATGGGGTGGATTATACAGCTTCAATGACTACTAATGGCACTCGGTTAAAGTATATTCCAGACGTGTGCAATAGATTAAAGAAAAATAAAATTTCTAATATTCAGATTACATTAGATGGAGATAGAGAACATCATGACCAAACAAGAAAATATGCAAGTGATGGTCAAGGTACATTTGAAGATGTTGTAAAAGCCATAAAAATATTATATTTAGAGAAATTTAATGTAAGTGTTAGAATTAATCTGAATAAAAAAAATATACATACCATTTCAAATGTTTTTGATGTTTTGGAATATGAAGATTTAAAGAAAGTGAAATTATATTTTGGACAATTATTGGATTATTCGTCTGGAAATACTTCGGAAATCTACATGAATATAGAGGAATTTTCAGATACGATTGTAAAATTATATGAGGTATTGAAGGATAGAGGATTTCCTTATGGTATGGATGATCATTATCCAACAGCAGCAAGAGCTTGTATGGCCTGTCGTCCAGACTCAGCAGTGATTGATTGCAACCATTAGTAATATGCTGGAGTGTAAGAGTCGAGGTGCGTATTTGATGGGACTGACAACATATGGAAAGTATGAGATTGAAGATCAGGTAAATTTTGCAGTTTATGTTCCGAAGATAGATGAACACTTCGTGGGAAGTCTGGCAGTTGTTCCATTGCAGTTAATGGGATATTATGTCAGTGTAGCTAAAGGGTTAGATGTAGACAAGCCTAGAAATCTGGCAAAGAGTGTTACTGTGGAATAAGGAAAGAATGCTCTGGCACTGACAGGTGTCAGAGTGTTAGTATAATATGATTGGATTGACACGAAAAAAGGAGAAAGTATGAAAGTATGGATTAAGGCAGGTGTGATTATATTTTATGTTTTGGGATATTGTTTTTTGAGAAAACGTATGCGGAGAGATATAGTCAAATTATTTAAAGCATACATGCTATTGATGATTTTTTTGCTTTCGCTCTTGCCGGAACCATTTATATTGAAGCATTTAGGAGTAACACTTCGGGCAGACACCCTGGTGCTATGGATGGCAGGCATAGAGGCAGTGGATGCATGGGATGAATATAAGAGAGAGAAGAATAGAAATAAAAGCAATCATGACAGTGGTGTAAAGAAAAATGGGAAGAGCAAAAAAGAAACCAGAGTATGATCAGAACAGAATAATGGAGCAGTTCCAGAATTGTATCGTAGAGGCATATACTTCGGGAATAGCTGATGGAACAGGTATTTCGTTAAGGCAAGTGTCAGAAGAGTTTGGCATTACATTGATGAAAACACGAAAAATATTGATTACTGCAGGTATATATCATACTGAAAACAGTGAGCAGATTAACTCAATGCGAAAGCAGGGAATGAATATTCCGGAAATAATGAAAGCAACTGGTTTGAGTAAGTCATCTGTACACTCCTATCTGCCATATACCAAAATGATCTATAATGTAGATGAACTTAGTCTTTACGCAGAGCGTTGTAGAATGTACAGAAAAAGAAAGCAAGCTATTGAGCAATTACAGATATGCAAGGGAGCTTCCTTGGAATGTGTGGAGAAATATTTGTGGAGTACGATTGAAATTTTTTCAGGATATTCCTTTACAACGGTAAAAGGATTACGATTTCGATATGGTGTAAATGGAAATGAAATACAGATTAATCGAAAGAAAAAATCTATAACGAGAAGTAGTGTGAAAGTTGCTTTAAAAGCGACGTTAGAGAAGAACGGAAATATAAACGGACCGAAAAAATTAGGAGTATTCGGTGCCAGTTATTTGTATCCGATGTTCTTGAGATTTGGATTGATTGATACAGAAAGGAAATTGAATGGACATTTACCAGATATGGACAACATATAATAAGCAATGGTCAAGATATGAAATATTGGCTTTTACAGGAGGATTGATACTGGTATGTACAGCGATGGCAGTGTGCGTACATAGAAAGAAGTTGAATATAATTCAGGCAGTAGCAGTATTGGCGTTGGTGGTGTTCCTGGGAATTGTATTTGGATCAACTGTATTTACCAGGACGGGAACTATTCGTCAGTATGAATTAGTACCATTCTGGTCATGGAGAGATATTATTCGCTACCATGATTGGACGTTATTAAAAGAAAATTTGCTGAATTGTATATTATTATTGCCTACCGGAGTGCTACTTCCCATAATTGCAAATCATAAGATAAAGTGGTGTCAGGCTCTGGTAGTAGGAATATTGATATCCGCAATAATAGAGTTCAGCCAGTTGATTTTCATGCGTGGTTTATTTGAATGGGACGATATGATTCATAATGGACTGGGCTGTATGATTGGCTGCCTTTTTGCAAATATTTTCTTGAAAAAGAAAAATAGGGATTGACGAACATATGTTCTGATAGTATAATCATAAATGTGAAAGGAAACAGGAGGTCAGCCCTGTTCCCTGGCATGAAATCTATTGGATGAGCAACAGTAAAATACTGTTTCGGGATGGCTCGGCAAAACTCATCAGCGGTTTTCTTTCCCTTATCCGTATGAGTGATTTTATATTACTTGGAGGACTGGAGATGAGATCAGATTTGAAAACAAATTATACACAGAGAGATACAGAGAGAGCAGGACAAACAGAAAAAGCATTATATTTATTGAATACAATCAGTGCTATTACAGATCGGGGAAATAATGCGGAGGTCAGACGTAAAAAGGATGGTTCTCTGATTGTATATGAAGTAAAAAAGAATATCGTAACCGTTTAATAAATTGGTATTGAGCGAAGGACTAATAGGAGTCAGAAACATTCAGAAAAAAGGATGTTCCTGGCTCCTTTTTGTTTTTACTTCTTTTGTTTAGAAACTGATGTGAGGTTATGCCTCAAAATACAAGATAGTTCACGATCATCGCTATGTTTTACATGATAGGTCTTTTCAAGAACAGATTTTTCGCATAATTTAGCAAGATCGTCAGAATAAGCAGAAAGCTCTAACTCTGTTCTTATTACATCTTTGGGAAGTGCATAATACTCTTTCGCAATATTTAAGTAGTTTTGTACATTCATGCGAAATGTTGAGTTAAGATCTTCCTGCTCAAGAAATTTAGACAGAGTTTCTTTCTCAACAAAAATGCGGTCATTTTGTATTCTGAGCAAACCTTGGATGAGAAGTTGAGTATTTTTGTCTATTGTAGGATATTGTTGCATATTGCAAAAACAGAAACGATGGATTGCCGGATGACGGATGCGGCCAGATGAAGATGTGGCTGCACAGCCAATTACACAAGCGAGTTCTTTGTTATTTAAATTACCATGATCGAAAACAAGAAACCACATATCACCATATTGGTTACATACAAGTTGGCAAAACATCAAACTATTCGTTGAATAGACAAGAGTTCCCTCATAATGTTTTGAGAAAGGAGTTCCATCAGCCTTAAAATCGCCAGAATCAATATCTAAAATAGCAGTACATTCACGAGTGGAATAAAAATCTCCCAGTTTTAATGTCCCATGAACCAGTGTTTGGTTAGAATGATCTTCAGGGTAAGCAGACGTAGGGAGAAAAAATACATGGTAAGTTCCTGTATAGCCATTGTAAGCAGGATTGTCAATATTATATATCAATCGCTGCTGAGTAGCGTCATTACTGGTTTTTGCAATTTCAATAGAGTGAAAAATTGCATTTAGATTAAGCTCCAGACCATCACATATTTTTAACAATGTAGATATGGTTGTGGAAGATGGTGTTTTAAACATATTGTCAATGGTTCTGGAGGAAAGAGATGCACCTTGTTCTTCACATATTTTAGCAAGTCCACGAGATGTCAATCCCTTTTTTCGCATGGCATCATAAATATAAGATACAATATCTTGAATAATCTCTTGGTTTTTCATTGGATAGTAACTACCTCCCAATAAAATAAATGGGTATAAAATCGTCAGAAATATTGTATCATGTTTGCATTGAAAATGAAAGAGAAACATGATATTATATTGCTTGTAAGTTAAATTTAAGTGCAATATAATGATAACTAGAAGAAAAATATTGCGCAACAATAAAATCTGGTCATACATCATTACGCATGGAATAGAATGTAAATGAAATATAATTCGTCACAATGCACAAAAAAGACGATAAAAACAAGAGAAAAACTGGTAGATATTGACAAAAACATTGGGCGGTGATACAATGTAAAAAGACCTACTCCCTTGGCACGAGAGTAGATCTAAAAATGCTTATACAGACAAAATCGACATCATCCCTACTGGTCAACGTATTCTGATTGGCACTCAGAATAATAACGGGATTGGTGTCGGCTTTATCAGTACCATATCATGTTGTACATAACATTAGTTTGCTCTTGAACACTAATGCATTATTATTGAGCAACTTTCGGTTCAAGACCTCGCTCTAATTTTCTATATCCCTGTTTTTACAATGGATGTAGAAAAACTTGTTAAATACAACGCTCATTAGTATATCATGCAAAGAAAAGAGAGTCAAGTTTTTTGACCAGAAACATATTAAATTTGTGTGAAAAATATGTAAAATAGATACAATTTCTAAGGCTAACATAGCTTAGAATACAGAGAAGAATGCGAGAATACATTATGAAGAAAAAAAAGAAGATAGAAACGGTGCGTTTGATAACATTTGACCAGGCTGTTATCAGCGTTGTAGGTGAAACTGTTTCAAGAAGAGATATACTTGAAAATTTTATAGTAGCAAACAACGAAATGATGACGGTAGTTGGGGGAAACTCTCTGCCAGGATTGGGGAAGAATCTGGCAGCAGAAAGTTACGTGTTAAGGATAAATAGGGGAAAATCCCTTTGTAAGAATGATACGGGATAAAGCCATAAAAGGCACAAAAACTACTTTTTTCTGGAACGGATTATGTGTATGAGATAGCCGGAATAGAAATGCAAGTCATTTCATCCGGCTAAAATTGTCTGTATTTTTACAGACCTAATGCATGAAATCTGTTTGGAAGGAGGTGTTTTATATGTCATCCGACTGTGAAGGGCGAACTCAAGAAGATATTGGAAAAGATATTGAAGAATGGAGAGCTAGGGCAGGCTTAACACAGCTCCAGCTTGCATTGATAATTGGGTTAAAAAATGATCGGCAATATCGACGTATTTGTTGCGACTGTGATTATGAGTTTCCAAGGAAATCATTACGTCTTTTAGCAAAGCTCATGAAAGTAACAGTAGATTTTTTAACTCCTGATGCAGAATTTGATGAAGATCCAGAATACATAGACAGTATAATAGAAAAAGGGAGTTCGTTTTCACAGGAGGAGATTGAAAAAATTGTGATAGAGAAAACACATACGAATTTAAGTGATCTTGAAAACAGAATTGTAGGATATACTACAGAAATTATAAATTTAGAAGATGAAGAGGCAAAGGAAGATTTTGCAGACCAGATAGGAATTTCACTTAAAATTGCAAAGAGAGGAATACCAAAAAGTAAGGTTAGTTAATGACGATCATTCAGTAAGAATTGAATGGTCGTTTTTTTATTTAATAAAGCGGACAGATTTGTCCGGTTGCTAATTTAAAAAGTACATAGGTGTCCTGATGAGTTTTTTTGAAACTGATAAGATAGGAACATCAAGAGAAAGGAGGCAATACAACTTGAGCCGAGAAGAATATCTGGAATTTATCACACATCAGCCCTATGACGCAATGGGAGATTTTAGTTTCCTTTTGGATGAACAGTCTGATAAAGCTGAAAACACTACAGTAGAAAATGAAAACATGAACGCTGATTAATCTGCGTACAGGGAGTATTCCTGTATGATTGATTGATACATAAAGCAGCAAGGAGAGGCTTCGCAAGTCGCTCGGTATAAAAAAAACCGGGCAGATCGGAGTCTTTTTTTGCTGCTTTTTTTGTCTGCTGACAGCCCGGAGCCGAAAGGCAGAAAGGCGGTTGTCATGCTGACACTTAGAAAACTGAAAGAAATGGTGGAATCTCCAAAGAAAGGCGAAAAGAAACCGAGTTGTAAAAGTTTACGGGAGGGGAAATGCCCAGTTGTTGCTCAGAAGATTATTAAGAACGAGGTAGGGCAGACAGCGCCCGTATTATATCAAAGCCCTTGGTAGAGATGGCGGTG
>HF995238.1:0-5703 GCA_000432915.1 Firmicutes bacterium CAG:194
TCCAACATCTCTTGCTGCAGTACTCATCTCCGCAAAGACCTGTCTTTCTACAACTTGGCGGATAAATACAATCCGTCCCATAAGAATACGGTGTCTTGACCATTATTCTGTTCTGCTTCACTTCTCTGGTAACACTTGATGTGCTTCTACCAATTTCTTTAGCTATCTGACTAAAAGATTTCTTGGCATAAATGCCAGCTTCAATTCTCACTCTTTCTTTAAAAGTTATTCGATTGTAATTACTCATTTGACTCCTAACCGCAGATAGTAATCACATCGAATCATATCACATAAAATACCTCCTTCTGCAAAAGTTATTGCAACAGATTTCTCTATTTCATAACTTTTTTGTTGCGTTAAGTTTTTCAATTAGCTGTTGCTTAGGGTTCTCACACCCCTATTATGCGCACACGATATGTCCGATAAAAAGGACTTATATAAATTTCTATCAAAAAACAGGAAACGCCTATAATAAGCAATCGATAGTGTAGACGACCGAGATTTATCGGTCACTTTCCCGGAGCGAGCGATCACAGAGCACTGATGAAATGTAATGGATTTGCTTGTCAAATCCATTATGTAGCCACCGAGCATCGGTGAAACCGATTTTACATGCTCGGTGGTTCCAGTGACGGGAGCCCGGGAAAATGTGACCCAGATAAATCGCAGGGTAGTCAAACGTGATTGCGATTATAGGCGTTTCCTGTTTTTATCTATATATATCTATATTCTTTTTATAATACCTCTTACTGCTCTTTCGTCAGCAACAGCATAATATCATTGGAACGTGCAATGAACTTCGTCATAGCTTCCGGTGAAAGCGGTGCATTCTGCAGCACTGCCAGATCGTAAAGCTGTTCGCACATCAGCATGACATTCTCGCCATCCTTATGCTCCATGATATACTGTACCAGCGGATGATTAGCATTCAGGACAAGTGTTGCGCCATCCTCGGATCCAAAGCCGGGCATCATGCCACCGCCGTACATCTTCATCATATCCTGCATACGTCTGGTTTCTTCGGAAATCGTAAGCATGGAAGCAACCTTCTTGTTTTTCAGCTTATCCAGCTTGACTGTCAGGTTTTCTCTCTTGAGAGCCTTCTTCATTGCCTTTCCGATCTCTTCTGCAGCATCATCCAGCTCCTTCTGTGCTTTCTTGGAAGTTTTAGTCTTGAAGGAATCTGTCAGGTCTGCATCGATTCTCTTGAATTTCACATTCGGATTCTTGCTTTCCAGCTGTGATACAAACGGCTGATCAATGCTGTGTGTCAAAATAACCGCATCCATCTTTGCCTGTTTGAACATATTGATGTACTGGCTCTGCTGCTGTTCATCCGTTACATAGTAGATGATCTTCTCCTTCGGTTCTTCATCCTCAGCTTTTTCAGCATCTGCATCTACGACTTCAGCCTCTACCTGATTGCCATTCTCATCCGTTGCCTGTTCTTCTTCACCGTCGATCGGTTTTGTCTCAAGGCATTCCGGTAATGTCTCATAATTGCCGTCCAGATTCTTGAACAGGATATAATCGTTCATCTTTTCACAGAACTTGTCATCCTTCAAGCAGCCGAATTTAATGAATGGACTGATATCGTCCCAGTATTTCTCGTACTCTTCTTTATCGGTCTTGCACATACCGGAAAGCTTGTCTGCCACCTTCTTGGCAATGTACTCTGAGATCTTCTTGACAAATCCATCATTCTGCAGTGCGGAACGGGATACGTTCAGCGGCAGATCCGGGCAGTCGATCACACCCTTTAAGAGCATCAAAAATTCTGGAATGACTTCCTTGATATTGTCTGCGATAAATACCTGATTGTTATACAGCTTGATCGTTCCCTCGATGGATTCATATTCCATATTGATCTTCGGGAAGTATAAAATACCTTTCAGGTTAAACGGATAATCCATGTTCAGATGGATCCAGAACAGCGGCTCCTTATAATCCATAAATACCTTGCGGTAGAAATCAATGTACTCTTCCTTTGTGCATTCATTTGGATGCTTTGTCCAAAGCGGATGTGTATCATTCATCAGTTCCGGACGTTTCCTGATACGGAGCTTTTTGACCTTTTCTGTCTTTTCAGGCTCGCCGTCCTTTGCCGGTGTCTTTACTTCATCTTCAAATTCTTCTACAACCTCATCGCTGTCCAGCTTTTCTTCCGGTTTGATGATCTGTACTTCTGTTTCTTCTGCCTTGCTGACATAAATTTCTGTTGGCATAAAGGAACAATATTTCTTTATGACTTCTTTTGCCTTGTATTCATTACAGAATTCCAGACAGTCCTCATTCAGATACAGTGTGATCTTTGTACCGACCTGATCCCAGTCGCCATCTTCCATATCGAATTCGCTGCCACCGTCACATTCCCAGTGAACCGGCTTTGCTTCTTTCTTATAAGACAGTGTATCGATCGTTACCTTATCGGATACCATAAATGCGGAATAGAAACCAAGTCCGAAGTGACCGATGATCTGATCCTCATTTGTCTTGTCCTTATACTTTTCTATGAAATCTGTCGCGCCGGAAAAAGCGATCTGGTTGATGTATTCATCTACCTCTTCCTCTGTCATACCAAGACCGTTATCAATGATCTGGATCGTTTTTTCCTTTGGATCGAGTACAACCTTGATCTGGTCCTTATATCCTTCCGGAAGCTCGTACTCTCCCATCATTTCCAGCTTTTTCAGTTTTGTGATCGCATCACAACCGTTTGAGATAAGTTCACGATAAAAAATATCATGATCGGAATAAAGCCATTTCTTAATAATAGGAAAAATATTATCACTGTTGATAGACAGTGAACCATGTGTCTGTGCCATAACTATCACATTCCTTTCTTACTTCAGTTTTCCCTGTTATCCAGTGTAGTCCTCCCACATTTAAAAGTCAAGAAAAAATTAGCACTCATTTAAAATGAGTGCTAATAATCTGCTGTACTATTGAATTTACAGGCATTTGCGCATTTCTAAAACTTTTATAAACTGCCCAGTTTTTCATTATAAACATCAAAAAATGTCTTTGTCGTCACTGCCTCATCATGGATAAAGGAGATCTCTTTCCAAAGCTTTTCATTCAGATTCCGGATCTGTGTCTGCAAAAATTCATCATAGATCTGTGAAAAGGCTTCTTCCTTCCTCTTTTCCATGATCTTCTGCTTATTGGCATCTGTCTGCTCTCTGTCAAGCGTCGAGATACATTTCAGGATATAATATCCGTCATCCGTTTCGATCAAGGAACTGATTTCTCCGTTGCCAAGATCAAATGCTGCATCTTCGAGCGCCTTGGGCTTTTCGCCTTTTCCAAAAGAAACCGTGATCGCGCTTTCTTCGTTATAGGTCTGCGCCAGTGTATCAAAATCTTCTCCGCTCTGCAGCTTACGCAGTATATTCTCCGCACGCTGCTTTGCCATTTTCTTACTTGCATCCGTGTAAGGCGTTCTGTTGCCGTCGCCATCCTGCGAATAGGTCTTGATCATGATCTGCTCCAGCGTCACAGTCCTTGCTTCATCATCACTGATCTCCGGATTGGTATCCTGAATGATCAGGTCATAGATCTTATTGGCAAGTGCATACTCCCGGTACATATCCTCTGTTTTTTTCTCAGTCAGCCCCAGCTTTTCCACTTCTGTATCATTCAGGGAAGAGAAATATGTCTCTGCCGCGGAGAGTACCGCCGCATCTTCTTCCTCAGAAAGCGTTACCTGCCTGCTCTCTGCTAAAAGGTTCATCGTCTTGATCTGCGCCAGGCGCGCCAGCACCACATTTTTGACCTTATCCTCCAGCGTCTCACCGTTTATGCTGCGGCTCCAGATCTGATCGCCGTATACTGCTTCATACTGATTCTGCATATTCGTCAGATATACCATGATCTCTGACCGGTCACAGCTGCTGCTTCCGATCTTAAAAACTTCATTTTCGGAAAAGCCCGTTGTCAGTACGATCTTTGTCTTGCCGTCTTCCTGCTTCCCACAGGCAGTCAGCAAAAACATAACCGCCATTACAAGTAAAATCCACAGTTTTCTCCATTGATTGCTTTTTTGCATATTAATTTTCATCCATCTTGCGCAGAATGCTTCTTGCCACGCTGATACCGTTTGCGGAAGCCTGCTGCAGACCACGTGTTACACCTGCGCCGTCTCCGATGGCACGAAGACCTGCCACACTGGTTTCAAAATCTTTATTGACAACTACCTTGTTGGAGTAGAATTTTACTTCTACGCCGTACAGCAGTGTTTCATCTGCTGCAATACCCGGTGTTACCTTATCCAGTGCCAGGATCATTTCCTCGATATCCACCATGATACGATGAGGGAATACAAGAGAAAGATCGCCCGGAACCGCATCCTTTAAAGTAGGCATTACATTACGCCTGCAGAGACGTTCTTCCGTTGTTCTTCTGCCACGTCTGAAGTCACCGAAGGTCTGTACTAAAATCTTACCGCCGCACAGCATATTGGAAAGCTGCGCGATATGCTTACCGTATTCGATCGGTGTCTTAAACGGCTTTGTAAAATTCTTGGATACCAGGATCGCAAAGTTTGTATTGTTTGTCTTATATTCTTTTGACTTATAAGCATGACCGTTTACAACGGCAAGTCCGTTTTCATAGTATTCTGTTGCAACCTCGCCGGAAGGATTGGTACAGAACGTACGAACCTTATCATCAAAAGTAGGTGTATGATAGATCAGTTTTGCCTCATACAGGTTCTCGTTTAAGAACTGCATAACCTCATCACGCACCTCAACGCGGACACCGATATCAACCGTACCCGGTGTTGTCTCAATACCGACCTCTTCACATTTATCCTTAAACCAGTCAGCACCTTCTCTGCCGACTGCAGATACGATCTCGTCTGCCTGATAAGTCTCTCCCTTATCTGTTGTCACGCCGACAGCTCTGCCATCTTCCACAATGATCTTTTCCACCATTGTATTGAATAACAGCTCTACACCACATTCCTCTAAATGCTTCTGCAGCTTACCGTAGATCTTATAGCCTTCTTCCGTTCCCAGATGTCGGATCGGACATTCTACCAGTTTCAGATTGGCATTGATCGCTTTCCGGCGGATCTCACGGATTTCCTTTTCCTTGTCAAGACCATATACATTTTTATCAGCACCGAATTTCAGATAAATATCATCTGATTCATGGATCAGCTTAACTGTCTCATCATAGCCTAAAATCTCAGGCAGATTACCACCTACATCAGGAGAAAGGGAAAGCTTACCGTCTGAGAAAGCACCTGCTCCCGCAAAGCCTGTTGTAATAGAGCATGGCTTACAGCCTACACACTGCTTCGTCACACGCTTCGGACATGTTCTTTTTTCAATGCTGCGTCCTTTTTCTATCATCAAAACCTTTAAATCCGGTTTCTTTTCCATCAGTTCATAGGCACAGAAAATACCACCCGGTCCTGCACCGATAATAATTACATCATACTTTTTTGCCATATTCATCTCTCCATTCATTCTGTTTTATTACTAACCCCCGGACTTCTATTTTACTGTATTTTCCATGGAATGACAATAGATATCGCTCCATCCGCACAGTAAAACAACTACTTAAGACGAATCTTAAGTAGTTGTCCTATGTAGCAGGGGAAGAGGGAATCGAACCCCCGTTAACGGTTTTGGAGACCGCCGCACTACCGCTGTACTATTCCCCTATATGTAGTTTCTTTTCGGCGGTCTGTGCTCA
>HF995238.1:5745-34363 GCA_000432915.1 Firmicutes bacterium CAG:194
CCGCCGAAAATGATTATACCATACTACCAATTCAAAATGCAAGCATATTTTTGCAAAACTTCACACAACTTCGTGTAAATCTTTACGCAAGCGCAAGGACTCTGTCTATTGCCAGCAGATAGCCTGCAAATCCCTTACCGTAAATCTGATCATCACATGCCGGTTTTGTCACAGATACTGCCCGGAACCCCTCTCTTTTGGTAATGTCCGAAATGTGGATCTCCACCTTAGGCATCGTTGTGATCGACTGCAGTGCATCATGGATCGCATAGCTATAGTGGGTAAACGCGCCCGGATTGATCACGATGCCCTGTGTACCGTCGCTGTACGCAGCCTGGATCCTGTCTATGATCGCACCTTCATGATTGCTCTGGAATACCTCGATCTCACAATTTACTTCTTCTGCCTTTTCCCGGATCATGGATACAAGATCTGCATAGGTTTCCGTTCCGTATACTTCCGGTTCTCTGATACCAAGAAAGTTCAGATTCGGTCCGTTAATGACTAATAGTTTCATCTGTTTTCTCCTTTATCTCTTTTATGATCTGTTCAAAGCTCTTATCATCCACATCCACGACATAAGCCGCTGCTTCTTCATAAACCGGTGCACGCTGCAAAAGCATCCGGCTGATCTTCTCCTTTGGATCCGCGCACTGCAGAAGCGGTCTTGTCGTATCGGTTTTCAGTCTTTCGTAAATCGTCTCCGGCTTTGCCCGCAGATATATCACGGTTCCAAGCTTCTTTAAAAGCTCTCTGTTTTGGCTGCGCAGCGGAAGTCCGCCGCCGACCGCGATCACATGCTCCTGTTTCTGTGCAAACAGGCTTTTGATGCATGCTGTTTCCATTTCCCGGAATGCTTCCTCTCCCTGCTCACTGAAGATCGTACTGATCGTTTTTTTCTCCTTTGTTTCGATCAGCTTGTCCGTATCCACATACGGCTTTCTGACAGCATAGGATAGCTTTTTCCCGATCGTACTCTTTCCACATCCCATATAGCCGATCAAAATAATATTACTCATGGATTCCCATCTCTTCCTTCATCTTTTGTAAAATGTGGGCAGCGGTTTCTTCCGATACCTCACATTTATTCCACAGCTCATAGGCAATAATGCCCTGATATAACAGCATTTTCAGACCGTTCATCGTCTTCCCGCCATGTGCTTTTACCTTCTTCATGAACATTGTCTCATATGGTCTGTAAATAAGATCCACACCCGTATGGATCTTCTCATACAGTGCATCCTCCTGCACGATCACATCATCCACATTCGGATACAGCCCGACGCTTGTACACTGGATCGCCAGATAGCTTCCGGTAAGCTGCAAAAGCTCTTCTTTGGAGATCACCCGGATACAGCATCTGCCAAATGCAGTCTCTGCTTCTTTTGCCACGCGCTCTGCTTTCTCCACGGTTCTGTTATACAAAAGGATCTCCTTTGCACCCTCGCTCATGCAGAGAAATGCCACTGCTCTCGCTGCACCGCCTGCGCCAAGCAGAAGAACGCTCTGCTCCTTCACTGTGATCCCTTCTGACCGCATGGCACGCAGAAGTCCCGGCATATCGGTATTATAGCCCTTAAAGCCGCCCTCCTGTCTGACCAGTGTATTGACTGCACCGATCTTTTCCGCCAGCGGATCGATATCCACCAGATAAGGAATGACAGCACTTTTATGCGGCACGGTCACATTCAGTCCCGTAAGAGACAGGGCATACGCCCCTTCCACTGCCTTCCCGACTTGTTCCGCTTCTACCCGCAGCGGTACATACACAAGGTCATCGCCGCGCGTCTGTGCCAGTGTATTATGAATCACCGGCGATAATGTATGGGCGACCGGATCCCCGATCAGCCCACAAGTCTTAGTTTTTCCGTCTATCTGCATCCGTTTTCTTCCTTTCGTACCTTCTTCTGATAAAAATACAGGATCGGTTTTTCCAGATATCGTTTTAATACGATCTGTATTTCTTCCTTTTTATCGATCGGCTTTACCAAAATGGAATAAATCCCGGCTTTCTTGGCGCCCCAGATATCCGTAAAGATCTGATCACCGATAAAGACTGTATTTTTGCGGTTGCTGCCCATTCTGACCATGGCAGCCTCATAATTTTTCGGATTTGGTTTCCCTGCTTTATAAATATAGCTGACGTGCACCTGATCGTTAAAGCTCTTGACACGCGGCTCCTTGTTGTTGGAAAGGAGCATAATGGAAAAGCCGAGCCCTTTCAGCCTTTCAATCAGTGCCATACTTCTCTCATCTGCCGGTGCGCCGTGGCATACAAGCGTATTGTCAATATCATATATGATCGCTTCATAGCCTTGCATCCGCAATTTTTCATAATCAATGGAATAGGCGGAATCCTGATAGGAATCCGGGTAAAAACATTGCAACATAATTTCTCCCTAAAAAAGACACCCTTGAAAGGTGTCTTTTATTTACATTTGCATTTATTTTTGGATCACGGTGCCATCGACGTCCGAAAGCAGTACATCCTTCGGTTTTACAAAATACTGATACTGCTCTAAAACCTTATCCTTCTGCATATCGGAAATCGCACTCATCATGTCCAGATTTTCAAGGCTTGCATCCTTACCGATGTAGTCATATGTATCATTCTTACAAAATGTCAGCGAAATATTTTCCAGATCCGCGCTGCGGCTCCTTGTGTCCTCCTGCTGTCTGTATTCCTGCTGCAGTGTGGAGATGTCTTCCTGCGCAGCCTGCAGCTGCTGTTTGTCCTGCTGCCTGACTTCATCGACAGAAACCTGTTTGATCTCGGATCTGTAATTCTGATAATAACTGCCGTATTGATAAGCACTGTCAATCGTCATCTGTCCACACCTGCCTTTCTTTCCCATACACATATGAGAGTTCTTCTACCTTATACATCGGCATAAACGACTGTATATTTAGCCTATTTCAGCACCTTTTTCAGCTCATCCATAAAGGTATTGATGTCTTTAAATTCGCGGTAAACAGAAGCGAAACGCACATAAGCAACTGCCTCTAAATTTTTCAGCTTATCCATGACCAGTTCTCCGATCACAGCACTTGGCACTTCCTTTTCCTCACGATTGAAGATCTCTGTTTCCACTTCATCAACAAGTTGGGTGATCTGAGCCGCACTGATCGGTCTTTTATGACAGGCACGCAAAACTCCTGCCTCGATCTTGGAACGATCATAAGTCTCTCTGTTATTATCCTTTTTAATGATGATCAGCGGGATCGTTTCTACCTTTTCATAGGTTGTAAAGCGTTTCTCACACTCATCACAGACTCTTCTTCTGCGAATGGAATTATTTTCATCCGCCGGTCTTGAATCGATAACTCTTGTATTTTCGTGTCCGCAAAATGGGCATTTCATAAGCTGTCTCCCCCTTTTCTTTCAGTATACTGGCATAAAAATATTATGTCAACCTATTTGTTACAGATCCACCAGAATAATGTCGGATCCGATCTGCTTGATCTTGGAATATGGAACAGTCGTCTCTTCTCCGCAGCATAAAAAACCGAGAAGCCCGCTGTGTTCTCTTACGATCAGCTTACAGATACAGCCGGAGCACGCATCAAACTCCATATCATATACGTTGCCCAGCTTCCTGCAATCACGTACGCTGATCACTTCTTTCTCACAAAATTCACAAAACTGCACAGGCATTCCTCTTTTACTCTTTCCTATAGCCTATGCTTTTTTATTGTTTCCGTGCATCTATCCCTTCGGGGATCAGCCGCGGGGATGCGCCTTGGCATATACCTCGCGGATCCGGTTATGATTCATATTGGCATAGATCTGCGTTGTGGAAATATCAGAATGTCCCAGCATTTCCTGTACACTTTTTAAATCTGCACCGTTTTCTACCAGATGGGCTGCAAAGGAATGACGGAGTGTATGCGGTGTAATATCAGCTGTAATGCCTGCTTTCTTGGCATAAAACTTGATCAGCTTCCAGAAGCCCTGTCTGCTCATCGGCTTTCCGGAGCAGTTTGCAAACAGGATCTCTGAGGACTTGTCCTCAACCATCTCGGCTCTGACACCGCCCAGATAGCGCTCCAAAGCATCATGCGCCTGTGTTCCGAATGGGATCATGCGTTCCTTATGCGGATCACGGCACATAATAAAATGCATCGGCAGATTCACATCGGAAACCTTTAAAGAGATCAGCTCCGTCACACGGATGCCTGTTGCATACAAAAGCTCCAGCATCGCTTTATCCCGGATTTCCTTCGGACTGTCACCGTTCGCCTGTTCAAGAAGCGCCGACACTTCACCCATAGTCAGGATCTCCGGCATTTTTTTCTCTATTTTGGGCGCTTTTAAACATAGTGCTGCATCATTCTGGATTTTCCCCTCAGAAAACAGGTACAAAAAGAAAGCCTTGATAGAAGCAATATTTCTGGAAACGGTTGCAGCTGCAAGCTTCTGTTCCTCCAGTACATGGATATATGCCTTCAGATCCTGTTCCTTCACTGCTGTGGCACTGTTAATCCCTCTTTCCTGCATAAAGTGGCATACTTTTAAGAGATCTCTTTTATAAGACATCTCTGTGTTGTTTGAAGTATGCTTTACATTATGTAAATACGAAATATACTCCTGAACTTCCCTCTCCATAAGAAATGTAACCCTTCCTATATACATAGTTATGTAATCTTAAGCCTGTTAAATTTCATTATAATTGCAAATTCCGATAAAAGCAAACACTATTTTGTGCGTTATTTTGGTGGAAATCCGCGAAAAATAAGCAAATCGCAACATGTGGATTTTTGTATTTTACAAGCCTACCACATCTAGTAAAAATTGTTCTAAAAGATTTTTAAAACCGTTTTGACAAGCATCGGATTTACATAACATTCTGCCAGGATTCCAATTATGGTTACCCCGAGCACCAAAAAAATCTGTTTGAGCCTATTTTTCTTTTTTTCTCCCATATGATATCCCGGCATTCTGTCGCTCTTCTGCCCGCCCCGGACTGCCAGCAGGCTGATTCCCATACTGCCCGCCGGAATATAAAACAGATCCTGCGGCAGACAAAAGCTCAGGCTCAGCAAAATTCCTTTCCAGCCATATCGCAGGATCATGACAGACAGCATACCACCAATACTCATTCCAAAATACATCACAATACCGGCAAGAAGCAGCTGACCTGCGGCTGTCATACCGATCAACACAATACCGATCCCCAGCAGGCCTCTTTTTTTCAGCAGATATAAAAAATATTCCCGATACCCGATTTCCAGAAAAGAAATCTGCATCAGACTCTGGATGCCCAAGAAATCTGTTTCCCGGCAGCCGATCATATAAATATATAAAACGCCCAGTACAAAGCCTGCCAGAAACAGTATGACCTGTTTCTGCACCTTTCCGATGTTCAATACCAGACACCCCTCCCTTGCCATGCAGGTTATTATCCAAAAGCTTGTTTCTGCCTTCATGGATTCTATGCATTATATGCAGAGAGCAAAAAAAATAGAAACAGAAGCCTGTTCTTCTGTTTCTATTTTGCATTATGCCTGATATTTTACTTTATATGCCAGCAGGGATGAGATTGTCTTGGCATCCTGCATCTTTCCGCTGTAGATCATTTCCAGCAGTTCGTCGATCGTAAACGCCTCCACATCAATAAATTCATCTTCATCCAAATGCTGATGACTTGGCTTTAAATCCTTTGCCACAAATACATCGATCCGTTCATTACAAAAAGCTACCGTTGTCCGAAGTGAGATCAGGAACTCCAGATTTTCCTTTTCTGTTTTGTAACCGGTCTCCTCTTCCAGTTCTCTTGCTGCGCAGTCTATATACGGCTCATCCACACTGTCTCTGCCACCTGCAGGGATTTCCAGTGTTTCCCGGTCCAGTGCATTTCTGTACTGGTGTACCATCAGGATCCTGCCGTCCGCAGTCACGGGAACAACCGCCGCCGCTCCTTTGTGCCCGATAAAATCCCACTTTGCCACATTACCGTTTGGTATCGCAACCGTATCCTCATACAGATCTATGATCTTCCCTTTATGGACCAGTTTTCTGTCCAGTCTTTTATAGATATCCATTTTGGCTCCTACTTTTCTTCCAGTAATTTTTCAACACTGACCAGTTTCACACAGAGTGCAAACAGCTTTGATGCAAGCTTCATTTCATCTACTGTCGGGAAAGACGGTGCGATACGGATATTACTGTCTTCCGGATCCTTCTTATATGGATAGGTAGCACCTGCACCTGTCAGTGTCACACCTGCATCCTTACACATAGCAGCCACTTTCTTTGCACAGCCCGGTAATGTGTAGAAGGAAATGAAATAACCACCCTTCGGATCTGTCCATTTACCGATCTCCAGTCCGCCAAGCTCTGCTTCCAGTACTTCATGTACCGCTTCAAATTTCGGGCGGAGGCTGTCTGCCATTTTTACCATATGTGCCTTCATGCCCTCAATATCGCCGAAATATTTTACATGTCTGAGCTGATTGATCTTATCATAACCGATCGTCTGGATCGTCATTGTCTTTTTAAACCATTCACGGTTTTTCTCGGATGTTGCAACTGCTGCAACGCCGGAGCCTGAGAAGGTTACCTTGGATGTTGAGCAGAACTCAAATACCATATCAGGATGTCCTGCCTTTTCACATTCTTCGATAATATCCAGAATTTCCACAGGCTGATCCGGATATAAGTGATGCATTGCATATGCATTATCCCAGTAAATACGGAAGTCCTCCGCAGCCGGTTTCAGCGCAGCAAAGCGTCTGACAACCTCATCCGAATAGCAGACACCTTCCGGATTAGAGTATTTCGGTACACACCAGATACCCTTTACGCTGCTGTCGCTTTCTACATATTTTTCTACCAGATCCATATCCGGTCCATCCTCATGCATCGGGATATTGATCATTTCAATGCCAAACTGCTCTGTGATCGCAAAATGTCTGTCATATCCGGGAACCGGGCAGAGGAACTTCACATGCTCCTGCTTGCACCATGGTTTGCCGCCACATACACCAAATGCATAAGAACGTGCAACTGTATCATACATAATCGGAAGACTCGCATTACCACACACGATCATATTCTCGCTCTTTGTATCTACCATACCTGCCATAAGTCTTTTTGCTTCCGGAATACCATCCAGAACACCATAGTTGCGGCAGTCTGTACCATCCTCGGAAACAAGCTCAGAAGAAGAATTCAGAGCATCCATAATCCCCATGGAAAATCCCAACTGTTCAGGAGACGGTTTTCCTCTTGCCATGTTCAGGCTCAGTCCCTTACTCTTCGCATCTGCGTACTCTTTATTCAGAGCACCCTGTAATTCCAATAACTCATCATGACTTAATTCTTTGTACGATTTCATAGTGATAAAACTCCTTCCTTTGAATCCATGCATAATTGTATACAATTTCATCTACGGTTAACCATTTTACTACAGATCCATTCGTATGACAAGAATAATTTCTCAAAAAAGCAAAAAAATTACCAAAACTTCATATTAAGTTTTGGTAATTTTGTCTTTTAATCTTCAATATCTTCGTTTGCTGCCACCGCAGATACAACCGAGCTGACAACAGCAACGATCACTGCAATAATAATGACCAGTAAACCACCTGCTAATAGGATAAACATCGTATCACTCCATATCAATCAAATTTATTGCTTACGCTGTTTGTAGTATACCACAGCTTTGTCCAAATGAAAAGACTTAGATCCGAAACTTATGGAACAAAGAATGTGCCTTGGCACATTCTTGCGCCTGCGACGGTCGCTTGCGACATCTACATTGTACGCCGCAGTGCACATCCCCGCGGAGCGTTTTTGTGTAATGGGAACGAAGTTTCCTATTACACAAAAAAGGCAGCCGATTTTTCGATCGACTGCCTTCCATTTTCATTTGTTATTTCGCATAATCTGTTACACGAGACTCTCTGATCACATTTACCTTGATCTGACCCGGATACTCAAGCTCTTCTTCAATCTGCTTTGAAATATTCCTTGCCAGAAGTACCATATCTGTATCAGATACCTGTTCCGGAACTACCATTACACGAATCTCTCTACCTGCCTGAATAGCAAAAGATTTGTCTACACCTTTGAAATTGTTGGTTATTTCTTCTAATTGTTTTAATCTGGTCGTATACGTCTCCAAAGTCTCTCTACGTGCCCCAGGTCTTGCTGCGGATATCGTATCAGCTGCCTGAACGATACAAGCAATCAAGGACTGTGGTTCTACATCACCATGATGAGACTCAACAGCATTAATAACAATCGGAGACTCTTTGTATTTTCTACATAATTCTGCACCCAGCTGGATATGAGAGCCTTCTCTTTCATGATCGACTGCTTTACCAATATCATGCAGAAGACCTGCTCTCTTTGCCATGCGGATATCTAAGCCCATCTCAGCCGCAAGCAGTCCTGATAACTGTGCTACTTCGATAGAATGTTTTAAGGCGTTCTGACCATAACTGGTTCTGAACTTCATCTTTCCAAGTAATCTGACAAGCTCCGGATGAATACCATGCACACCGACTTCCAGCGTAGCGGATTCACCTTCTTCTTTGATCATTACTTCGACTTCTTTCTGTGCCTTTTCAACCATTTCCTCAATTCTGGCCGGATGGATTCTACCATCAACGATCAGCTTTTCAAGGGCGATCCTTGCGACTTCACGTCTAATTGGATCAAAGCCGGATAATACAACAGCTTCCGGTGTGTCATCGATGATCAGATCAACGCCTGTTAATGTCTCGAGGGTTCTGATATTTCTACCCTCACGACCTATGATACGTCCTTTCATTTCATCGCTTGGCAACTGTACGACTGATACAGTTGTCTCTGATACATGATCTGCAGCGCATTTCTGGATCGCATTTACCACATACTCCTTAGCCTTCTTATCTGCTTCTTCCTTGGCTCTGCTCTCCATTTCTTTGATCATGACAGCAGTTTCATGTTTCACTTCATCTTCAACAATTTTCAACAAATATTCTTTTGCCTGTTCAGAGGTCAATCCTGAGATTCGTTCCAGTTCCCGTACTCTTTGCTCGTTTAAGCTGGCAATTTCTTTTTTCTGCTTTGCCAGTTCCTCTTCTCTCGCGATAATGCTTGCTTCCTTCTTCTCGATCGCATCGGATTTCTTATCGATGTTCTCTTCCTTCTGCTGGATGCGGCGTTCATAACGCTGTACCTCAGCTCTGCGGTCTTTGATCTCTTTGTCCAGCTCGTTCTTTGTACGGATGGACTCTTCCTTAACCTCCAGAAGACTTTCACGCTTCTTGGCTTCCGCAGTCTTTAATGCATCATCAATGATCTGACGTGCCTTATCGTCTGCATTTCCAAGCTTGCTCTCTACGTCCTTCTGATATTTGGAAGTGGCGATCTTCGCAGTGACCGGAATAGCAATGGCAAGAGCAACAATTACTGCTATAACTGCAATTGCAATTGACGGCATGTACAGGAGCACCTCCTTATTCATTTTTCATTGTACTTATATTATCTATAGAATGTATGTAGACGACATCCTAATATCTAATTTTACAACACTTCAATTTTAAACTGTATTAGATGTTATGTCAAGTATTTGTGGTTTTTCAACTTTCTATTTGTATAAATCTTCCAATAATTCATCAGATAATGCAGCTTTTATCATAGACAGGGAATATCCCTTCCGAAGCAGATATTGTATAACCTTTGCCGATTCACGCTGATCTGACGGCTTTTTTCCATGATTCTTTTTTTGTGCAAGTTGCTGAATCTGACGGAGCTGCAGCTTCTGCATTGCTTCTGCATCCTGTTCTTCCAGACATGCGTTTATGGTATCACCGTCAATCCCTTTCTCCATCAGCTTCTGCCGGATTCTGAGAGGGCTCTCCGATGCCATATGATAAGAAATATAATCCCTTGCATAAGCTTCATCATCAATGTAGCCATATGATTTCACATAGGCAAGCGCAATATCTATGATATCTTCCGGATACTTCCCTTCTACCAGCTTTTGCCGGAGTTTTTTCTCCGTATAGGGACGTTTTGTCAGAAGATTCATGGCACGCAGCTTTGCCCGTTTCGGCAAAACCTCCTGCACAAGCTCCTGATAAGCAGCCTGTGCAAGAGGCTTTCCAACTACGATCTTATATTTCCGAACCTCACCTTTGTATAGTACAAAGGCAAATTCTTCATCCAGATATACCTGATATCTTTTTTTATCCAGTTCCATAAGTCCCGTAACAACCCGTTCCATAGCTCTTATTCTTTCGCTTTGGATTTTGTCTCAGGCTTTGCATCTGTATCTGCTTTGACAGGATCTGCTTCCAGTCCGAACAGCTCACGTACCTGTGCTTCTATCTTTGCGCACGCTTCCGGATTATCCCGCAAAAACTGCTTTGCATTTTCACGACCCTGACCGATCTTATTGCCATCGTAAGCATACCAGGCACCGCTCTTATTGACGATACCGTTCTCTGCTGCCAGATCCAGAATATCACCCTCTTTTGAAATACCGGTACCGAACATAATATCAAACTCAGCCTCTTTAAACGGCGGTGCGATCTTATTCTTGACAACCTTGATCCTTGTACGGTTACCGATCGTCTCTCCGCTCTGCTTCAGCTGCTCGATCCTTCTGACATCCAGACGGACGGAAGAATAGAATTTCAGTGCACGGCCACCTGTCGTTGTCTCCGGGTTACCGAACATAACGCCGACCTTTTCACGCAGCTGGTTGATAAAAATAACGGTACAGTTAGACTTGCTGATCACGGCAGTCAGCTTACGCAGTGCCTGCGACATCAGACGTGCCTGCAGACCCACATGGGAATCGCCCATATCACCGTCGATCTCTGCCTTTGGTGTCAATGCAGCAACAGAGTCCACAACAATAATATCGATCGCACCGGAACGTACCATTGTCTCTGTGATCTCCAGTGCCTGTTCACCGCTGTCCGGCTGTGAAATATATAAGTTATCAATATCTACACCGATATTCTTGGCATAAACAGGATCCAGCGCATGCTCCGCATCAATGAAGCCTGCGATACCGCCGCGCTTCTGTACCTCTGCGATCATATGCAGTGTTACCGTCGTCTTACCACTGGACTCAGGTCCGTAGATCTCCACAATACGTCCCTTCGGAATACCGCCAAGTCCCAGTGCAATGTCCAGACTTAACGATCCTGTCGGTACAGTCTCCACATTCATTCTTGCTGTATTGTCACCCAGCTTCATAACAGCGCCCTTTCCATACTGGCGTTCAATCTGTGACAGAGCTGCGTCAAGTGCTTTCAGTTTATCTTCTCTTTCCATTTTTCTCTCCTTATAGGAACATCTGTTCGTTCTTTTATTAGATTAAAACAAATGTTCGATTTTGTCAATAGACTATCTTCTTTTATTTTTGAGTATATCATTTCTTTTGCCTGCAGGCAATTTATGTCCTTATTATACACGGATAAAGTCCGTTAAAAGTCCCTCAATAAGCATTCACTCCTTCTTTTTTATTTTTTTCGTGAAAATTCCGGTGAACTCCGGACCAGATGGCATGCGCCATAGAAATAAGCTTATCCAGAAAAGCTTATTTAGACAGTATCATATATTTTCTGTTTCCGCAAGAAGGAAATTCGGCAATCGTCAAACCTCTCGCATCATTGCATGTTTCCTATAGAAAAAGATGTACCTGCCGCATTCGCCTGAATTTCCGCCATTGGTACATCTTTTATTTATTTTATGATATGATGTCGGAGCAAAAGCCCCGATTAAATATCGTGGGATTATCATCCCAGTCGTTCTAAAATGCACTCCCGCAGCAGGATAAGCGCACTTTCTACCGTTGCCTGCCTGATCTCACTTCTGCTGCCGGAAAAATGGCATTCCTTTACTGTCACCTTTCCCTGTACATAACAGCCGATATAGACAAGTCCTACCGGTTTTTCTTTTGTGCCGCCGTCCGGTCCCGCAATGCCAGTTACGGAAATTGCCGCATCCGCTTTGGCAGCCGCCGCTGCGCCTTTTGCCATCTGCTTTGCTGTCTGCCTGCTGACTGCACCATGCTTTCTCAGTGTCTTATTTTTCACGCCGAGCAGCTTATGCTTTGCCTCATTCGCATAGGTAATATAGCCTTGCCTGTAAGCTGCGGAAATGCCCGCCGCATTGATCAGTCTGCCCGCAACAAGCCCTCCCGTGCAGGATTCGGCTGTTGTCACAGTCATATGATTCCGGATCAGAAGCTCTGCAATCTCCTGTTCTATCTCTTTTGCCACGTTACTTCCTCTTTTCCATGCTGCATCCGTTTCCGGATTTTATCGATCCGCATCTGCCACTGCCGATCAGTCCTTGTCTTCTTCCTTCATGACATCTTTATTCTTGATCAGGTAATCCACAAGAGAAACAACCGTCAGGATCACGGAAATCCATAACAGGATCGTTGTTACCGTCATAAAGCCATCATAAGCCCCGCCAAACCCCTTATCATTGACTAAAAGGAGCAGGATTGCCAGTGTCACCATCGTAACAGAGGTTTTCCATTTGCCCCACCAGCTTGCTGCGATCACTCTGCCCTGCTCTGCCGCGATCAGTCTGAATCCGCTGATAATGAATTCACGGCTGATGATCACAACCGTCATCCATGCAGGGATAAAACCAAGTGCCGTCAGACAGACGAGCGCTGCACTGACAAGCAGCTTATCCGCAAGCGGATCCATAAATTTACCAAAATTGGTAATCATATGATATTTTCTGGCAATGTGTCCATCCAGAAGATCTGTCAGAGATGCCACGACAAAAAGTGCAAATGCGATCCATTTAAAATCTGTATGAGACGGTGTCAGAAGTAAAAATGCCACAAAAAACGGTACCATGATCACTCTGAGTATTGTCAGTTTATTTGGTAAATTCATTTTCATCCTTTATTTCTCCAATCAAATCATATTCATAAGAACCTGTGATATGTACAGGTACAAAATCCCCTGTCATAAGCTCTCTGTCCGTATTCACAAAGACAAGACCGTCTACATTCGGTGCATCCTTATAAATACGTCCCACATAGGCATTTTCATCCGCTACCTTGCCTTCGATCATGACAAGCACATCCTGTCCTGTCATACCTTCTGCTTTTTCAAAGGCAATCTCCTGCTGCAGCTCCATGATATCTGCCTGTCTGTCCTTTTTAACTTCTTCCTCGATCTGATCCGGGAAGCCCGCCGCCGGCGTATCTTCTTCTGCAGAATAGGTAAACACACCAAGTCTGTCAAATTCCATCTCATCCACAAATGCCATGGACTGCTCGTGATCTTCCTGTGACTCTCCCGGAAAACCGGTGATCAGTGTTGTACGCAGACACATATCCGGTATTTTACTGCGGATCATTGCGATTTTGTCCTTCAGCTGCTGCTGGTTGGTACGTCTGCCCATGCGTTTTAGGATTTTATCCGACGCATGCTGGATCGGAATGTCCAGATAATGACATACCTTCGGCAGTTCTGCGATCGTATCGATCAGTTCTTCCGTGATCTCTTCCGGATAACAGTATAAAATACGGATCCAGTAGAGTCCTCTGATCTCGGAAAGCTTCCGTAAAAGCTCCGGCAAAGACTTCTTCCCATATAAATCTGTTCCGTATAAGGTTGTTTCCTGTGCTACAAGGATCAGCTCTTTCACGCCCTGCTCTACAAGTGTATTTGCTTCTTTCAGCAGAGTCTCCATCGGAATACTGCGGTAGCTGCCCCTTACCTTTGGGATAATGCAGTAGCTGCAGCGTTTGTCACAGCCCTCTGCGATCTTCATATATGCATAATGGCCGCCGGTCGTAACGACACGCTTCTTACCGCTGACAGGTGTCCTATCAATATCTTCCACAAAGGTGGTATACTGCTTTGTCTGATATTCTTCTACCGCTTCCACGATCTTATCTATCGCCATCGTTCCGATGATCACATCGACCTCCGGGATCTGCTCCCGGATCTCTTTCCGGTAGCGCTGTGCCAGACATCCTGCTGCGATCAGCATTTTGACATTGGCAGTTTCTTTCAGCCGGCCGATCTCGATCAGTGTATTGATACTTTCTTCCTTGGCATCTCCGATGAAGCAGCAGGTATTCACCACTACAATTTCAGCCTCCTGCTCATCATCCGTAAACTGATAGCCCTTTTCCGCCAGCATTCCAAGCATCATTTCGGTGTCTACCAGATTTTTATCACAGCCAAGTGATATAAACATAATTTTCATAATAAGTCTCTAACAGGAAAAAGAGAAAGATTATTCTTCCTCTTTTTCATCTCCCATAATCTTGATTTTGCCCTGATTGAGTTCATCAACCGCAATGGATAATGGTTTTCTTCCTTTTGCAGGAACAAGCGGTTCTTCTCCTGCGATGATCTGTCTTGCTCTTTTGGAAGTTGCCATTACAATGGAATAACGGCTGTTGACTACAGGGACTTCTCCCGGTTCAACCTCGCTGTTTACGACCTTCATAAGCTCTGTGTAAGATGGATGTATCATTTTTCTCTTCCTTTCCTTTATCTGCTTCCAAGGAACTCTTTGAGTTCTTTTCTGATTTCACCGATAAACTCTATATTTTGAGACGGCGTATGACGCGCCGCATTTACGATTGTATTGATCTGTGCAATACAATCTTCTAACTTATCATTTACCACAATATAGTCGTATGTGTCAATACCTTCCGACTCTTCTACCGCACGCAGCATTCTCTGACGGATCACTTCTTCTGTCTCCGTTGCACGGCCGGTCAGTCTGTTATACAGCTCTTTGGCACTTGGCGGCATAACAAATAATAAAACCGCATCCGGGTATTGCGCTCTTACCTTATGTGCGCCCTGAATCTCGATCTCCAGGATCACATCTTTTCCTTCCTCCAGGTTTTTCTCCACAAAATCCTTCGGCGTCCCATAATAGTGCCCACAATATCCGGCGTATTCGATCATTCCGTCATTTGCGATCCTGTTTTCAAATTCTTCGTCTGTTACAAAGAAATAATCCCTGCCGTCTACTTCACCTGTTCTCGGCTGTCTTGTCGTCATGGATACGCTGAGTGCATAATTCTCATAATCTGTGACAAGTTTTTTCATAAGTGTACCTTTTCCGGCGCCTGAAAAACCGGAAACCACAACTAGTATTCCCTTCTGGTTCATTCTTCTTCTCCCGTTAATGTCTCTGCTCTTTGTGCTATTGTCTCGGGCTTTAACGCCGATAAGATAATGCGGTTATCTTCCATCAGAAGAACCGCCTTTGTCTTTCTGCCCTGTGTGGCGTCCACAACGATCCCCTGCTCTTTACCATGCTGCACGATCCGCTTGACCGGTGCAGAATCCGGCTGCAGAACTGCGATCATCTTATCCGAATTTACCATATTGCCAAAACCGATATGTGTAAGTGTTTTCATATGAGCATTTCCTTATTCGATATTCTGAATCTGTTCTCTGACCTTTTCAATCTCTGTCTTGAGCTCTATTGCATGATTGGAAATATCCAGATTATTTGCTTTGGAAAGCGTTGTATTTGCTTCTCTGTTCATTTCCTGGGCAATAAAATCCAGCTTACGTCCGATACTGCCACCTTCCAACAAAGTCTGCTTTGTAGTCTCGATATGGCTGCGCAGACGAACCATTTCTTCATCTACACAAATTTTATCTGCAAACAGGGTCACTTCCATTAAAATTCTGTTATCCTCAGCCTGCGCATCTGTCAGAAGCTCTTTTACTTTTTCGTAAATCTTCTGCTTGTATTCTTCAATGATCTGTGGTGAACGTTTCTCAATGTAATCTACATGCACGAGCATGCCATTCAACTTGTCGATCAGATCATCTCGCAGATTTTCGCCTTCCACAACCCGGGACTGTACAAACTGCTCTGCCGCGCCACGGATTGTCTCCTCTAAAAGCTTCCAAATTTCTTCTTCATCTGCTGCGATCTCTTCCATGGTAAATACTTCCGGATATCTGGAAAGCCCGGATACCTTGATATCATTTTCCAGTCCGAAATCTTCTGCCATCTGATTCAGATACTGCATATATTCTGCAGCGATCTCTTTACTGTACTTGACAGCCACTGTGCTTTCGGAATAGTCTTCATAGGTAATAAAGACATCAATCTTACCTCTCTGCATATATTCCTTGAGCAGATTCCGAATGGATGCTTCAAAGAAATTCAGCTTCTTTGGCATCTTGATCGTCACATCCATATATCTGTGATTGACTGATTTGATCTCTACCGTAAACTTACGGTCGTTTCTTGCGAGTTCACACCGGCCAAAACCGGTCATACTTTTAATCATTTTGGTTCCCCTTGCCTGTTCCTTTTATAAGTCTATTTTACTTTTACCTTCTTTGTCTTCGTCCACTTACCGCCAACAATCTTTCCGTTATCTTTCACAAAATAGCGCATCTTATAATAGTATGTTTTATGACGCCTGATACCATAATCAGAATAATACGATGTATCTTTTAACGTCTTGATCTTCTTAAAGCCTGACTTCGGTCTTGTGGATCTGTAAATTTCATACCCTGCATATTTTCCTGTATTTTTCCAAGAAAGAGAAGCGTATGCACCGGTTGCATAATATCTGCGGTATCCCCGCGCCTTAAAGGAAAACGGTGCCTTCTTCTTGATTGTCTTTTTAGCACTTGTCAGTGCAATCTTGTAGGTTGCATTTCCATCATCGCCATCCACCTTCAGATAATATGTATGATTCTTTGACAGGTTCAGCCAGATCGTTGTCTGTTCACCGCCGTATAAATAATAATTGTTTACCTTCGAATTGGCAGATGCAATATCATTTCTTGTATATAGGGTAAAATGCTCTGTGATCGTAGATGTATTCTTCAGATCAAGCTGATAAGCAGTTGTCTTCTTTGCTGTCTTAAACCGATAGAAATCCACATCCCCGTCTATTTCTATTTTTCCGCTCTTATATTTTCCGTCTGAAAGTTTAACCGCACCTGCGAAATCATCAGATGCATCATCCGGGATTTTTGACACCTTTACTTTATAACGGGTTGCATCTTCCCAATAATTACCCGACATACATATGTAGTAGGTATGATTTTTTTCAAGCTTACGCGTCATTGCCCTGCTTGATCCGGAGTCGACCGACATATCCTGGTGCGCATAAGAAAAATCCGGTCCTTCATATAATTTCAGTTCTGCAGTTTCACTTCCTGTACCGTATCCTGCAATTTCATAATAGGAATTGGAATTATCCGTTGTGAAACGGAAGAAATCGGTTTCACTTAATCCCGATACCTCAATCTGTCCCTCTACCATCTGCCCGAATGAAATCGGCGTTGCTTCAGCAAATGTGTTGCCATAATCATCTGCGATCTTATTGAGATATACAAAACCTGTTGTACCATAATAAGAAGTCACCTCCAGATAATAGGTTGTATTAGGATTCAGATATCTGGTATAAGTTTGATTACTATTCCTTGAAATATAACTGTTTATAGTCGTTGCATAATCAGTTCCAGGTCCATTATAAAGATTAATGTCCAGACTTTCGTTTCCATTATTATGACAAGTAATGGAATAATACCCTCTGCTTCCATCTGTTGTGATCTGATAATATACCGCCTGACGTTCCTTCAGTGCAAATGTTTTCTGTTCTCCGTTTGCTGCCATTGGGGCTGCATTTGTAATCGGTGCTGCTTTCACCGCTGTTGCAGTCAGAACAAATGCTACTATCAGCAGGGCTGTTCCCATAAACTGTTTCAAATATTTTTTCATCTTTTTCCTCCCACATAATAATCCAATTTCGCTCATTTACCCCATACATAAGCTTATTTAGTATAGCACACTGTCATTTAATACGCAACCAGCCACACAGGAGGATTTCCGTCTACCCACGCGGCTATCCGGTCTTATATCCGCTTTTTTTCATACATCAGTCAGCCTTTTGCAGCCCGGAGATATCCGGATCGATCACCATGGAATAATTGGTGTAATATACAACAAAGCCCGGTTTACTGCCGCCCGGCTTTTTCACATGCTTTCGCTGTACATAGTCCACTTCAATGCTGTTCTGCCCTTTGGCACTGGAATAATGGGCAGCCAGCCTGCCTGCTTCTTCAAAAGTGCGATCCGGCAGTTCTTTTCCATTCGTCTTGACGATCACATGAGAGCCGGGCATTCCTTTTGCATGGAACCACCAGTCACCGCCCTGTGCCATCTGGAATGTGATCTCCTCATTCTGGAAATTATTTTTGCCGACATACATATCAAATCCGTCACTGCTGATAAAATGCAGCGGTCTTGAAACGATCTTTTCTTTCTTTTTATTGCCTTTATGACGGATATAGCCACTCTGCACAAGTTCTTCGCGGATCTGGGAAAGATCTGCTTCGTCCTGCGCCAGATCCAGCGCATTGACAACGGACCTTAGATGCTCTACTTCTTCGCCCGTTTCCTGCACATATTCTGTCAGTGCCTCATACGTACGTTTCAGTTTACCGTACCGGTCAAAATATTTCTTTGCATTTTCCATCGGTGTCAGCTGATCGTCGAGTGGGATCTCGATCTCTTCTCCCGTGTAATAATTGGGAACGGTCGCCTTTTTCGCACCTGCCTCGATCTGATAACCGTATGTATGGAGCAGTTCTCCATATACCTTATATTTTTCCCGTTTTTCCGTATCTGCCAGCTGTTTTACCTGCAGATCATATTTTTTTACATTTCGTTCTAATGCAGTTGTGACGATCTTTCTTAAATCCGTGGATTTCTGCCGGATCCTTGTCACCGCGCTCTTTTCGGAATAATAACTCCACAAAAGCTCGGAAATACTGTCATATACCTTCTTTTCTTTCTCTTCATAAAGGGTAAACGGAAGCACACCGAATTCCACCGGTTCTCCGTTATCATAATAGACTGCCGGTTCAAAAATACCCAGCTTTACCGCATCTATATAAGAAGCAAATGCCTGATACAGCCTCTCTTCCATTGCCGGATCCAGTACGCTTGTCGGCAGATCCGCATCTACACCGGCTCTGTAACAGATCTCCTGTGCAACGATTGGCGACACCCCTGTATAGCGGGAATAAATTCCCTTGTAGACCGCTACGGAATTTTCTTTCAGATCCGTCAGGAAGTTTTCCTTATTGACCGAATCGATCAATGCATCTTTTTTATGCTCAGTCTGCGGAATAAAATACGTTCTTCCAGGGAGCACCTCACGCACGCTTGATACAAGTCCAGAAATATGCTTGATACTGTCAAGTATCTTCTTCTCTTCATCATAAAATATGATATTGCTGTGCTTTCCCATCAATTCCATGGCAAGTGTCTTTCTGCGCAGATCTCCCATTTCATCCAGATGCTCGATCTCAAACCGCACCACGCGTTCCAGACCGGGCTGGTCAATCTTTACGATCCTGCCATTCTGGATATGTTTTCTGAGTAACATGCAGAAATTCGGTGCCGTCATCGGACTCTTTTTATTTTCCTGTGTCAGATAAATAAGCGGGAGAGATGCATCTGCATTCAGGGAAAGCCTCTGCTGCGTTCCTCCCGCCTTGATCGTCAGCAGGATCTCATCCTTTTCCGGCTGTGCGATTTTGTAGACTCTTCCATCCAATAATTTTTCATTCAGTTCCTGCACAACGCAGGCCATTGTAATTCCATCAAATGCCATTTATTTCTCGCCCGTGCTTAATCCTTTCTGAATCTGTTCCGACAATAAACAAGACCGGAAATACCGGTCTTGTTTGTTTATCACACATTTTTTGATATTCTAGCCGATCAGCCAGTCATACATTTCCTGATACTTTGCAGCAGATACACTCCATGAGAAATCAGCCGCCATAGCACGATCCACCATCTTATTCCATTCACGCTTGCGCTGATAAAATACATATTTTGCATAACGGATCGTTGCCAGCATTTCATATGCATTGTAGTTTGAAAAACTGAAGCCTGTTCCTGTGCTTTCGTATTCATTGTACGGCTCTACCGTATCCTTCAGTCCGCCTGTCTCCCTGACAATCGGAAGCGTTCCGTAATGCAGCGCCATAAGCTGTGAAAGACCGCACGGCTCAAACAGGGATGGCATCAGGAATGCATCCGATGCTGCATAGATCTTATGGGATAATGCATCAGAATAGTAAATGTTGGCTGATACTTTATTATTGTATTTCCAGTCGAAATGGCGGAACATATTTTCATATTTTTCTTCACCGGTACCAAGTACAACGATCTGGACATCTTCCTGACAAAGCTCATCCATTACATATGCGATCAGATCAAAGCCCTTCTGATCTGTCAGTCTGGAAACGATACCGATCATAAACTTCTTATCATCCTGCTCCAGGCCAAGCTCCTGCTGCAGCGCACGTTTGTTTTTGATCTTTTCCTTACGGAAATTTGCTGCATTGTACGGTGCTACGATATTCTTATCTTTTTCCGGATTGAATTCTTCATAATCAATACCGTTGACGATACCACGCAGTGCACCGGATCTTGCACGCAGAAGTCCATCCAGCCCTTCTCCGTAAAACTGTGTCTTAATTTCTTCCGCATAAGTATCGGAAACTGTTGTTACCGCATCCGCATAAACGATACCCCCTTTTAACAGGTTCGCATCCTTGTATGCTTCCAGTTTATCGGATGTAAAGAAATAATCAGGCAGTCCTGTGATGTCCTTGACATCCTTGACATTCCAGCGTCCCTGGAATTTCAGATTATGTATTGTCATAACTGTCTTAATGCCACGGAAGAAATCTCCGCCTGCAAAGCGTTCCTTCAAATATACCGGGATCAGTCCGGTCTGCCAGTCATGGCAATGGATCAGGTCCGGTCTGAAGCCTGTCAGAGGCAGAGCGGATAATGCTGCCTTACAGAAGAAGCTGAACTTACGGATCTCATCGAGTACATTGTCACTGTAGATCTTAAAGCCGCTGAAGTAAGACTCATTATCGATAAAGTAATAGGTAATACCGTCTACCTTGGCTTCCAGCACACCAACATATTCACTCTTCCAGTTGAAGTCCATGTAAAAATGTGTCTTATACTTCATCTTGTCCTTTAATTCCTGCTTGATGCAGGTATATTTCGGAAGCATGACACGCACATCAAAGTACTTCTTGTCGATGTTCTTCGGAAGAGATCCGACAACGTCTGCAAGTCCTCCCGTCTTAATAAAAGGAACTCCCTCAGATGCAATAAACAGTATGTTCTTCATTCTTTATAATCCTCCAATATTTGTTTTCGCCTGCTACCCGGACAGGCAAATACCTTGGGATAATTATACACCAATTACGTGCATTTTGAAAGAACTAATTTGTACGATATAAAAGCCTGATCTTGTCTGCAATGAGTGCAATAAATTCCGAATTGGTCGGCTTTCCTTTTCCTGTATTGATCGTATAACCGAACAGTGCGTCCAGTGTCTCCATTTTTCCGCGACTCCATGCCACTTCAATCGCATGTCTGATTGCCCGTTCTACTCTGCTTGCGGTAGTCTGATATTTTTTTGCGATCGTCGGATACAGGATCTTGGTTATGGAACCCAGCATATCAATATCTTCGACTGCCATCATGATCGCTTCCCGCAGATACTGATACCCTTTGATATGGGCAGGGACACCAAGCTCATGGATCATGTCTGTCACATCTTTTTCCAAATCCCGGACAGGCTTCTCTTTCTGCACTGCTGCCTGCGGATGCATTTCCTGTCTGTTTTTGGGCGGAACGGAGATCACTATTTGAAATTCCTTGTCCTGGTGGATCAGATCGGTCAGTATTTTAAACATTCTATCGTTATCCTGTGTAGTTACAACATTAAGCTGCTGCATGGAAAAATCCCTCCTTACTTCTTGTTTCTTGTGTAGCATATTATAACAATGTGTCATTTTGTGTTGCAAGCTACAGTCATCGCACAAAAACGACGTTTTCGCCAAAAATACCACGGCACTTTTAAAACCAAACAGCTTTTGACAGCATTATCGCGCACATTTAGGGAGATTGCGCGAATTATTTTCCTGTATTTTCCAATCTCCTCTGCGCCTCGACATTCTCCCCACATTTCTGATATAATGATATGTATATCAAAAATGAATTTTGCCACTCATTGATGTATTCGAATTGCTGCACAATTTTCGCAATTCCCGAATACCTCAGACGTTCATCATATAATGAAATATAAGAGCCAGGAGGTATCATATGAAATCTACAGATGAGCTGATCAATGATCTGAAGAAACAGGATCAGACCTCTTTTCTGGAAAATGAAACAGATTATGTCCAATCCGGTGGAGCTTATTTATCCAAACTGCTGAAAGAACATCATCTGCAGCCCGGCAATCTGATCCGTGATCTGGAGCTGGAACGCTCCTACGCATACCAGATCCTGCGTGGCACAAGAAAGCCCACGCGGATCCTTCTACTGCGTATCGGCTTTTATCTACAGCTGTCCCTATCAGAATTCCAGCGCATGCTGTCCATCTGCCAGCGTGCTATCCTGTATCCGAGGAACCGGTTTGATGCGGCAATTATCTATGCACTGGAGCACAATATGTCGATTGATGATCTGAACGATCTTTTAGAAGAAATAGGAGAACCACCGCTGCGATGAGCGGTGGTTCTTTTATTCCACGGAGATCATAAAGACCGGATCTCCCAACTGTTCTATTTTTTCCTTCTGGCTGCTGTCTGCCTCAACCTCCTGCAGGCTATGACAGGAAAACAGTGGCGCAAACTCCACGATCGGAACGCCCTGCAGACGCACAACCTGCAATCTCGGCAGCTTTGTCAACGGTGAAATATCCGTTGCATTTGTGCCATCCATACAAAACACTTCCAGTCTTTGCAGATTTTCAATTCCGGAAAGAGATGTCACAAATTCATCATTTACAAACAGATTCTGCAGATTGACAAGTTTACTGACAATTGTAAGATCCGTTCCAAAATTGCCGCCCCATAAAGATAACGTACGAAGTTCCGTCAGCTCCGGGAGTATTTCATAAAACTGCTTCTGCTCGGATCCGGTATACAGCTCTGTCAGACTCTGCATGGTGGAAAGCACTCCAAATGATTCATCTTCCACGTAAATTCCCATTGCATACAGATTACAGACACTGCTGCCTTGCAGAAAATCAAGTGTCTCATAATCATTTCCGCACAGTGCAAGTCTGGTCAGCTTCGTGCAGCCTGACAACTGCGGCATTTTCCCGACCGGATTGTCTACCAGATAAAGTGTTGAAAGCTCCTGCATTTTCTCAACCGGAGAAAAATCCTTGATCTGATTGCCACACACATACAGTCCTTCTATGGGAAGCTCCTGTAGCGGGCTGATATCCGAAATTTTCTGATTACATAAAAATACTTCTTTCAGATTCGGCAGATTCGTCAGTACCGACAGATCCGTGATCCCTCCGTTTACCATTCCGTCATTAAAACCATCCTGATATACAATATTCTCCAGATCCTCCACCGGCGTTTCTTCCGTATAGATCTGATCTCCGATCACCGCAATCCTTGTGATACCGGATAACATTCTTTTTGTCACTTCATTGCTTCCCGCCGTTTCCCGGATTGCCTGCAACAAAAGAGGATCCCCTTCCAATGTAACAATTTCTTCGGAATCTGCCTGCGCCGACAGATCCTCTGCAGACTCATCCTGCTGCTTAATCTGTCGTTCCGCTATGGCGGCCGCGTAGTCTTCCTCTTCCATATTTTTCGTTTTCTGAAATCCCGTCCAAAAGAATAAAACTCCAGCCAGAACAAGCAAAAGCACAATGCTCTCGATCGCCACAACAGCCTTCAGCCATTTGTTCTCTCCCCGTTCGGTCTGCCTTCTCACATTTCGGATCGCCAGTAAAAGTGCCTGCACATTCTGATAACGGTCAGCCGGATCAAATGCAGTCGCCTTTTTAATGATACGCTGCATCCGCTTCTCCGTCAGCGGATCGTATCCCACCTGATATTCTTCATAAAGATATTCTGCAATCTTGCCGATCCCGAACACGTCTGTCCGCATATCAGTCTGGGCATAACCGTATTGCTCCGGTGCAGCAGAACCCTCTGTTCCGAAAAAGACCGTGTCCTTCTTTTTTGTCCCGTCGTATTCCCGCGCTGTTTCAAAATCGATCAGATGCACATGCCCTCCGGCATCAAGGATCAGATTCTGCGGCTTCATATCCCGGTGCAGGATTACCGGATCCATGGCATGCAGCCTTGCAACAGCCTGACAGATCTCCTCTAAGATCTCAAGCTGTCTTTCCGGTCTCAGATACGGATCCTCTGCCACATATTCTTCCAGATTCTTTCCTTCGATATAAGTGCGCAGCAGATAAACATAGCCATCCGCCTTATGCAGAGCTGCCCGCTGATACAGATTCGGATAGCGTTCCGCCAGCCGTCCCAGTTCTTCATACTCTTTCTGCAGACTGTCTCTGTCTTCTCTTTCTTTTCTGCATTTTACGATATATTTTTCTTTTGTCTCTTTTTTCTGCAGCAAATAGCAGCTCTTCTCCTCCTGCTCATAATAACAGGAAAGCACAGAATACCCGTCCTGTAAAAAGACGGGCAGTTTCTGTGCTGCCTGCTCTGTATAATTTTGCAAAAATTCATCTGCTATTTGGCTGTTTTGAATTTGGCATTCGCCGGTATTCCTTTCTTTTTCAGCCATTTCTTATAATCCTTTGCTTTATTCTTTGGCATCTTCACGGTCACTTTTGCTTTCACACCCTTAAATGCATTCTTTCCAACCTTGGAAGCTTTCAGTTTAGTTGTCTTAAAGGTAATACTTGACAGCTTTTTACAACCATAAAATGCATTTTTACCGATCTTTTCAATATTTTTACCAATCGTTACCTTCGTAATCTTCTTGTTTCCTTTGAAAGCATTGGCTGCGACCGATGTCACTTTATAAGTCACACCGTCGATCGTGACTGTCGCAGGGATCGTGACACTGCCCTTCACATTTTTCTTTGCCTTTGTATATGCGACACAGCCTTCTTTGGCACCGGATTTTGTTACCTGATAAGTAACACCGCTTTTTTTCAGTTTTGTACCCTTCTTCTGTGGAACCGGTGTCGGCTTCGCAGATGGAGTCGGCTGCGTGGACGGCGTAGGCGCAGGTGATGGCTGCGCAGATGGCGTTGGCACATGTGTCGGCTGCGTAGACGGAGAAGGCGTCGGTGTCTCTGCTTTTTCTTCCATGACTACAATCGCATAGGTAGAATACTTATCAGAGCTTGCATATAATCTGCCGTTCTCATAGCGGACCGGGATCTCATCCGCCTGCTCTCCATGATATCTGAACAGCTTTAATTTCAGTTTACCAGTACCAAGCTGTTTTTGTAAAGCTTCCTCTACCGGAATAGAGAAGAAAATCTCCTGCTTTGTTTCTTCTACTTTGCGTTCCTTTTGATCACCGATCTGCAAAAGCAGATTCAGATCCAGAGGGATCAGATTCTTTACCGTTCCGCTCTTTTCTGCCAGTTCCTTGAGCTTATTGATCTCATTTTTGATCTGCGCATTTGCTTTTGCAGTGTCGATCTGATCTACGGTAAGCTTCAGTTTCGCATTTTCCCCGCGGATATATGCCTTTTCTTCTTCCTCTGTCAGATCCGGCAGAAAGTCAGACACATTGCTGTCCTCTGCGATTTTCAGCTCCGGCTTTTTTCCTTCTGCCGTATAATCACCCGCAACAGATGCTTCTGTCTTTGCCAGTACGCATTTTACGGTCATAGAAACTTCCTGCGACTCATCCCAGCAGGCATTATCTTCTTCGTTGTAGCATCTTACCAGATGATAAACGGAAACATCCTTCTCTCCTATGCGGTCTGCGTCAAAGCTCACTTTTTCCTGATAAAAATATCTTACAACATTATACTTATTCCAAAAGTTTTCATCCTGCATCAGGGCTGTATCCAGTTTTACCTCTTCCCCATCTTCCACGCTTGTCGCTAAACAATACAGTGTCATAACGGATACTCTGTTTTCCGAATTCGGATAGAACCCGACCTGCAGATTCGGCGCCTTATCCTGCCAGTCGCCGGTGATCTTCAAATTGGTCTTTGCATCTACATAAATCTGTGGCATAGCGTAGGAAGTATGAGACGGCATTTCTATCAGATCAACCGGCGGCTCCGGCTCTGTCTCACCAAAGCCTCTGTCGTTTACCATATTATCAGTAATGTAATATTTACCGTCTTCTGTATCCTTTTCCACATATGTCCAGCCGTTTTCCGTCCATGCGATCAGGACAGATTCCGTATTATCATCAGTATTGTCCTGATCCTCCAGATGGTCTGTTTTTCGTAACCTTGCTATTTTGATATCATATGACTGCTCAGTTTCCCTTTTATAACAGATTTCCGCATCCATACCGGAATCCATGCAGATTCCTTTAATGCTATCCGGTGTTTTTACATACTGTGCAGCCTTTGCATTTTCCGCATAGGCATCTATGTAGCTCATGGTCATATAGATATATCCGGTATTTTTTACCTGATATTGTTTACCGGCCCATTCCACCAGTCTGCCGTCTGCCGCAAGCAGTTCTTCCATAACGCCCTGCATGGTATCTGCATGTACCCAGTATTCAAAATCATTTGGGAACTGTTCCATCTCCTCTTCCATAAAATAAGGAGAACCTGCTTCATAGGAAGCTTTTGTTACAAAGCAGCCTGAAAATCCGGTTCTTGCTTTTCCGTCTTCTGCCACAACAGCTTCCGCCGGTCTCAGATTCAGAAAACTTCCCTGTCTCCATTCATTTTCCCCTGGATTACAGAGCACGGATGCTTCCAGTGAAAAGTATGCCTCACAGCCGTCGGAAATTGTCAGCTGGTAGCTGCCATTTCCAAGCTCCTCACAGCTGACATAATCACATTCACCATTCAGCACGTTCATAACCTTTTTTTCTGCTTCATGATTTTCATTTTCGCCCCATTCACTTGCTTCCAGTTTCAGATCAGAAACTGTCATATCTTCATCCGGTCTTTGCTGTACATGCAGATACAGCGTACTATTGTCGGTTTCTCCGACTGCCAGTGTGCCACCATACTGAAATTCTTCTGTCACAATACCGTCTTCTGCCGGCTCCGATGTTGTATAAAACCCAATCACCGGATATACTACATGGATCGTAACCGGCTCTGTGTCTGCATCAACCTTTTCTTTTAAAGCAACCTGATAGGTTCCGGTTTTTGTAAAGCTTGCATCTGTGATCTCTTCGTTCTGCTCGTTTTCCTGCAGTACGCCGATTCCTTCTGTTTCCAGAGAACCATCGTCCCTTACATAGGAAAGTACCAGATCAGAAGCCTTTATGTTTTCTGTTCCGCCATTCTTTGCGAAATAAAAAGACATGCCCGGCAGATCTGCCTGATGTTCCTTGCTCCACTGTTCATCACTGTCCGGATTTTGTGACGGTGTGCCATCATCATCCCAGAGCAGATCGGTCTTGGCAGCCAGTCCATCATATTGTGCCACTGATGCATCATCCCAGCTGATCGGCAGGCCATATTCTATCTCCTCATAGTGATCCGCTTCTTTTACCTGTCCGGTCACACTAATGGAAAACCATTTTCCCACACAGCTTCTCGGAATGGTGATCTGCCAGATAGTATTTCCGGCTTCATCCGTCTCCGGTTCACTGACTGTGAAATATGCATCATGCTCTGCAATTTTTTCGCCGTCCCGATCCAAATAGAACGTAACATCCCTCGTTTCCCTGTCCGTGATCATATAAAACTCGCGGCGCTTATCCTGCGGATCCTCCTCTGATTTTCCATAGAAGCATTCTGTCATAAAGCTGTCTGCACTTCTGGTCTTATCGCTGAAAAACGCAAATATCGGATAACTTATTGTGATCGTGACATAATTATTTTCTTCTCCACAAGTCAGCTCAGAACAACTTATGCGATAAGTACCTATCTCAGGGAATGTAATCTGTACCAGTTCTTCTTCTACACCGGCAGCTTCGAAAATCGGCTTTTCATCCAATGCCGGTATCTGCTCCCATTGTGGCTGATCACTCTCTTCATTCCATTTGTAAAGCTGCAGCTTATCAGCAGTTATTATCTTCTGCACCTGTCCGTCTGCATCGAAGCTTTTAAACTGATAGGTACCCTGCAGATCTCCCCACCAGACTTCTTTTTCAAACTCCGCACCGTCATTTACCGCAGGCTCTTCTCCGTCCCAGTTCATATCCCAGGTGATTCCAAGACCGCTGACCGTATCCTGCTGCGGTTCCTGCTCTTCTTCATTTTTATCTGTCGTTTCTGCATGAGCAGCTGTCTGATAAATCGGCAATGATGTTACCATCATACATACCGTCAGAAACCAGGACAGCCGCTTTGCCATTTTTTTCGTCATACGCAATTCCTCCCTTTCTTTGGCTGCATTTCTGCAGCTTTCTATTTTCATCGTACCATAACCAATATATGTTAAAAAGTGGACAAAAATGCCCACTTCCACTTATTTTACACTTGCAATAACAAAAAAAGAGGTCCTATCCAACCGGATAAGACCACTTTTTTTCGTTCTTTTCTATAGATTTTATTTATTCACACCAGTTTACAACTTTATAAATGATAGGATGGATACCAGATTCTGTTTTGTATACCAGCTGTCACAAAGGATTGAACTTTTGAAATGATGTCGCCATTGATAACATTTTTATTATACAGGAATGAGGCGGTAATCG
>HF995239.1 GCA_000432915.1 Firmicutes bacterium CAG:194
GGTTTGCGGCTACAAGAAGGCGGCAGTTGAGATTCCGGCTACCGGCTCCACAACAAAACCGACCGATCCTACGCAAACCAACCCGCAGATCGGCACGATCATAAAGGATGCAGCAGGCATTTTTAATTATCGGATCACCGGAACCGATACGGTTGAGGTCAAAAATATGACGGCAAAGGGAAAGAGAAAAAAAGCAGTCAAAATCTCCAAAACCATAAAAGTGAACGGCAGGACCTTAAAGGTCACCGGCATTGCGGCGAATGCATTTAAGGGAAATAAAAAAATGACCTCCGTGACGATCGGCAGCAATGTGAAAAAGATCGGCAGCGGTGCATTTATGAACTGCAGGAACCTGACCCGGGTTACGGTAACTGCAAAGGGTCTGACCAGCATCGGCAAAAATGCGTTCAAGGGCGACAGGAAATTAAAAACAGTGAACCTGAGAAAGGTGAAGGCTCTGAAGAAGGTAGGCAAGGGTGCATTTAAGGGAATTTCGAAAAAAGTGACGGTGAAGGTGCCGAAGCAGAAAAAGAAAGCCTACAGCAAGCTGCTGAAAAAAGCAGGCATTGCAGCGGGTAGAATCAAGTAGCATAGAACGGGCACCGCAGTGATCGGCATCACCGTTTACAGCAAAAAGAAGAAAGAAAACGCTGAATAAATCAGCTGCGAACCTTTGAGCAAAGGGCGGTGACGGACATTTCCGTCATCGCCCTTTCGCATGGACTGGAGAAGAACCACATGATGCAGGATTATCAATCGAACCGCCCCGTCAGGCAGCAACCGCCGGGACATAAGAGCACAGGCTGCATTATCTGCCCTGATTGGTGGTAAGACCGTTATGGTCATTGCCCACAGAATGCGTACCGTTGTACAGGCAGATAAGTTCATCGTACTGGATCGTGTCATGCGTTGCCCTCTGATCAGAGCGGGGTATCAATATCGTTTTAATGACAGGTCAAAAAAGAATATAGGATAAACATTGCTGATGTGATAAAATAATGATAGAGAACAGCATAGAAAAGTCGTAAATAAAACAACGAAAAGGAGAAAACAAATGACAGCAGAACAGTTAAAAGAAATCATTTCACAGATGACACTGGAAGAAAAAGCAGCTATGTGCTCAGGCGACGACTTCTGGCACACAAAAGCAGTGGAGAGACTCGGCGTTCCGAGAAGTATGGTATCAGATGGCCCTCACGGACTCAGAAAGCAGGATCAGAGCGGGGATCATCTTGGTATTAATGACAGTATCAAGGCAGTCTGCTTCCCGACAGCCTGCGGAACGGCGGCAAGCTTTAACAGAGATCTTCTTTACAGCATGGGACAGACGCTCGGACAGGAATGTCAGGCAGAGGATGTCAGCGTTATTTTAGGGCCTGCTGTCAACATCAAGCGTTCTCCGCTCTGCGGCAGAAACTTTGAATATTATTCAGAAGATCCGTATCTGGCAACAGAGATCGCGACAAGCCAGATCAATGGAGTACAGAGCAGGCATGTCGGTACTTCCATCAAGCATTTTATGGCAAATAATCAGGAAACAAGACGTATGTCCTCCGATTCCCGGATCGATGAGCGCACCATGCGGGAAATCTATCTGGCAGCTTTTGAGGGTGCGGTAAAGCATGCAAAGCCATGGACAGTGATGTGCTCCTACAACCGGATCAACGGAACATATGCAGCGGAGAACAAGCAGCTTCTGACAGACATCCTGCGTGATGAATGGGGCTTTGACGGTTATGTAGTCAGTGACTGGGGCGCAGTCAACGACAGAGTAGAAGGTGTCAAGGCTGGACTGGATCTGGAAATGCCCGCTTCCCACGGCGTCAATGATGCCCTGATCGTCAAGGCAGTCAGGGAAGGCAGGCTGGATGAGGCAGTGCTGGATAAAGCAGTGGAAAGAATTTTGAATATTGTATACCGTTTTGTGGAAAATCGTGATGAAACGGCTGTATTTGACCGCGACAAGGATCATGAAATGGCAAGAAAGGTAGCAGAGGAGTCCATCGTGCTTCTGAAAAATGATGGCATCCTTCCGCTTTCCGAAACAGACGAGATCGCGTTCATCGGTAAATTTGCAAAGAAGCCGAGATTCCAGGGTGGCGGCAGCAGCCACATCAATTCCCATAAGATAGACAGTGCCATGGATATGGTGGCAGGTATGGCAAATATCACGTATGCACAGGGCTACGATGATGCAGAAGATGTGATCGATGAAAAGCTGATCGCAGAAGCAGTGGAAGCTGCGAAAAAAGCAAAGGCAGCAGTCATCTTTGCAGGACTTCCGGATGCATTTGAATCCGAAGGCTTTGACAGAACGCATATGAGAATGCCGGACTGCCAGAATAAACTGATCGAAGAAGTGGCAAAGGTACAGCCGAACACAGTTGTTGTATTGCACAACGGTTCTCCGGTTGAAATGCCATGGGTAAATGACGTAAAGGGCATTGTGGAAGCTTATCTCGGCGGACAGGCAGTCGGCGGTGCGATCGTGGATATCCTGTTCGGACGTGTCAATCCAAGCGCAAAGCTGGCTGAGACATTCCCGCTGAAGCTTTCCGACAATCCGTCCTACCTGTATTACATCGGGGAAGGCGATGTTGTGGAATACAGGGAAGGAATCTTTGTAGGCTATCGTTATTATGACAAGAAGAATATGGATGTGCTGTTCCCGTTCGGACACGGACTGAGCTACACGACCTTTGCTTATTCCAATATGAAGCTGGATAAAGAAAAAATGTATGATACCGACACACTGACGGTTTCCGTTGACGTGACAAATACCGGAAAGATGGCAGGCAAAGAAGTGGTACAGCTTTATGTGGCCGACAAAGAAAGCACAGTGATCCGCCCTGTCAAGGAACTGAAGGGCTTTACAAAGATCGAGCTTATGCCGGGTGAGACAAAGACAGTTACCTTCAGCTTATCCAAGAGAGCTTTTGCTTACTTTAATACAGACCTGCATGACTGGCATGTGGAATCAGGCGAATTTGATATCCTGATCGGACAGTCCTCCAGAAATATCGTCTGCCAAAAGACCGTATATGTAGAGTCTACGGTAGAAGTATTTAAGAAATATCACTTGAATACAACGATCGGTGATATCATGAAGGATCCGCTTGCAAAGCCGTTCCTGAAAGATATTCTGGATGCATGTATCATGAATGATGTGAATACGACAGAAGGAGAAGGTCTTGGCGCGGCGGCAGAAGAGATGCAGGAAGCCATGATGGGCTATCTGCCGGTCAGAGCTGTCATCAGCTTCATGGATGGCACAATGACCCATGAAAAGCTGCAGAGCTACATCGATCAGATGAACGCTTGCCATGCATCGAAGATGCATGACTCTTGTCACATATTTACGAAGTAAATGTGCGACCGGGTAACCTGCGTAGCAGGTTATAGCCTGTAACATATATATCCAGTAAATGTGCGACCCAATAATCTGCGCAGCAGATTATAGCCTGTAACATATATATCCAGTAAATGTGCGACCGGGTAACCTGCGCAGCAGGTTATAGCTTGTCCGTATTTACGAAGTAAATGCGTGACCGGATAATCTGCGCAGCAGATTATAGCTTGTCCTATATTTCCAATCCCGATAATAACCGGAAGAACGATTGAAATAATCGATGGCTGTTATCGGGATTTTTTATTGACTTTTTTACCGGATACGCCTATAATCGTACCTAGTTGGTACATTACATTGACGCGTTAAAGTGTAAGTGTACAATAAGGAGGAGATATATTATGAAGAAGAAAATGCTTTCTGTTCTGCTTGCAGCAGCCATGACAATGTCACTGATCGGTTGTGGTTCTACAGCAGATACAGCAACAGACACTACAGAAACAACAGATGCTACAGAAACAACAGATACTGCAGCTGAAGCTACAGACGCATCTGATGCAAGTACAGACGCTACAGATGCAAGCGCAGATTCAGACAAGACTTATACAGTTGGTATCTGCCAGCTTGTACAGCATGAAGCGCTGGATGCAGCTACAGAAGGTTTCAAGACAGCATTAACAGATAAGCTTGGCGATAAGGTTACATTCGACGAGCAGAACGCAGCAGGTGATGCACCTACCTGTTCTACCATCTGTACAACATTCGTTACAAACGACTATGACCTGATCCTTGGTAATGCAACAGCAGCTCTGCAGGCAGCAGTTGCAGCTACAGATACAATCCCGGTACTTGGTACATCCATCACAGACTACGGTACAGCACTTGGTGTAGATGACTGGACAGGTACAACAGGAAAGAACATTTCCGGTACAACAGACCTTGCTCCGCTTGACGGACAGGCAGACTGCATTGCTGAATTATTCCCGGATGCAAAAAATGTAGGTATTTTATACTGCTCATCTGAGCCAAACAGTATTTATCAGTCAACAACGATCAAAGGATATCTGGAAGAGAAAGGTTACACAGTAACAGAGTATACATTCTCTGATTCCAACGACGTTGCAGCAGTTACACAGAGTGCATGCGATAATTCAGATCTGATCTACATCCCGACAGATAACACAGCAGCATCCTGTACAGAAGCGATCAACAACGTAGCAGATCCTGCAGGTGTTCCGATCTTCGCAGGTGAGGAAGGTATCGCTAAGGGTTGTGGTGTTGCAACACTTTCCATCAGCTACTATGACCTTGGTTACAAGACTGGTGAAATGGCATATGACATTCTTGTAAACGGTGCTGATATTTCTACAATGGAAGTACAGTCCGCACCAAACTTTACAAAAGAATATATCAAAGACCGTGCAGACAAACTCGGCATTACTGTTCCGGACGGATATACAGAAATTACTGCAGAATAATATCTGATTGGTAAGATATGCAGAGAAAGGGTCGTAGTGACCTTTTCTCTGCTTTTGTAGTGAGGAAAGAAACCAAGCATTGTCGTATATTTGCGAAGC
>HF995240.1:0-10903 GCA_000432915.1 Firmicutes bacterium CAG:194
ATAAGCAACACTACTGTCACAAGAAAATATACACCATACATCAACCATGTAATAGTATTGTTCCATGGAAAACTCATTTCTGGATGGTTCAATGCAAACATTATAAATACAATGGCTATAATCAGCATTATCAAACCGATAATCCTTGATATACTCTTTTTCATGTAAATCACCTTCTCGTCAAATTGTAGTTATCTACGTATTCCATCATCATTAAAATGTTTTTTTAAAGCTTTCTCTGTCGGATAAATTGATACAATCATAATAAAGCATTGAATTGTCACAAGAATCACCCCTGCAAATCCAATCGTATTCTTATCACTATGATATAACGGAATATGTATCAAAGCAGATGGTATAATCATTACCCATCCAATTTTCCACCAAAGTCTTCCGCAGTAGTCATTCGCAAATTTCCATGTATCCATATTTTTCATTGAGCGAGTTGTTCTGTAGCCTGACATACTATTCATATGTTTTGGACACTGTTTCCACATCATTCTTCCACAAATGACCATAGCAATAGGAATTATCAGATCACATATTAACATAAACCACCAAAACCACATAAACCGCACCTCTCTTCACGCATCAATTTGTATAACATAGTCTAACACATGTTGAAAAAAAGTACTATATACAAACTAATGTCCGTGATTTGCTTTTCATAAAAAGTTCCTCTCAAAAATAAATTATATTTTCTATATTGAGGTGTTGAAAAAATGGTCCATAGACATTATCTAAGGTGTGTACTCATTGCCTTAAATGCACAACTACATGATGTGCAGACGTAAAAATATTTATAGGCATAAGAACAAAAATAGATGATTTTGAAATAGCCTGAATATTTCAAGTATTGTCAGAAAGTATGTGCCTATGAGTACAACAGCAGTTGAAAAAGGATTACAGTTTGAAAAAGCTGTAGTAGACATGCTTAATAAGTTTGGTTTTAAAGCATGGAGAACAAACCAATCTAATGAAGCTGACCCAGAAAGATATAAGGCTGTTTTTGTAGATAGGTCACAATTCTTTGCAATCTTTGATATTGATAGTTCCTCTACAAAGCCTCTTAACATTTCTTTCCATGTGTCTTCTGAAAGATGAGTGTAGCGAAGACTGTCCCCATAATGTCATGCATCTTTGATGCATGATGCAGCCTCGCTCATCTGCGAAGCAGATTTTGCAATTTACTGCCCAGTCAGTTCCAGACAGCTTAAAACTGTCAGAAAATAACTGCTCAGATAAAAACCAAAATAATACATGAAAAACATGGCAGGTGCTGTCAGAAAGATAAGTATAAGTTGTGGCAGCGTCAGCAGGATCAGAACGATGCAAAGCACATATCTGTCTACGGATCCATGCTGCTTCTTCCTTGCGCGGAGCACTGCAATACAGTTGGAAATAAACAGTACCAGCAAAAAGATCACACCGGGTATACAGTTGTAAAAGACCGGAAGCATTGCATTTGTCCTGATATTATCCTGTTCATAATGGCGGCAGGCAAGGAAAGAGATCGTTTTTTCACGAAGAGCCTGTCCGAAAGGTGGGTTCATAAAGGCAAAATAGGATTTGTAATCGTTGCCATAGTAGACAAGTTTGTTGATCGCATCAATGCATTCTCCGCCCGGATGGTTGATATAGCCAGGATACAGACCGTTCGTATAGGCGAATGTCTGCCATCTGTATTTCAGGAATTTATCCGGATTATAAATGATGAGCCGCAGGGAAGCCTGCATAAAGCGGTTTAAGGTTCTTTTTGGCAGGACGTCATCGATGTTCCAGTATTGACTGATATTTCTGACGCTTGCTGTACGGCGGAGCAGAGATGCATCCACAAGCTCGTTGATCGTCATAACATCATCATAGACGCACGGACCTTTTAAATCCTCTACATCCGTAAATAAGTTTGCAACCGGATTTAAGACAAGGGAGATTGGATATTTATTGCTTCCATTTAATGCAATTTTGTTTGGTATATTGCAAAGCATAAAGAATACAAGTGATAACACAAGCATACAGGCTGCCTGCTTCAGATGTATTTTTTTCAGAAGTAAAAATGCGAGGGGCAGGAATACGACCAGATAAATAAATTCGCTGCGCCATGCACAAAGAAGTCCGGTCAGGGCAGATAGGACCAAAAGCCATTTGCCGGAAAAACGGTCTGTTTTGGTAAGATAGTAAACTTTTGCAAGGACAAACAGAAAGATCCAGCCAACCAGTGTGGCACGCAGGGTAAATAAGTTGCCGTCGATGACAGGCAGCAGGATAAACGGCAAAAATAAGAGATATCGTTTTTTGCCGGAAAGCACAGAAAACAGATCATGCATGATCACAGAAAAGATCGTGCAGATAAGCAGAATCTGGATAAAAGTAATGGATGCCATGGAAGGGAAAAACAAAAGGGAAACCATATAAAACAGGCTTGTAATACCGGACTGCGCACCGGACATGGTAAAGGAAAGGGCAGCACGGATCACATAGAATTCGTCTCCCTTAAAAATACCCGGCCATGTCAGCAGCCAGAAAACGCCCATAAACAGGAAATATCCGATAAAAAAACGAAAATAGGAGAGAAAGATTTTATTTCTCTTCCCTATATAATAGAGAGTGTGTGTCAGACAAAGATAAAAGAAATAAGTAAATAATACGGCAAGCAGGACAATAACGCCAATGTAAAGCCGGGAATGTTCTGTCCAGGTAAATGTAACCAGATCACGCCCTTTGACCAGTAGAATATGGAGGATAGTCAGAAAAAGAGAAAGAAACGCGAAAGCCGGTTTCAAAATCGTAGCTTTTTTGGAAATACTTGTTGTCATCATAAATCTCCTATAGTTTACATAATTCAGCTGCTTGCAGATGTATTACGTTCTGCCGTATTGATCAGTGATCTTCATTTCTTTCAATATAGCATAGCCGGAGCTGTTTGACAAATGGAGCAGAATGGCTGTTCTGCATCTTTTCTGAAATGAAAATGCTCTTAATGAGAAAAATATATAAATGCAGTTGACAAACTGCAGAGGCATATGTATAATTGGTTGAGTGTGGATAGGAGTATGCTATGCTTTATAATCTGACCGGTATATTATCAAGTGAAGAAAAAGTAGAAAAGCTGACAGTTCCATATGAGCACGAGACTGTGAGCAACGGATTGGATTCCTATAAGATTCTGGAAAAATCCGATCTGACTTTAACACTTGCCAATAAGGCAAAAGGCGAAGCGGAAGCGGAAGGTGAGATTTCCTTGGTGTGTGAGATCCCATGTGATCGCTGTCTGAAGCCCGTTAAGGTTTCTTTTTCTTTAAAGATAAGCGAATATCTGAAGGAAAGCGACTTTGAAGATCCGGAGAAGATGGAGGAAATGCCATTTATCGAAGGCTTTTCACTGGATACGGATGCTCTTATAAACAACGAAATTATTGTAAACTGGCCGATGAAGGTTTTATGCAAGCCTGACTGCAGGGGAATCTGCAAGGTGTGTGGCAAAAACCTGAATGAGGGGGACTGTGGATGTGATACATTCGTTCCGGACCCGCGTATGGCAGTAATAAAAGATATCTTTAACGCGTGATAAGGAGGTGTAACGATGTCCATCTGTCCAAAAAATAAATCTTCTAAAGGTAGAAGAGATAAGAGAAGAGCAAACTGGAAAATGAGCGCTCCAACACTTGTAAAGTGCTCAAAGTGTGGTGCTTTAATGATGCCTCACAGAGTATGTAAGGCTTGTGGCAGCTACAATAAGAAAGAGATCATTTCTGTAGCTGAATAATGAATTGCAAAGTAAGGCTGTTGCTTTTGAAAGAAAGCAGCAGCCTTTTTGTTATGGCGACGAGGAACAGAACTTGCAATTTTACCCTGTTTCAAGTATATTATAATATAGCGTTTTTGTAATTAGAAAAGCAAGGGAGTCGATAAAATGGCTGAATTGGTAAAAGTAGTTGTAGATGCCATGGGTGGCGATAATGCGCCTGGCGAAATCGTAAAAGGTGCAGTGGAAGCACTCACGGAGAGCAAGGATATTTTTATTTATCTGCTCGGTATGGAAGAAGCCGTAAAGCAGGAACTTTCCAAATATACATATGACCAGGAGCGTGTAGAAGTGGTAGCCTGTTCGGAGGTAATTGAGATGGCAGAACCGCCGGTCAATGCGATCCGTAAAAAGAAGGATTCTTCTATCGTAAAGGGCATGCATATGGTACGCGAAGGACAGGCAGATGCATTTGTATCCGCAGGCAGCACGGGAGCTGTTTTAGTAGGCGGACAGGTTCTCGTTGGCAGGATCAAAGGCGTAGAAAGACCACCGCTTGCACCGTTGATCCCAACAGATAATGAAAGAGGCTGTTCTCTTCTGATCGACTGCGGTGCGAATGTGGATGCGCGTCCGTCTAATCTTGTGCAATTTGCCAAAATGGGTTCCATTTATATGGAAAGTGTTATGGGTGTTAAGAATCCGAAGGTCGGTATTGTCAATATCGGTGCGGAGGAAGAAAAGGGAAATGCACTTGTGAAGGAAACGTTCCCGCTTCTGAAGGCTTGTCCGGATATTAATTTCGTGGGCAGCGTGGAAGCCAGAGATATTCCCGCAGGTGTGGTGGATGTCGTTGTATGTGAAGCTTTTACCGGCAATGTCATTTTAAAGACCTATGAAGGCGTTGGGGCAACGCTGATCAGCAAGGTGAAGAAGGGCATGATGAGCTCCCTGCGCAGTAAGATCGGCGCACTTTTGGTAAAGCCTGCGCTGAAGCAGACTCTGAAAGCTTTTGATCTGGAGCAGTATGGCGGAGCACCTATGCTCGGACTGAAAGGGTTGGTTGTCAAGACACATGGCAGCAGTAAATCAGTAGAAATTAAAAATTCCATTCTGCAGTGTGTGACCTTCCAAAAACAGCAGATCAATGAGAAAATTAAAGAAAAAATACAGCTTGCGGATGCAAAGTAGGAGGCTTTTCACATGGAATTTGAAGTATTACAGGAGGCTCTTGTCGAGGTGATGAATGTGGCTCCGAATGAAATCCATATGGATACGACATTAGCCGGGGATCTGGGGATGGATTCACTGGATGCATTTCAGATCATTCTGAAAATTCAGGAGAGACTTTCTATAGAGCTGGATCCGAGAAAGATAGAAAAGGTGGAAACTGTCAGGCAGGCAGTAAAGCTGCTTGAGCAAACCGTGAAAGCAAATCAGTAAAGACCCTGTAAAGGGTCTTTCTTCAAGGAGAAAAAATGAATCAATACGGATTTGATGGATTGGAACAGAAGATTGGCTATATCTATAAGGACAAAAAACTTCTGCGTCAGGCAATGACACACACTTCATTTGCCAATGAGCAGAAGATGAACAAGTTAAAGAGTTATGAACGGATCGAATTTCTGGGAGATGCCATACTGGAAATGGTCAGCAGTGAGTTCTTCTATTTTACTTATCCGGATCTGCCGGAAGGAAAACTGACACAGATGCGGGCAAGCAGTGTCTGTGAGCAGGCACTGGCGATCACGGCGCGTGATCTTTCGCTGGGCAGTTACATGCTGCTTGGAAAAGGAGAAGAACTGACTGGTGGGCGTGACAGAGACTCCATTATCGCTGATGGCGTGGAAGCAATCATTGGCTCTATTTATCTGGATGGTGGCCTGGCACCGGCAAAGGATTTTATCCTGACACATGTGCTGAATGATCTGGAAAAGAAGCAGCTGTTTTATGATGCAAAATCTATTTTACAGGAAAAAGTACAGATCGGACATCTGGGAAATCTTTCATATAAACTGATTGCGGAAGACGGACCGGATCATGCAAAGCATTTTGCCGTGGAAGCATGGCTGGATGATACAAGGATCGGAAGCGGAGAGGGACATTCCAAAAAGCTGGCAGAACAGCATGCGGCGTATCAGGCACTATTGCAGATGCAGGCGCAGGAAACTAACTAAAGTAGGTGTTTTATGTATTTAAAAAGCATAGAGGTGCATGGGTTTAAATCCTTTGCCAATAAGATTTTATTTGAATTCCATAATGGTATTACCGGTATTGTAGGACCGAACGGAAGCGGAAAAAGTAATGTAGCGGATGCAGTCCGCTGGGTACTTGGTGAGCAGAGTGTCAAGCAGCTCCGTGGTGCGTCCATGCAGGATGTCATTTTCTCGGGAACGCAGAGCAGAAAACCGCTTGGTTATGCCTATGTGGCGATCACACTGGATAACAGCGATCATTCACTTGCCATTGATTATGAAGAAGTAACGGTTGCACGACGGCTGTACCGTTCTGGAGAAAGTGAATACCTCATCAACGGAACCGTATGCAGGTTGAAGGATGTTAATGAGCTTTTTTATGATACCGGTATCGGTAAAGAAGGTTATTCCATCATCGGACAGGGGCAGATCGATAAGATCCTGAGTGGAAAGCCGGAGGAAAGAAGAGAGCTGTTTGATGAAGCAGCAGGTATTGTAAAGTTCAAACGCCGTAAAAATGAAGCGCAGAAGAAGATGGAAAATGAAAGACAGAATCTTGTGCGTGTCAATGATATTTTAGCAGAGCTGGAAAAACAGACGGAACCTTTAGAGAAACAATCCGAAAAAGCAAAGATCTATCTGAAAAAGAAAGAGGAAATGAAGACACTGGATGTCAACATGTTCCTTCTGGAAAATAACAGAATGCAGCAGCAGCTGACTGATGTAACAGGCAGATATGAGATCGCGCAGGCGGATCTGAATAAAGCAAAAGACAGCTTTGCCGGCATTAAGGAAGAATACGAGCGTGTTGTTTCTGAGATCGAACGTCTGGAAGAAGAGATCGGACGGGAACGGGAAAATCTGTCAAATGCATCCGAGCTGCGTGGCAAGCTGGAAGTGCAGATCAATATTTTAAAGGAACAGATCCGGTCAGCAGGGGACAACAGAGAACATTTTGCGCTAAGAGAGCAGAGCGTGCGCAGCCAGATCGCAGAAAAAGAGGAAGAGAAAAATGCGATCTTAGAGGAAAAGAAGGCATTTGATGCGGCGTATGAAAAGATGCGTCTGCAGATGGAAGAGGCAGCAGGCAGACTTTCAGACATGCAGCAGCAGATGGACGCGTATAATGAAACAATAGAGAAAGATAAAAAGACGATCATTGATGCACTGACAGAGCGTGCAACGATCAAATCCAAGATCGGACGCTATGACACGATGCTTGAACAGATCAATATCCGCAAAGCAGAGATGAGCTCCCGGCTGCTTTTGGCACAGTCGGAAGAAGAAAAGCAGGATGAAGAGATCGAGCGTTTAGAGCAGGAATTTGAGCAGATCAATGTGACGATCCGTGAGCTGAATGAACAGCAGACAAAGTTGGAAGAACGTAACAGTGAGATCACGGATGAGCTTTCCGCAAAGGATCAGAAGCTGCGTGATACGCAGGTACTGTATCATCAGGAAAAATCAAAGCTGGAAGCGATCTCCAACCTGACAGAACGCTATGACGGCTACGGAAACAGTATCCGCCGTGTTATGGAGCAGAAGGAACAGAATAAAGAGATCGTCGGTGTTGTAGCGGATATCGTCAAGGTGGAGAAAAAATACGAAGTAGCGATCGAGACAGCACTAGGCGGTAATATCCAGAATATTGTTACCGAGGATGAAGAAACAGCGAAAAAGATGATCCGTTTCTTAAAGAAGAATAAATACGGAAGAGCAACTTTCCTGCCACTGACCAGTATCCTGCATCCGCAGGAATTTAAGACGCCTGAGGTGTTAAAAGAAAAAGGCGTGCTTGGCATGGCAGATGCACTTGTGGAAACGGAAAAGAAATACCGCAATGTGGCAAAAGCAATGCTGGGCAGGATCGTCGTTGTCGATGATGTGGATCATGCAGTGCAGATCGCCAGAAAATACGATTACGGAATCCGTATGGTAACGCTCGAAGGAGAGCTGTTAGTACCGGGCGGTGCGATCAGCGGTGGTGCATTTAAAAATGCAAGCAATCTGCTGGGACGCCGCAGAGAGATGGATGAGCTTTCTGCAAAGGTCAAATCTTATCTGCATAAGGTTGATGAACTGCTGGATGAGATCGAAAGCTGCAAGGCGGAGCGTACAAAGGTGCGTAAGGATTTGGAAGCTGTCAAGGGAGATCTGCAGGCGAAATTCATTGCACAGAATACAGCCAGATTAAATGTCATTCAGGCACAGGAGAAGAAGTCGGAAGCAGGTAAGGGCTTTGAACGTCTGAAGGAAGAGGCAAAGGACGTAGAGGCACAGGTACTTGAAATAGAAGAAAACAAAAAGCAGATCCAGAAAGAACTGCTTACCTCCGAAGAAGAAGAAAAGAGACTGCAGGCTGAAGTGGCAGAGGTACAGAAAAAGCTGGATGCCCTCAGACTGGAAGAAAATGAAATTGCAAACAGTCATGCGCAGCTTGGTATGGAAACTGAAAAGGCTTTGCAGAAGCAGGGCTTTATGCAGCAGAATGTGGATCGTATCAACGGAGAGATCGGACGTGTACAGGCAGAGCTGGAAGAAATCTTAGAGAGCCTGACCGGAACAAAGGAGGATATGGATCGGAAAAACGCGGATATCGAAAAGCTGCAGCAGACGATAGATGCTTCCTATACCTCGCAGGATGAAAATAAAGAAAAACTCGAAGCGGATACGGCAAAGAAACAGGAACTGTCCGAAAAGCAGAAGGGCTTCTTTACAGAGCGGGAGAGGCTGTCTGATCAGATTTCCGCACTGGATAAAGAAGTATATCGTTTAAATGCCCAGAAGGAACGACTGAAGGAGGCACTGGATTCCCAGATCAATTATATGTGGGATGAATATGAAATCACGCTTTCCGAGGCTGCAAAGCTGAAGGATGAAGATATGAACGATCTGCCGGGCATGAAGAGACAGATCGCGGCGATCAAGGATGATATCAAAAAGCTCGGTGATGTCAATGTCAATGCCATTGAAGATTACAGGGCATTGATGGAGCGATATTCCTTCCTGTCCAATCAGCATGATGATCTGGTACGGGCAGAGGAAACACTGCAGGGCATTATCACTGATCTGGATACTGCCATGAGGAACCAGTTCCATGAAAAATTTGCCCAGATCAGTACCGAGTTTGACAAGGTATTTAAGGAATTGTTCGGTGGCGGACAGGGAACACTGGAGCTGATGGAGGATGAAGATGTGCTGGAAGCAGGCATCCGTATCATTGCACAGCCGCCGGGAAAGAAACTGCAGAATATGATGCAGCTCTCCGGTGGAGAAAAGGCGCTGACTGCGATCGCACTTTTATTTGCGATCCAGAATCTGAAACCGTCTCCGTTCTGTCTGTTGGATGAGATTGAGGCAGCACTGGATGACTCCAATGTTACCAGATTTGCAAAATACTTACATAAGCTTACAAAACACACGCAGTTTATTGTAATTACCCATAGACGTGGTACAATGGAAAGAGCAGACCGCCTGTATGGTATCACCATGCAGGAGAAGGGCGTTTCTACATTAGTCAGTGTCAATCTGATCGAAAAGGATCTGACACAGTAAGGAGAATGCGGAAAGATATGAGTGAAGAAAAGAAAGGCTTTTTTACGAGACTGAAAGAAGGTCTGACAAAAACCAGAAATAATATCGTCAGCGGGATCGATTCTGTTTTCAGCGGCTTTTCCAGCATTGATGATGATTTTTATGAAGAACTCGAAGAAATCCTGATCATGGGAGATATCGGCGTCAGAGCGACCAATGATATCATTGAGCGTTTGAAAGAACAGGTAAAACAGCAGCATATCAAAGAACCTGCGCAGTGCAAGCAGCTTCTGATCGACAGCATCAAGGAGCAGATGCAGGTTGGTGAGACGGCATATGAATTTGAACATCAGCAGTCGGTTGTGCTGGTGATCGGTGTAAACGGCGTCGGCAAGACAACCAGTGTCGGGAAGCTGGCAGGCAAGCTCAAGGAACAGGGCAGAAAGGTCATGCTGGCAGCAGCGGATACGTTCCGTGCAGCAGCAGTGGAACAGCTTGAGGAATGGGCACACAGAGCCGGCGTAGATATTATTGCCGGAGCGGAAAACGCAGATCCTGCAAGTGTGATCTTTGATGCGGTGCATGCGGCAAAGGCAAGAAAGGTAGATGTACTTCTGTGCGATACGGCGGGCAGACTGCACAACAAGAAAAACCTGATGGAAGAACTGAAAAAGATCAACCGGATCATTGATAAGGAATTCCCGGATGCACACAGAGAAAATCTGGTCGTACTCGACGGGACGACAGGACAGAATGCTTTGTCACAGGCAAGAGAATTCGGGGAAGTAGCGGATCTGACCGGAATTATCCTGACGAAGATGGATGGCACGGCAAAGGGTGGTATCGCTGTAGCGATACAGTCGGAGCTGAAGATCCCGGTAAAATATATCGGCGTGGGAGAAACGATCGAGGATCTGCAGAAATTCGATGCAGACCAGTTTGTAGATGCACTTTTTAATGTAGAGGATTGACGCAGTCAATCCCCTATGTAGCCTCAGCTCATCGGCGCAGCCGATTCTGCATGAGCTGAGGTTCCCGTAATGTAGAGGATTGACACCAGGGGCAAAAGACGAGAAACACGAAGTGCGGAGCACGGAGCAATCCGGGGTGTCAGGAGAAACCACCAGAGGCAAAAGACGAGAAACACGGCTGAAATGAGTAAATATAAAAGGAAGGATACGATTATGAGTGAAGAAAATATGTTGACACTGGAAAAATTTGAAGAGGCTTCCGAGAAGGTAAAAGAAGCCATCTTACCGACAGACCTTGTTTACAGCGAATATCTGAGCAGCCAGACAGGCAATAAGGTTTATTTAAAACCGGAAAATATGCAGTTTACAGGTGCTTATAAGGTACGTGGTGCTTATTACAAGATGAGTACACTTTCCGAGGAAGAAAGACAGAAGGGTATCATTACCGCATCAGCAGG
>HF995240.1:10930-57532 GCA_000432915.1 Firmicutes bacterium CAG:194
GCATCAGCAGGAAATCATGCACAGGGTGTTGCTTATGCAGCCAAAAGATATGGTGCAAAGGCAGTCATCGTTATGCCGACGACGACACCGCTGATCAAAGTAAATCGTACCAAGAGCTATGGTGCAGAGGTTGTATTATATGGAAATGTATACGATGAAGCCTGCGCAAAGGCTTATGAACTGGCCGAGGAACATGGATATACGTTCATCCATCCGTTTGATGACCTGACCGTTGCAACAGGACAGGGATCCATTGCGATGGAGATCGTAAAGGAACTGCCACTGGTAGATTATATTTTAGTACCGATCGGCGGAGGCGGGCTGGCAACGGGCGTTTCCACCCTGGCAAAACTGTTAAACCCGAAGATCAAGGTGATCGGTGTAGAACCGCAGGGTGCAAATTGTATGCAGGCATCCTTAAAAGCAGGTAAGGTAACAACACTTCCGACTGTTAACACGATTGCAGACGGTACAGCCGTTAAGACACCCGGCAGCAAGATCTTTCCATATATCCAGAAGAATCTGGATGATATTATTACAGTACCGGATGAAGATCTGGTCGTTGCGTTTCTTGACATGGTAGAAAACCACAAGATGATCGTGGAAAATTCAGGCCTTCTGACAGTGGCAGCTTTAAAATACCTGGATGTGAAAAATAAAAAAGTTGTATCCATCTTAAGCGGTGGTAATATGGACGTGATCACAATGTCTTCTGTTGTTCAGCAGGGACTGATCTTCCGAGACAGAATCTTTACAGTTTCCGTTCTTCTGCCGGATAAGCCGGGCGAACTTTCCAGGGTCGCAGGCGTGATCGCCGATGTCAACGGAAATGTCATCAAGCTGGAGCACAATCAGTTCGTATCGACGAACAGAAGCGCGGCTGTAGAGCTCCGCATTACATTGGAGGCATTTGGTACAACGCATAAAAACGAGATCATCGAAGCCCTCAACAAAAACGGCTATCAGCCGAAGGTTGTACGCACGATGATGTAAAAGGAGTATAAAACAGGCAGCTGCTATAATAGGCAAACGTGATTGCGTTTATAGCAGCTGCCTGTTTTTTATACTCAGATTCTTACTCCGGCGTTTGGATAGAACAGGTGCAACTTACACATACTACCTGCATGAAAACATGCGGAAAGAACAAACAAAGATATAATTGTATAGAATGGAGAAACCATGAGGCGCGGCGTGTGAAGGAGTATATTCTCATCACACTGGCAACGATCCCTTATGCGATCGGAATTGCCCTGTTTTTAGATCCGAATGATCTTGCACCCGGAGGGTTGACCGGCATTTCCATTCTGGTAAACAGGTTGACCGGAATTGATACCGGAAGCCTGTTTTTTATTTTAAATATACCCATTTTATTACTGGGGATGTGGAAATTTGGTGGTAAATTTATTCTTTCTACCCTGTATGCGCTTGCGCTGATCACTTTTTTTACAAATGTACTGCAACAATATGAGCCGATTACGCGTGACCGGCTGATGGCAGCAGTCGCAGGATCCTGTCTTGTGGCGTTGGGTATGGGAGTGGTACTCAGATGTCATGCAACGACCGGTGGAATGGATATCATAGTAAAGCTTCTCAGACGGCGGTATCCATACATCAGAACCGGAAGCCTGTTTTTTATGCTGGATACCTTTGTGGTGATGTTTGCAGGACTGGTATTCAGAGATCCGGAAGCCATGGTTTATGCGGCAATTTCCACGACGATCACCACCACTGCACTTGATAAGGTGTTGTACGGTCATGATGGAGCAAGGCTCATTTATATTATCAGCGGGAAGGAAGAAGCAATTACGGAAAGCCTGTTGTATTCACTGCAGGCCGGCGTAACGGTATTGCATGGAGAGGGTGCTTATACACAGCAGAAAAAGAAGATATTGATGTGTGTTGTGGACAAGAAAAGAGCCGTTAAAATAGAGGAGATTGTAAAGGAAACAGATCGTGATGCATTTCTGATCATAACAAGTGCAAATGAGATTTATGGGGAAGGATACAAAAATCTTTTTCAGGAAAAAATATGATGTCAGAGCGGGATTGCGGAAGTGCGTGGCATGGAATAATCTGTCTGACATCATTTGACATCAATATCATCAAAATAAAGCTGCACAGAAAAAAGAAATTTGTCGATGAAAAACATGAGAAAAATACATCAGAGCATGGTATGCTATTAGAAAACAGGATTAGAAGCGATGCTGCGGAGGATAGAAAAATGGATGCAAAACATGCGGAAAACCAGATGATACGATGGCTGGCTGAAGATCTGTTGAAATGTAATTATGATTGTATTGTAGTTGTCAATCTGAAAGAGAAAACCGCCTTCTGGATGGATTATGATGTGGAGAAGGAGCTTCTGCCGATTTCGGATCTGGATGCGTGGACGGAGAAATATTTACAGCAGCATTATCAGGGCGATGATACCGAGGTTGTGATACGGATGACGCGGCTGGAGAACATCGTCAGATCGGTGAAAGAAAACGGATGTGAAAGCATTTCCTATTCAATCCGTGTGGGCGGAAAAATGAAGCGGAAAATGCTGCAGGCGCAGTTTCTGCAGGAATCTCCCGACATTTTGTATATTGTATGGCGGGATATAACAAAGGAACATAAAACCAGAAAACAAGAAGAACAGGTACTGGAAAAAGCACTGGATGTAGCACAGAAGGCAAATCAGGTAAAAAAAGAATTTTTGTTACATATTTCAAAAGATATCGGGACACCACTTTATGAGCTGTCCGGTATTTTGCAGCAGCTGCAGCTGAAACAGACAGGAGATGACAGCCGGGCATATATCGGGAAAGCAATGAAAAATGTGGAGCAGTTGCAGACGATATTCGGAAATCTGCTGGATGTCTCAGCGGCTGAGACGGATGACATGGCAATCATAGAAGAGGCGGTTGCACCTTGGAAGCTGATTCGTGAAATTGCCGATGAACTGGAAAAACAGGCATGTGAAAAGAAAATCAAGGTTATATTTGAAGTAAAACCGACAAATTTTTCATTGGTAATGCTGGATCCTGTAAGATGGAAACAAATCATTATCAATATTATGAAGAATTCCATTCAGTATGGGAAAAACGGTGGCTATACCCGGTGTGAGATCGATGCGGAGCTGATGAAGCCCGGATGGGAGATGGTAACCATGCGTTTTACAGATAACGGACCCGGTATGGAAGAAGAATTTCAGCGGACGGTCTTTCAGGACTTTGTCTGTTATGATGAAGAAAACAGAGGCAGCGGGCTGGGGCTTCCGCTGGTGCAACATATTGTAACTAATATGGGAGGAAAGATGCAGCTTTCCAGCAGATTGGGGGAAGGAACCGCTGTGACCGTACGGATTCCCGTGCGGTCAGCGGATGTATCGGATTATGAGAATGCAAAGAGAATGGAGCATATGATCCGGCATTTGGACAAAACAGACTTCTCAAAAATCCGCGCACTGGTCGTAGATGACAGCTGGATCAACCGGGAACTCATGTGTGCGCTTTTGGTACGGATCGGTGTACAGGTGGAAACGGCAGAAGATGGACAGCAGGCAATCGGGCGGCTGCTGGCATCCGATATCGGATATTACCAGATGGTTTTTATGGATATTCAGATGCCGGTCAAAGATGGATTGGAAGCAACTATGGAGATCCGTAAGATGGAAAGACAGGATCTGTCTGATATTACGATCATTGCGGTAACAGCCCATGCTTTCAGAAAAGACAGGCTACGTACATTGGAGGCAGGAGTGGATTATCATTTGACGCTTCCGCTTAATCAGATGGAACTGACGGAAATCCTTGCAAGAGAACTGCTCGAAAACGATTTGCAGAAGGAATCAGAAGTGCGCGGTTTCCGGATCGTAAAGTGACGGGTGTCAAGAAAAAATACTTGACACCTTGCTTCTGCTGTAGTATGATAGCTCATGTATGGCAGGTGAAACTATGGAAAAAATCGTTGAACAGGGACTTTTATATGATTTCTACGGAGATCTTCTGACGGAGCATCAGAGAGCTGTTTATGAAGATGCCGTGTATAATGATATGTCTCTCTCCGAGCTCGCAGATGCTTATGAAGTATCCAGACAGGGCATACACGATTTGTTAAAGCGGTGTGATAAGATACTGCTTGGTTATGAGGATAAGCTTCATCTGGTTGAAAAATTTACGAAGATCAAAGGGCTTCTGCATGATATGAAGGAAACGGAGCAGTTATCCGAGATACACAGGATCGCAGATGAGATTTTAGAGGAGTTATAATACATGGCATTTGAAAGTTTAACTGAAAAACTGCAAAACGTATTTAAAAATCTCCGTAGTAAAGGACGTCTGACAGAAGAGGATGTAAAGGCTGCCCTGAAAGAAGTTAAGATGGCACTTTTGGAAGCCGATGTTAACTTCAAGGTTGTAAAGCAGTTTATCAAGACGGTAGAAGAGAGAGCTGTTGGTGCAGATGTCATGAATGGCTTAAATCCCGGACAGATGGTGATCAAGATCGTAAATGAAGAGCTGATCGCACTGATGGGAAGCGAATCTGCCGAGATACAGCTTCAGCCCGGAAAAGCCATTACGGTTCTGATGATGTGCGGTCTGCAGGGTGCAGGTAAGACAACGACAACTGCAAAGCTTGCAGGTAAATTTAAGCAAAAAGGGAAAAAATGTCTTCTGGTTGCATGTGATGTATACAGACCGGCGGCGATCAAGCAGCTGCAGGTCAATGGAGAGAAGCAGGGTGTGGATGTCTTTTCCATGGGAGAGAATCAGAGCCCGGTTGATATCGCGAAAGCGGCCATAGAGCATGCGCAGAAGAATGGACATAATCTGGTGATCTTAGATACGGCCGGTCGTCTGCATATTGATGAGCAGATGATGACAGAGCTGAAGGAGATCAAAGAAAACGTAGAAGTACATCAGACGATTCTCGTTGTTGATGTCATGACCGGTCAGGACGCGGTCAATGTTGCAAAGGAGTTTGATGAAAAAGTCGGGATTGACGGCGTGATCCTGTCCAAGATGGACGGTGATTCCAGAGGCGGTGCAGCATTATCAGTTAAGGCTGTGACCGGCAAACCGATCTTCTACGCTGGTATGGGTGAGAAGCTTTCCGATCTGGAACAGTTCTATCCGGATCGTATGGCAAACAGAATCCTCGGAATGGGTGATGTGCTGACGCTGATTGAAAAAGCGCAGGAAAGCATGGACATCGACGAGGAAAAAGAAAAGCAGATGACTGCAAAGATGAAGAAGGGTAAATTCGATTTTGAGGATTACCTGGAGAGTATGAAGCAGATGCGTAAAATGGGAGGTCTTTCTTCTATTTTGAGTATGATGCCCGGGATGGGGATCAGCGGCGCAGATCTGGAAGGAGCCATCGATGAAAAGCAGATGGCACGTATGGAAGCGATTGTTCTTTCCATGACGGTTGAGGAAAGACAGAATCCGAAGCTCTTAAATCCGAGCAGAAAGCACAGGATCGCAAAGGGCGCAGGCGTGGACATCGCAGTTGTAAACCGCTTCATCAAGCAATTTGAACAGAGTCAGAAGATGATGAAGCAGCTTCCCGGTATGATGGGAGGCAAAAAAGGCCGCAGAGGATTTGGCGGTTTTGGCGGTATGAAATTACCATTTTAATTTATATATATAAGAAATGTGTAGTTTTCCGGATCGGGTAATCCGGTACGGGTTTCAAAAAGAAAAACATCCGGACAGGATGAAGTTTATGTGGAGGAAAAAGAAATGGCAGTAAAAATCAGATTAAGAAGAATGGGACAGAAGAAGGCTCCTTACTACAGAATTATCGTAGCAGATTCCAGAGCACCTAGAGATGGTAGATTTATCGAAGAAATCGGTACTTTTGATCCTAACACAGATCCAAGCACATGCAAAGTAAATGAGGAGTTAGCTAAGAAATGGCTTGCAACTGGCGCACAGCCAACAGCAGCAGTTAACAAGATCTTCAAACAGGCTGGCATCCAGAAATAATTGCTAGTTTTGTCATGACACTTTGGAGGTGTGGATTATGAAAGAATTAGTGGAAGTAATCGCTAAAGCTCTTGTTGACAATCCTGACGAAGTGGTAGTAACAGAAAAAGAAGAAGGAAAGAATGTAACGATCGAACTTCATGTTGCTGCTTCCGATATGGGCAAGGTCATTGGAAAACAGGGAAGAATTGCAAAAGCAATCCGCTCTGTAGTCAAGGCAGCCTCTTTAGGAGACAATAAGAAAGTGGATGTGGAAATCATCTGATAAGTATGTGAATCAATGAGCAGAATGAGAGTATCATTCTGCTCTGTTCATATCATAAGAAATTTTCGGATTTCCTATGATACAAAGTGAGGAAAACAAATGGAAGATTTATTACAGGTAGGAGCCATTACACAGACACATGGCATCCGGGGAGAAGTGAAGGTGTTTCCGCTGACGGATGATGTCGGCCGGTTTAAAAAAGGAATCAGCCTGATCCTGGATCTGGGACGCAGCAGGCTGGATCTGGAAGTTGAGACAGTCAAGTTTTTTAAGCAGTTTGTAATCTTGAAATTTAAGGGATATGACAGTATCAATGAAATAGAGAAATTCGTGAAGAAGAATCTGTATGTGACGAGAGAAAATGCTGTAAAGCTGAAAAAAGATGAGTATTTTATTGCAGATCTGATCGGGATGACGGTGAAAGAGGAAGATGGCGCAATACTTGGGACTGTCAGTGATGTGCTGCAGACCGGTGCAAATGATGTGTATGTGGTGGCGTTGGCAGATGGCGGAGAGGTATTGCTTCCGGCGATCAAGGACTGTATTCTTTCCGTGGATATGGAAAAAAGAGAGATGCAGGTGCACGTGCTGGACGGTCTGCTGTGATCATAAGGCCGCCTGAAAACGGAATTCGCCGTCTGTGGTGAAAAACCTGTAGTTTCCATGATATTTATCAACAACGGAGATCATGCTTTGCACACCATATCCGTGGCCCTGTTCCTTATTTTGGGAAAGCGGAATTCCATTTTGAAAAACGGGAGAATCTTTGCAGCTGTTTACAAGACTGATGCAAAGCTGCCCGTTTTTTTCATAGATTTTTAATTGCATATAACGCTTGGCAGGATCTTCTGACAGTGTACAGGCATGGATTGCATTTTCAAGCCCATTGGAAAGCAGACTGCACAGATCGGTGATCTGAAAAGCGGAAAAAGAAGAAGCAGTGACGGAAACGGAAAACCGGATCTGCTTTTCTTTTGCGCTGTCTGCATAAAAAGAAAGAATAAGATTCAGTGCTTCATTGTTACAATATTGTGTGATCGTGCTTTGAGAAAGAGAAACTCCGATCTCCTGAATATATTTGAGGGCATCCTCTTTTTTATCCTGCATAATACAGCTTTCAAGAAAATGCAGATGATGTCTCAGATCATGGCGGTAAATGGCGGATTGTCTTTGCAGCTGGGAAAGCTGGCTGATTTCTTTTCTGGACTGAATGGTAACTGCGGTAAGCAGCAGATTTTCCTGCTCGGCTTTCTTTTTCTTTCCGGTGATATCAATGACATAGATCGAAAGGATACAATAAAGAAATACGATAAAACTGTCAAGAAAATCTGCAATAATAAATCCACCGGTATAGAGAAGGCTTGTATATACGGTGAATGCATATTTTAGGACATAGTATGCCATTGGCAGAAGGCAGAATAAAAACAGGATCGTCTGATTCTCATATTTCAGTCTGATAATGTAAGGCGACAGAAAACGGATAATAAGCCATAACAATGGAATCGTCACAAGAATTGCGACGATGTCGGTGATAAACGGATCGTAATCAAAGAAAAATGCAACAAGGGTACCGAACATTTTTCGGGGCGTGCATAAAAGATAGGCAGACGATACGGCAATGACTGATACAAAAAAGTTGCGGTGCAGTACGAAACGGATCAGTAAAATGAGAGGTAAATGGATCAGCAATGGGTAACATTTGTATAACACATCTTCCCCTAAGATCAGGTAGAAAATAAGTTCCATAAGACTAAAACCGATGATTGTCAGACAATAGGCTCTTTTATGAGCCGGAAACGGATAATCCGCAAGATAAAAGGATGCGATAATACCGAAAATAAGAACAAGTCCGTAATTCAAAAGATGGACAAGAGTTGTAAGATTCATCAGGAAAAATCCTCCATTAGAAAAGATATATTGATATAGAAGTATTGTAACTTGAAAACGGGAAAAAAGCTATATCCTGATATGCTGTTCACGTCGAAAAAAATGTAATTCGTGCTGTTTTGCTCTGATGTAGTACAAAATTTTGTAAAATATACAAAATATTGTTATTTTACGGAGTGTTCACCACAATAAACAGGGGGAGACATATGAAAGAGAATTTTTGGAAACGGATATTACATAACAGGCAGAAGAGACGGATTATGCTGCTATGTCTGATTGCACTGATTGCGGTTACGACATTTGCTGCCTTTACGATCCACAAAACATCGGATCGGAACGGACAGGCAACGCCCGGGCAGGATCAGGTAGCAGATGCAGCGCATCTGACAGAGGAAGATGCCGGCTCGGATTTGGAAACAGATACCGGAGCAGATACTGAAACAGATCAGGACTATGAGGATCAGGCAGTTTCTTCGGATACAAAAGAAAAGGACGCTGTGCAGAAGAAAAGCCTGCTTGGCAGACTGAAGGATACGCTGAAGGGAAATGATAATGCATCCACCGGCGCAGCAGGCAATCCTTCCGGACAGGATAACCAGGAAACAAATACAAACAGAAAGTATCGTGTCAAGTTTTATACGGACGGAGGAAGCAAGCTGAAAAGCTGCAAGGTAAAATCGGGCACCAATATCAGCAGTCTGCCGACCCCTTATAAAAATGATGCTATTTTTGTGAGCTGGTATTATGACAAGGACAAAAAGAAGCTTGCCAGCGGTAATGATACGATACAGAAAAATACAAAGCTTTATGCGGATTATATAGCGCAAAGCCCTGTAGAAGGCGTGGAAACCGTCAATTTTGCAAGTGCGCTGGATGTGGGAAAGGATTTTACGATCAAAATAGAGACATCCGATCCGGACATGGATGCGGCGGCAGTAAAAGCTGCAATCACCGCAACCAATCTGACAGATCCAAAGCAGAAGGATATTATCAATGTTTCCGGTGCAAACGGAAGCTTTGTGATTTCCGGTAAAAATCCGATTTCCGAAGATGGCGGACTTGGTGTGCAGGATGGATTTGCAGATGGTTCTACCTATCGTATTGCACTGACAGATGAAAGACTGTGTTTTTCCGGTCAGCCGCAGACAGCAAGAGAGTATAATTTTACGACTGCAAAGCAGCAGGTCATGAACATTGCATTAAATGCAGACATGATCTACATTCCGGCTGAGGATGTCAGCAATATCACAAGTGATGGGAAACATGTGGATTCTTTACATATCGCCCTGTATCAGGCAGACAGCAACGGTACGTTGGGACCGGCTGATCTGACAGTCGGTGAATTCGACTATACAAAGGGTGAGCTTGCGGTAGGAGATACGGTATCGATCTATGCAGGTCTCAGACCGGATCTGCGTACCCTTGATACGCCCGCAGAACAGAATGGTGATCTGGCATACGTAAAGATCACAGGAAAAAACGGAAATCGTTATAGTTACAAAAATGCAGATGCCGAGGATGTTATTTTTGAACCGGATATGCTGCCTCTCCCGGCAGATGCGGATCAGGATACGGCAGCAAATACTGTTACAGTAGAAAATAAATACCTTGATTTCTCTTCGGACGTATATGCCAATATCGATCTGGACAGCCAGACGACAGTTGATGTTGGTGATTTTCTCATGTTCTATACAGGGGATTTTACCAAACAGACAGGAGAAGATGCGGCAACGATCACAAAGTATGGCAAGATCACGGATGTAGAGGAAAAGGAAGATCTTACCGTTATCACGTTTGAAGACACAAAGTGGGACGATGTACAGGCTGCAATGGATATCTATGCAAATGATGCAGTTTCCGGGCAGGAATTGCTGGAGGGTGTAGAGACGAAGACACTGGAAGCACAGATCGAGCAGCAGGCAGTCGACAGTGGTTTTGCCGAGGAAGCAGCGCAATATCTGGGATCTGTTGCCCTGGCAACAAATAACTTTACAAAGCTCAGTGAAAATATGAATCTCAGTGATTATCAGATCACACTGGAAGATGGTACGCCGATCACTACGGAGGAATTTCAGACACTTGCGGCAGGCTCCGGCTTTACGGCAGAATGTGAGATGGAGGATGGATATCCGAAGGCCTCTATCACAACGAAGCCGACAAAGCTCAGTGGTGCAATGAACACGGCGGCAAAAGATAAGGGACTGAGTGTAAAGCTTGAAGTAAAAGCCAATATCACAATCGGAAAGAAGGGATCTTCCAATCAGCTGGGGATCGAGGTCAGTGGTGTCTTTGAAGAAGAAGTCGGACTGGATCTCGGTGTCCGCAGTAAAGCAATCTGGAAAGTTTGGGGCATTTTCCCTTATATTGCAGAGTATCGTGTGACTGCCAATGTGGATGTACTGAATTATACAGGCGTGGAAGTCAATGCCACGATGATGACAAAAACCGATGATAAGGATGATGACGATGACAGTACCCAGATCGCAAGAAAGATCAAGGAACTGATCGATGAAAGCAAGAAGGACGGAGAGGACGAGGAGTCCGAGGAAGCGAAGAACAATCTGGTAAAGCGTTATAAGGAAATGATGGACGCTGAGTCTGACTGGGTAAGAGTTGTGGAGCAGAACATCGTGGATACGGAGAAATATCTGCCGCCACCGCTTCCGATCATTGCTGTAAATGCAGAGATCGATTTCGTTGTAAAAATGGATGCCTGCGTATCGATCGGTTTTGATTTTGAATACCAGACAGGTAAGCGGTATACGTATACGATCGATGTGTTTGCCGGAGCAGTTTATAATGATGAGGTTTCATTGCTGGAAGAGCAATACGAATTTGACTTCTATGTCATGGGACGGCTTGCGGTCAAAGCAGGACTGGAATTTGAATTTAAGGTCGGTCTGTTCTCTACGGATCTGGATTCGGTAGGATTTCAGGCTGAGGCAGGTGCGTATACGAAGCTGTGGGGCTATTTCTATTATGAACTGAAGTATACAGCAGGAAACGGACGAAGCCAGAGCTGCAGCGGAGCACTTCTGATCGATGTAGGTGCGTATCTGGAGCTGGGCCTGAAAGCACAGGCATTCAAGGATACCTTTTCAACGGAACTAAAGCTTTTAGATAAGGAATGGTCTTTGTGGACGGTCGGAAGACAGGATAATATTCTGGACTTTACAACAGAGCAGGAGGGTATGCCTTATATCAAGCTGAAGCAGCATGTGCGGGATACAGAGCTTCCGGATTACGTATTTTCCATGCATTATCTGGATCTGAAGGACGGAAAAGAAAAAGACGCTGTTTATGAAGACGCTTTTGACAGTTCTAAGCCGGAAAGCCAGAAGAACCGTAAGAATTTCGATATCCGTATGACGAATGATAAATTTACATACGATCCACAGACGAATACGATCAGTGTACATCCGGATAAGGAAGATAAAAAACTGGAAGGCGAAATGATCATTACATGGATCCAGTATCCGCTGGCATTTTCTTCCAGACCGATCCAGCGTACAGTTTCGCTGTATTGGGACAACCTGAAGGATGGCTATGTGATCGTTCCGCATACAAACGGCGGCAGCTATATTGCCATGATCAATGCCAAGTATGAAGCAAAGGTGGAAAAACCGGCTGATCCGAAAAAACAGGGATATCAGTTTGCGGGCTGGTACAAAGAGGAGGACCTGAAAACCGCTTATCAGTTCCCGGATAAGATGCCGGCTAAGGATGTCAGCATCTATGCTAAGTGGACAGCAAATAAAAACACACCGTACCGCGTGGAATATTACGGAGAAAACGTAAGATCCGGACAATATGAGTTGATGGCAAAGTCTGCTTTTAAGGGCACGACAGACAGTTATGTAACACCGGAGGTAAAGAGCTTTGCAGGATATTGTGCACCGACGCAGCAGAAGCTTAAGGTAAATGCCGACGGAAGCAGTGTACTTCGTTATTACTATAGCCTGCAGAAGCATACCGTTACATTCCAGCCGGGAGAAGTAGGCGGAGAAGCACAGCGTTATGAACTGAAATACGGCGGAAAGATCATCGCACCGTTGATGGCAGCAAAGGGCTATACCTTTACCGGATGGGATCAGCAGGTACAGTCTGTCATGGGCACGGAAGATCTGACCTATACAGCCCGGTGGAGCAAAAATAAAGATACCGCATATCGTGTAGAATATTACGTGCAGGATACAGACGGAGCCTATAAGCTGCAGCATATTTATAATGGCATGGAAACTACAAAAGCAACTGTTTCTCTGGAAAGCCTGAAGAATCTGGTGATCAGTGAGAACCAGACTGCAGACAGCCTTTATACGAAGGAAAATGCCATTGTCTTTGAAAATATGACCGTAAACGGAATTGCAACGGAAAATGCAACTGTGGAAGGAAACGGCAAGACGGTCATCAAGCTCCGTTACAAACGTCTGAAATATAAGGTGACATTTGCACTGGGATATGAAACCGAGGCAGGAGAAAAGACTGTGACACAGGATGTGTATTATGGGGAGCCGATCATACTGCCGGAAAATATAAAGCGCAAAGGTTATACCTTTAAGGAATGGAGCATCGACGGCGAAACACCTGTGACACCACAGGAAAAGATGGGAACAGAGGATCTTACCTATCATGCATTATGGAAGGTGCATACTTATCAGCTGAAATTTAATAAAAACAGCGATCTGGCACTTGGCAGCATGGAGGGTATGAGCTTTACATATGATCAGGAAAAACAGTTACCGCCAAGCACTTATACAGCAGAGGATTATGATTTTACAGGCTGGTCTGTAAAGCCTGACGGAAAAGCAGAATATGCAGATGGTGCGGCAGTCAGCAACCTGACAGACGAGGACGACGGTCTTGTAACTTTATTTGCAGTATGGCAGCCAAAGAACTATGGCATCACTTACTATGGCGTGGATGGAGCTGTCAATACAAATCCGTCAGGTTATACCGTGGAAACGGAGACGATCACGCTGCAGGCTCCTGTCAGAGCGGGTTATACTTTTAAGGGCTGGTATACAAACGAAGCATGTTCCGGTGAACCGGTAAGCGAGATCCCGAAAGGATCAAGGCTGGACAAGAGCTTCTATGCAAAATGGGAAGCCAATACAGATACCCCATATCTGGTAGAACATTATAAACAGGCACTGGATGGCAGCTATGTACTGGCCGATACGGATATGCTGCAGGGTACTTCCGATACAACCGTGTCCGCGGATGTGAAGAGCTATGAAGGCTTTGAAGCACCGCAGAAGCAGGCATTTGTGATCGCAGCAGACGGCAGTACGGTTGTCAGATATGAATATATCAGAAAGATCTATACGATCACTCTGGATCCTGCTTCCGGATCATTTACGGATGGCACGGGGGAGAGCATCAGTGTACCATACGAGGCAGAGCTTCAGTTACCTGTTCCGGTAAGAGAAGGCTATGGCTTTGATGGCTGGTATGAAGCAGACCAAAAGTTTACGGATGGCATGATGCCGGCAGGAAATATCAGCCTGAAGGCGAAATGGATCGCAGGACAGTATGGATACACGATCAATCATTATCTGCAAAAGGAAGATGGATCAGACAGTTATCTGTTAAAGGATACTGTATATGGAACTGCGGAAGTAGATACAGATGTTGAAGGGCCGCTGAAGGAATACACAGGCTTTACACAGCCTGCTGAAGGTAAAAAGATGACGATCAAGGCAGACAGTGCTGCCAATGTGATCAATTATTACTATACGCGAAATCAGTATAAGCTGACATGGGATCTTGACGGAGGCGTGGCTGAGAATTACACGGAAGGTTCTGTTTACTATGGCGCACAGATCCGGATTCCAAAGCCGGTAAAAGAAGGCCACTCCTATACATGGGATACGGAGCCTGTAACTGTTATGCCGGCAGAAGATCTGGCTTACAAGGCAGTCTGGACGCCAAATATTTATCAGATCTCGCTGGATCCAAATGGCGGAAATGTCGTGGAAGGTGATCTTGCGACAAGAACGATCACCTTTGGAGAAGCTTATGGCAGTCTTCCTGTCATGGAGAAGGAAAACTACACCTTTGAAGGCTGGTATACGGATAAAACAGGCGGCAGTAAGCTGACGGAAACATCCGCGGTAGAACTGGGACATGATCATGTGATCTACGCACAGTATAAACCAATTGAGTTTACTATCACTTACTATGGCACGGAAGATGCCCAGAATGATAATCCGGAAACCTACAATGTGGAAACCGGTCTGTTTTCACTGGAAAAAGCAAGCAGACGGGGCTATACATTTGAGGGCTGGTATGACAATGAAAATCTGGAAGGAGAGGAAGTCAGAGCCGTTTCTGCAAATGAAACAGGCAATAAAACATTCTATGCAAAATGGCGTGAAAATCATTATAAGATCGTATACCATTCCAATGAAGGAAAGGGATACAGCAAGGAACAGCAGCTTGCTTATACTGAAATTAGTACACTTCTGAAAAACACGTATGAACGGGAAGGATATTACTTCGGCGGCTGGTCCGAGGAAACAGACGGAGAAGCTGTTTATGCAGATGAGGCTGTGGCAGCAGGCTTGTCCGGGGAGGATGACGGTGAAGTACATTTATATGCTGTCTGGATCCCTGAACTGTACAATATTATTTATGAGAATATGGAAGGCGCAGAAAATGCAGATGACAATCCTGCCACATTTTCTGTTGTAGATAACGTGGTAACCTTCCATGAGCCTAAGGGAAAAACAGGCTATACATTTGAAGGCTGGTATCAGGATTCTTCATTTGAAAAGCCGATAGAAGGCATGGTAACGATCCAGGCACTGCATGATTTCATCCTTTATGCAAAATGGAGTGCAAACACATATACCGTTACCTTTGACAGCTGTCTCGGAGACAGTGCTGCGACAGAGACTATGCTGATGACCTATGATGAAAACTATGTCCTGCCGCTGGCAAGTGAAATGAAAAACTTTGCAAAACCGGGCTACAGCTTTGGCGGCTGGGCACTGGATAAAACATCCGGCGTTACCTATACGGATGGACAGATGGTTTCCAATCTGACAGGAGAAGGAAATATCACGCTTTACGCGGTCTGGAATCTGGATCTGTTTAGCATCACCTACGATCTGGGATCCGGTGGAGAAAGCCATTCCAATCCGGAAATATACAGTATAGAAAATGACGATATCAAGCTGGAGGATCCGGTTGCAAAGAAGGGCTATCAGTTCCTTGGCTGGTATGCAGGCGACAACAAGATCGAAGAGATCGTAAAGGGCACCGGAAAAGACTTTAATCTTGTAGCAAAATGGGGAGGTGCAGGTGAATTCAATCTGTCATATGTGGGAGAAGAGGACATCACATTAAAGGATGGCTCACAAGGAAAGAAGCTGACTTATAAAGTTACCAGAACGCTCCCGGCAGATGTAGTGGCAACACCGAATATACAGTATGTATATTACCGCACTGTAAGTAAGACGGCATACGGTTCCACTGTGGATATTGATATTGCAAAGGATAAATATCATTTCAAACATGCAGGCGGCGAGGATGTCTACCTGACATTCGGACCGGAGGATATGGAAAAGACCTTTACGATCGAAGAATGGGGCTTAGATACAAGCGCAGATATTGCAGCAGGTATGCAGAGCGGAAACACAAACCGTTATTACAATGTAGAGCTTTACAAGGTGGTTGATACGATCGGAACCTGTGAAGGTACGCTTGGAAAATCTGTATCCGAACAAAGAATTCTTTCTCCGCTTAGTGGATCTGCGGCTCCGGGAAGTGATGTATTTAATAGGCAGTTCACATATCAGCTGACAGATGGATCTCGTACGATCACGGATAAAGGATATGATCATAATTTCAGCACCACAATTAAGAGCATGCAGCAGATAGTGAATGATAACGTAAAGCTTTCGGCTTTGCAGAAAGCATATATGCAAAAGCAACTGACGGGAGTTGGTTTCAGGCTGGCAGTAGATCAGAGGCAGAGTGATGACGGCTATGCACATATCAGGCTCACATTAAATGGAAACACACTCTGCGAAGGAAAACACGACCTGTCCAATAAAAAGAAATGGGAACAGTACTGGTATCCAAACAGCTCCGGCTATGTATGGGTAGGGCTGAATGACCAGATCGTTGTCCGGACGGACGCAAGCGGAAAAGGTTCTGATAACTGGTTCTATGGTTCTTCTTATGTATATGCAATGATGCAGGATAACAGAAAGCCGCAACAGGTAGGTGTGGCAAATCTGGCATTTGGTAAATACAAAGCCGGAGAGCAGATCTCCATTACCGTTATTTATGACGAAGTCATCGCTTCTGTATCGGGTGTATCACTTGGTCAGGTGGCAGACATACCGCTTACCAATGTGCAGTATGTAGTTGGAAAAGGCACAAATGCATTGACCTTTACAGCAACCTTATCAAAGGATTTTGAAGTAACACCGGATGTCAATAACGACATCAAAAATCTGAAGCCGGTAACAGGTACGGTAAAGGATGTTTTAGGAAACTAAATATAATTTCAAAAGAAATGAAAATACCTCTTGACAAGAATAGTTGTCAGGAGGTATTTTATATATGACAAAGATAGTTGTCAAGATGAAAAACAAAATTGTCATAATGATAAAAATACTTGTCAAAATGAAAAGATAGGAAAGGAGATTGGAAAGATGCCGCTCAGGAATCATTTAAAGGAATACCGGGTCCGTCTGGATGTCAACCAGCAGCAGATGGGGCAGCTGGTCGGGACATCGAGACAGACGATCAGCCAGATCGAGCGCGGTGATTATTCACCGTCGGTCACACTGGCGCTGAAGATTGCAAAAGTATGCAATGCAAAGGTAGAAGATATTTTTCAGTATGAAGAGGAAGAAGAGGAATAAAGTATGAAAACAGAAAATGAAATGATGACAAAAGAACAGGAAAATATGCAGCAGAATAAAAAAGCAAAAGGAACGTTTATCGCCATTATGTGCTGTGCCTGCCTGCTGGGCGGTTTTCTTGGCGGTTTTGGTACATGGCTGCAAAGAGGATATGATAAAGGAGAAGCGGCAGCATGGCTGGGAGAAAGGATCGGAACGATCGCCGGAAACGGACTGCCGGTGCTGATGGTGATCGCTTCCGCCATTGCTTTTGGTTATATGGCATGGGCACTCAAAAAAAGCAAAGAGGAATGGAAACAGGCACAGAATTATGATGATGAAGCATTTGAAATATGGAATGAAACATCCGATAAGCGGATCGGAACAGGACTGAACCTCGTTTCTTTTGTTACAATTTTCAATTATTTCAGTTTTTCCGTTTCTTTTTATGCAGATATTTATTATGATGAAATGAGCAGTGCAATGTTTCTGCTTGCACTTGTCATGTTGATCGTAACGATTTTTGCTTCAGTTACACAGCAGAAAAATGCAGTGGACTTTTTAAAGATTGTCAATCCGGAAAAGTCAGGCAGCGTATATGATATGAAGTTTCAGAAGAAGTGGATTGAAAGCTGTGATGAAATGGAACAGCAGATGATCTATAAGGCAGCATTTCATGCGTATAAGGTAACGAATTACCTCTGTCTTACATTATGGACGGGATTTACCGTGCTTGCCGTGGTACTGAAGATCAGTCTCTGGCCGGTTACGATCGTATCTGCAATCTGGCTGACGATGGCAGTTTCCTATGCGGCAGAAGGCAAAAGACTTTCCAAATCGCAGAATGAGGCAGGAAATGCCGCCGGTGGAAATCCACTGTCATTTTAGGAAAGGATATCAATATGAAATTTCACATTTTAACATTATTCCCTGAAATGGTAGAACAGGGACTCAACACAAGTATCATCGGAAGGGCTGCGGCGAAAGGGCTGCTTTCCATCAATGCGGTCAATATCCGGGATTATACAACGGAAAAACACGGAAAAGTAGATGATTATCCGTATGGCGGCGGAGCGGGTATGCTCATGCAGGCACAGCCTGTCTATGATGCCTGTATGGCAGTAAAAGGAGATAAACCGACCAGGGTCATTTATATGACGCCGCAGGGACAGACATTTACACAGGAAAAGGCGCAGGAACTTTCTAAGGAAGAGGAACTTATTTTCCTCTGCGGTCATTATGAGGGCATTGATGAAAGAGTGCTGGAAGAAGTTGTTACAGACTATCTTTCCATTGGAGATTATGTGCTGACAGGCGGAGAACTTCCGGCGATGGTCATGATCGATACAATTTCGCGTCTTGTGCCCGGGGTACTTAATAATGAAGACAGTGCACAGACAGAATCCTTTGCAGATGGACTTCTGGAATATCCGCAGTATTCCAGACCGGAGGAATGGCATGGGAAAAAAGTACCGCCGATCCTTTTGTCGGGGCACCATGCAAATGTAGAAAAATGGCGTCTGGAGCAGTCCATGGAACGGACGAAGGAAAGACGGCCGGATCTATGGGAAAGGTGGCTGGAAAAGCATGATAACAGTAGAAAATCTCACTAAGAAGTTTACCAGAACCGTGCAGCCCGGTGAAACAGAAGGCGGGCAGGCAAAGCACAGGAAAAAACAGACAAAAAAAGAAGAATTTTATGCGGTAGATCATATTTCATTTCCTGTTACGCAGGGTGAGATTGTAGGCATATTAGGACCGAACGGAGCCGGTAAGACCACACTTCTTAGGATGCTCGGTACATTGATGGAGCCGACGGAAGGTCGTGTGATCCTGACGGATGAAGCAGGAAATCAGATGACGGATCCGGTGCAGATCAAGCAGAATATCGGTTATCTTTCCGGAAATACAAAGCTGTACCACAGGCTTTCGACGCGTGAGATGCTCCGTATGCTGGGCGAGATCTACGAAATGCCAAAGGAAGCAGTGGAAAAACGGATAGAAGAGATCGTGCAGGTGCTGGATATGGGAGCTTTTATTGATAACCGCATTGAAAAGCTTTCGACCGGTCAGACGCAGCGCGCTTCGATCGCCCGCTGCCTGATCCATTCCCCGGCTATTTACATATTTGATGAACCGACACTTGGACTGGATATTCTGAGCGCAGATGCGATCGTTACCTTTATGAAACAGCAGAAGGAGGCAGGAAAGACCGTGCTGTATTCGACGCATTATCTGGAAGAAGCACAGTTTTTATGTGACCGCATCATCATGATCGATAAAGGAAAGATCATGATCGAAGGAAGTCCTGCAGAGATCATGGAACAGACGCAGACGCGGACGCTCAGGGAAGCGTTTGGCAGACTGTATATGGGCAGATAAGGAAAAAGGAGACAATATGAATCCAAATAAAATAAAAGCACTTTTAAAGAGAGAACTGACGGATATATTCCGCGATAAAAAGACATTGTGCATGATGGTGCTCCTTCCCCTTCTTCTGTATCCGCTGATGATCGTTGGTATGACGCTTCTGTTTTCTGCGATCACACAGTCGCAGGAGGAGACGACATATCAGGTGGCATTTGCAGATCTGGGACAGGAACGGGAGCAGACGCTGACTGATTTACTGGAAAAAGATGCTGATACCTTTTCTTATCAGATCAGTGTGGAGCCGTTTGATGAAAATGATAAAACAATAGAACAGGCGCTGAAGGACGGGGATTATGATGCAGTTCTTTCCTATGAGGAATCGCAGAAGGATCCTTACCGGATCTATTATCTGGAAGCAAAGGATGATTCGGGTATTGCCGCGACCGCACTAAAAGAGCTTTTGGAAGATTATAATAAACAGCTCCAGAAGCAGAAGGTACAGCAGCTTGGGCTGGATGCGGATGAAATCTTAAATCCGGTCCGTTATGAAGAAGTGAATTATTCTTCCACAGAGCAGACGATGGGCAATATGCTCGGCGATATCGTGCCAATGCTTGTGATCATCAGTATTATGATGGGTGCGATCTATCCGGCGATCGATGTGACTGCGGGAGAGAAGGAACGCGGTACACTGGAAACACTTCTGACGTTACCGGTGACTAACTTTGAACTGATCATGAGCAAATTTCTGGCAGTATCGGTGATCGCCTGTGTATCGGCAATTTTAAACATTGTATCCATGGGAGCGGCATTTGGTTTTATGTTCAGTTATATGATGGAAGGCATGGGAGCGGTGACGATCAACTATGCAACGTTCCTTCCGGCAATTTTGTTTACGCTGCTTGTCATGGTGTTTTTTGCCCTGTTTGTAACAGCGGTCAGTCTCTGCATCTGTATTTTTGCAAAGAGCTTTAAAGAGGCAAACAATTATATCACGCCGATGATGCTTGTATTTATGTTTGGCAGTATGGTTACGATGGTTCCGAATATAGAGCTGACAGAAGTGACAGCGGCAATTCCGATCGTGAATATTTCACTTATGATCGTACAGTTGTTTTCCTTCAGTTACAACTATGCCCTGTTTGGTATTGTATTATTAAGTAATATTGTCTATAGCTTACTGGCAGTGCTGATCCTGGGAAAAATCTACAACAGCGAGGCGGTCCTTTTCTCGGAAGGCATGTCTTCCCTGAAACTGTTTACGCCGCGGAGTGAGATGCGGAAAGGGCAGATACCGGGGATCGGAGATGTGGTCGTACTGATCTGTGTGGAGCTTCTGCTGATCTTTTATGTGGGAACGGCAGCACAGCTCAAAATGGGCTTTTACGGAACGGTTGTGGTACAGCTTCTGATCCTTCTGTTCCCACTTCTTTATTTGTGGTATCTGAAAGCTGATTTTAAGAAGGTATTGTCGCTGCAAATGCCAAAGGTATTACATATTCTGGCAGCATTTTTTGTGTGGATCGGCGGCTTCAGCCTGATGTGTATGCTGGCGGTTCTGCTGACAAAAATATTTCCGGAAAGTACACAGTCCATGGCAGATACGATGGCAGAGTATGTCAGGCAGCCTTTCTGGGTGCTGGTGCTTGTGATGGCGGTCATGCCTGCGGTTGGAGAGGAGCTGATGTTCCGCGGCTTTATTTTTGGGACATTAAAGAGAAGATGGCGCGTACTTCCTGCCATGCTTGTGACAGCAGCGATCTTCGGCATTTATCATATGAGCCTGTCAAAGTTCTTTACAACAGCACTGCTTGGCTTTATGCTGGTATATGTGGTAGAAAAAACAGGCAGTATATTCTGTTCGATGCTGATGCATTTTGGCAATAACCTGGTAGCGGTGGTTGTGATGAAGTACAGCGAGCAGGCAAGCAGGGCGGTTCCGATCCTGACAAAGAGCAGTTATGTACTGTCAGATTATCTGCTGCTTGTGGGGGTGGCATGTATTGGACTCGGACTGGGATGGTTTTTGCTGAAAAAAACGGGAATAAAAAAGCAATAAAAAGGTATTTACAGCAGAATTCTTCTGTGCTAAAATATGACCGTATGAGTTTTAGCCATGCTCAGGCGTGGGCGCTTCTTTTAAAGCGATCCCCGATCTTAGTACGGCTGTATGAAAAGAAGGAGGAAATCAAAATGATTTCAAAAGAGACAAAAACAGAAATTATGCAGAAATTCGCAAGAACACCTGGTGACACAGGTTCACCTGAAGTACAGATAGCAGTTCTGACACAGAGAATCAAAGAGCTTACAGAGCACTTAAAAGAGAATCCAAAGGATCATCATTCCAGACGTGGTATGTATAAGATGATCGGTAAGAGAAGAGGTCTTCTTGATTATTTAAAGAGCAAAGATATCGAAAGATATCGTGCATTAATTGAAGAGCTTGGTATCAGAAAATAATGTAATGGATTTGCTAAAAAGAGGCGGGTTGCATGTCCGCCTCTTTTTCAAATAATGTCATGCATCTTATCATGTGTGACATCGGGTAAGGGAGATACTCCGAGACCACTGACGCAGACAGAAGCAGAGGCGTGTTTGTGTCCGGGTCAGTAGTTTCGGCATCTTCTTACCGGAGATTTTTACAAAAAACAGTGAGAAGGATGGGGAATCCCATCGGAAAAGGAGAGAAAGATGGTAAAAGTTTACACAATGGAACTTGCCGGACGTACGTTACGTGTCGAGATCGGCAAGGTCGGCAAACAGGCTAACGGCTGTGCGTTTATGCAGTACGGCGAAACAACAGTTTTATCAACAGCAACAGCAAGTGAGAAACCGAGAGACGGTATTGATTTCTTCCCATGCAGCGTTGAGTATGAAGAAAAGCTTTATGCGGTAGGTAAGATCCCTGGCGGATTTAATAAAAGAGAAGGTAAGGCAAGTGAGAATGCAATTCTGACTAGCCGTGTGATCGACAGACCGATGCGTCCTCTGTTCCCGAAGGATTACAGAAACGACGTAACACTGAACAACATGGTCATGAGTGTAGATCCTGCATGTCGTCCTGAGCTGGTTGCTATGCTCGGTACTTCTATCGCAACCTGTATTTCAGATATTCCGTTTGACGGTCCTTGTGCCATGACACAGGTTGGTATGATCGACGGCGAACTGATCATCAATCCAAGCCAGGAGCAGTGGGATAAAGGTGATCTGAAGATGACTGTTGCTTCTACAGCACAGAAGGTTATCATGATCGAAGCCGGTGCAAACGAAGTTCCGGAAGCAACTGTTCTGGAAGCTATTTATAAAGCACATGATGTGAATCAGACGATCATTGCTTTCATCAACCAGATCGTAGCAGAGGTTGGTAAGAAGAAACATGAATATGTCAGCTGCGCAGTTCCGCAGGAAATGTTCGATGAAATGAAGAAGATCGTAACACCTGAGGAAATGGAAGAAGCTGTATTTACAGATGAGAAGCAGGTTCGTGAGGAGAATATCCGTCAGGTAACCGCTAAATTTGAAGAAGCATTTGCTGATAGAGAAGACTGGCTTGCTATTCTGCCGGATGCAGTTTATCAGTATCAGAAGAAGACAGTCCGCAAGATGATCTTAAAGGATCACAAGCGTCCGGATGGCCGTGCGATCGATCAGATCCGTCCACTGTCTGCAGAAGTTGATATCATTCCGAGAGTACATGGATCAGCTATGTTTACACGTGGTCAGACACAGATCTGCAACGTATGTACATTAGCACCGCTTTCTGAAGTACAGAAGGTTGACGGACTGGATCCAAACGTAACAACCAAGAGATACATGCATCATTATAACTTCCCGTCTTACTCTGTAGGTGAGACAAAAGTCAGCCGCGGACCGGGAAGACGTGAGATCGGACATGGCGCACTGGCTGAGAGAGCACTTCTGCCGGTACTTCCATCACCGGAAGAATTCCCATATGCGATCCGTACCGTATCCGAAACATTTGAATCAAACGGATCTACATCCATGGCATCTACCTGTGCATCCTGCATGTCACTGATGGCTGCTGGTGTTCCGATCAAGAAGATGGTAGCAGGTATTTCCTGTGGTCTGGTAACAGGTGATACAGATGATGATTACATCGTTCTGACAGATATCCAGGGACTGGAAGATTTCTTCGGAGACATGGATTTCAAGGTAACAGGTACAACAGAAGGTATCACAGCGATCCAGATGGATATCAAGATCCACGGACTGACAAGACCGATCGTAGAAGAAGCGATCCGTCGTACAAGAGAAGCAAGACTTTTCATCATGGATACTTGTATGAAGCCTGCAATCGCAGAGCCTCGTAAAGAAGTCGGACAGTATGCTCCGAAGATCGTACAGATCCAGATCAATCCTGAGAAGATCGGTGATGTTGTCGGACAGCGCGGTAAGACGATCAATGAGATCATTGCCCGTACAGGCGTTAAGATCGATATCACAGATGACGGCGCAGTTTCTGTATGCGGTACAGAAGCAGAAGCAATGCAGAATGCAATTAAGATGATCGAAATGATCGCATCTGATTTTGAAGAGGGTAAGAAGTACACAGGTACTGTTGTCAGCATCAAAGAATTCGGTGCTTTCATCGAGTTTGCACCTGGTAAGGAAGGTATGGTTCATATCTCTAAGATTGCAAAAGAACGTATCGACCATGTAGAAGACGTTCTGACACTTGGTGATGTTGTTACGGTTGTCTGCCTTGGCAAAGACAAGATGGGCAGAATCAGCTTCTCTATCAAGGACTGCAAGTAAGAATGATGAAATGACAGACTGCTATATCTTAAGCAATCAAACACGATTGCGCAGATAGGGCAGTCTGTTTTTTGTTATGGCGACGAGGAAAATGCACGCATTTATGCGGTGCAGTTGACGACCGCTAATCAGAGCGAGAATCGCAGAGCGTATCTCGTCTCCGTTTTGGCGACGGGGTTTCGCAGAGCGTATCTCGTCTCCGTTATGGCGACGGCATTCACGTGAAAAAGAAATATTATTTACAATATTCTATAATCATGCTAAAATAAAAAAAGCTTTTTGGTAAATCCTACTATAGAAAGAGGCGTATCCAATGGGATTCTTGGTGAAATTATTTGGTGGTGTAGAAAAATCTGAAGTAGAACAGATGAAAGCAAGCCATCAGGCAGAGCTTGACAAAATGAAAAAGCTGTATGCAGAACAGATTGACGAGATCCAGACAGCGTTCCGCGCCAAAACTGCCAGCTTGAAAAAGGATCTGGAGGAATATAAGGAAAATAATAATACAGAAGAATTAAGCGCTGCACATGAGGCGGAGCTTGATAAGATGAAAAAACTGTATGCGGAACAGATCGATGAGATCCAGACGGCGTTCAGAGACAGAAATAATTCCTTACAGACAGAGTTATCCCGATATAAGGAAAAGAGCGCAACTTTTGAGGAAGAAATGAAAGAACGCGATGAGAAGCTTACAAAGATGAAGAATCTGTACAATGAACAGATTGATGAGCTTCAGGCAGCTTTTCGCGAGAAGAAGGAATCCGACCATGAAGCTGAAATGGAACGCATGAAAAATATTTATGAGAGCATGCTGAAGGAAATTCAGGAAACATTCCAGGAAAAACTGAAACAGCTGCAGGATGAACTGGCGTCTGCCAATGAACAGGTACAGCTTTATAAGACCGGAATGGAATCCCATGAGGCAGAGCTTGAAAAGATGAAAAAGCTGTATGATGAACAGCTTTTAGAGGTACAGACAGCTTTTAGGGAGAAAAATGCAGAGCTGCAGGGGCAGATTGACAGATTCAAAGCACAGCTTGGCAGTCTTCTTGCCGACTAAAGCAGACAGGGGTAAAAATACTATAGAATGTAATGGAGTGAATTGGGATGGATAACAAGATTCTGACTGAAGAAACAAAAGAAACAGAAAAGGAAGCAGGAAAAGAAGTAGAAAATGGGGTTTCTGCTTCGGATGAAGCGATCAAGGCTGTAGAAGCAATGAAAGCAGCTGCCAGCGCACAGCAGGCGGAAGAGGATGCGGTTTATATCGAGCCGGGCATGGCATGGAGAAAGACACTGAAAAGTCTGGAAGAGGAGATCGAGAAAGAGCTTGGAAAAGCCAATGCTGTTGTAGCAGATGTCATTGCAAAGGAAAAGGCAAAGTGTAAAGATGCAGTGGCAAAAGAGTTCGCTGAGAAAGAAGCGGATATGAGCAAAGCGCATGAAGAAGAGACAAAGAAGCTGACAGCGGAAAAAGAAGAGGCAGAAAAGAAGCTGGAAGAGCAGCATGCACAGGAACTCAAAGAGCTGACCGAGAAATATGAGGCAGAGCTGAAGGACAGCAAAGAGGCACATGAAGCAGAACTGGAAAAAATGAAAAATCTGTATGATGAGCAGCTTGCAGAGGTACAGGAAGCATTCCGTGAAAAGACAGCAGGCTTCCGCAAGGAGATCGATCACTATAAAGAGCAGATTGAGGTACTTATGCTGCATATAGATGATCCGTTTGTACTGCAGGAGATCCAGATGAAACAGTCTCAGCAGCCACAGGAAAAAGAAACAGAATAACCTATCACAAAATCAAATAGTGCTAATACAAAGGACTTCGCAGTCATAGACTGTGAAGTTCTTTTTTTCTGTCATAAGTTTGTCTCCCTCTTAATATGCTGTAGTGAGGAAAGAAACCAAGCGACAGCGAAGCTGGCATTTGGTTTCTCCGAACGTACAACGAGAAAATCAGAACGCACGAAGTGCGGCTGACGCGTAAGCGGCAGGATTTTCGAGTATGGGCAGGAAAAAGTAAGACAAAGGAGAGGATCACATGCAAAAAACAACCAGTATATTACAGATGTTCCCGCAGAAACTGAGGCTCTATTTTGAACAGGTGGCAGAGCACGAAGACCTTGCTGAAATACGGATCCGGTGCAGACAACCTGTTATGCTGAGGAGGGGTAGAAAGGAATATTATTTGGCAGCGGACGGAACCATGCAGGAGGAAAGACCGAAGGAATGTCTGGTTTTTAACGTGGGACAGGTAGAAAGCATCTTTGTACATTTATGCCAGTATTCCCCTTATGCCTATGGGGAAGAACTCAGGCAGGGATTCATTACAGTGGCGGGAGGACACCGGATCGGTGTATCGGGACAGGTACTGTCGGAAAATAAAAGCATCCGCAGCATCAGGAACATCCGCTTTTTAAATATGCGTATTTCCCATGAGGTGAAAGGAGCGGCAGATGCTGTCCTGCCTTTTATCATACAAAAGGATATGCCATGTAACACAATGTTGATCGCAGGACCGGGGATGGGAAAGACAACCCTGCTCAGAGATCTGATCCGTCAGCTTTCCGATGGCTTTGTGCTGGATAGCAGGAAGATACAAGGATATACAGTCGGTGTGGTAGATGAGAGAAGTGAGATTGCCGGCTGCTTTCTGGGAGAACCGCAGAACGATGTAGGAATGCGGACTGATGTGCTGGATAACTGCCCGAAAGATGCGGGCATGGAAATGCTGCTGCGCAGTATGGCGCCACAGATCCTTGCAGTGGATGAAATTGCAACGGAGCGGGATGTGCAGACGCTGCAAAAGGCAATGCATTGCGGAACGAAGGTACTGGCAACGGTACATGGGACTTCTTTCGCGGAGCTCGAAAAAAAGCCATTTTTACAGCCGCTTCTGCATATGCAGGAGTTTACAAGATTTATTGTTTTAAAGGGGCAGGGGACGAGTCTTGTATACAATGAGAAAGGAGAACAGCTTTTATGAAATGGATCGGATTTTTTCTTGTGCTGATAGGGAGCGGCGGTATTGGATTTTCACTTGTTCTGGAATATACAGGCAGACTGCGGGAACTGACAACGGTCAGACAGATGATCCACTATATTGCCGATGCGATTATATATGATGGTTTGCCGCTTGCGGAAGCTTTTTTCAGATGCAGTATGCGGATGGAAGGGGCATACGGCGCATTTCTGGAAAAAACAGCGCAGCAGATAGAGACTTTTTGCGGAGAGGATCCGGCGTGGCTTTGGAAAAGCAATGCTGCCATGCTGTCTGATCGGCTGAAAAAGAAAGACTGGGAAAAGTTTGCGGACTGTATGGCACAGACAGGCTTTTCGGATCCGGGCGGGCAGGTGCAGGTACTCCGGCTTTATGAAGAAGAATTATCGGATCAGATCATAAAGCTGGAAAAACAAAAGGAAGAAAAATGTAAGCTGTATCAGACGATTGGGATCATGGCAGGGGTTTTTATCTGCATCCTGCTGTTCTGACGGCAAAGTAAGGGAGAGGAATGATGAGCATAGCTCTTTTATTTAAGATGGCGGCGGTTGGGATTCTGGTTACGATATTGAGCCAGATATTAAAAAACAGTGGAAGAGATGAATATTCTTTTTTTGTAGGTCTTGGAGGACTGATCCTGATCCTGACCTGGCTGGTACCTTATATCAGTGCGTTGTTTGATACCGTGGAAGCCCTGTTTCAGTTATAGAAGGGAGGCTGTAAACACAGATGGATGTCCAGAAGCTGATTCTGTTTGGCATGGTGGCTGCTGTTTTTGCACTGGTTTTAAAATCTATGAAAAGTGAGTGGGGGCAGCTCCTTTCCCTGGCAGCAGCTCTGATGATAGCCCTGTATCTGCTGGAGCTTTGTAAGGAGGCGGGCGATTTCCTGCTGGGGATCGGCAGATATGTAGAGAATGCCTCCTCGTATCTGCGTATTTTATTGAAGGCTGTCGGCATTACCTATTTGTGTGAGTTTACGGCGAACTTGTCAAGGGATACCGGAAACAGTCTGATCGCGGGGCAGATCGAACTATGCGGGAAAATTGCGGTATTGCTTTTAGGGATCCCTATTCTGGCTTCTTTGCTGCAGGTACTTGAGGGGTATTTATAATGGAAGATTTATTACAGTATTTTGATTTCAGCGAAGTAGACAGTGTGACCGCAAAACTGGCGGGAACGGATACAGTCAGTTTTTCAGATCTGTTCGGACTGTTTATAAAAGGCGACTTTACAGGGGCTTATAAGCTGCTTATGCAGGAACTGGGACAGCTTTTCTTTCCGGGTATTACTGCTTTTCGGGAAATTCTGCTGGCGATTCTGGGAATTGGAATGGTAGCAATGTTGCTGCATTACCTGGCAGGGTTTGTAAAAAATAAACAAGTGGCTGATATGACGGCGTATTTTATTTATCTGCTCATGATGATCCTACTATTCCGCTATGTGACAACAATGCTTTCAATTTCAAAGCAGAATCTGGAAAATCTGCGGGAATTTATGTCTGTGCTCGTTCCGGGGTATTTCCTTTCTGTGTCACTTGCAGGCGGCAGTGTGGCAGCGGCTGTGAATTACCAGTTTTTTCTGCTGCTTTTAATGGGCGTGGATTATATTTTACTGAATCTGCTGCTTCCCTGCAGCAAAGGTTGTATTTATCTGGCTGTTATGAATGGGATTGATGACAGAGGACGGATGAAGGAGCTGATCAGACTGGTGGAACGAACACTTTCTCTGGGCATCAAGCTCTGCCTGACGGTCACGGTTTCTGTCAGTACGATGCAGAATCTGATCGCATCCAAGCTGGACGGGGTGCAGAAATCGCTATTGCAGCGGGCAATCGGCAGTATTCCCGGGATTGGGGATCTGTCCGAGTCTATGGTGCAGGTGTTTATGGGTTCAGCGGGACTGATACGGAATACGATCGGAACAGCAGGGATGTGTATGATGTTTTTCATTATGATAAAACCAATGTTCCGGATCTTCTGTATACTGGCGGCAATGAAGCTGGGAGGGGCCTGTCTGGGACTGATGGGTCTGAAAAATCTGGCAACTGCCGTATCACAGATCGGGGATGGCGGGATCCAGATGTTGAAGATCAATCTGTGCGGGCTTCTGGCATTTTATATCGCAATATTGATGACAATGGTTATTGTGAGAGGCTGATGCTTTTCATATAAGGAAAGGGAGAAGAATGGATTTGCTGCAAAAGCTATGCTGCTTTTTTATACTGGCAAAGATCGTCCTGCAGATGTGCCCAAGCGAGAAATATGAAAAATATCTGCAGGTGCTCGTGACGTGGATGCTGTATGCCATGATACTTTTGCCTCTTCTGGGAAAAGGAAGAACAGACAGTCTGCGGAACTGGCAGCAGTTCCGGAAGGAATATGAAAAGAGTTTTACAGAACGGATGACCGATATCGACCGGATGCTTTCGCTTCCGGAGGAGGAACAGCTTAAGGAGGATCTGACAGACTCTGTATTACAGAAGGTAGAGGAAACACAGAATACAGAGCAGGAGAAGCAAAACGCAGCGCAGGAGAAGCAAAACACAGAGCAGGAGAAGCAAAACACAGAGCAGAAGAAACAAAACACAGAGCAGGAGCAGGAACCGGAAGAGGAAACGGGAGGTGAATAAAATGAAGCCGGATCTGAAAGACTATATACAAAAACTGGGAAAGCTTGGAAAAGACCGTTTTATCCTGCTTTTTCTGGCAGGCATCCTGCTGGTTATCATTGCAATGCCGATTCCGCAGGATAAACAGAGCAGTAAGCAGTGGGCAACTAAAAATCAGACCGCAACAAATCAGACAGCAGGGGAAAATAAAGCGGATTCTATTGCCGGAGAAACGGAACTGACAACCATGCAGTATGGGGTATATCTGCAAAAACAACTGGAAACATTCTTAAGCAGTGTGGAAGGAGTAGGAAAGGTAAAGGTCTGTCTGACCATGCAAACGTCTAAGGAACTGGTTCCGGCGCATAATACGCCATACACAAGAAAAAGTGAAGAAGAAACGGATGAAAATGGTAAGCGTTCGCTAACTGAAACACAGAACGATGCACAGATCATTTTATATGAGCAGGCAGACGGCAGTCAGTCTCCTCTTATTATCAGACAGATCGAGCCTACGGTAAGAGGCGTTGTTGTTGCGGCGCAGGGAGCAGGAAGCCAGAAGGTACAAAATGAGATTGTGGAGCTTCTCGAGGCATTATTTGGAATAGAGGCACATAAAATAAAAATAGTAAAACTGACTACATAGAAAGGGAAGGAGACAACTGTGAAAAAGCTGTGGAAAAGAAATCAGATCATGATCACGGCTCTTGCGCTGATGATCGCGATCGCCGGATATCTGAATTTTATGGGAAAGAAGGTAGATGAAGAAAATCTGTTTACAACATCTGCCCAGTTTGAGGAGGCTTCCGGTGTTACGACGGAGGACGGAACAGATATGGCAGCGGTAACGGATATTACAGATGAGTCACTTGCTCTTTTGCCGGAGCAGGAAAACGGAGCGATTGATGAATCAGCAGCAATGACGGACATTGACAGCATGGATTCCGAGGATGAAATGGTGTACAGTGACTATTTGGATGAAAACCAGGCGGAAAATGTAAGCGCAGCGGCAGATGATGCGGCTTTAGACGAAACAGCCATGGCAGGAACGGATGAAAACGCTGCTTCGGGAGAAGTGGCACAGGTGACGGAAGATTATACGGGAGAAACACCGGGAGAAGCAGTGTTTACCAGCTCACAGGCGATCAGCTCTATTGCGGGAGCGAATCTGATGAAGGAACAGACCAGAGCAAAAAACAAAGAGGCACTTCTGAATATCATAAATGCGGAAAATCTGCCGGAAAGTGCAAAGCAGGATGCGGTAAACAGTATGATCGAGCTGACGGACATCACGCAGAAGGAATGCGCTGCTGAAATCCTGCTCGAAGCAAAAGGCTTTGCAGACGTTGTTGTATCGATCAGTGGGGATGTTGCGGATGTGATCGTACAGGCAGATGATCTGACTGAGGCACAAAGAGCCCAGATCGAAGATATCGTTTCCCGCAAAACAGGTATCACCGCAGAAAACATAATCATATTTCCCATAGCAGAATAATAAAAATGATGTTATAATAAGCGCATAAGAAAAACAAGCGTCTGCGTTGCAGACATTTGTTTTTCTGCGCTTATTAACGAGCGAACCGTCTGCGCAGCAGACAGGAGAGCGCCGCAGGCGCGAGTTCGCGAGTATAACTATATCCGGAGGAGATAGGAGAGCGAACCGTCTGCGCAGAAGGAGGTATTCTTATGAAGAGAGTTTTTTTGATCGTTCTTGACAGCTTTGGCATCGGCGAAATGCCTGATGCAGCAGCATACGGAGATCAGGGGACAAGCACGATCCGTTCCTGTGCCACATCACCGTATTTCCATATGCCCAATATGCAAAAGCTTGGTTTATTTAATATAGAAGGTGTCGATGTCGGCGGTAAAGTTTTGCCGATTGATATGCCGCTTGCGCGGATCGCACGGATGCGGGAAGCTTCCCGCGGCAAAGATACGACGATCGGACACTGGGAAATATCCGGCGTTATTTCGCCAAAGCCACTGCCGACCTATCCGAACGGATTTCCGGAAGAAGTGTTAAAGCCGTTCCGGGAGCAGACAGGACGCGGCGTGCTCTGCAACAAACCGTATTCCGGAACAGAAGTCATCAAGGCATATGGGGATGAGCATGTCAGGACGGGAGATCTGATCGTCTACACATCGGCAGACAGCGTGTTCCAGATCGCCGCACATGAGGATGTGGTGCCACCGGAGCAGCTTTACGAATATTGCAGGATCGCCCGGAAAATACTGCAGGGAGAGCATGGCGTGGGTCGTGTGATCGCCCGTCCGTTTATCGGGACAAGCGGACAGTATACAAGAACGCCGAGAAGACATGATTTTTCACTGGAACCGCCGAAGCAGACGATGCTGGATGCGATCACGGAGGCGGGACAGGATGTGATCGCGGTCGGTAAGATCCATGATATTTTTGCGGGCAGAGGCATGACGGAATTTACGTATACGTCAGGTAATGCAGAAGGGATCGAAAAGACGCTTTCTTATTTACAGAAAGATTTTAACGGATTATGCTTTATCAATCTGGTAGATTATGATATGTTATATGGGCATCGTAACGATATAGACGGCTATGCAAAGGCACTTGCGTATTTTGATGAGAAGCTGTCCCAGATCATGGCTGCCATGCGGGACGAAGATATGCTGATCATTACGGCAGATCATGGCTGTGATCCCGGCTATACGGTTTCTACGGACCATTCAAGAGAGCATACACCGTGTATCATGTACGGAAAGCATGTAAGACCGGAAAATCTCGGTACGAGAGAAACTTTTGCGGATATCGGTGCAACAGTGCTCGATTACCTTGGAGTAACCGGAAATATTGCCGGAAAATCTATGCTGTAGTAGATAGAAAAGCAGAAAAAGAAATACAACTGGAAGGAAAGTAGCAATGAACAACAAGTATGAAGCGGAAATCAACAAAAGAAGAACTTTTGCCATTATCTCGCATCCTGATGCAGGTAAAACGACACTGACAGAAAAGTTCCTGTTATACGGCGGAGCCATCAATCTGGCAGGTAGTGTAAAGGGAAAGGCAACAGCCAGACATGCGGTATCTGACTGGATGGAGATTGAAAAGGAAAGAGGTATTTCCGTGACATCTTCTGTGCTGCAGTTTGAATATGACGGTTTTTGCATCAACATTCTGGATACCCCGGGGCATCAGGATTTCTCCGAGGATACTTACAGAACCCTGATGGCAGCAGACTCTGCGGTCATGGTAATTGATGCCAGCAAGGGTGTTGAGGCACAGACAAGAAAGCTGTTCAAGGTCTGCGTCATGAGAAAGATCCCGATCTTTACCTTTATCAATAAGATGGATCGCGATGCAAATGATACGTTTGAACTTCTGGACGAAATAGAAAAAGAGCTTGGGATCGCGACCTGCCCGATCAACTGGCCGATCGGCTCCGGTAAGAATTTCAAAGGTGTTTATGAAAGAAAATCCAAATCTGTCTTTACCTATTCCGATACGGAAAAGGGAACAAAGGAAGGCGAAACAGAGATCATTCCGATCGCAGAACGGGACAAGCTGACCGCAGAGATCGGGGAAGATGCCCTTTCTCTTCTGGAGGAAGAAATCGAACTGCTTGACGGCGCCAGTGCAGAATTTGATCTTTCTGAGGTGCAGAGCGGTAACCTGACGCCTGTATTCTTTGGATCAGCACTCACAAACTTTGGCGTGGAAGTATTTTTAAAGCACTTTTTGGAAATGACTACAACACCGCTTCCGCGTATTTCCGATAAAGGACCGATCGATCCGGTGGAAAATGAATTTTCTGCTTTTGTGTTCAAAATTCAGGCGAATATGAATAAGGCACACAGAGACCGCGTGGCATTTATGCGTATCTGCTCCGGCCGCTTTGATGCAGGCATGGAAGTGAAGCATGTGCAGGGCGGAAAGGTCATGCGTCTTTCCCAGCCGCAGCAGATCATGGCAGATTCCAGAAAAATTCTGGACGAAGCCTATGCGGGTGATATTATAGGCGTCTTTGATCCGGGTATTTTCTCGATCGGCGATACGCTCTGTATGCCAAAGGATAATTTTCAATATGCAGGTATCCCGACCTTTGCACCGGAGCATTTTGCACGTGTCAGACAGCTGGATACCATGAAGAGAAAGCAGTTTGTTAAGGGCGTGACGCAGATCGCGCAGGAAGGTGCGATCCAGATCTTCAAAGAGTTTAACACTGGTCTGGAAGAGATCATTGTCGGTGTCGTTGGTGTACTGCAGTTCGACGTTCTGAAATACAGACTGGAAAATGAATATAATGTAGAGATCAGACTGGAGCCGCTTCCGTATGAGCATATCAGATGGGTGGAAAATACAGACCTTGATTTGAATAAGCTGGTCGGTACTTCAGATATGAAGAAAGTTACGGATATGAGAGACAATCCATTGCTTCTCTTTGTGAATCCGTGGAGCATCCAGATGGTGCTTGACAGAAATGAAGGGCTCGTGCTTTCTGAATTCGGTAAAAATTAAAAGGGGAACATAGTGCGGAAAAAAAGGATCCTTTTCCTGCTTCTGCTTCTTTTGGGCGTCAGTATCTTATGGGCTGGCAGGCTGCAGAAGGAGCGGACAGGAACAGCAGAAAATCTGACAGAAGAGGAAAATCTGTCTTCGGATGTACAGGAAATGCCGCAGGAAACAGCGGATATCACGCCGGTGCAGCGCATGACACAGATGCAGGGAGCCAAAGAGCCTGCGCGGGAAGTGCAGGATACACAGGAGGGGCTTTTTTATTATGAAGCACTTTCCGATGCGGAAAAAGAAGCATATTGTCAGATTTATACAGCGCTGATCAGCAGGCAGAAGGAAACGCTGTCTATTTTGGACAGCGGGCGGGCAGAGGTACTGTATCAGTATGTGCTCAACGACCATCCGGAAATCTTTTACAGCAGTTCCTTTTCAATGGAAGGCAGGGAGCGGAACGGTGTGCTTTCCAGTCTGTCCGTGCAACCTGTCTATACGATGACAGGGCGACAGCAGCAGGAAAAGCAACAGCAGATCGATCAGACCACGACAGCAGTTCTGACATCGATGCCTGCAGGGCTGGATGCTTACGGACAGGTCAAATATGTGTATGATTATGTGATCGATCATACAGACTATGTACTGGACAGTCCGGATAATCAAAATATCTGTTCTGTATTTTTGAACGGAGAAAGTGTCTGTCAGGGATATGCCAAGGCAACACAGTATCTGCTAAAGAAACTCGGTTTTGAAGTGACACTGGTCTTTGGCACGGATCAGACAGGTGCAGATCATGTCTGGAATCTGGTCAAAGTTGACGGTGATTATTACTATATGGATACGACCTGGGGAGAAATGCAGTTTTCAGATCAGGGAGAAAGCAGGGGAATCAATTATAACTTCCTGCTGATCACAACGGAAGAGCTTTTGCAGACCCACCGGATCGTATCGGAAATCCCGGTTCCTGTCTGCACGGCGGAGCGGGATAATTATTATGTCAGGGAAAAGCTGCTGTTTCAGGAAAAGGATTACGACAGGTTGAAACTGCTGATCGAGCAGGCAAAGGCAAAAGGAGAAACGATTGTAAGATTTCGATGTGGCAGTGAGCAGCTATACCGGGAAATGCTTGATGAACTGTTTGAGCAGCAGAAGATCTTTACGCTGGTAAACGGGGATGCAATAACCTACAGTAGTGATGATAAGATGCATACAATTTTTGTTTTTATGCAATAATCGTCCTAAAACCTTTCCAAAGACAGGAAAATTTGATATAATTACCTGCAAAGCAGGTTATAACGCGTGGCAGGCACGCGAGCCTATAGAAGAAAGGAGACCACAAAATGGAAAAAGAAACAGAACGTGGCACTTATGTATTAAAGGAAGATGAAAAGCTGGGAGCTGTCCAGATCGCAGATGATGTTGTTGCTATGATCGCAAGCCTTGCAGCCGCTGAGGTAGAAGGTGTATCTGCTTTGGTTGGAAATATTACAAACGAGCTGATGAGCCGTGTCGGTATGAAGAAGCTGACAAAGGGCGTTAAGGTTGAGGTTGTGGACGGTGTGGTATCCGTAGATATCGCGATCGTGATAGAATATGGACATAATATCCCACAGACAAGCCGCAATGTACAGAACAAGGTAAAAGCAGCCATTGAAAATATGACAGGGTTGGAAGTTGCCGATATCAATATCCGCATTGCAGGCGTGAATATGCAGGAAGAAAATAAATAATAGGGACAGACTGATGAGCAGAAGCAAATTAAGAGAAAAAGTATTTCAGTTGTTATTCCGTATTGCATTCGGAAGCGAAGAAGAATATGAAGAGCAGGCAGCTTTGTTCTTTGCGGACGAAGAGCAGGAGACACTGACAGAGAAGGAACAGAAACAGATCCAGGATAAATATGATCAGATCCTGGCGCATTTAGATAAGATCGATGCCCAGATCAATGAAAAATCAGTTGGCTGGAATGTCAGCCGCCTTGGAAAGGTAGAGCTTGCCATTATGCGTCTTGCCGTGTATGAGATCTTATTTGATGATACGATTCCGGGCTCCGTTTCCATCAATGAAGCGGTAGAACTGGCAAAGAAATACGGCGCACAGGAATCCCCGGCGTTCATCAATGGGGTACTTGCCAAGTTTGTTCCCAAAACAGAAAATTCATAAGAATTTTCTATTTTGGGAATACGCCGTTGGATGCGCACTCGCGCAAAGAGGAAAACTGCTTCGCAGTTGCGCTCGGCGCAAGAGTTTTGCGATGCAAAACTCTAAAAACAAACAGAAAATTCATAAGCGAGAAATAGTAGATGAAGCAAAATGTATATACTGTCAGCCAGGTTAACAGTTATATCAAAAACATGTTTGCACAGGATTTTTTATGCAGTTCCATTATGATTAAGGGTGAACTGAGCAATGTGAAGTACCATGGCTCTGGTCATATCTATTTTACCCTGAAAGATACTGGAGCTGCTATTTCATGTGTAATGTTTGCAGGAAACAGAGGCGGACTCAGCTTTCGGATGGAAGCAGGGCAGCAGGTTGTTGTAGGCGGAAGCCTTGATGTATATGAGCGTGACGGAAAGTACCAGCTCTATGCCAGACAGATCGAGCGTCTGGGAGACGGTTATCTGTATGAGCAGTATGAAAAGCTCAAAAAAGAGCTGGCGGAAATGGGCATGTTTGATGCAGCTTATAAAACAAAGATCCCCTTTTACGTCAGAAAGCTGGGCGTTGTGACAGCGCAGACAGGAGCTGCAGTCCGGGATATCATCAATGTGGCAAAGCGGCGGAATCCTTTTATTGAGATCGTTTTATATCCTGCCATTGTGCAGGGAGATCAGGCGGTCTGTAGCATTATAAACGGAATCCATGCACTGGAAAGAGAAGGCGTTGACGTCATGATCGTCGGACGAGGCGGTGGCAGCATAGAAGATCTCTGGGCATTTAACCACAGAGAAGTGGCGCAGGCAGTATTTGACTGCTCAGTTCCGATCATTTCGGCGGTCGGACATGAAACGGATACGACTATTATTGATTATGTGGCGGATCTCAGAGCACCGACGCCGTCTGCCGCAGCAGAGTTGGCAGTCTGTGATATGGCAGCAGTCGTGCAGCAGCTTTACGATCTGTCGCATAAGGTGGTGACAGCCATGCTGCAAAAGTGTAAGCAGCAGAGACTGTTGACGGAAAATATGGAACTCAGGCTCCGCAGTGTATCGCCGCAGATGGTACTCAGGCAGCATCGCATGCGCATTCTTTCCTTGGAGGAACAGCTTTCCTATCACATGGAACGAAAGCTTGCAGCACAGCAGCACAGGCTGGAGATCAGCGCATCGCGTCTGGAAGCATTATCACCGCTTGCAAAGCTGAAACAGGGATATGCATATGTGACAAAGGAAGAGCAGACTCTGACAAGCACTGCACAGATCACAAGGGATGATCAGATCCGTATTTATCTGCAGGATGGCTATGCAGATGCCCGGATTGAGGAAACGTATCAACAATCTGTATGATAAGACAGGCAGGAGAGCATATGGCAGAAGAAAAAAAGAAACTGTCTCTGGAGGAGGCATTTGAAAAACTGGAAACAGTCATCGAAACACTGGAACGACCGGAGACCTCTTTGGAGGAATCCTTTCAGGCATATAAGGAGGGAGTTTCCCTGGTGCAGCTTTGCAACGAACAGATTGACCGTGTAGAAAAAGAGGTCAGGGTGCTTTCGCAGGAAGGAGAAGCCGATGAGCAGCTTTAAGGAGACACTGGAGCAGAAAACAAAAGAAGCAGAAGAGATCATCAAAGCATATCTGCCAAAAGAAGAAGGCAGTCAGAAGACCGTCATGGAAGCGATCAACTACAGCGTGAAGGTAGGAGGCAAAAGGCTCAGACCGATCCTGATGCGGGAAGCCTTTACAGAGCTGGGCGGGCAGGGAGAGCTGATCCGGCCTTTTATGGCAGCCCTTGAAATGATCCATACGTATTCCCTGATCCATGATGATCTGGAAGCGATGGACAACGATGAATACAGACGCGGTCAGAAAACCACCCATGTGGTTTACGGCGAAGCAATGGCAATCCTGGCAGGTGACGGACTTTTAAATCTGGCATTTGAGACAGCAGCAAATGCATTTTTACTTGTACCGGGTGATACAAAGGCGGAAAAGGCAATGCTGATCCTCGGAAAGAAAGCCGGCATTTATGGCATGGTCGGCGGACAGGTAGCGGATATTGAAGCGGAAGAAGCAAAGAATCCACTTACTATGGAGCAGCTTTTGTTTATCCATGAAAACAAGACAGCAGCACTGATCCAGTCTGCACTCATGATCGGCGCAGCACTTGCGGGCGCAGGGCAGAAGCAGATCGATGAAATGGAACGGATCGGTTATCTGGTAGGTGTCGCCTATCAGATCGAGGACGATATTCTGGATGTGACGAGCACATTGGAAGAACTCGGAAAGCCAATTGGCAGTGATGAGAAAAATCATAAGACAACTTACGTGACACTGGTTGGTATTGAAAAAGCAAAAGAAGAAGCGGAAAGACTTTCAGAGGAAGCACTTGACAGACTGCATACTCTGCTGGGGGAGGATACGTTCCTGGAGGAACTGATCAGAAGTCTGGTAAACCGCAGAAAGTAGGCAGGGGTTATGTTGCTTGACAGTATACAAAAAGCGAATGATATCAAAAAAATAAAGGAAAAAGATCTGGACAGTCTGGCAGCGGAGATCAGACAGTTTCTGATCGAGAAGATCAGTGTATCGGGTGGTCATCTGGGGTCTAACCTCGGTGCAGTGGAGCTGACCATGGCACTTCATCTTTCTCTGGATCTGCCGACCGACAAGATCGTATGGGATGTCGGGCATCAGTCATACACACATAAGATACTGACAGGAAGAAGAGAAGGCTTTGAGACACTTCGTAAATTCGGTGGTATGAGCGGTTTTCCGAAGCGGAAGGAAAGCGACTGTGACAGCTTTGATACAGGACACAGCTCCACTTCTATTTCCGCAGGACTCGGTCTGGCGCAGGCAAGAGATCTTTTGGGAGAGAGGCATACCGTTGTGTCTGTGATCGGCGATGGTTCCCTGACCGGTGGAATGGCATATGAAGCACTGAACAATGCAGCGCATCTGGATACCAATTTTATTGTGATCTTAAATGACAATAATATGTCCATTTCCGAAAATGTAGGCGGTGTATCCACTTACTTGAATTCCATCCGTACGGATGCCAAATATCTGGATCTGAAGGACAGCATTTATTACAGACTTCTCGAAATGCCCAAATATGGACAGGCGATCGTAAAGAAGATCCAGAATGCCAAAAACGGTATCAAACAGCTTATGATCCCGGGCATGTTTTTTGAGGATATGGGGATCAAATATTTAGGACCTGTGGACGGACATGATATCAAAGCACTCAGACGTGTTATTACGGAAGCCAAACGTGTCAAAGGAGCCGTGATCATTCATGTCATTACCCAAAAAGGGAGAGGCTACACGCCTGCGGAGAGACATCCGGCCAGATTTCATGGCGCAGAGCCGTTTGATATAGAGACAGGTATTCCGAAAAATCCGCATACAAAAGCAAATTATACGGATGTGTTTGCAACTGTGATGAATAAAATGGCGGAAAAGAATGATAAACTTGTGGCGATCACAGCCGCAATGCCTGACGGAACAGGGCTCAAGCGTTTCCGAAACCGTTATCCGGAACGATTTTTTGATGTAGGAATTGCGGAGGAGCATGCGGTCACATTTGCTGCAGGACTGGCAGCAGGCGGCTTGAGACCTGTTGTGGCGATTTATTCTTCGTTTCTGCAGAGGGCTTATGACCAGATTTTGCATGATGTCTGTATTCAGAATCTGCCTGTTACTTTTGCAATAGACAGGGCGGGACTTGTCGGAAGTGATGGAGAAACCCATCAGGGTATTTTTGATTTTTCATTTCTTTCGAGTATACCGAATATGCATATCATGGCACCGAAGAACAAATGGGAGCTGGCTGATATGATGAAATATGCAGTTTCCTTTGAGGGACCGATCGCAATCCGGTATCCACGGGGAGAGGCATATGACGGTCTGGAGGAATACAGACAGCCGATCGCCTATGGAAAAGCGGAATGGATCTATCAGGAGAAAGAAATTGCTCTGGTGGCAGTGGGCAGTATGGTAAAGACGGCGGAACAGGTCAGACTCCGATTGAAGGAGGAAGGCTATGCAGACTGCAGCCTTTTAAATGCACGTTTTGTAAAACCGATCGATGAAGAGACAATCCTGGATGCAGCGGGAACACATTCCCTGCTTGTTACAATGGAAGAAAATGTTTTAAACGGCGGCTTTTCTGAAAAAGTGATCGATCTGATGGAAGCAAACGGCAATCCGGCAGAAGTGCTTCCGATCACCTTGCCGGATGAATATGTAGAGCATGGAAATGTGGAGCTTCTGAAAAAAGAGGTTGGCATTGATACAGAGTCGATCGTCAGAAAAATTCTGGCAACGCTGAAAAACAGATAAAGAAAGGCTCAGAGCATGAAAGAGAGACTGGATGTATTACTGGTAAAACAGGGATTTGCGCCTTCCAGAGAAAAAGCGAAGGCAATCCTGATGTCCGGTATTGTATATGTGGACGGACAGAAGGAGGATAAGGCCGGAACCATGTTTGATCCGGAGAAGATAAAAATTGAAGTACGGGGAAATACCCTTCCCTACGTCAGCAGAGGCGGACTGAAGCTGGAAAAAGCATTGCAGGTATTTCCGATCGATCTACAGGGAAAGACCTGTCTGGATATCGGTGCTTCCACCGGCGGTTTTACGGATTGTATGCTCCAGAATGGAGCCGAAAAGGTATTTGCGGTGGATGTCGGACATGGACAGCTTGACTGGAAGCTCAGAAATGATCCCCGGGTGGTCTGCATGGAAAAGACAAATTTCCGGTATATGAAGGCGGATGCGCTTGGACAGCAGGTAGATTTTGCTTCCTGTGATGTTTCGTTTATTTCTCTGACGAAGATCTTAGGACCGGCTTTTGCACTCTTAAAGCCGCTCGGACAGATGGTATGTCTGATCAAGCCGCAGTTCGAGGCCGGCAGAGAAAAGGTTGGGAAAAAGGGTGTTGTGACAGATAAGGCTGTGCATATGGAAGTGGTGGAAAAGATCACACAGTTTGCCATGCAGACGGGTTTTCACCTGCTGGGACTTGATTTTTCGCCGATCAAAGGACCGGAAGGTAATATAGAATACCTTTTGTATATGGAAAAAGAAAATGATCTGGCAGAGGGCGTGAATCAGTTGTCTGTTCAGATTGCAGATGTTGTAGAGAAGGCACACGGGAAATTAGATGAATAATTTTTATATTGTGACGAATGTGACGAAAGACAAGTCGCTGGAAACAACAGATTATATAGAAAAGTATCTGACGGAGCATGGCAGGCATGTGACTGTCATGGTCAGAGGTGGGATTGAAAAAGGGATGCAGGAAGATAAACATCTGCTGCAGATCCCACCGGAGACAGATTGCATTTTAGTGCTTGGCGGAGACGGAACGCTGCTTCGGACAGCAAGAGATACGGTCGGTCTTGGGATTCCGCTTCTGGGGATCAATCTTGGAACACTCGGCTTTCTGGCAGAGGTGGAAAAGAGCGGTATTACAGATGCACTCGATCATCTGATGCAGGACAGTTATGAGATCATGGACCGGATGCTTTTGTCAGGGAGTGTGATCCGGGATGGGAAAGAACTCCTGAAGGCTCATGCACTGAATGATATTGTTGTAAACCGCTGCGGGCATCTGATGGTTCTGAATTATGAGGTGGTTGTCAACGGACAGCTTTTATGCCATTATAAGGCTGACGGTATGATCCTTGCATCACCGACCGGATCGACCGGATATAATATGTCTGCGGGAGGTCCGATCGTGGAGCCGGGCGCAAGACTGATGGTAATGACACCGATCTGCCCGCATACGTTAAATACAAGAAGCATTATCCTGTCTCCGGAGGATCAGGTGGAAATTGTGATCGCGGAAGGCAGAGACGGGCAGGCGCAGCAGGCTGAGGTTAACTTCGACGGTGGACAGGCACAGATGCTGACAACCGGTGACAGGATACGGGTGCACCAGTCGGAGCAGGTTGTGAGACTTTTGCATATTAACAAGGTAAGCTTTTTACAGATGCTTCATAAAAAAATGGGTGAAGGATAATGAAAAGAAACAGACAGGAAGCGATCCTGCGTGTAATCTCACAATATGAAGTGGAGACGCAGCAGGAACTGGCACAAAGGCTGAAGGAAGAAGGCTTTGAAGTCACACAGGCGACGGTATCCCGTGATATCCGGGATATGAAGCTTTCTAAAATGCCGACAGGAGAAGGACATCAGAAATATGTCCGGTTTCATAATGATGAAAAACATCTTTCCGGAAAATATGTCAATGTCTTAAAGGAAGGATTTGTTTCTATTGATATGGCACAGAATATTCTGGTCGTGAAAACAGTGTCCGGAATGGCAATGGCGGTTGCAGCGGCGATCGATGCCATGAAATATCCGGAGATTGTCGGTACGATCGCGGGAGACGATACGATCATGATGGCGGTCAGAACGGTTGAAGATACAAAAAGCCTGATGAATCAGATTCTGCAGTTGGTTCATTAACTAAGGCTGTAACCTGCCATGCAGGTTAGCTGGTCATACATTTGCTTCGCAAATATGTGACAAGATCTGGAGTATAAGGAAAATCATGTTAGAAAGTTTAAAGGTAAAAAATGTTGCACTCATTGATGAGTCCGAAGTGACATTTGGAGAGGGACTCAATATTCTGACCGGTGAAACGGGAGCGGGTAAGTCGATCCTGATCGATTCGATCAATCTGGCACTCGGCGCGAAGGCAGACAGCAGTCTGATCCGTCAAGGGGCGGAATATGCGTATGTGGAGTTGTGTTTTCAAGTAAATAATGCCTCCGTGATACAGAAGCTGAAAGAGTTGGAAGTCTTTCCGGATGAAGAGGGTAGAGTTCTGTTGCAGAGAAGAATCATGACCGGAAAGAGTAGCTGCAGACTGAACGGAGAAAGTGCTACGGGCAAACTCCTGCAGCAGGTAGCAGCTGTTTTGATCGATGTACACGGACAGCATGAGCACCAGTCGCTTCTCAATGAAAAAAAGCATCTGGAAGTACTGGATGCATTCTGCGGTGACAAATTACAGGCTGTCAAACAGGAACTTGGTGCAGCTTATGCAGCCTACAGAGAAAAAGAAAAACTGGTAAAAGAAGCACTGGATGAAGATGGCAGCAAAGACCGGGAGATCGCACTTGCCAGATTTGAGCTTGAGGAAATAGAAGCAGCGGCTCTGATCGAGGGAGAAGATGAGAAGCTGGAAGCTGATTTCAGACGGATGGAAAACAGCAGGCAGATCGGGGAAAGTCTTTCACAGGCAGATGCCTGCTTAAACAGCTATGAACAGGAAAACGCAAGAGATCTGATCGGCGCAGCGGCAAAATGCGTAAGCGATGCGGCAAAATATGATGCATCCCTTGCACCGTGTGTGGAAAGCTTTGCGCAGGTGCAGGAGCTTTTGCAGGATATCGGCAGAAGTTTGGGACATTATATAGAAAGCATGGAATTCGATGCACAGACTTATACAGATACAAAAGAACGCCTGGATACGATCAATAAATGCAAAACAAAATATGGCAATACTATTTCCGAGATTTTGGCATATGCACAAAACCAACAGGAATTTCTGCATAAATACGATGATTTCGAGCAATATAAAATAAAGCTGCAGGAAGAACTTGCACAGCAAAAAGAAACACTCCTTGCATTATGCCAAAAAGCATCTAAGATCAGATGCAAAGAGGCTGCAAAGCTGGAAAAAGAAATGAAGCAGGCACTTCTTTCCCTGAATTTCCCATATGTGGATTTTGCGATCGAAGTGGAAAACAGTGAGACACATTTATCCGCAAACGGAATGGATCATGTCCGGTTTTTGATCTCATTAAATGCCGGACAGGAAAAGAAACCACTTTCGCAGGTGGCAAGCGGCGGCGAGCTTTCCCGTATCATGCTGGCACTCAAATCCGTGCTTGCAGAGCAGGATGAAACAGAGACACTCATATTTGATGAGATCGATGCAGGCATCAGTGGTAGGACAGCATGGAAAATTTCGGAAAAACTGGCAATCCTTGGCAGAGCACATCAGGTGATCTGCATTACCCATCTGCCGCAGATCGCAGCGATGGCGGATCAGCATTTTGTGATTGAAAAGCAGCAGGATAAAAATGGCACGCAGACAAAGCTGACGGCACTTTCCAAAGATGGTATGCTTTCCGAGATCGCCCGGCTGCTTGGCAGTGATAAGATCACGGATGCAGTGATGCAGAACGCCGGCGAACTGAAAGCCATGGCAGACGAAGCAAAGAAAACAGCAAAATAATACCAAACTAACCTGAAAAATAACGCACATACTAAAAGAGAAATCTTAAGTATGTGCGTTATGTCATGTAGCGATAGATACATGATGTATCCCCGAGCATCGCGAAGCGATTATGCATGCGAGGGGTTCACGTTATGTCATGTAGCGAGGTAACGAAATCAAGCGGCAGCGAAGCTGACATTTGATTTCGCCCGAGCGTACAACGAGAAAATCAAAAGCGCGAAGCGCGGCTGACAGCAGAGCTGGCAGGATTTTCGAGTCTGTAGCAGATACATGACGAGAAAGGAAACAATCATGGACAGAGCTGGAAAAATTTACAGATATATGCTGTTTTCTATCTTATTCCTCAGTTTGCTGCTGATCGGCTTTCTGGGGTATCGGATCAAAAAAATGATCCCTGATCAGATCCTGCTACGCAAAGGTCAGACCGAGGAACTGAACATTGGAATCCCGGTTTCCGCTGCTGTACAGACAACCGGTACAGATCGCAGCAAAGAAAATGCAAGGATCACAACACCTGTAGTATCTGCCTTTCATATGACTTCCGATACAGGAACAAGCTATGAAATGCAGCTCCGTTTTCTGGGGATCATTCCTCTGAAAACCGTACAGATGCAGACTGTTGCAGAGCAGGAAGTGTTTGTTTCCGGAAAACCGATCGGTATTTATTTAAAAACACCGGGCGTGCTTGTGATCGATACAGGGATGTTTACAGGAAGCAGCGGAGAATCTGTCTGTCCGGCAGAAGGCATCCTGCAGTCGGGGGATTATGTAATGCAGATCAACCATACAGATCTGGAAGGTAAAAAGGATTTCGTAAACAGGATCAAAAACAGCAATGGGGAGCAGATGATCCTTACCATCCAAAGAAATGGGGAAATGTCAGAGGTACGTCTTACGCCGCTGCAGTGCGAAGAAGGAGTCTATAAGATCGGTGTCTGGGTCAGAGACAGTGCACAGGGAATCGGAACAATGACTTATGAGACGGCAGACGGACATTTCGGTGCACTGGGACATGGTATTGCAGATGCTGATATCGGAGAGCTTTTAGCACTTTCCAAAGGCAGTGTTTATGATACCTGTATTCTGGCAGTCCATACATCGGATGGTACAAAGCCGGGAGAATTGACAGGTATTCTCAGCTTTGATGAAGAGGATTACCTTGGCAGGATCGAAGAAAATACAGAAGCCGGGATATATGGAAGCTTTTGTAAACCGTCCAAAGCTGACAGCGGGGATGAAGTGATCATAGAGACAAGTTTGGATACATCCGGAAAAAGTGATGTGACAGAGTCTATGAAATATCCTATCGCCCTCAAGCAGGAAGTACAGGAAGGAGCGGCACAGATTTATACGTCCTTTGACGGAACAGGAGCATTTTATGATATCGAGATCACGCAGCTTCGATATGAAGATGACGGTAACCAGAATATTACCCTGACGGTGACTGATCCGGTGCTGCTTGCCAAGACCGGCGGGATCGTGCAGGGGATGAGCGGAAGCCCGATTCTGCAGAACGGAAAGATTGTAGGAGCGGTCACCCATGTACTTGTCAGACAGCCGGAAAAAGGATACGGGATCTTTATAGAAAACATGATGGAACGTAATTAAGAAAATCTTCAGAAATCGCTTTTCGTAATTGAAGATTGTCATATTTACGAAACAAACAAAAATGCAATGCATCATTTTGGTAAATTGTTACAAAACAGAAAAGGCGAGACGACAGAAAGTATTGAATAAGTGCTATAATATGCAAAAATCAGTGACAAAATAGGTGCTTTCGCATATGTGACAGCACATGTGACGAGTTCCGACTATGCTTGACAGAAAATGCTTTATTGCGTATAATCTGTCATTGGTACAATATATAAGAACCTTTCAATTAAATGGAGATACACCAATGATAGATGTTCATTGTCATATTTTACCGGGGATTGATGATGGCAGCAGGAATACAG
>HF995240.1:57558-64581 GCA_000432915.1 Firmicutes bacterium CAG:194
AGCAGGAATACAGAAGAATCCAAAGCTCTCATCAGTGAGGAAATGAATCAGGGGATAAATACAATCATATTTACACCACATTTTTATGCGCAGAGGGATTCCGTAGGTCATTTCTTGGAAAAGCGTGCAAACAGCTTTTCGCGCTTACAATCAGCAGTACAATTTGATAAGATCGGACTGAAGCCTCATTTAGGTGCAGAGGTATACTATTTTGGTGGAATTGGGAAGGCAGAGATGGTTCCGGAGCTTTGTGTGACAGGAACAGATATTCTGCTGTTGGAAATGCCATTCGGTCAGTGGACAAAGGCTGTCTACGAAGATGTGGAGCAGCTTGTAAAGAAGCGGAAGCTGACTGTGATTCTGGCACATGTTGAGCGGTATTTTCAGTTCCAAAAAGACAGCTCAGTCATGGAGCAGGTATTGGCGCTGCCGCTGATCGTGCAGCTGAATGCGGGAAGCCTTCTAGGCGGCGTAAAGCTTACCGATTTTGCAGGCAGAAAGAAAAAGAAGCAATGCCTGTCCCTTCTTTCCGAAGACAGAGATATCCTGCTTGGTACGGATGCCCATAATATGGTAAGCCGTAAGCCTAATATGGAGGCTGGCAGAGCAGTAGTCAGAGAAGCACTCGGCGCAGAGAGACTTGACAGGATCGATGCACTGGGCAGCAGGCTGTTTGGCTGATCTGCAGCAGATAGAAAGGTTACAACTATGATACATAATAAAAAAGTACAAGTATTCCTTGGTGTGCTTCTGCTTGTTGTAGTGCTGGCTGCCATGTATTTTGGCCTGCATGCGCTGGATCGAAGAGATACCGGAAATACAGATGATGAAGAAGATGATTACGCTTATGTATCAGGCGATAATGAGATCATTTTCGACGGAAAGATTTACAAGCTGGATCATAATGTGAAAAACTACCTGATCATGGGTACGGATGCAAGCGGTAATGAGGATGCCAAGGGAGAAGCATATCAGGGCTCCATGGCGGATTTCCTTATGCTGATGATGATTGACGAGACTGATAAGAAGTATGGATTTATGCCACTCAACAGAGATACCGTTACTGATATCCAGATGATCGATCATAATGGGGATCTGATGGATTACCGGAAATTATATCTTTGTACCGCACACTGGTATGGCGGTTCAAAGCGGCAGAGTTGTATCAATACAGCAGATGCGGTTTCCGATTTTCTGCATGGCGTTCCCGTGAATGGCTATCTGGCAATTCCGATGGATCATATATCGGATCTGAATCATGTGCTTGGCGGTGTAACAGTTACGCTGGAAGATGATTTTTCAAAGGAAGATCCGGCAATGACAGCAGGCACAACACTGACACTGACCGACGAGCAGGCAGCAATTTTCCTGCGGGGCAGAATGGAAGTCGGTGATGGCGAAAATACATCCCGTATGAGACGCCAGAAAGCATATCTGCAGGCAGCAATCTCACAGATACAGCTGCAAAGCAGTGAGGATGCAAAATTTATGGCAAAGGCATATCAGCAGATTATGGAATATGCCACGTCAGATATGAATATGAATGCGATTACAAAGCTTGGACAGCATCTGGATGAATACGAGTCGCTTGGATTTGTTGAGATAGCAGGGGAGACGAAGCTTGGTTACGACAGATTGGAAGACGGCAAAGAACATGCAGAATTTTTTGCAGATGAACAGTCACTGAAGGATGCAGTATTCAAACTGTTCCCACTCAAAGATACAGGGGAGAGGGAAGAAGATGCATCAGATGAATCAACAGATTCCTCAGACAGTGAATAAGCAGGAATAAAGAGAAACTACAGACACAGGAAGGAATACAAACATGAGTCAGCAAACAGACAAAATAAAGACTCTGTCAAATGCAAATGAAGAAGAGACAGAAATCGATCTGCTTGAACTTTTCTACTATTTAAAAGCAAAGCTTGTGTGGCTGATCAGCTTTTTCGTGATCGGTGCAGTGATAGCAGGCCTGATCACCTATTTTCTGATCACACCCAAATATACAGCAACCTCTAAGCTCTACATGGTATCCGCTTCCAGCGATTCCATTGTCAACCTGTCAGATTTAAATCTTGGTACTTCCCTGACAGATGATTATGTAGAACTTTTAAAGATCAGACCGATCTTTGAAGAAATCATCAAAGAACTGGATCTGGATTATACATATGATGAACTGCTTTCCATGACAAGTATCGCATCACTCAATAAAACAAGACTTCTGGGAATTACTGTAGAGTCTACAGATCCGGTAGAAGCAAGAGATATTGCAAACGCACTTGCCAATAAAGCAGTCTCTTATGTGCCTGAGGTAATGGAAACAGCAACACCGAATATTGCAGAGCTTGCGATCACACCAAAATTCAAGAGTTCTCCGAGCCTTCCGAAGAACACGATCATTGGTGCTCTTTTAGGACTGGTTCTTGCCGCCGGTGTATGTACAGTCCGCTTCTTAATGGATGATACCTTTAAGTCCGCTGAGGATGTGGAGAAGACATTTGGCGTTATGCCACTGACAATCATTCCGGAAGGCAATTTGGAAGGAATCGATGACAAGGCAGAGCAGGAGATCCGTAAACAGAAAAAGAAGGAAAGAAAGAAACGGAAGAAGGAGGCAGCAAATGAGTAATCAGAATAAAGTTATACTTGGAAATATGCCGTCTCTTCCATATGCAATAGAAGAAGCAGTCAACAGACTGCGTGTCAATATGAGCTTTCTGGGGGAAGATGTCAAAAAGATCATGGTCATCAGTACAATGCCGGATGAAGGCAAGAGCTTCGTGACAATGCAGCTCTGGAGACAGATGGCTGAGACAGGAATCGACAGCGTGCTGATCGATGCAGATATGCGAAAATCCGTTATGGTGGATAAATATGACGTCAAAAAGGAAGACGGTGGTAAGATCCTCGGCTGTTCTTATTATCTGGCAAATGATATCCCGTTAGAGCAGGCAGTACTGAAGACCCAGTATGAGCATGGTGATATCCTGCCAAATAATGATAATGTGGTAAATCCAAGCATTTTGCTTGAAAATCATAAATTTGCTGATATGCTCGATGAACTTGCCGGCAAATACAGATATGTGTTTGTCGATGCGCCGCCGCTGAATCTTGTATCGGATGGTGAGCGGATCGGTTCTCTTTGTGATGGAGCAGTCCTTGTTGTCAGAGGCAATTCCACACCGAAGAGCATTGTCAAAAACTCTGCACTGCAGCTTGAGCGTGCAGGCTGTCCGCTGCTTGGCGTGGTGCTCAACCGTGTCAAGGGTGCAAACGGTGGCTACTACTATAAACAGTATGGCGGTAAACACTACGGCTATGGATATGGTAAGGGCTACGGTGACGGCTATGGGTATTACGGAGAGAATAAGTAGTTCCGGATAGCCATGGTATGTTATTCATTTTGTATGTATTCTGCTTCGGCAGTTTACATAAATATTCTTTGGGAAAGGAGGATAAATCCAATGTTCAAGTCACTGAAAAAGGTTTTAGTAGGTGTTTTAGCTTCCAGCTTAGTTCTTTCAAGCGTTGTATTTGCAGCAGGTTCTGCTACAGATGCTCCAGCAGCAAAAGAATTCTCCAAGGCAGCTAAGAAAGCTACAGTTACAGTTGCTAAGGATGTTACAGTAGTTAATGCTGGCGCATTCAACAAAAAGAACGTAAACGTTAAGTTTGCTTCTAAGAAAAAAGTTACTGTAAAGAGAAACGCTTTCAAGAACGCTAAAAAGCTGAAAACTATCACAGTTTACAAGAACAAAGTAACCTTCAAGAAGGGTGCTTTCGGTAAGCTGAACACAAAGAAGATGACAATCAAGGTTAAAGGACTGAAGAAGAATTCTAAGGCTTTCAAGAACTACAAGAAAGCATTAAAGAAGGCTGGCTTCAAGGGTAAGGTTAAGGCAGTTAAATAATTTTACCTACCTGGATGCATCTTAGGGTCCTGGCAAGGCTTCGGCCTTGCCAGATGATCTGTGGAATGGATGAATAAAGCTTTCTGCGGCGCAGGGAGCTTTTTATATAAAAAGTAAAAATAAATTTATGTGCCCAAAAGCCCGGGAGGGCAAAGGCGCAAATGGGATAATGGGATAATGGGGATAAAACCTTGTATACATTACAGGGAAAAGAAGGGAAAATACGACTATGTCAAAGGAAAAGATGAACAAAAGAATTGATACGCAAAAAGCGATCAGAGTATTTCTTCTGGGATTGTATGATGCACTGGCAGTGCTGGTATCCGCATTTCTGGCATTATATATCCGGTTTGATATGCACTTTTCAGCCATAGATTCTAAATATCTGGAAGCTGCTTTATTGGTGGCACCTGTTACAATTCTGGCTACATGGATCATTTTTAAAATAGAACATTTGTATGATAGTCTGTGGGAATATGCAAGTGTCAGGGAACTGTTTTTTTCAACAATCTCCTGTGTGCTTGTTGTGATCATCCAGGCTCTCTTTATAATTCTGGTGGATCCATATTATGTACCGAGATCTTTTCATTTCCTGTTTCTTTGCTTTTTTCTGCTGCTGGTCGTGGGAAGCCGCTTTTCATATCGCGCAATACGGCTCTTCAGATGGTCGGTTACCGGTAATGACGGAAAGGGAATTCGGAATATCATGGTCATTGGTGCGGGGCAGGCAGGAAGACTGATCGTGGAAGAAATCAAGCATTCCAATGAGATGGATGCAAGAGTCTGCTGTATCATAGATGATGACAGAGCCAAAAAGGGAAAATATCTGCGTGGTGTGGAGATTGTCGGAGACAGAGACTGTATCATATCCGCAGTGGAGAAATATAATATCAATCAGATTATATTGGCAATGCCTTCTGCAAGCCGCAGGACGCAAAAGGAAATACTGGATATCTGTAAAGAGACGGAGTGCGAGATGAAGATCGTACCGGGTATTTACCAGATGATCAACGGCGATGTGCTTATGAGCAAGCTTCGTAAGGTAGAAGTGGAGGATCTTCTTGGCAGAGATCCGATCAAAGTCAATGCGGATGATATTTTTAACTATATTACCGGGAAGACTATTCTTGTGACTGGTGGAGGCGGTTCTATCGGTTCAGAACTTTGCAGACAGATCGCCGCACATCAGCCTGAAACATTGGTTATTTTTGACGTATATGAAAATAATGCGTATGACATCCAGATGGAACTTCGGAAAAATTATCCGGATATGCATCTGGAAACGATCATCGGTTCTGTCAGGGACAGCAGAAAGATTTTTCAGGTATTTGAACAGTTCCATCCTGATATCGTATATCATGCGGCCGCACACAAGCATGTACCGCTTATGGAAGACAGTCCGTGTGAAGCGATCAAAAATAATGTCATTGGTACGTATAAGACAGCCTTTGCTGCCATGACACATGGCTGCAAAAGATTTGTGCTGATCAGTACGGATAAGGCTGTTAATCCGACAAATATCATGGGCGCGAGCAAGCGTTTGTGCGAAATGGTCATTCAGGCGTTTGATGCCAAGATCAAGGCGGGAAAAGCAGATGAGATCCCGCAGCTTTTTACGCATCTGACACAGGATAAATATGTAAATGTACAGGTACAGGAAGCCCTTAAAACAACAAAGACAGAGTTTGTAGCTGTCAGATTCGGTAATGTACTGGGCAGCAATGGTTCTGTTATTCCACTGTTCCGTAAACAGATTGAAGCAGGAGGTCCTGTTACGGTTACACATCCTGATATCATCCGTTATTTTATGACGATTCCGGAAGCTGTCGGGCTGGTTCTGGAAGCCGGTACTTATGCAAACGGAGGTCAGATTTTTGTTCTTGATATGGGAGAGCCGGTCAAGATCCTGGACATGGCAAAGAATATGATCAAGCTTTCCGGCTATACACCGGATGTTGATATCAAGATAGAATTTACAGGGCTTCGTCCGGGTGAAAAGCTTTATGAAGAGAAGCTCATGGATGAAGAGGGGATTCAGAAAACAGATAATGACCTTATTCATGTAGGGTGTCCAATTCCGTTCAATGTAGATACATTTTTCGGACAGCTCAGAGAGCTTATGGATGCTTCCTATAAAAATGCGGGGGACATCAGAGATCTCGTAAAGACGGTTGTAACGACTTACAGACCGGAGAATCATTAAAAAAATGAATGGTAAATGCTTTGCAATAATGGCATAGTTATTGCAAAGCATATTTTCTTTTTATAAGCCACACACCTTACGGTGTGTCCGGCTCCTTTTTTTCGGCTTCCAGACTAAGCTCATAAAGGTCGATCATGGTTGCTTCATCTTTTGTGGCAATTTCTGAAACCTTCATCCAGTTTTCTTCGTCTGCCTGCGCCCAGATGCAGGAACAGGGATGGTCGTTTTTATCCATCATCTGAAAAACTTTTGCCCCGTTTTTTAACGTCTTTACCAGACGGCAGTTGTAATAGCCTTTATTTTGCATCAGGTTGATAATGCCATATTCAATACGGGCATCGCCTTCAAGCTTTGGTCTTCTCGGTAATTTGATCATGTTTGTTCTCCCCCAATCAAAAAATATTCTGTATAGTCTGCAAGCAGAAAACTACTGTACTATATTATATCGGGAAGAGCGCAATTCTGCAAGCCTTCGGATGCTGTACTTTTCAGACTGTGTGATTTATGGTAGACTAATGCTTATACCGGAAAGATACAGGGAGGATTTTGCATGCTTCAGGATGCTGTCAAGGAGATAAAAGTTGCATTATTTGATATGGATGGCCTGCTGATCGATTCAGAGAAGGTATATTGTGCCTGCTGGATACAAGCGGCGAGAGAACTTGGATATTCATTGGATGAAGAAAGGGTTCTTACGCTGAGAAGTCTGGATAAAACACTTGCCAATGAATTATTCGTCGGTTGGTTTTCTGACAGAACCGCTTATGAGCGCGTGAAAACGCGTCGTAAGGAGATCATGGCAGCAAAGATCCGGCAGACACCCCTGCAGAGTAAGCCGGGGGTACGCAGCCTGATATGTGAACTGGAAAAACGTGGAATAAAATCGGCAGTTGTCACAGCCTCCCCGCC
>HF995240.1:64602-76769 GCA_000432915.1 Firmicutes bacterium CAG:194
TGTCACAGCCTCTCCGCAGAAAAGGGCTCAGATGCATCTTGAAAGTGTCGGACTGAATGGATTGTTTGAAACAATCATTACAACAGAAGATGTGAAAAAAGGAAAGCCGTTCCCGGATGTATATTTGTATGCAGCGGGAAAGCTGGGAGTAAAGCCGGAAGACTGTCTGGCGTTTGAAGATTCTCCCAACGGAGTAAAAAGTGCATATGAAGCGGGCTGCCGGACTGTGATGATCCCTGATCTGACGCCGGCTGCAGAAGAACTTATGCCTTATGTGGATTATGTGTATGGCAGTCTTGCAGATCTTGCGGTGGAATTACAGCAGGGTCTGCCTGAAAGATAACGGATTGATTTACAGGGGAAGGAACATCATAAAAACAAGAAATAGACGGGCGGGCGTGAATGATGTATAATAGTCGGATCAGGCAGCTGATAAGACAAAATATGGCCGCCGGACAGATTGAGGAGTACAATGAATACAAAGATAAATACAGAATCAAAAAAACATATATATCGTTTCTTCTGGCAGACGCTTGTATCTGTGATCACACTTCTTCCATTTGTTTATTTGTGGAATACGAAATTGAATCCATTGCTGGGACAAAGCTTCCTGAATAAGGGAAATATACTGATGTGGATCATTTATCTGATACTCATGTGGACGTTTATGTATGTGTTTAACGGATTTCAGATCGGACTGGGCAGAAAATCCCATTTGTATATCGGGCAGTGTATTGCTTATACCTGTTTAAATGCGGTAGAGATCATGATCACGATTCTGATGGTGGGGCGTGTGAAGTATATTGGTGTGATTCTGCTGACCTATACGAAATTATATGTGGTGCAGATGGTTCTTATGTTCCTTCTGACAAATTTTGGAACGGATCTCTACCGGAAGGTGATCCCGGCTTACCGGATGCTGAATATTACGGGGGTGCATGATAATAACCTAGATATCCGGCTTTCAGGGTATCGTGCAAAGTATAAGTTTGATCAGACAATAAGTTGTAATGAAAATATAGAGGGAATCAAGGCGTGTATTTTACAATATGATGCGATTCTGTTAAATGATCTGCCGGATGAAGTCAGAAATCAGATTTTGAAATTCTGTTTTGAAAAAGGAAAGAGAGTTTATTTTCCGCCAAAGATCTCGGATATCATTATTAAATCTTCGGATGAGATGAATCTTGTGGATACACCGCTATACATTTGTAAAAATACAGATATTTCTCTGGCACAGCGTTTTTTAAAACGTATAATGGATATCGTGATCTCACTGACCGGTATTATCATTACGTCGCCGATCATGCTGATCACGGCAATCGCAATCTATGCTTATGACAGAGGACCGGTTTTATACAAGCAGGTGCGTTGTACAAAAGGGAACCGGGAATTTAAGATATGTAAATTCCGCAGCATGGTCGTGAATGCCGAAAAAGATGGAAAAGCGCAACTTGCCAAAGAAAATGACAGCCGGATCACGCCAATCGGAAAGATTATCCGTAGTATGCGAATTGATGAGCTGCCGCAGTTTTTTAATATCTTAAAAGGTGACATGAGTGTGGTAGGACCACGTCCGGAGCGTCCGGAGCTGATCGAGAAAAACTGTATGAAGATACCGGAATTTGCTTATCGTACCCGTGTAAAGGCGGGGCTTACCGGTTATGCGCAGGTTTACGGAAAATACAATACGTCTTTTATCGATAAACTGAAGCTGGATCTGATCTATGTCAGCAATTATTCTATTCTGATGGATATCCATCTGATTTTTCTGACCCTGAAGATCATTTTTATCAAAGACAGTACGGAGGGTGTCTGAAAAGAATGTAAAATATGTAAAAAGGAGAAAAAGACAATTTACATATATGTGCAGAAAATGCTAAAATAAATGCAGTATTTGGCAAAAGCCGAAAGAGAGGGAGGACACCATGAAAAATTTCAAAAGACAACTTATCATAGTCTTTGCATTTGCATTGTTTGCCGGTATGCTGTTTGCTCCGGTCAATGCACAGGCAAAAACCAAAACAACCACTTATCAGTATGATAAGAAAAATGGGGTATGCAACAAGACTGCAATGCGTGTAGCGATCAACCGGCGTTATGAGAGTACGGATGTATATCTGACAAAAAGTGGTGATTATGTAGCAAGCGTCAAGACAAGCAGCCCGAATCTGATCGCAAAGGTGACAACTGTAAATACGACAAAGCGTACATATAGTATAAATCTGAGCGATGATATTTTACTGAACTACTATAACCGTTCCGAGATCACATTCCTTGCAAGGTCAAAGGGCACCTATACCGCTACCGTTACGATCAAGGATAAAAACGGCAAAAAGAAATGTACGAAGAAGATCAGGGTCTATGCCACAAATGACAGTTATCCGTTTGTAAGCGTATCCTATGGCAAACAATATCTGGTGAGTGGGACGGCAAATACGACAAGTAAGAAAAGCGGGAAGCTGTCTGTAAAGATAAATCCGACTTTTAAGCTGAAGAGTGTGGATGTATGTAAATTTACAGATAATGAAACATTGAAGGTTTTCAAGAAAAAGGCAAACAACAAAATCTTAAAGCTGAATATGTCTACCAAGTATCAGTTCAGCTATAAGTGGTCGGAAAGCGATACTTCCGAGAATATCGTGGATGTGAATTACATGAATCCGGTAACACCTGTGCGTGTGGTGGTATATGATACCCTGTTAAAAACAACAGTAACTTATAATTTTTATCTTGTATATGTAAAGTAAAGGAGAGGCACTATGAATAAGAAAAAACTGATTTCTTTCGGAACAACTCTTTTTCTGGCTGCAGCCCTTGTACTTGGTGTGCAGATGCAGACAGATGCAGAAGAAACGCAGACACATACTTATAAGCTGGAACAGTCAGAATGGTCAAATGACAGAATGCGTTTAACAGAATGTACAACTTATACCGAGACGTATTACGATGAGCTGTATGATGAGGAGACAGATTCCTATGTGAAAAAACCATATACATATGAGCGTAAAGAGGACAGAATAGCACTTGAATATGAGAAGAATCATGAGCTCACGGTCGGTATGGCAGATGTGAATTACAGTAACTACAGCTTCTACGGCGGTGGTGGCGGATATTCACAGATTGATATATTCCAGGAAAATTTTACGATCCGGAATGTAAGATCCAGCAATAAAAATATTAAAACAGCACTGACCGCAACTAGACGGTATAAAACATCTTATGCAGATTATATTTCAGATTATTATATTTCTTATTTTGCTAAGAAAGCCGGAAAGGCAGTTGTATCCTTTGATGTGTATTGTGATGGTAAATTTGTACAGACCTGTTCTATTTCGGTGATAGCAAAGGGCTATAAATTTTACAAACCTGTCATTAAGAATGTAAAATATGCAGGTAAAGAGTTATATTACTATGATCCGTTTACAAACAAAACAAGTGGTAAGCTGAAGGTAACTCCTGCAAAAGGATATAAGATCGTGTCCATTGAGTATTCCACGGGCCTTAATGCAAAAAACGGTGATTATACTTATAAAAAGATTAAAAACAATGGCAAGATCAAACTGCTTAAACAACGTAAATATACAAGAAAGTACAATGAGGGAACAGAGTATGAGAGCCAGTACGCATACAATTCTCTTTTCCCGGTAACACAGATCCGTATCACGCTGCATAACAAAAAGACAAAAGAAAAAGTAGTGGATTATGAATATCTGTATACCTTAAACAGAAAATAAGAAGTGTTTACAGGAGCTGTCGCGAAAGCGGCAGCTCTTTTTTGGTAAATGTAATGATTGTAGAATGTCTGAATCTGTGCTAAACTGTAAAGCGTCAGAGTGCGCTTGCGGGCAGGAGGAATTGATTATGAAACTGTTTCGGATACAGTCAAAAGAAGAAAAAAGGCTGGATGAGATCATAGGCCGTCTGCAGATGAACCTGTCGAATAATTATAAGGATTCTGCACAGGCAAATCTGGCAGAGCTTCGGGAAACATATGATGAAATGTGCAGTCAGGGGAAGCTGAAGGAAAAGCCGAAAACGGAGTATGGGCTAAAGCTTGCGGTATATGCAGAAAAACTGAAGGGATATTCGCATAAGGATCAGAAGCCTTACTGGCATTAAAATTAAACTAAGGGAGAAAAAAAGTGAGTAGGAACAAAAGAAGAGAGACAGTCAAAACTGCCGTATGGCGGGTTTTGCTGCTGTCAGTCGTATTTGCAGCAATGTGGCAGCTGCCGGCATTTGCCGAGGAAGCGGAAGAGGCGGTGGAATACACGCCGGCGTTATTTGCAACGGCGTGGGCACTTTTACCGCCACTGGTAGCGATCAGTTTGGCGCTGATCACCAAAGAGGTTTACAGTTCTTTGTTTATCGGAATCGTGGTAGGTGGTATCCTGTATTCCGGTGGAAAATTTGAAGGAACCGTCATTCATGTATTTTCAGGCGGTATCGTATCGGTATTATCCAATTCCTATAATGTAGGTATTCTGGTATTTCTGGTACTTCTTGGTGGCATGGTAGCCCTTATGAATAAGGCTGGTGGAAGCAGCGCATTCGGAAAATGGGCAAGCAGTCATATTAAGACAAGAGTAGGCGCACAGCTTGTGACGATCCTGCTCGGTGTGCTGATCTTTATTGATGATTATTTTAACTGTCTGACGGTCGGCAGTGTTATGCGGCCGGTAACGGATAAGCATAAGATCTCCAGGGCAAAGCTGGCATATCTGATCGATGCGACAGCAGCTCCGGTCTGTATCATTGCACCGATCTCCTCCTGGGCAGCAGCAGTCAGCGGCTTTGTGGAAGGAGAAGACGGTTTCGGTCTGTTTTTAAAGGCAATTCCGTATAACTATTATGCGATCCTGACGATCGTGATGATGGTAAGCATGGCGCTTTTCAAGGTGGAATTTGGCTCTATGAAGACATGCGAGATCAATGCTCTTGCGGGAGATCTGTTCTCTGACGGGCAGGGCGATCATAAACAGGAGCTGGAAGCAGAGGAAGGCATTAAAAAGGGAAGAGTGATCGATCTGATGATTCCGATCATCTGCCTGATCATCTGCTGCGTGATCGGTATGCTTTATACCGGTGGTTTTTTCAACGGTACAGATCTGGTAACGGCATTTTCCAATTCGGATGCTTCGGTCGGACTGGCACTTGGCAGCATGTTTGGCATTATTTTTACAATTCTTTTATATGTGGTAAGAAAAGTGCTCAGCTTTTCTGATTGTATGGCATGTATTCCGGAAGGGTTCAAGGCAATGGTTCCTGCGATCATGATATTGACTTTTGCATGGACATTAAAGGCAATGACAGACAGCCTTGGCGCAAAGGAATTTGTTGCGGCTGCAATGAAGACCGTAGCGGGCAGATTTGATATGTTCCTGCCTATGATCATTTTCCTTGTTGCATGCTTCCTTGCTTTTGCAACAGGAACATCCTGGGGAACATTCGGTATTCTGATTCCGATCGTTGTAAATGTCCTGCAGACGAGAAACTATTCTCTGATGATCATTGCGATTTCAGCCTGCATGGCAGGTGCGGTATGTGGTGACCATTGTTCGCCGATCTCCGATACGACGATCATGGCTTCGGCGGGCGCGCAGTGTAATCATGTCAAGCATGTTTCCACACAGCTTCCGTATGTCGTGCTTTGTGCAGGTGTTTCCTGTCTGGCTTATCTGGCAGCACCGCTGATCGGAAATAAATGGCTTACACTGTTGATCGCGATCGTTGTGATGATCGGTATCGTGGCAGGTATTAAGTTTACACAGACAAGAAAAGCAGAAGCAGAAAACGCATAAGACAGAAAAAAGAGCATGGAGGAAAGAAAATGGGTGGCTTTTTTGGCGTAGCAGCAAAGGAAGATTGTGTATTTGATTTGTTTTTTGGCGTGGATTATCATTCGCATCTGGGCACAAGACGCGGTGGCATGGCAGTCTGGGGAGAAAAAGGCTTTGACCGTGCGATCCACAATATAGAAAACGCACCGTTCCGTACAAAGTTTGATAAAGATATGCAACAGATGAAGGGCTGGTATGGAATCGGCTGTATCTCGGATTATGAACCACAGCCGCTGATCGTGCGTTCTCATCATGGAACGTATGCGATCACAACGGTGAGTAAGATCAATAATACGGATGAACTGGTAAAAAATCTGTTTGGAGATGGCTGTTCCCATTTTCTGGAAATGAGCGGCGGAGATATTAATGCGACAGAGCTCGTTGCAGCACTGATCAATCAGAAGGATAATCTGATCGAAGGAATCCGGTATGCCTTGCACACAATTGATGGTTCGTTGTCTCTTATGCTGATGAATGAGAACGGTATTTATTGTGCCAGAGATGAGAAAGGCAGAACGCCGGTTGTGATCGGGAAAAAGGAAGACGCATTCTGTGCTTCTTTTGAAAGCTTTGCCTATAAAAATCTGGGGTATCAGGATTATAAAGAACTCGGACCGGGGGAAATTGTCGTCCTGACGCATAAAAACTGTGTGACGCTCATGCAGCCGGGAAAAGATATGAAGATCTGCACGTTCCTCTGGGTATACTACGGATATCCGGCAAGCTCCTATGAAGGGATCAGTGTGGAACAGATGCGTTATAACTGCGGCGCAAAAATGGCGGAACGAGACAATGTAAAGCCGGATATTGTTGCAGGCGTTCCGGATTCCGGTATCGCACATGCAGTCGGGTATGCCAATCAGTCAGGTATTCCGTTTTCCAGACCATTTATCAAATATACGCCGACATGGCCGCGCTCCTTTATGCCAACGATACAGAGCCAGCGTAATCTGATCGCAAAGATGAAGCTTCTGGCAGTAGAAGAACTGATCCGTGATAAGAGCCTGCTCCTGATCGATGATTCCATTGTACGAGGTACGCAGCTGCGGGAAACAACAGAGTATTTATTCCAGAGCGGTGCGAAAGAGGTACACATCAGACCTGCATGCCCTCCGCTTTTATACGGCTGCAAGTATCTGAACTTCTCCCGTTCTTCTTCGGAAATGGATCTGATCACAAGAAGAGTGATCGAAAGACTGGAAAATGGAAATGTAACAGAGGAGGTTTTGCAGGAGTATACAGATCCGGACTCTGAAAAGTATGAAAAGATGGTAGATGAGATCTGCAAGGAACTGCATTTTACATCCCTTCGTTTTAACCGGCTGGACGATATGCTGGATGCGGTCGGTATTGAGAAATGTAAGCTCTGTACTTACTGCTGGGATGGAAAAGAATAAGTAGAATTGGAGTATTGATGAATAAGCCATTATTGTTAAGACCTTCCGGCAAAGATTATTTGTGGGGCGGTCAGCGACTGAATACGGAATTTGAAAAAGGAATAGAAATGTCTCCGCTGGCAGAAACGTGGGAGTGTTCCACTCATCCGGACGGACCATGCTTTGTGGCAGAGGGTGAATTTGCCGGACAGACGCTGGGGCAGGTGCTTTCCGGAAATCCGGCATATTTGGGATCCCGTCATATGGGGTGTACGGAACTGCCGCTGCTGATCAAATTTATTGACGCCAGGGAAGATCTGTCTGTGCAGGTGCATCCGACAGATGCATATGCAAAGGAACATGAGCATGGACAGCTCGGCAAGACGGAAATGTGGTATGTGCTGGATGCGGCAAAGGATGCCAGACTTGTGTACGGACTCAGAAGAGACTGCACACAAGAAGAGATCAGGGAAGCAATCGAAAAAGGAAAGCTGACCAGATATTTGCAATATGTTCCGATCAGGAAGGGGGATCTTTTCTTTATAGAAGCGGGAACGATCCATGCGATCGGTGCAGGCGCACTTGTGGCGGAGATCCAGGAAAATTCCAATCTGACATATCGTCTTTATGATTATGACAGAGAAGACAAAAACGGAAAGAAACGGGAACTGCACATTGAAAAGGCACTGGAGGCTGCAAATCTGAAAAGCAGTGCAAAGCCGCGACAGCCACTCCGTATTTTGAAATATCAGCAGGGAATGGCATCAGAATGCCTGTGCAGATGCAAGTATTTTGAAGTGTACAGAATGATCGTAAACACGGAAAGAAGACAGATCGTAACTTATCTGTCGGATCAGATGTCATTCCGCGTCCTGCTTTGTGTGAGCGGCTGCGGAAATATCAGTTATCCGGGCGGGCAGATCACATTTTATAAGGGAGACTGTATTTTTGTTCCGGCAGATTCCGTTGCAATGCGGATCCACGGACAGGCACAGTTTCTGGATGTAAGAGGGTAACGGAACATGAAAGACGGGCAACAAAAACCACAGGATCTGATCGTATTATTAAAAGGACATAAGACTTATATCCAGACGCATAATTTCCCGGATCCGGATGCGATCGCGTCCGCTTACGGTCTGCAGTATTTTCTGCAACAGTTCGGGATCGACGCGATCCTCTGTTATGATGGCAGTATCGACAAGCTGAGTACGAAGCGGATGCTGACGGTTTTCTCCATGGAAATATTGCATGCAGACTTGTTGGCAGATATGCAGGAATCAGATTATATTGTGACGGTGGACGGGCAGAAGTACAATACTAATTTTACAGATCTGCCCGGAGATGAGGTGGCATGCGTGGATCATCACCCGCAGGTTCGGGACTGTGGATATCATTACAAGGATATCCGGATGGTAGGTGCCTGCAGCTCGATCGTGGTTTCTTATTATCGGGAAATGGGGATAGCAATCCCGCCGCTTGTGGCATCGGCGCTTGCTTACGGGATCAAGATGGATACGGCGGATTTTACAAGAGGTGCAACAGCATTTGATGCGGAGATGTTTGCATATGCATTTGAGACGGCGGATGTGGAAAAGCTGCAGGAAATGTATAAAAATGTCATGGAATTTAAGGATTTGCGGGCATATGCAGCGGCAATCGATAATATAAAGATATATGACAGAACCGGATTTGCATGTATTCCGTTTGATTGCCCGGATGCACTGATCGCGATCATATCTGATTTTATCCTTGCTCTTGACGTTGTGGATGTATCTATCGTATATTCTGTTAGAAAGGATGGATTGAAATTTTCTGTCCGCAGTGAGGTAGAAGCCGTAGATGCCGGTAAATTGGTCGCAACAGCACTTTCCGGATATGGGTCGGGTGGCGGTCATAAAGCGATGGCGGGCGGTTTTGTTCCAAATGAAAGCCTGGATCGGATCGGGCAGCAATATGAATTTTATATAAAAGAAGCCTTTATGAAATACATTAAGGCAACAAGTTAGAAAAGGAGAACAGACTATGTGCGGAATAGTTGGATATGTAGGGGATAAGCAGGCAGCACCGATTCTGCTTGCAGGACTTTCTAAACTGGAATACAGAGGTTATGATTCGGCCGGACTCGCGGTGCGGGATGGCGAGGAACTGGCAGAGGTTGTTAAAGCAACAGGAAAACTGGTGAACCTGTCAGATAAGACAGATGGGGGGAAGGCACTTTCCGGCTGCTGTGGTATCGGACATACGAGATGGGCAACGCATGGTGTTCCGTCCAAAACAAATGCACATCCGCATGTATCCGGTAATTGTACCGGTTCTGCTTCCGGTCCTGTGGAATCAGAGGTCGTAGGTGTACACAACGGAATTATTGAAAACTATCAGGAACTGAAAGAAAAGCTTTTGCATCATGGCTATGAATTTTACAGTGATACTGATACTGAAATTCTGATCAAGCTGGTAGACTATTATTATAAAAAATATAAGGTGGGTCCAATTGATGCACTGGCAAAAACAATCGTCCGTGTACGTGGATCCTACGCACTTGAGGTCATGTTCAAGGATTACCCGGATGAGATTTATGTGGCAAGAAAAGACAGCCCGATGATCATCGGACTGGGTGAAGGGGAAAACTTCGTTGCATCCGATGTGCCTGCAATCTTAAATTACACAAGAAAGGTCTGCTACATCGGAAATAATGAAATGGCAAGGATCACTGCAGATGGTGCGACCTTCTATGACCTGAACGGTGATGTGATCGAAAAAGATGTTGTGGAGATTACTTATGATGCGCAGGCTGCGGAAAAAGGCGGTTATGAGCATTTCATGATGAAAGAGATCCATGAGCAGCCAAAGGTTGTTAAAGACACCCTGCATTCGCTCAGAAAGGATGACGTGATCGATCTTTCCACAGTCGGACTGACTGACGAGGAGATCCGTCAGTTTTCCCAGATTTATATTGTGGCATGTGGCTCTGCATGGCACGTTGGAATGGCAGCTCAATATGTCATAGAAGATCTTGCAAAGCTACCGGTCCGAGTGGAGCTGGCATCTGAATTCCGTTACAGGAATATGATTTTAGATCCGAACGGACTTGTTATTCTGATCTCACAATCCGGTGAGACGGCAGATACTTTGGCAGCGCTCCGGGAAGCAAAGAAGAAGGGGCTGAAAACCTTGGCGATCGTCAATGTAGTCGGTTCTTCTATCGCAAGAGAGGCTGATTATGTCTGCTATACAATGGCTGGACCTGAGATTTCTGTTGCAACAACAAAGGCATATACAGCACAGCTTATTTTGTCTTACCTGCTTGCGATCAAGTTTGGCGTGGTAAGAGGAGAAGTAACGGATGAAGTCTGCAAGAAGTATCTGGATGAGCTTGAGACAATTCCTGATAAGATCGAACAGATCATGGAAAATAAAGAACGTCTCCAGTGGTTTGCGGCAAAGTTTGCCAATGCACATGACGTATTCTTTGTCGGACGTGGTATCGACTATGCGATCAGTCTGGAAGGATCTCTGAAGATGAAGGAGATTTCTTATATCCATTCCGAAGCTTATGCAGCAGGGGAACTGAAGCATGGAACGATCAGCCTGATCGAGAACGGAACACTTGTGATCGGTATTCTGACGCAGGATGATCTGTATGAAAAAACACTCTCCAATATGGTAGAATGTAAGTCCAGAGGTGCATATCTGATGGGAATTACAACATACGGACATTATGAAATGGAAGACACAGCAGATTTTGTTACCTATATTCCGAAGGTGGATCATCATTTTATCGGCAGTCTGGCAGTGATTCCGCTTCAGCTGATCGGATACTATATTTCTGCAGCAAAAGGACTTGATGTGGATAAGCCGAGAAATCTTGCCAAGAGTGTAACAGTAGAGTAGCGGGTATTGGGAAAGGATTTTAAGAAACATGAAAAAGCGTATTCTTGTAACAGGGGGAGCAGGTTTTTTAGGGTCACATCTGTGTGACAGACTGATTGAGCAGGGGAATGATGTCATTTGTATCGATAATTTATTTACAGGTTCAAAAGATAATATCAGACATCTGATGGGAAATCCATATTTTGAATTTATCAGACATGATGTGACAGAACCGATCTATGTGGAGGTAGATCAGATCTACAATCTGGCATGCCCGGCAAGTCCGATCCATTACCAGTATGATCCGATCAAAACGGGCAAGACAAGTGTGCTTGGTGCACTGCATACACTGGGACTGGCAAAGCGTGTCCATGCAAGGATCCTGCAGGCAAGTACAAGTGAAGTATACGGAGATCCGGAGATCCACCCACAGCCGGAAAGCTACAGGGGCTGTGTCAATCCGATCGGTATCAGATCCTGTTATGATGAAGGAAAACGTATGGCGGAAACGCTGTTCTTTGATTATCACCGTCAGCATCAGGTAGATATCAAGGTGATCCGTATTTTCAATACATACGGGCCGAGAATGAATACGCATGATGGCAGAGTAGTCTCCAATTTTATTGTGCAGGCACTGAAAAACGAAAATATTACGATTTACGGAAGCGGCGAGCAGACAAGAAGCTTTTGTTATGTCGATGATCTGATCGAAGGCATGATCCGTATGATGAACAGCAGGGACGGCTTTACAGGCCCTGTAAATATCGGTAATCCGGGTGAATTTACGATGCTGGAGCTGGCGCAGAAGATCATCGATCTGACGGGAAGCAGTTCCAAGATCGTATTTGAACCGCTGCCACAGGATGATCCGATGCAGAGACGTCCTGTGATCGATCTGGCAAAGAAGGAGCTTTCCTGGGAACCGACAGTGAACCTGGAGGAAGGTCTGAAAAAGACGATCGCTTACTTTGACGATCTCTTAATGAATAAATAAAATCTATAGAAAAGAACGAAAAAAAGAGGTCTCATCCGGTTGGATGGGACCTCTGCATAGGAACATGCGTGGTAAAAGGTATTG
>HF995241.1 GCA_000432915.1 Firmicutes bacterium CAG:194
CGGATATCCTGATCGTAGCGATCGGAAAACCACAGATGATTACGGAGGAATATGTCAAAGAAGGAGCTGTTGTCATCGATGTGGGGATCCACAGAAGAGAAGAGGGGCTTTGCGGGGATGTAGATTTTGAGAGGGTAAGTGAGCATTGCAGCTATATCACGCCTGTACCGGGCGGTGTAGGACCGATGACGATCGCAATGCTGATGCACAACTGTGTAGAAAGTGTAGCCTTACAAACGGAGTGATGTGCATATGTATGCATACGAATGTGCAAATATACAAAAAAGAAAGTCAATCTTGCATAAATAAAAAGAATCGGATATAATGTAGAACATATTCAAGGGACGATGTGGTCAACACATGGTCCCTTTCTGATTGCTATCATAATAAAATTTCCCGCGAAGGAGTGTGCGAAAGCATACTCCTTCGCGCGTTTCATGAGAGGAAGTGATCCTATGGAGGCTTTTCGTATCTGCCCGGTCGGGGATCAGGCAGTTCTTTGTGAATTTGATAATGAAATCAATGTGCAGACGAATGACCGTGTACAGTATCTGGCAGTACAGATCAAGGCAGCACACCCAAAAGGTGTGACGGAAGTGCTTCCTACTTACAGGAGCCTGCTGATCTTTTATGATCAGGCGATCACCACGTATCGGAGGCTGATGCCTGTCATAAAGAAGTTTTCCTCTATAAAGGCATCTGAAATGCAGGAAAAGAAGCGGATCCGCATTGTGCCCTGCTGCTATGGCGGAGAAGAAGGACCGGATCTTGTAGGGATGTGCAGAGAACTTGGACGGAGTGAAGAAGAGATCATGCAGATCCATCAAAGTGTGGATTACAAGATCTATATGCTGGGCTTTCTGCCGGGCTTTGTATATCTGGGCGGTCTGGATGAACGGATCCATATGCCAAGGCTTTCGGTTCCGCGGACAAAGATCCCTGCAAGATCGGTAGGAATCGGAGGCAGTCAGACCGGTGTATATCCGATGGAGTCACCGGGGGGCTGGAGATTGATCGGGCGCACACCGCTTTCCTTTTATGATCAGACAAACGATCCGCCTGTTTTGTGCAAGGCAGGAGAATATATCCGTTTTGCCGCGGTGACGGAACGGGAATATGAGCTGATCAGACAGGATGTTGTTAATAAAGTTTACCGGCCGGAGTTTGCATGAAGAAGGGGGTGATCGTATGAGCATGCATATTTTACAGGCAGGACCGCTCACAACGGTGCAGGACAGAGGCAGATTCGGTTATATGGAATATGGGATCACATCCTCCGGTGTAATGGATACGCTGGCATACTCGCAGCTTGTTTCCCTGCTGGAAAATGAACTGGGTGCGGCTGTTTTGGAGATGACCCTGATGGGTGCAGAGCTGGTATTTGACGAAGATGTATATGCTGCCTATACCGGGGCGGATATGCAGGCGGTCTATGACGGAGGGACACTTATGGAGCGGGGGCATGTTTACCGGATCGAAAAGGGACACAGGCTTCGTTTCGGTATGGCGAAAAGCGGTGTAAGAGCTTATTTTGCCATTGCAGGTACGATAGAGGTCCCAAGCGTGATGGGGAGCAGATCTACCAACTTAAAATGTGGTTTGGGCGGTTTTGAAGGAAGAAGGCTGCAAAACGGAGATGCACTTCCAATCCGTGTCAGGGAGTTTTCCGAAGGTGAACAGAAAAGACTGCTCAAAAAAACGATTGACCAGACGGATTATGAGAGGGAAAAAACGGTGCGGGTTATTTTAGGTCCACAGAAGGAAATGTTTACGGAAGAAGGGGTTCAGACATTTCTGGGATCGCCGTATACCGTAAGCGTGGAAAGCGACCGGATGGGCATCCGGCTGGAAGGAGAAAAAGTGTTAGCAGATGGTAACACAGATATCATCTCGGACGGTATTGTATTTGGCTCTGTGCAGGTTACAACAGCAGGGCTTCCGATCGTCATGATGGCAGATCATCAGACGACAGGAGGATATGCAAAGATCGCAACAGTGATACAGGAGGATCTTCCTATACTGGCGCAGGCAAGACCGGGTGACAGGATCCGATTTGTGCAGGCAGAGCTGATAAAGCTGCAGAAGCATTCGTCGGGTGGATTTTTGAAGAAATTGTTCGGTGGCAGGTGAGAGATAGTAGATACAACAAAGAAGCAAAAAGACTGTCATGTGTGGTTAGTTTATTATGGATCAACAAGGATCTTAGTTGTTCCAGATGTTACATATAGCAGCATATATGAATAGTTACCTGATGACAACTGATGTGAGAGAAGAGAGGAAGTGAGATGGCATGGTAGATAAAATAGAAGACAGTTACCCGGACGGAACCTGCGCGGCTGATTACGCAGACAGCTTACCTAAAGAGGTGCGGCGGCTGATCCGGGAGAAAAAGATCACCGGCGAAACAAGCGGTATGTGCAGTGAGTATGCACAGGCTAACCTTGTGGTTCTTCCAAAGGAACTGGCATTTGATTTTCTCCTGTTTACGACAAAAAACCCCAAAGCATGTCCGATCCTTGAGGTGACAAACGCCGGAGACAGATATTTAAGTGAGATCGCCGATCATGCGGATATTGCAAAGGATATCCCGCAGTACTGTATTTACGAAAACGGAGAACTCACAGGCATGTATACGGATGTATCGTCATTTTGGAGGGAAGATCTTGTCAGTTTTCTGATCGGTTGCAGCTTTTCCTTTGAAGGCGAGCTCCTGAAGGCAGATATTCCGGTCAGACAGATCGAGGAGCATTGCAACGTACCGATGTACCGGACGAATATAGCTTGTAAAAGCGCAGGTGTATTTCATGGAAATATGGTTGTCAGTATGCGTCCTATTCCATATGCGCTTGTGCCAAAGGCTGTACAGGTAACAGGTTCTATGCCAAAGGTACATGGCGCACCTGTCCATATCGGAGATCCAAAGGTGATCGGAATCCACGATCTGGCGAAGCCGGATTTTGGAGATGCGGTAACGATCCGGGAGGGAGAAGTACCGGTGTTCTGGCCGTGCGGTGTGACACCGCAGGCTGTGGTTATGGCATCAAAACCGAGCTTTTGTATTACGCATGCGCCGGGGCATATGCTTGTAACGGATGTCAAAAATATTAACTTGAAATATTAGTATACGCTAACTCTAATACAGAAGCAGAAAATGAGATAAAAACTGAAACGTGAACAGAAATCCATAATGTACCGGAAATCGAAAACGGCATCAGAAATAGTGAATTTCGAACAGTAAACAGGATACAGAAAGGATGTGTACAACATGAAAGTAGATTTGAATGCGGATCTGGGCGAGAGCTTCGGAAACTACAAATGCGGTATGGATGAGGAAGTCATACAATATGTTTCGTCCGTGAATGTGGCATGTGGATTTCATGCATCGGATCCGGTGGTCATGGCAGAAACGGTCAGACTGGCAAAAGAAAAAAATGCAGCAGTCGGTGCACATCCGGGCTATCCGGATCTGGTCGGCTTCGGGCGGCGGAATATGGCAGTCAGTCCGAAGGAAGTGAAGGCAATGGTGCAGTATCAGATCGGTGCATTGCAGGCATTCTGCAAGGCAGCACATGTCGGTCTGCAGCATGTAAAGCCGCATGGAGCCATGTACAATATGGCAGCTAAAGATGAGAAGCTGGCATATGCGATCGCGGAAGGCATTTATGAGGTGGACAGCGGACTGATCCTGCTTGGACTGTCGGGCAGTCAGCTGATAAAAGCAGGAGAAGAAACCGGACTGAAAGTTGCAAATGAAGTATTTGCGGACAGAGCCTATCAGGCGGACGGAACACTTGTCCCGCGCTCGCAGAAAGGGGCTGTGATCGAAGAGGAAGAAACTGCCGTCCGGCGGACGATAAGGATGGTACAGGAAGGTGTTGTGACAAGCATAGACGGGGCAGAGATCCCGATCAAGGCAGATTCTGTCTGTCTGCATGGGGATGGGAAAAAGGCTGTTGCATTTGCCGGACTGCTGCAAGAGCAGCTCACGGAGGCAGGTGTCAGTATAGTACCGATCACACAGGTAATCGCATAGAAAGAAGGGATGCATATGACAGAAACTATTGAAGAAGTTATATTACGGTATTCGCAACGCGGAATTCCGTATATCAGGCGATATGTGTCGGACAATTGCTGTGAAAAGGCAGCACAGGAAATCCTGTCGTGGGAGAAAGGGGTTGTGTTTTTGACGACCGGGTTTTATGTGGCAGGATATGCGGAGACAGACGGTCCTGCAGGAACGGTAGTGCTGGCACTGGCGCTGCAGAGACTCGGATATCAGCCTGTGATCCTGACGGATCAACCGTGTCAGGGCTTTTTTGAACTGGAGATGCTGCCAACTGTCTATGTACCGTATGATGCGGATCAGGAAACATTTCGGGAGCTGATCGAGACGTATCAGCCGAAAGGGATGATCTCGGTTGAGCGCTGTGGCAGGAACCGTTTCCTGCAATATGCAAATATGCGGGGGGTGAGCATCAGCGAACACACAGCTCCCATCGACGAGTTGTTTGTGGCTTATCAGGGGGTCATACCATCAATCGGCGTGGGAGACGGCGGAAATGAGATCGGTATGGGGAAGATCGCAGGCGCGATCAGCAGAAAACTTTCATTGGAACCCTGTGTGGTCAGTACCGATATTCTGGTAGTAGCAACCGTGTCTAACTGGGGGGCTTACGGAATTGTGGCTGCATTGTCCGGACGTGTGGGACAAAAGCTGCTTCCGGATTTTTCCTGGATCAAATCTTACATAACAAAAACGGTAGAGATCGGAAGCGTAGATGGGGTGACACATGAACTGACATGTACGGTGGACGGCAAGAGTATGCTGACAGAGCAGGAAATCATTACAGCACTGGAAAGGATAGAACAAGGAGGTATATGCGCATGAAAACATTAGGATATTACAATGGAACTTATGATGAACTGGAAAATATGATGGTACCTTTTGATGACAGAGTATGTTTCTTCGGCGATGGTGTCTATGATGCGGGTCCGGCAAGAAATTATCACCTGTTTGCGATCGACGAGCATATAGACCGTTTTTTCAATTCAGCAAAGCTGATGGATATTGAAATTCCATGTTCCAAGGAGGAACTGAAGGAACTGCTTGCTTCGCTTGTCCTGAAAATGGATACAGGAAATAATTTTGTATATTGGGCATGTACAAGAGGAACCGGTATCAGAAATCATGTATATAAAAAAGGACCGGGCAATCTGTGGGTCATGATCAAGCCGGAAACACTGGACACCTGTCAGAAGCCGATCAAATGTGTGACGCAGGAGGATAAACGTTTCTTCTATTGTAACTGCAAGACACTTAACCTGATGCCCTCCGTACTATATGCGGAAAAGGCCTATAAAGCAGGGGCGGATGAGACAATTCTGTATCGACATGACGGCAGGATCACAGAATGTGCACACTGCAACTGTCATATTTTAAAGGACGGCATTTTATACACCGCACCGACGGATGATCTGATCCTGCCGGGTATTGCAAGAGCACATCTGGTGCGTATGTGCAAAAAGCTGGGGATCGGCGTCAGCGAGACGCCTTATTATCTGGAGGATCTGCGAAATGCGGACGAGATCATCGTGACATCTTCTTCCCATGTCTGCATGTATGTGGATGAACTGGACGGAAATCCGGTGGGCGGAAAAAACCGGGAAACACTGTTCCGTCTGCGTGATGCATTGTATGAGGAAATCTGTAAAGCAACAGAATAGGGTGATACATATGGCACTTACAGTGGGTAATCTTTTTAAGGAATCAGTCAAATATAATATGAAGCTGCTGGCAGGACAGGCGGGGCTTTGCCGGCCTGTGCAGTGGATCCATATTATCGAAACAAATGAGGGGGCACAGTTTCTGCATGGAAATGAGGTTGTCATCACGGAATGCATTGCAGGAAATGATGAGGAAAAGCTGCAGCGCTTTGTGGGTACGATCTACCGCCTGCACGCCAGTGCACTCATTATCAATACAGGCATGTTCATAAAGACGGTACCGGACAGCGTGATCGCATTTTGCGAGGAAAAGCAGCTGCCACTCTTTGCATTGCCGTGGGAAGTCCCTCTTGTGGATGTGACAAGGGAATACTGCCAGATGATCATAGACAATGCGGCGCAGGAGGACACGGTCGCAGCGATCATGAAGGATCTGATCTTTCATGTCGGGGAGAAGGACGCGCTTCTGCACCAGTTGGAGAGACTTGGTTTTATGACAACCTGCACGATGGCAGCCTTATGCATATCGCTGCATATGCCACACGGAACAGAAGAGTATGTCAGGGAAAGCAGGCATCTGAAAATGGTGGCGGAAAGCTGTGCCAAGCGGATCCATGACCAGTATATTTCCTTTGAATACAGAGAAAAGCGGATTTTGCTGCTGATCAACTATACGCCGGAGGATCTGGAGCAGTATCTGGACAGTCTGTTCAAGACTGCATCTGCACATAAGCTCCTGCCACTCATTTCGATTGGGGTGGGAGATATTGTAAAAGGACCGGAAAATCAGGACAGTAATTTTATGCATGCCTATGCTGCCTGCAAGCTGGCATCACGGAAAAAAGAACGCATTCTGTATTACAGAGAAATGGGTATTTACAAGCTGCTGATCGATAATGAAAATACAGAGGCACTGACCGCATTTTATACGGATTCTGTCGGGAAATTGAAGGAATATGATGAAAAAAACAATACAGAATATGAAACATTTGTGAAAATGTATGTGGCATGTGACGGACATCAGGGAGAGGTCAGCGAAAAATGCTTTATTCATCGTAACACTGTCAACAATTATGTGAAAAAGGCGGAGGAGATCATGGGGATCGATCTTTCCTCCTGGGAAGGGAAGGCAAGACTGTATGTGGCACTTTGTGTAGAAGACATATTGTAAGGGCAGAGAACTAAGATACTTAAGGAGCTGCTTGTGCAGATGCACAAAAATACGTGTTTTATTTGCTATTGCCAGTGTATGGTGCAGGTGCTATGATGACTCCAACATCAAACAAAGCACAGAAAATAAGACAAAGAAGTCGGGTACAGTGTACACCGGCTTTTTTCTGTATCTGTGATACTATCACAGAAATGCTTCGCAGAGATGCGCACTCGCGCGAAGAGGAAACGTGTCGCAGAGATAAAGCTACAGGAGGTGGATGATATGTATCAGATTTTAATGCCCGGCAGAACAATGGTCGGCGAAAATGCAATTTCCATGGCAAAGGAGCAGATCAGCGGTCTGGGAAGCCATGCGCTGATCATATCCGGGAAGATCGTGGAAAAAAGCGGAATTGTAAAGAAGCTGACTGATTCATTGGATGAGGCAGGCGTCAGTTATACAATATTTACCGATATTAAAGGAGAGCCTGATGACCTGATGGTTGCAGCTGCTAAAAAAGTATACGATACGGAAGGCTGTGATATGGTCATCGGAATCGGGGGCGGCAGTCCACAGGACAGCGCAAAGGCAGTTTCCGCAGCATCCGGTTATGCACCGATCGTTTTAATACCGACAACTGCAGGTTCCGGATCGGAAGCAACTAAATTTTACTGTGTGACAGAATCCGCAACGGATACGAAAAAACTGATCACGGATGAAAAGGTGATCCCAAGGCTGGCGGTCATCGATCCGACGCTTTCCGTTACAGCACCGAAGTCGATCACCGCAGCGACCGGAATGGATGCCCTGACACATGCGGTAGAGGCATACACTTCCAAAAAGGCGACACCTTATACCGATATATTTGCCATATCCGCGATCAAACGGGTATTTGCCTATCTGCCTGTTGCATATGAAAACGGCGCGGATCTGGAAGCCAGAACACAGATGGCTCTTGCAGCATACGAAGCAGGTGTCTGTATCAACAATGCAAGTGTGACACTTGTACATGGCATGAGCAGACCGATCGGCGCACTTTTCCATGTGCCACACGGTATTTCCAATGCAATGCTGATCTCCAAATGCCTGGCATTTGCAGAGGATGGATGTATTTCCAGATTTGCAGCGATCGGCAGGGCGCTTGGCGCAGAGGGATCTGATCAGGAATGTGCAGATGCATTTTTTGTATCTCTGGAAGATCTCTGCAAGACGATCGAAATTCCGACGCTGGAGGCGTATGGCATCAATAAAGAAGCGTTTTTCGAAAAGATGGATAAGATGGCAGATGATGCACTGGCAAGCGGCAGTCCGGGAAATACGATTAAAGAAGTAACAAAGGAAGATATTTTACATATATATAAGAAGTTGTGGGAGGCATAATAAACAGCATACCCATATGATAAGCGAAGGAGCTTTTACAAACTGTAAAAGCTCCTTTCTGATTTATAAATAGTGAGGAGGAGAACAAGATGCAGAAATTTGTCATTACAATTGCCAGAGGGTTTGGCAGCGGCGGAAAAGAAATTGGTGTAAAACTGGCGGAACGGCTTGGGATTCCTTGCTATGAGCAGCAGATTCTGAGAATGGCTTCCGAAAGCAGCGGTATTAATGAAGCACTTTTTAATCTTGCAGATGAAAAAATTGATATAGCAGATAAGCTGAAGGGACTTCCGTTTCATTATGTGGTGGAGCCGTCGGATAAGCGTTTCACATCCAACAATAATTTATTCAATATCCAGAGTGAACTGATCCGCAGACTGGCAGACCGGACATCCTTCATTGTAATCGGAAAATGTGCGGATTATGTGCTGAGAGATTATTGCAACGTTGCCAGCTTCTATATAGAAGCACCGCGGGCAGACTGTGTTGCATCCATTGTCAAAAAAATGGGTGTATCGGAAAATGAAGCACACCGGCTGATCGAAAAGACTGATAAATACCGGGCAGATTATTATAAGCATTATACAAACGGAAATTACTGGACAAATCCGGTGAATTACGACATGACGCTCAACAGTGCCAGAGTTGGAAGAGACCGCTGCGTAGATGTCATGGAGAATTACATAAAAGTGAAATTTGGCCTGTAAGCATTGCGAAGGGTTAAATGATAAATTTTCAAAAAGAGGAGGACAAAACTATGAAAAAACGATTCAAAACGGTAGTAACAACGGCAATGGTCGCAGCACTGACCGCAAGCCTTCTGACAGGATGTGGCAGCAGTACGGATGATACAACCGCTTCCGCACCGGAAACAGGGGAAGCATCCGATACGGCAGAAGCTTCCGGTGGATCAGACGGAGATTCCGATTCCATTTTGATCGCAGGTATTGCACCACTGACAGGAAGTCTTGCCAGCTGGGGCGAGGGCGCTATCAACGGTTATAATCTGGCGATCAAAGAGATCAACGAAGCCGGCGGCGTCACAATCGGAGACAAAACCTATACATTGGAATCTGCGGTATTTGCGGATGATAAGTCAGATGCGACTGAAGCGATCAGTGCATACAACAACTGTGCATCCTATGATATCAGTGCAGTCATCGGTTCCTGCTCTTCCAGCTGTACCCTTTCCTTTGTAGAGACAGCACAGGACAGTGGCATGCTTGTTATCACACCATACTCTACAAATGCTACGATCTGTAAAACAGGTGATTATATTTTCAGAGAATGTTTCTCCGATGCTGATCAGGGACCGACACTTGCAAAGATGGCAATAGAGGAGTTTAAAGCGAAAAACATTGCAATTGTGGCTGCAGAAGATTCCGATTACTGTGCAGGTCTTGCCGAAGCAATGGAGGGAGCACTGGCAGAGATGTCTGATGTAACTTATGAGCATTATGGCTGCGTTACAACAGATACTGACTACACTGCACAGATCTCCAAGGCAATTGAACAGGGGGCAGAGGTTATCATTTATCCAAATAACTACGATACGGTACCGAACTTCGTTTCACAGGCAAGAGATGCAGGCTTTACAGGTCCGATCCTTGGCGGTGATGCATGGGACGGAACAGATGTCACAGGATACGAAAGCAAGTTTGATAACTGCTATTATCTGGCACATTTGGATCTTTCCGCTGATACGGAAGCTGTGAAAAATTATGTAGCAGCTTATAAAGAAGAATACGGTGAAGATGACCTGAATGCAGTTTCTTCCCTGTATTACGATTCAGTCAAGATGCTTGTACAGGCAATGGAGGAAGCAGGTTCCTCAGATCCTTCCGTTGTTAAGGATACACTGCTTGGTATGAAATATGAAAGTATGGGTGGCGAGATCACCTATGATGAAAACGGTGATGCAAAGAAGCCTTTCACAATTGAAACATTTAAGGATGGAGCACTTACCTATTACGGCAGCTTCTAAGAAATGTCATGCATCGGCAGAATGCATGGGCGGAGGTTCCCGCTTGTATGATGCAAAGGCCATGTAACACTGGCGTGCATAAGGTGACCGGACAGGCAAAGGAGCCTTCCGGCCACCTACTAAAAAGAAAAGAAATGGAGATGAGGGCATATGGCTAAATTTATTCAAAGTCTGGCAAATGGATTGAATCTGGGTTCTATTTATGCACTGACAGCTCTCGGTTATACCATGGTCTACGGTATCATCAGAATGATCAATTTCGCACATGGTGATTTTATCATGGTAGGCGGATTTACATTGTTCTATGTGATCCCTGTCATGCTGAAGCTGGGATTACCCGCATGGTTTGCCGTGTTTGCAGCAATTATCGTCTGTGTGTGTGTTGGTGTTCTGACAGAACAGATCGCGTATAAACCGGTCAGGGGACAGGGTTCTACAACAGCACTGATCACAGCACTTGGTATGAGTCTTGTGCTGGAAAACGGAGCACTTGTTATTTTCGGTTCTGCACCGAGAAATGTACCGCCGATGTTTGATCTGCCGGCAGTTTCCTTTGGCAGTGTCACTATTCCGGCGACAACTATTCTGACACTCGTTATCGGACTTGTCATGATGCTTCTTCTGACATTGTTCATTAAGTACACAAAGCTCGGAAAGGCAATGAGAGCCGTTCCGGAGGATAAGATAGCATCTACACTTGTAGGTATCAATGTTAATAAGATCATCACTGCGACATTTGCGATCGGTTCCGGACTGGCAGCAGTCGCATCCATGATGTATACAACATCATATGTCAGCATTAAAAACGAGCTTGGTATCACACTTGGATTAAAGGCTTTTGTTGCTGCTGTTTTAGGCGGGATCGGAAGTGTGCCCGGTGCTATGATCGGTGGACTTTTGCTTGGAATTATCGAGATCATGGTCAAGGTATATATGCTTCCCGGTACTTATGAGGCAGTAACATATCTGATATTGATCGTTGTTCTTCTTGTCAGACCGACAGGACTGATGGGAAAGAAAGTAAGCGAAAAAGTATAAAAGAAAGGAAGTGGAGCTATGTCAAAGAAAATGAAAAAAAATTATCTGATCTGCCTGATAGCGGTCGCAATAGGGTTCCTACTTCTTTGCCTGTTATTTGATACAGGAATCTTAGGAAAGAAATCTGCATACTTCAATGGTCTTGTTGTCATTGGTATGTTTTATACAATTATTGTCTGCTCCCTGAATCTGTTGACAGGATATATGGGTGAGTTTTCACTCGGTCATGCAGGCTTTATGTCGATCGGTGCTTATGCATCCGCGATCGTCACAACGCTCATTCAGGATCAGACAGATCTGCCGGCGGTTCTCTTATATCTGATCGCCATTATCGTAGGCGGACTGGCAGCAGGTCTGATCGGCGTATTAGTCGGTATTCCGGCATTAAGACTCAGCGGTGATTACCTCTGTATCGTTACCGTAGCGGTCGCCGAGATCGTCCGCGTTGTGTTAAGTAACTTCGGTATCCCGGCAATTACCGGAAAAGCAACCTTCGGTAAATCGTTTGCAGGTATCGCCAAGGTATCCGATTACCATTACGTTTACATTACCATGGTCATCTGCATTTTCATCATGTACTGCTATATCCGTTCCAGATACGGAAGAGCACTGATCGCCATCCGTGAAGACAGGATCGCTGCAGCAGCATCAGGCATCAATGTTACAAAAACAAAGGTGCTGACCTTTACGATCTCCGCGTTTTTCGCAGGTGTGTCCGGTGCGATCTATGCACATTACATAACAACTCTGGTACCAACTTACTTTAACTTCTCGAAATCATCGGAATTCCTTGCAATCGTGATCCTGGGCGGCAGCGGCTCATTGACAGGTTCCATCGTGGCAGCTCCGATCCTTTCCGCACTGCCACAGCTGATCTCTTATGTTGTGCCTGCCTTTGCAAGCTACAGAATGCTGATCTATGCGATCATTTTAGTAGTTGTTATGATCTTTAAACCAACCGGTCTGTTTGGAGGACGTGAATTCTCCCTCCCGAAGCTGATCGATAAAATAACCAAAAAGAAAACGCCAAAGGAAAAGAGGTGACTGGTATGGCAGAAGAAAGAGTTCCGGTGCTTGAGACAAAATGCCTTGGGATCCAGTTTGGTGGTCTGAAAGCAGTCAATGATGTGAATATTGAAATCTATCCCGGTGAGCTGATCGGTCTGATCGGACCGAACGGTGCAGGAAAAACAACCATTTTTAACCTGATCACCGGTATTTATAAACCGACCTCGGGAAGCTATATGCTGTGTGGCAGACGGATGAACGGGCTGTCCACGCATCAGGTGGTTGAGGCGGGTATTGCCAGAACCTTCCAGAATATCCGCCTTTTCAAGAAAATGACCGTTCTGGAAAATGTTATGGTTGCTTTTAATAAGGATATGAAATGCAATCTGTTCCAGTCCATCTTCCGGACACCGTTTTTCTGGAAAGAGGAAGCGGAAACAGCACAGAAAGCGATGGATCTTTTGAAGCTATTTAAACTGGACGGTTTTGCCGACCAGCTGGCAGAAAATCTTCCTTACGGCAAGCAGAGACTTTTGGAGATCGCACGTGCACTGGCGACAGATATGAAGCTGCTTCTTCTTGATGAACCGGCAGCAGGCATGAATCCGGTAGAAACGGCAGAACTCAAAGAGTCGATCAAAATGCTGCGTGAGAAATTCCGTATTCCGATCCTTCTGATCGAGCATGATATGAGTCTTGTCATGAGTATCTGCGAGCGGATCTATGTACTGAATTTCGGTGAGATCCTGGCAAGCGGAAAACCGGAAGAGATCGCAAATAACAAGGATGTAATAGAGGCTTACCTTGGTAAAGAAGACGAAGATGAAGAAGGAGGTGGGAATGATGCTGAAGGTTGAAAATTTAAACGTGCATTATGGAGTGATCCATGCGATCGAGGATGTCAATATTGAAGTAAGGGACGGAGAGATCGTTACCCTGATCGGTGCAAACGGCGCCGGCAAGACGACAATCCTGCATACGATCACGGGATTGAAAAAAGCAACCAGCGGTTCGGTTGTCTTTGACGGAACAGACCTTCTGAAGGAGCAGCCGAGTAAGATCATTACCCACGGCGTAGCCCATGTACCGGAAGGCAGACATGTATTTGTGGATATGACCGTACGGGAAAATCTGGAAATGGGTGCTTATATGTTCGGGCGCAAGGATAAGGATAAGATCGCAGCGCGTATGGACAATGTGTTTGAAAAATTTCCGAGGCTGAAGGAACGACAGAACCAGCTGGCAGGTACGTTTTCCGGCGGCGAGCAGCAGATGCTCGCAGTGGGGCGTGCGCTGATGGCAGATCCGAAGATCATTCTGATGGATGAGCCGTCCATGGGTCTTTCACCGCTTCTGGTACAGGAAATCTTCAGTATCATCAAAGAAGTCAACGCACAGGGTATTACAGTGCTTTTAGTTGAGCAGAATGCAAAAATGGCGTTAAAGGTTGCTAACAGGGCTTATGTACTGGAGACCGGCAAGATCAAATTATCCGGTGATGCACAGGAGCTTTTACACAATGATGAAGTAAGAAAAGCATATTTAGGTGCTTAACTATATTTATTTTCAAAGGAGATGCTATTATGGGAATGACAGGAAAAGAAATCGTGGAAACACAGAAAAAGTATTATTTGCAGTCCTGGGCGAAGCAGAAGGATGTAAACCCGATTCCGATGGAAAAGGCTGAGGGCATTTATTTGTGGGATTATGACGGCAACAGATATACCGATATGTCCTCCACGCAGGTCAATGTCAATCTGGGCTATGGCAATGAAGATATCAACAATGCCATGAAGGAGCAGATCGATAAGTTTGCATGGATGGGTCCGGGCTACGGCGTAGAATCAAGAGCAAAGCTTGCAAAGATGATCGTAGACCTGATGCCGGACAACATGGGAAAAATATTTTTTACAAACGGTGGCGCGGATGCGAATGAAAATGCCATTAAAATGGCAAGAATGTATACAGGACGGTATAAGGTCATGAGCCGTTACAGAAGTTACCATGGATCAACTTTTGGCGCCGGTAATCTGACCGGCGAACCGAGAAGATTTCCATTGGAGCCTGGTATTCCGGGCTTTGTGAAATTCTTTGACCCATATCTGTATCGTGAGAGCATCCGGTTTGAATCAGAGGAAGCTGCAACGGAATTTTATATCGCAAAGCTGCGTGAGCAGATCATTTATGAAGGCAGGGATCAGATCGCAGCGATCATTTTGGAAACCGTAACCGGTACAAACGGCATTATCATACCGCCGAAGGGATATCTGCAGGGCGTGCGTAAGCTCTGTGATGAGTTTGGCATTGTCATGATCTGTGATGAGGTTATGGCTGGCTGGTGCAGAACTGGTAAAATGTTTGCTTTTATGAATTTTGATGTCAAACCGGATATCGTAACCTTTGCAAAGGGTGTTACCTGTGGCTACATTCAGCTTGGTGGTGCATGTGTCAGCAAAGAGATCGCCGCATATTTTGACGATCATACACTTTCCTGTGGTCTGACCTACTGCGGTCATCCGCTTGCCTGTGCAGCAGGTGTTGCCTGTGTCAACTACTACACGAAGGCAAATATCCTCGATAATGTCAATAAGGTTGGCGCTGTTCTTGCCAAGAAGCTGGATGAATTTAAAGAAAAATACAACTGTGTGGGAGATGTCAGACATATCGGTTTATTCTCCTGCGTGGAATTTGTAAAAGATAAAAAGACAAAAGAGCCGATCGTCCCATACGGTCAGGATCCTTACGGAAAGCTGCCTAAGATCATCGGTTCCCTGCGTGCGAAAGGTTTCTTAACCTTCGGACATGAAAATATGGTACTTTGCAATCCGCCGCTGATCATTACGGAGGAGCAGCTTCTGGAAGAACTCGATAAGCTGGAAGCAGTTATTCAGGAAGTAGAGGCGGATCCGTTTTATATGAAGTGAGGAAGGAAACCAAGCGCCAGCGAAGCTGGCATTTGGTTTCACCCGAACTTCAACGAGAAAATCAGAAGCAGCGAAGCTGCGGCGCTACGAAGTAGCGGGATTTTCAAGTATAGAAGTGAGGATTGTCGTATATTTGCGACAGCAAATGTACGACCCGGTAACCTGCGCAGCAGGTTACAGAAGGTTTCACCCGAACGTAATATTTCATGTAGCCTCAGCCCATTGCCACAGGCGATTATGCATGGGCTGAGGCTTCTTGCTATCCCGCACAGTTCTAAAAATCTATAAAACAACAAATAACAAAAATGTTATAGGTAATTTTGAGAAAGAATGTTTGAAAATATCAAAATAACCGTGTGAATTTATTAAAAAGTGCTTATAATTACCTATAGAAACAAAATACAACTGTATTTTACAGAAGCTACACACAGAACATCAACAATTACGCTGGAAAATTATTACCAACGGATGCAAAGCAGATTGCATAAATGCAGCAGTGAAAGAGGAATGCAATGAGTTTACAAAATATCATCGGACCGGTCATGGTCGGTCCAAGCAGCTCTCATACAGCAGGTGCTGTCAGGATCGGTCTGATGGCGCGGACACTTTTAAAGGATACACCGGTAGATGGAGAGATCCTGTTGCACGGCTCCTTTGCCAAAACCGGGAAGGGACATGGTACGGATAAAGCGATCATTGCCGGTATTCTGGGGCTTACGCCGGACGATATGCATGTGCCGGCAAGCTTTGAGCTGGCGCAGGAGAAGAACTTCACATTTACGATAGGCACAACAAACCTTGGCGATGCCCATCCCAATACAGCACTGATCAGACTGCGGGGCAGCAGCGGCAGGGAAATAGAAGTGCAGGCTTCCTCTGTCGGAGGCGGACGTATCATGGTCAACAAGATCGATGGAATCGATGTCAATTTCAGCGGGGAAAGCCCCACACTTATCGTACACAACTTAGATCAGCCGGGACATGTGGCAGAGGTTACATCCATGCTGGCGCATAAATCCGTCAACATTGCTACAATGCAGCTTTATCGCGAGAGAAGAGGCGAGTATGCGGTTATGGTAATCGAGACAGACCAGCCGATCCCGGACAATGCCATTGCATGGCTGGAGCATCTGGAAGGAATCATTAAAGTAACCTATTTTAACGGATTATAATATGATGCCAGGGTCAAAAGGTCTAAAACCACATGAGCTTGCTCATAAGTGGTTGAAAGACCTTGGGACCCGCCCCGATATGAGCATCAAAACCCGGGCTTTTGCCCCCAACATCATAATATGTCATGAGGAGAAACTATGGAACTATCACTGCAGGAAATTCTGGACTGGTGCCAGACTGAAAAAAAGCGTTTCTGGGAATATATGCTGTATGACGATATGACGCAGCGCGGCGCTTCACGGGAAGAATCCTTTGCTTACATGGAAAAGATCTTCGATACCATGGAGCAGACTGTGAAAACCTACAGACAGGAAAGGCTGTCTGCCAGCGGACTGGTCGGTGCAGAGGGCGGAAAGCTGGAGGCGTATGCGAAAACAGGTAATACGCTTTGCGGCTCTTTTATGGAAGAAGCCATGATCACAGCACTCAAAATGGCAGAATCCAATGCCTGTATGCGAAGGATCGTTGCAGCACCGACAGCAGGCTCCTGCGGTGTGATCCCGGCGGTTCTTCTTCCCTATTATGAAATGAAACAGGTGCCAAAGGAAGAAATCTTAAAGGCACTATTTGTCACAGGCGGTATTGGAGAAGTGATCGCACAGCGTGCTTCCATCAGTGGTGCGGAAGGAGGCTGTCAGGCAGAGATCGGTTCAGCATCTGCCATGGCAGCGGGCGCACTTGTTTACCTGCAGGGCGGCAGTGATGAGCAGATATGCCATGCGGCGGCGCTGGCACTGAAAGGATTGCTGGGACTTGTCTGCGATCCGGTTGCGGGACTTGTGGAGATTCCCTGCGTAAAAAGAAATGTGCTGGGCTGTGTAAATGCGATCTCCTGCGCGGATATGGCAATGGCGGGCATTCAAAGCAGAATACCGCCGGATGAGGTGATCGACGCAATGCAGGAAGTCGGCTGTAAAATGGACAGTGCTTTCCGGGAAACTGCGCTTGGCGGTCTGGCTGCGACCAAAACAGGACAGGAAATCATGCATAAGCTGATGGAATCAGAGGAAGATGGCACAATAACCACTTGACAATGCGGGCATCACAGAATTATAATCACCCTTAGATAATGACTATGACGAAGACAGTAGATCATTTGTAAAAGGCAAAGCGAGCTGGTGACGGTGCAAGACCGGTGCGAGTAGCAGATGATTGAATATCACTTCTGAGTTGCAGGCTGAAAGATTGAAAATGAGTAGGTTCTGCCGTATCCGTCTCGTTACGACGGGCGCATATAAATCGAAAGTGAGTATGCAGTAACAGGTGGTTTCGGAGCTATTACCCCCGTCCTTTTACAGGACGGGGGTTTTGTAGTGAGGAACAAAATCAAGCACAAGCGAAGCTTGTATTTGATTTTGCCCGAACGTACAACGAAAAAATCATAGAGTGCGAAGCACGGCTGCCGGCGAGGCCGGCAGGATTTTTGAGTGTAATGGGAAATTTCATTCCCATTACACAAAAAACGCTCCGCTGGGATGTGCACTGCGGCCTACAATGTAGACGTCGCAAGCGACCGCCGCAGGCGCGAGAAATCCAGAAGCACGTTAGTGCGACTGATGCGAAGCAGCAGGGATTTCGAGTGGGAAAGAGAAACAAAATCCCCGATACCGCACATGCATACGAAGTGAAGAAACAGTAAACAGGAGGAAAACGAAGATGTATCAAAAAGTATCCACGAATCTGAATTTCGTAGACCGCGAAAAAGAAACAGAAAAATTCTGGCGCGAAAACGATATTTTCCAGAAGAGCATGAAAGCAAGAGAAGGCTGCCCGACTTATACCTTTTATGATGGCCCGCCAACCGCAAACGGCAAGCCGCATATCGGACATGTCCTGACTCGTGTTATTAAAGATATGATCCCGAGATACCGTACCATGAAGGGATACATGGTACCTCGTAAGGCAGGCTGGGATACCCACGGCTTACCGGTTGAACTGGAAGTTGAAAAGATGCTTGGTCTGAACGGAAAAGAGCAGATCGAGGAATACGGTATTGAGCCATTCATCGAAAAATGTAAAGAATCCGTATGGAAATACAAAGGAATGTGGGAAGATTTCTCAGGAACTGTCGGTTTCTGGGCTGATATGGATAACCCATACGTAACGTATGATGACAATTTTATCGAGTCTGAGTGGTGGGCACTGAACCAGATCTGGAACAAAGGCCTGCTTTACAAAGGCTTCAAGATCGTTCCGTACTGCCCACGCTGTGGTACCCCTTTATCGACAGCAGAAGTTTCACAGGGCTATAAAACAGTCAAAGAGCGTTCTGCCATCGTTCGTTTCAAGGTGACGGGAGAAGATGCGTATTTCCTGGCATGGACAACAACACCATGGACACTGCCAAGTAACGTGGCTCTCTGTGTAAACCCGGATGAGGAATATGTAAAAGTAAAAGCTGCTGACGGCTATACTTACTATATGGCAAAAGCACTTCTGGATACTGTTTTATCTTCCAGACTGGCGAACGAAGAAAATGGCAACAAGGCATATGAAATTCTGGAAACCTACAAAGGAAAAGATCTGGAATACAAAGAATATGAACCGTTATATGCCTGCGCAAAGGAAACGGCAGATAAACAGAACAAGAAGGGCTTCTTTGTGACATGTGACAGCTATGTAACCATGTCAGACGGTACAGGTATCGTACACATTGCACCTGCATTCGGTGAAGATGATGCGAATGTCGGACGTAACTATGATCTTCCGTTTGTACAGTTTGTAGACGGTAAAGGCCAGCTGACAGAAGAAACACCTTACGCCGGCAAATTTGTAAAGGATGCGGATAAAGACGTTCTGATCGATCTTGACAAAGAAGGAAAACTGTTTGATGCACCGAAATTCGAGCATGAATATCCACACTGCTGGAGATGTGATACACCACTGATCTATTATGCAAGAGAATCCTGGTACATCAAAGAAACAGCAGTCAGAGATGACCTGATCCGTAACAACAATACGGTAAACTGGATTCCGGAATCTATCGGAAAAGGCCGTTTCGGTAACTGGCTTGAAAATATCCAGGACTGGGCAATTTCCCGTAACCGTTATTGGGGTACTCCTCTGAACATCTGGGAATGCGAAGGCTGCGGACATCTGGAATCGATCGGAAGCCGCGCTGAGCTCGCCGAGAGAAGCGGAAATCCTGATGATGCCAAGGTAGAGCTGCACCGTCCATATATCGATGCTGTTACATTTACCTGCCCGGACTGTGGCAAGACAATGAAGCGTGTTCCTGAAGTAATCGACTGCTGGTTCGATTCAGGTGCCATGCCATTTGCACAGCATCATTATCCGTTTGAAAATCAGGATCTGTTCAAGCAGCAGTTCCCGGCGCAGTTCATTTCAGAGGCTGTTGACCAGACACGTGGCTGGTTCCATTCCCTGATGGCAGAGTCTACTCTCCTGTTCAACAAAGCACCGTATGAAAACGTTATCGTGCTCGGACATGTACAGGATGAAAACGGACAGAAGATGAGTAAGTCAAAGGGCAATGCGGTTGATCCGTTTGATGCACTGGCTACTTACGGCGCAGATGCGATCCGCTGGTATTTCTACATCAACTCCGCACCATGGCTGCCTAACCGTTTCCATGGCAAGGCAGTGCAGGAAGGACAGCGTAAGTTCCTCGGAACACTCTGGAACACCTATGCATTCTTTGTTTTATATGCCAATATTGACGGCTTTGATGCATCTAAATATACACTGGAATATGACAAGCTTCCGGTTATGGATAAGTGGCTCTTATCCAAATTAAACTCTCTGATCACAGAGGTGGATACAGACCTTGAAAATTACAAAATCCCTGAGACTGCAAGAGCACTCGATGATTTTGTAGACCAGATGAGTAACTGGTATGTCCGCAGAAGCCGTGAACGTTTCTGGGCAAAGGGCATGGAGCAGGATAAGATCAACGCTTACATGACATTATATACAGCACTTGTTACCGTAGCGAAACTTGCAGCACCGATGATCCCATTTATGACAGAGGACATTTACAGAAATCTGGTATGTGTAAATGATCCGTCAGCACCGGAATCCGTTCATCTGTGTGACTTCCCGGTTGCAAATCCTGCCTATGTGGATAAGCAGCTGGAAGAAGACATGGAAGAAGTACTGAAGATCGTTGTTATGGGACGTGCAGCCAGAAATACGGCCAACATCAAGAACAGACAGCCGATCGGTACGATGTTTGTAAAGGCTGAGAAAGCACTTTCCGACTTCTATCAGGAGATCATTGAAGAAGAGCTGAATGTCAAAGAAGTAAAATTCACAGACGATGTCAGAGAATTCACAACCTACACCTTCAAGCCACAGCTGAAGACGGTAGGTCCGAAATACGGAAAACAGCTTGGCGGTATCAAAGAATACCTTGCAAATGTAGACGGCAATGAAGCCATGGATAAATTAAATGCAGGCGAAAAGCTTGTATTTGATGTAAACGGTACAGAAGTTTCCCTGTCTCTTGATGATGTGCTTGTGGAAATGAGCCAGAAGGAAGGCTATATGTCAGAGGCTGACAATACCGTGACAGTTGTACTTGACTGCAACTTATCAGAAGAACTGGTCGAAGAAGGCTTTGCGGCCGAGATCATTTCCAAGATCCAGACAATGCGTAAGGATTCCGGCTTTGAAGTGATGGATCACATCAAAGTAGGTATTGCAGGTAACGACAAGCTTGCGGCGATCGCAGCTAAGAATGAAAAAGCAATCGCAGATAAGGTTCTTGCGGATTCCATCGATAAAGATGCGGTTTATGCAAACAGCAAAGAGTGGAATGTCAACGGAGAGAAGGTAACGATTTCCGTTGAAAAACAGTAAGCAATGGGTAACAAAAAAGAATAAAATCGTAATTTGACAGCAGGATAGGCGGGAAGAGATTCCCGCCTATCCGCGCATATAGCAGGGGAATCTATGCATCGGGAATATTTCTACAAGGATAACCGCGACTATCTTTTTCATCAGCAGGTGGAGATAGTTGAGTTTGAAGTAAAAAAAGTACAGCGCCAACTGGATCTTGCGATGCGCAAAATGCATCATCTCAAGCAGGATTTATTTTATTATGTGGGGATGATCCTTGGAGATCTGTTTGTGATTTTTGTCACTGAAATGATATTGAATGTAGGCATCATGAAAAATATTGGAAAAATGTTAAAGAGCAGGAGTTCATATACAAAATGAACGAAGCAAAATCTGAAAAATAGCAATCTTACACAAAATTGGACGCATAGCAAAATCTGTTGATGGAAAAAGCAAGATTTGCAAAGCGAACCCTCCTTAAAAAAGCTACATTTAAAATACTTGTACAGGGATAGTTTGTGCTGTAAAACGTAATGTCTGATATGCAAAAAGCACATAAATATGCCTGTTACACAAAAAATGCCGAAAGGGCACAAGCGAATGGGGCATGTCCGGATCGGCAAATCTAAGAAAATGGAGGGTTATTATGAAGAACAAGAAAATTGTTCAAAAAGCAGGAAGTAGGTTTCTTGCGATGATGCTGAGTGTGGCAATGGTAGTTCCCGGAACAGCATTTGTACCGGCAGAATATTCCGGTGCGATTGAAGCGCTTGCAGCTACGATTGACATTGCAGAAGACTTTGAAAGCGGTGAACCGAAGGGATATGTCAGAGGCTCAGGTACTTTGACAGTCGTGGAAGAGGGGCATGCTGGAAAGGCACTTCAGCTTTCCGGACGTACGCAGAACTGGCATACATATGCTTATGATGTATCTGCCTATGCCGGTGCAACCGCAAATATCAGTGTTTTTATGAAGACGGAAGATACGCAGATTGTATGCGAAGTGACAGGAACAGGATCTGATAGCAAGGACTACTACAATTGGCTGCTCAACACGAATGTAACGCCAGGAGAGTGGACTGCGCTTTCCGGTACCGTAACGATTCCGGAAGGAGCAAAGGAGCTTTATTTTTCAACAGGCAGCGGAACTGCGGACTATCTGATCGACGATGTTAATATTGAAATCGTAGAAGCAGAATCATCGGAGGGTGCTGTCTCAAAGGATTACACCTTTGATAAGCTAACGCTGGCAGCTGCGGATGATGAAGAAACGGGTGCAACAGCTGCAATAGGAGAAGACGGAAAATTATCAGTGACTATGACAAGGCAGTATGGGCAAGTATTTTTCCGCCTGCCGGAAGAACTTGCCGGAATGATCATTACGGGAATCAGGTTAAATGTAGCGGAGGGTTCTTCTCAAGCAGGGCTTTCTCCGAAGCTTCTTTCCGAGGCAGACTTTAATACCGATCAAAGAAACGGAGATGTCGGAGTGGCATATGGCAGCAATACATTAAATGCAACCAGTGATGATCTCGGCAAAACCGCTCGGTATGTCGGCATTATGACGACCTCGGAAGCAACGCCTATCACCATGACGTTTGACAGCATTACGATCAATGCAAAGAGTGCAGAGCGTGTCATTGATGCAAAAAAAGATATCATGGCAGGCTTTAACGGAAACTTCGAAAATACAGGCTACTGGAATGACGTAAAGTGGAGAGATGAGACAAAAGAGGATTCTCTGATCGCGTACTGTTCTTATTCAGAGAAAGATCCGGCACCGAAAAAGACGCTGGGCAGTAAATACATGCGTGCCTCTTCCGTCAGTGCCAATACAGTCAGCCCCAATACAGTCAGCCCCAACGGGCTGGAAGGCGAAGCTGTCGTGCCGACAGTTCAGATGAACTATAAGACCGGAATTACAGCAGATAAGGCATATGAATTCACATATTATGCCAGAATAGCAGATGCGGCCAAGGTAAGTACGCCGAAGGTCAGCATGTCAGTTCTGGTACATGACAGCGACTATAAAAACCAGGAGTCCGCACAGATTACATATGACGAGAGCTATGAGCTCACTGATGCATGGCAAAAGGTATCCGGAACCATGGTGATTGCGGAAAATGCAAATGAACTGCCGGAATCCCAGATTCGTTTTGAGGGAAGCGCCGGAATTACATTTGACATCGACAATCTCCAGATTGCCGAAATGAGAATTCCAAAGGTGGATATGACAATACCGGATTTGCATGAAGAAGTGCAGAAAACCGGAAATGGTGTGGAGTATATGGGTGTAGCCCTTCCGGTGAGCAGTCTTGACAATGAGAACACCATGAAGTTAGTTGAGAAGCACTTCAATAGTGTTACATGCGAGAATGAGATGAAACCGGAATCTATTCTCGGTTCCGGCGAACCGGGTGTCAGCACACTGGAGGAGCTGGAAAGCAAGCTGAATTTTGAGAGTGCAGATAAGGTTGCACGGCATTTTGCGGAGTACAATAAAAACAATCCTTCTGAACCTATCAAGATGAGAGGTCATGTGTTTGTATGGCACAGCCAGACACCGACATGGTGGTTCAGAGAAGATTTTAAGTCAGACGGCGCGTATGTTTCCAAAGAAGAAATGAATAAGCGTATCGACTGGTATATCGAAAAGGTTGGCAAACATTTTGATGATAAATTCCCGGGACTTATCTATGCGTGGGATGTTGTAAATGAACAGGCAAGTGATGCGGGCGGAATCAGAATGGGAACTGACTGGGCAGCTATTTACGGCGGTTCTACAGAGTATATCCTGCAGGCATTCAAGTCTGCAGATCGGTATCTGCCAGATGACACCATTCTTTTCTATAATGATTACAACGACTGTGATCCTGTAAAGGCTGCGACAATTTGCCGCTTCCTGAAAGAAATCCGTGGAGTCCTCAAGGAGGGACGAAAGCTCGGTGCCGGTATGCAGGGGCATCACGACATGCTCACACCGACCTACGAGACGATTGAGACAGCGACACGTAAGTATGCAGAGATTGCAGATGTGGTTCATATCACAGAGCTTGATATCAAATCCAGTGTCGGATTTGACGGAAAAGATTTGGAAACAGAGTTTACCAAGGAAGGTCACAGATACAAAGATATCTACGAAATTGTCCGTAAGATCAATGCGGAGCATAAAAGCGGTTCCCTGAAGGGATATGTACAGAACATCACAATCTGGGGGACGCATGACCCAGTTTCCTGGTTAAAGACCTCGAACAGTGTCGGTGGCTCTGCAGACGGCAAGACACCGCAGTATCCGCTCTTGTTTGATGATTATTATGGTGCAAAACCGGCATATTGGGCATTTGTAAATGCATCACAGCTCGAGCCGCTTGTGCGCGATGTCAATGCAATGCAGACTGACAAGTTTGAGTATGCAAATGCGATCAGATTTGCTGCAGGAACAGATGATGTCATCATAAGACCAATCTGGAACGCAAATGAATTGAAGGTTCAGGTTGTCGTAAAGTCTAAGAAGACAGCAGACAGCGAAATTATCCTGTATGTTGATCCTGCAAATTCAAAAGGAGATAAGACAGGTGATTTTGTCAGGAAAAATGCAACAGGCGAGGAACTGAAGGCTGTTGACGGTGGATATAAGGCTGAATTTGAGGTTCCGATGACCATGAACCCGCTTGATAAAGTATCATTTGACGTTGTAGTGAAAAAGGATGGAAACACCTATTCTTACAATGATACGACAAACAATCAGGAGAACAGCAGCAAATATTATGCCGTATTGTCTATGAAGCCGTTTATGGCAATCACAAAGGGTTCTGCAATCATTGATGGTGATATTGCAGAGTGGAAAGATATCCCTGCATCCAAGTTAGAGGTAAAATCCGGCAGCGCATTGACAACAACAGCTGAAACAAAGGTTTCCTGGGATGCGGATAATCTCTATGTTATGGTAGATGTAACGGATGATGCACTGGATGACACAGCAAGTGATGCTTATCAGCAGGATTCAACGGAAATCTTTATTGATGAGCTGAATGAGAAATCCGGTAGCTTTGATGACAATGATAAGCAGTATCGCGTAAGCTACAAGAATCTTCAGACATTCAATGGAACCTCTTGTAAGGCAGAAAATATCGTATCTGCTACAAAAGAGAAGGAAGATGGAAAAGGCTACTACATTGAGACTGCAATCAAATGGACTGCGCTTTCACCGGAGGCAGGAAAACTGATTGGTCTGGATGTACAGATTAATGATAGTAAGGATGGCAGCCGTCTTGGTACACTGAACTGGTATGATGCCAGCGGAAACGGATATCAGAATCCAAGTGTATACGGCACTGCAGTATTGGCAGACGGTGATATCAAAAATCAGGATGCTGTCAATGCAGTAAATGAGCTTATCAAGGCTTTGGGTGCTGATTATACAGCAAAAAACAAGGAATTATTAAAAGAGATTGACCAAAAATATGCCGCACTTTCCTTTGCAGACAGAGCAGGCGTTTCAGGCTATCTGGCAGCAAAGAAGACATTTGCAGCAGCAGAGGCAGGAGCCAATAATAAGGCTGCTTCCGATGTAAAGGAGCTGATTAATGCAATCGGTAAGGTTGAACTCGCAGAAAACAGCAAGGCACTGATCGATGCAGCAAGAAAGGCATATGATGCACTTACAGAAGATCAGAAGAAGCTGATCTTGGCAGAGGAGCTGAAGGTTCTGACAGATGCAGAGGAAGCTTACGATGCACTTGATGCTGCAGCTAAGGCTGAGGCAGAAAAGAAAGCGAAGGAGGATGCAGCGAAGGCTGATGCCGTTAAGAAAGCAATTGCAGCCATCGGTAAGGTAGATGCATCAGAGGACAGCAAGGCTAAGGTTGAGGCTGCCAGAAAAGCATATGCCGCACTGACAGAGGATCAGAAGAAGCTGGTTGAGGCTAGTCAGTTAAAGCTGCTTACAGAGGCAGAAGCTGCATATCAGCAGGCTGTCGAAGAGAGCAAGAAGACAACCGAAGAGACAAAGCCGGAAGATGCAACGAAGTATGTTGCCAAATTCTCTGCGAAGTCTACTTCCATCCAGAAACGCAAATCATCTACTAACTTAGCTAAGGATATTGCGATTACTGCAGGCGACAAGATTGTGAAGTGGAAAACATCAAACAAGAAGGTCGTTACTGTAACAAATAAGGGCAAGATCACAGGTAAGAAGGTCGGTACGGCGACGATCACTGTCACGACAGACAAGGGCGCAAAGGCTTCTATCACAGTATACGTTAAAGCAAAGAAGGTTGCGACCAAAAAGGTAACAGTGAAGAATGCCAAGACAGATCGTGTAGTTAAGAAGGCTACCCTGAAGAAGGGCAAAAAGCTCACACTCAAGGTTGTGACGAATCCGATCACAACACCTGATAAGGTAACATTCAAGTCAAGCAAGAAGAGCGTTGCTACCGTTACTAACAAGGGTGTTATCAAAGCTAAGAAGAAAGGGAAAGCAACAATTATTGTAAAATCAGGAAAGAAAACTGCAAAGGTTCAAATAACCGTCAAATAGAGTTTGTAAGGACGAAATGATTTTTGAATCCAAGGGGACCGCTAAGTATTTAGCGGTCCTCTTTCGATGTGCGCTTGTAAAGCAAACCGTACTGCGATAAAAAAGCCGGTCAAATCATTTGGAAAAAGAAGTGGAACAATGTCAGCCATAAACAACTGGCAAAGGAAATATATGGACATGCTTTTGTGTTTTACCGCCTGCAGTTTCTGTCAAAATGTCCGTGTTTCGACAAAATGATTTACAGACATACGACGGATGGGATTGATCTGGAAAACAAGGTGGATCGCTATCAGGTAATTTGGGAAATATTGTGGAAAATTGATGATTTTGTTGTTTTTTCTTCCTTTTTCTTACATTTTATTGTATAATAAATAAGTACGAAAACGATTAAGTAAAGTTCGCAATCGAATATTATATTTCTAGGAGGCAGAAATGGCTAAGAAGACAACAGTACCTGTTTCATCTACGTTTGATAAGGAACTCTTCAAGCGCAGCGTGCTCTACAATGTAAGAACTCTTTATCGTAAGACGATGGAGGAAGCAACTGACCAGCAGATTTTTCAGGCAGTATCTTATGCAGTCAAGGATCAGATCGTGGAAAACTGGATGGAAACACAGAAAGAATACGAAAAAAAAGATCCGAAGACAGTTTACTATCTGTCCATGGAATTCTTAATGGGCCGTGCACTTGGTAATAACATGATCAACCTGCAAGCTTATGATCAGGCAAAGGAAGCACTGGAAGAGCTTGGTGTTGATATCAACGTGATCGAAGATCAGGAGCCGGATGCAGCACTCGGTAATGGTGGCCTTGGAAGACTTGCAGCATGTTTCCTGGATTCTCTTGCAACTCTTGGTTATTCTGCTTACGGCTGTGGTATCCGTTACCGCTACGGTATGTTCAAGCAGGAGATCCGCGACGGCTATCAGGTGGAAGTACCGGATAACTGGTTAGCAGATGGCAATCCGTTTGAGCTCCGTCGTCCCGAATACTCCAAAGAAGTTAAATTCGGTGGTTATGTATCCGTATATCAGGATAAAAACGGCCGCAACAACTTCAAGCAGGAAGGTTATCAGTCAGTAACCGCTGTACCGTATGATCTGCCGGTTGTAGGTTATGGCAATGGTATTGTAAATACACTTCGTATCTGGGATGCACAGCCTGTAGAGTGCTTCCAGCTCGATTCTTTTGATAAAGGTGATTACCGCAAGGCTGTAGAACAGGAAAACCTTGCAAGAAATATTGTAGAAGTCCTGTATCCGAATGACAATCATTATGCAGGTAAAGAGCTTCGTCTGAAACAGCAGTACTTCTTTATTTCCGCATCCGTACAGGAAGCAGTTGAGAAGTATATGCGTTCCCATGATGATATCCGTAAATTCCATGAGAAGGTTACCTTCCAGCTGAATGATACCCATCCGACCGTTGCAGTTGCAGAACTGATGCGTATTCTGATGGATGAATATTATTTAACATGGGATGAAGCATGGGATGTCACAACAAAGACATGTGCTTATACAAACCATACGATCATGGCAGAAGCACTGGAGAAATGGCCGATCGAGCTGTTCAGCCGTCTGCTTCCGCGTATTTATCAGATCGTAGAAGAGATCAACCGTCGTTTTGTGATGGAGATCGAAGCAAAATATCCCGGTAATCAGGAGAAGATCCGCAAGATGGCGATCATCTATGACGGTCAGGTCAAGATGGCTCATCTGGCAATTGCAGCAGGCTACAGCGTAAACGGTGTTGCAAGACTGCATACAGAGATCTTAAAGAACCAGGAGCTGAAAGACTTCTATGAAATGATGCCTGAGAAGTTCAACAACAAGACAAACGGTATCACACAGCGTCGTTTCCTGCTCCATGCAAATCCGCTTCTTGCAGAGTGGGTAACAGAACATGTAGGTGCAGACTGGATCACGGATCTGCCAAAGATCAAGAAGCTTGCTGTTTATGCGGATGATGAAAAAGCACAGCAGGAATTCATGAACATCAAATATCAGAACAAGGTAAGACTTGCAAAATATATCTTAGAGCACAATGGTGTTGAAGTGGATCCACGTTCTATCTTCGATGTACAGGTAAAACGTCTGCACGAGTACAAACGTCAGCTTTTGAATATCCTGCACGTTATGTACTTATACAATGAGATCAAAGAGCATCCGGATATGGAATTTTTCCCTAGAACATTCATCTTCGGTGCAAAGGCAGCAGCCGGTTATAAGAATGCCAAGTTGACGATCAAGTTGATCAACTCCGTAGCTGATGTGATCAATAACGATGCATCTATCAATGGTAAGATCAAGGTTGTATTTATTGAGAATTATCGTGTATCCAATGCAGAGCTGATCTTTGCGGCAGCAGATGTTTCCGAGCAGATTTCCACAGCATCCAAGGAAGCATCCGGTACAGGTAACATGAAGTTTATGTTAAACGGTGCGCTGACGATCGGAACAATGGATGGCGCCAACGTGGAGATCGTAGAAGAAGTCGGAGCAGAAAATGCATTTATCTTCGGTCTTTCTTCCGATGAAGTGATCCACTATGAAAACTGCGGCGGATATGATCCGATGGAGATCTTCAATAATGATGCAGATATCCGTAAGGTGCTGATGCAGCTGATCAACGGTACATACTCACCACAGGATCCTGAGCTGTTCAGAGATCTTTACAATTCACTGCTGAATACACAGTGTACAGCAAAGGCAGATACTTACTTCATCCTGAAGGATTTCAAGTCTTACGCTGAAGCACAGAAGAAGGTAGAAGCAGCTTATAAAGATGAAAAGGGCTGGGCAAAGAGTGCAATCTTAAACACAGCATGCTCCGGCAAGTTCACATCAGACAGAACCATTCAGGAATATGTAGATGATATCTGGAAGCTTGACAAGGTTGTTCTGCCGAAGAAAAAAGAAGTGAAAAAGACAGTTACAGCAGAAGAAAAATAAAATAAGGGTATTTTGGGTTATAGTTATTATAGAAAGAGCCGGCTTTAAGGGGTTAAAGCCGGCTCGCTTTTTGCGCATTGGGAAACTTTGTTCCTGTTACAGTGGATGCACACACTTTATTTCGTATCGGGAAACTATATATCGGCAGAAATCAGTCCGATAACTGCCCGGTCAGCTGGGTGATACTTTTCCGGAAAAGTTCGGTTGTTTCCTCAACTGTATAGATCAGCTTATAGTAGGATGTATGTAACAGAAAATCCTTAAAAATCTGAATGATATGAGGCTCTTTCATAATACAGATCTGCGCAGAACCGTTATCCGGTGTACGTGTAAATAAAATGGCACCGTCATAGATAAAAAACTCCATCTGGGGACGGAATGCCTCCCCTCTGGCGAGGATAAAACGTTTTTGTCCGGATTGGTTGGCAGAAATCAGACGCTGCAGGAGCAGGATCCGGTCTTCAATCGAAAGCGGATGATAGTAAGCGGAAGGAATCTGATAAATAATACCGTTTTCAACAAAATCATCATATCCCTTTCTGGAAAAGATAGACAAAAAGTCAGGGGTATGCTGTAAGTTATTACAGTGCTCCAACAATGTCTGGGACAGTAGCCGGATCTGTGAGGGATCAAGCTCCGAATTAATACATCTTGCGATCATATCCTCATCTAAAAAGGTAGCAATGCAAGGCTGTGTTTCCAGTGTATAAATATACCGTGCACTGCTGGAAAGAGAAATACACGTAGACAGGAAAGAGGCTGTGTCAATGTCATCCAGAAGTGGCATGGATGACTGCAGCATACCATCAAAGTGCTGCTGATAATAGGAAATACTTTCCCTGGGCAGAAAAAGTGCGTTCTGGCAGTCACCTGATAATAACACAACATTCTGAGGAAGCATCAGATAGTAAGGATATGGAATTGCGGCGAGCTTCCGGGCTGCAATCTCCTCATAACAGTAATAAAGTTCGCAGTCACGTGGAGCTGACATGGCAAACGGAAATAAGGTAGAGAGTGTCCTGAGATTTAACAGGGAGGCTTCATCATGATTACCTGATACTTTGGAAAAAGTTATGATGTGTCTGATTTGGAGTCTGCTAAGGTTTGTCACCTGCAACTGCATATATAAGCTGCTGAAGAATTGATTGTGAAAGTCGGAAACGGTATATAAGTAAGCAGTGGAATCATCTGCCGTTTCTGCTGCGAGCAGATTGCAGATCGTTGTGATGATAGAGTAGATTCCTGTCACAGGACATGTTTGTTGTAATTGCAGCCCCGGAAGAACGGCTGTGCTGCGATCCGGTGTTGGCAGATCAGAAGCAGGAAGATTGATACCTTCTATCAGATCTTTCAGATGCATGTGTTTCTGATAAGTTATTTCGCCAATCTGAGAGATCAGAAAAGCCTGATCCAGTTCTCTTTTTTCTGGGACAGAAAGTCCAAGGAATGGGAGGATTTTTGATAAATTTTCCTGACTGATCGGACGTTCTCCTGATAGCGCCTTCTGCAGCGTGGTGCGATTGATGCCACTGTCCATTGCCAGCTGGTAAATGGTGTAATTGCTCTTTGCTATGTATTCCTTTAACAGTGTATGAAGTGGTTTCATATGTGCGCTCCCCTCTTGTATTTCCCGGTGACTGGAATGAGAATAATAGTTACATGATATGATGTCGGAGTCAAAAGCCCCGGCTTTGATGCCTATGAATTGTTCCGTGCTGCGCACTCACACAATTCTACCCAATATTCGCATATCATTATATTTATTATATCTGATTTTGCATAAAATTCCAGTCAGAATAAAAATATGCATATAAAAAAGATTGTCACAATTCCTGTCACATATTTAGAAATAACATATAATATGCTATCCTAAAGATTGGAAATATTGTCAAAATATCTGGTCAGATCTTTGATCAGCTTCAGGATCAACTGCTTTTCCTGTTCATTGCGGTTGATTACCTGAGCCAGGATCTGCGTTGTACATGGATCATAAGCATAGTTTAGTTTATTGACATGGAAAGTTCAAATTGCTATAGTTATTATGTGTATAAATAACTATAGTTTATGCACTTTCGATGGGAAAAGGAGGGAAACAATGCAATATAGCAGACAAGTCAGGAATCGCTGTACCTGCATAAGGAAGAATATACAGGGAAAGGACATGTTCTAACGGATTATGAGGAGATATGCTGCATAGGAGCTTTTGCGATATGGCAGTATGAAAGGGAGAAAAACAGGAGCCGTAGCTTATGGATAGATAAGTTACGGCTCCTGTTTTTTATGTTATGGCGACGAGGAAAATGCACGCATTTATGCGGTGCATTTGACGACCGCTAATCAGAGCGAGATACGCGAGGATGTGCACTGCATATTCGTCTCTGTAATTATGAAAAAAGTAAATTTATTTACTAATTTGTACGTTCCTGCCCCCAGAAGAAAAGGGCAACAGTGCCAGGACCGGTATGACTGCCGATCGTTGTACCGATAGAGTTGATCTCCACCTTGCCGTTCAGATGCGGGAATGCAGCTTCTACGAGATCTGCAACCGCTCTGGCGTCTTCATAGCAGGCTGACTGGGAAATGTAGCATTTGCCGTTGTAATCGGTTCCGTTTTCAGCGAGCTCTTTCATCTTTTCTGCGATAGCAGCAATGACTTTTTTCTTGGTGCGGATCTTCTGTCTGGGAATCAGACGTCCTTCCAGATCTACATTTAACAGTGGACAGATATTCAGCATGCCACCAATTGCGCCTGCAGCTTTGGAAATACGTCCGCCCTTTACATAAAAGGTAAGGTCGGTGGAAAAGAACCAGTGGTTCAATTTCAGACGGTTATCTTCAGCCCATTTTGCGAGCGTATCAATGTCCATTCCTTCGTCACGCAGATCGGCCAGCTTGTCCATCAGAAGTCCGTAACCGGAAGATGCGGCAAGTGAATCAATGATATAGATCTTGCGGTCAGGATACTTTTCGGCAAGCTCCTCTTTTGCGAGCATGGCTGAATTGTATACACCGGAAATACCGGAAGAAAGTGTCAGATGGATGATATCCTTCCCTTCCTGTAAAAATGGCTCGAAATACTCCACAAATTCTTCCATATTGATCTGGGATGTTTTCGTATCGGCGCCGTTTGCCATTGCTTCATAAAATTTGTCAAATGGCATGGATTGTCCCAGATCATCGGCATAAGGCTTGCCGTCCAGAAAATAGTGGAAGCAGATATAATGGATATTTCTATTTGTAAAATGTTCTTTGGAAAGATCTGCTGTGGAGCAGCAGCTGATAATATATTCGCTCATTGTGATACCTCCTTGATTCTTCTACATATTACGATAGAATTTTATCCCAGTCAATGCATCATCGGCTCCGGCTCCAAAATCCCGGACAAGACAATGTACCTGATTATCCCGTATTTACAAAACAATACATAGCTGTAGTTGCAGACAGAAAAAAAGCATGATAAACTGTAAATGATTTGGGGTTTTGACGGATCAAACTGACTAACAGGAGGATAACACATGATCAAATTGCATGATGGCGGCGCCTATCTGGTAAACGGAACAGAAATCATACCGGATAATGCAGAGGCACAGGCGGCGGTAACAGCCAAAACAGGAAAAACAGTCACAAAGCAGGAAGCTGCACAGCAGACGATCGCATATGGTATTTTGAAGGATCATAATACATCGGGGAATATGGATAAGCTGAAGATCAAGTTCGATAAGCTGACAAGCCATGACATTACATTTGTCGGCATTATCCAGACAGCGAGAGCTTCAGGACTGGAAAAGTTCCCGATCCCATATGTCCTGACAAACTGCCATAACTCTCTTTGTGCGGTGGGCGGAACGATCAATGAAGATGACCACATGTTTGGCCTGACCTGCGCAAAAAAATACGGCGGTGTTTATGTACCACCGCATCAGGCAGTCATCCATCAGTTTGCAAGAGAAATGCTTGCAGGCGGCGGCAGAATGATCCTGGGATCCGATTCTCATACAAGATATGGTGCGCTTGGAACGATGGCAATGGGCGAAGGCGGTCCTGAGCTTGTAAAGCAGCTTCTCTGTCAGACATATGATATCAATATGCCGGGTGTTGTCGGCGTTTATTTAAAGGGTGCACCGGTCAAAGGCGTCGGCCCGCAGGACGTAGCGCTTGCGATCATCGGTGCGGTATTTGCCAATGGCTATGTGAAGAATAAAGTCATGGAATTTGTCGGACCGGGTGTTTCCGCTCTTTCCGCTGATTTCAGAATTGGAATTGATGTCATGACAACAGAAACAACATGTCTGTCTTCCATCTGGCGTACAGATGAGCAGATCAAAGAGTTTTATGAGATCCATGGCAGAAGTGAAGAGTTTAAAGAACTGAATCCGGGTCAGGTAACCTACTATGACGGACTGATCGAGGTTGATCTTTCTGCGATCAAGCCAATGATCGCCATGCCATTCCATCCGAGCAATACATATACGATCGAGGAAGTCAATGCGAACCTTGCTGATGTGCTCCATGATGTAGAGGAAAGAGCCAAGGTTTCATTAGACGGTCAGGTACCGTATTCTTTGGCGGATAAAGTTGTAAACGGCAAATTTATGGTAGATCAGGGAATCATCGCAGGCTGCGCGGGCGGCGGATTTGAAAATATCTGTGCGGCTGCTGATATCTTAAAGGGCAGATATATTGGATCCGATGAATTTACATTAAGTGTATACCCGGCTTCTATGCCTGTTTATATGGAACTGATCAAGAATGGTTGTGCAGCGACAATTCTTGAAACAGGAGCTGTTATGAAGACTGCATTCTGCGGTCCTTGCTTCGGTGCAGGTGATACGCCGGCTAACAATGCATTCTCAATCCGTCATTCTACAAGAAACTTCCCGAACCGTGAGGGCTCCAAGCTGCAGAATGGTCAGATTTCTTCCGTTGCACTGATGGATGCACGTTCCATTGCAGCAACTGCGGCAAATAAGGGTGTTCTGACACCTGCAACAGAATTTGACGGTGAATTTGGCAAATACAAATATCACTTTGATGCAAATATTTATAAGAACCGTGTCTTTGATTCCAAGGGCGTGGCAGATCCTTCGGTTGAGATCCATTTCGGGCCGAACATCAAAGACTGGCCGAAGATGGTGGCACTGACCGACAATCTGGTGCTGAAGGTTGTTTCCGAGATCCATGATCCGGTTACAACAACGGATGAGCTGATCCCATCCGGTGAGACATCTTCTTACCGTTCCAATCCGCTCGGACTTGCAGAATTTGCACTTTCCCGTAAGGATCCGGCTTATGTCGGCCGCGCAAAGGAAGTCCAGAAGGCAGAAAAGGCAAGAGAAGCACTGATCAGCGGAGAAAGTGATGTACATCCATGTGCAGAGCTTCCGGAGATCAAGGCTGTTATGCGTGTGATCAAAACACAGTTCCCGGATCTGACGCATGAAACATTTGGTATCGGCTCTACGATCTTTGCCGTAAAACCGGGTGATGGCTCTGCGAGAGAGCAGGCAGCAAGCTGCCAGAAGGTACTTGGCGGCTGGGCAAACATTGCCAATGAATATGCGACCAAGAGATACCGCTCCAACCTGATCAACTGGGGTATGCTTCCATTCCTGATCGAGGAAGGCGAGCTTCCGTTCCGGAATTTAGATTATCTTTTCATCCCGGATATCAGGAAAGCGGTAGAGGAGAAATGGGATGAGATCACAGCCTATGTGGTAAAGGATACGCTTGTACCGTTTACTCTCCGGCTTGGGGAATTGACCGACGAGGAAAGAGAGATCATCTTAAAGGGCTGCCTCATCAACTATAACAGAGTATAACTTGTAAGATAGCTGTTAAGTAAATCAAATTCTGACCGATAATCATTATGTAAGTTTAATGATAAAAGTCAGCCACGGAAGGTGTATGTTCTGCATTTGCAGACATACACCTTTTGGCATATGTCCTGCACCATAGGTGCAGGACGTAGCCCCGAGCTTTGCGAAGCAAATCTCATGCGAGGGGTATCCACAAGTGGCGGCAAAAAAGGAGGGACTATTTGAAAATTGATTCCAGCTACATAGGAATGGAATCCGCCAGAAGGTATACTTCTGTAGAGCGAAAATCGATCAGCATGACAGTAGTCAATGCAGTGGCGATGCAGGGAGGCAAAATGGGAAACAGGTCTTTTGCAGATCTGTTTCAGACAGAAACGGGGGAAGAGGACACAGAACCGTACATGGACGGTCTCACAAAGGTGACCGGTCTGATGCAGACCGGCAGTGCAAGAAGCATCACCTCTTTAGAGGAAAAGAGGGCTATGCAGTCGATCAGACAGCAGTGTCTGCAATATCTGATCCGGCTTTTGTACGGCGACAAGTGGAAAGATGTGCAGGTAGATGATACTTATCTGCAGCCGGTTACCACAGGACAACAGGCTGCTATAAGACGGGTAAATCTGACCGCTTCTTATTATCATGAGGAAGCGGAAGATACTGCTTTCCGTACGAGCGGAACAGTCCGCACGGCAGATGGCAGGGAGATCAGTTTCGGGCTGGAGCTTGGCATGAGCAGAAGATTCCGGGAAGAAACGAAGATCGAAAACATTACCGAGATCGTTGACCTGACAGATCCGCTTGTTATCAATCTCGATGGTAATATTGCAGGGCTTTCCGACCAGAAATTCATGTTTGATATTGATGCGGACGGTGAGGAGGAAAGCATTTCCTATCTGCAGGGAGGAAGCGGTTATCTGGCACTGGATAAAAACGGCGACGGTGTGATCAATGACGGCTCAGAGCTGTTCGGTACAAAGAGCGGTGACGGCTTTGCAGATCTCGCGGAATATGATGCAGACGGAAACGGCTGGATCGATGAAAATGATCCGATCTTTGATAAGCTTTTAATCTGGGCAAAGGATGAGAACGGAAAAGATGAGCTGTATACACTCAAAGAGGCGGGCGTAGGCGCGATCTGTCTGCAAAGAGCAGCAACAGACTTTTCACTGAATTCCCAGAAGGACAATACGCAGAACGGACAGATCCGCAGTACCGGTATTTTCCTGTATGAAAACGGAAACGCAGGAACGATGCAGCAGCTGGATCTGGCACAGTAAGCTAAGTATAGACAGTTTGGATATGCGAATATTGGGTAGAATTGTGGGAGTGCATAGCACGGAACAATTCGTAGGCATCAAATTCGGGGCTTTTGACCCTGGCATCAGAAAATCCCATCAGCACAGATTAAGTGCCGGTGGGATTTTCTGTTATGGCGACAAGGAACAGGTCGTATTCTTTATTTCGCATTTGCTGCATATACTGCTCAGAGGTGTATGCATATGAAACAGACCATGAAGGATGCTCTCGCAGTTGTCTTATTCTTACTTTTATTTCCCTACTTTGCAATGTCATTCTGGCAGCAGAAGCATGAAGAAGCGTCGTCAGAAAATGACAGCCTGCAGCAGGAAGCGTTGGAGTTGACCGCACAGCTTTCAGAGGGATCCTATTTTGTCTACTGGGAAAAAGAACAGAAAAAGATCCCGTCAGAGCTTTTTCTGGTGGGCGCGCTGGCAGGCAGTATTGACAGCAGCTGCGAAACGGAGGCATTGAAAGCGCAGGCAGTGATGCTCAGAAGCAGCCTTTACCGCAAAATGCAGCAGGAAGATACAAAACTTGCAGAGCTGACGACAGAAGACAGCAGCTATCTTTCCGTGGCGGAGCAGAAGAATAAATGGGGAGACAGCTATGAAGAAACAGAGAAAAAGCTGTTAGAAGCCGTCAGTCAGACAAAAGGCGTTGTTGCGGTGTATGAGGGAATGCCTGTCATGGGCTGCTACCATGGCATGAGCGCGGGAATGACAAGGGACGGAGCGGAGCTTTCCGATGCATATGGCTATCTGAAGCAGGCAGACTGCAGTAAAAATCTTTCCGCAGCATCTTATATCCAGACAACAAAGCGGAGAAAAGAACAGACGGGAGAACTGGACGCGGCGTCGGTCAAAAAGGATCAACAGGGCTATGTGATCGAGCTTTTGCGGAATGGAGAAAAGATAAGCGGTGAGTCACTGCGGGAAGAACTGCAGTTACCTTCTTCTAATTTTACATGGGAGGAGAAGAACGGAAACTATATCTTTACGACAAAAGGGATCGGACATGGCTTTGGATATGATCAGTATTACGGAAATTTATTGGCAGAGCAGGGACAGGATTATCAGGAAATACTGCATTATTTTTATCAGAATATCACATTTGACCGTATGGAATGACAGCATGAAATCAGAAGATCCGTTTTACACATAGAACATTGCATAGTTTGAGATAGAAGTGGAAACACTGAAACTGAGGTGATGAAATATGCGTAAAAATGATAAAAAACAAAGGAGAAGCCTTCTGTTTTCCACGGCTGTTGTGGTAACAGGCTGTCTGCTGACCGCCTTTTATGTGAATCAGGAAATGCCAAAGAGTGAGTATGAAGTGGATCTTTCACAGCTGTCGGCAGAACAGAAGCAGGAAGATCTGGCAGGAGACATGCGTACGGGAGATGCAGGGGTTGCAAAGGTAGCGGGAAATGATGTGCAAAATCCCGTAATTGCGGCTGAAAAGAATACGGCAAAAGATGGTGAGCAGGAGATAACCAAACCACAGGACGGGGGAAAGCAGCAGACGTCATCAGGCGAAGATCAGGCAGAGCAGCAGACTTCTCAGTCAGGAGATCAGATGCAGCAGACAGATACAGAGGAAAAGAAGAAACAGCAGGATAATGAAGAGGATAAGCTGCAGCCGCAAAGTGATGCAGATGAGCAGCAGGAAGACACAAGCGGGCAGCAGAGCAGTATGGCAGAAGAAAGTACAGAAACGGCTGCTGCGGTTCTGACATTTTCACCGGAGGATGGCATGACATGGCCGGTCAGCGGTGATGTGATCTTAAATTACAGCATGGATGCGGCTGTTTATTTCCAGACACTTGAGCAGTATAAATACAATCCGGCAATTTATATCAGTGCTGTGGAAGGAACTCCGGTCAGTGCCTGTGCCAAAGGCGTGGTAAAGGAGATCGGAACCGATGCACAGCTTGGACAGTATGTGGTAACGACACTCGGAAGCGGTTATGAAGTTATCTATGGACAACTTACAGATCTGCAGGTGGAGGAAGGCGCAACGGTTGCCAGAGGTCAGGTGATCGGTAATGTGGCAAAAACAACCAAATATTTCTCTGTAGAAGGAGATCATGTCTATCTGGAGATCTTAAAAGACGGAACGCCGGTCGATCCATTGCAGCTTCTGCAATAGGCGTGCGTAAATCAGAAATGCTCGTAACTGTTCAGAACCCCATTTGCCACATAAATTCGTAAAAATCTGCCCATAAATGGTCAGTTTATTACGGATTTGCATGACTCTGAATCGTTACAAATTCTCTTTACCTGTCAGGAAGCATGCGTTATAATAAATGTCGTGATTCGGAGGTAAGTTTTTTGACAAAGGATAAAAGGGAATTTAGAAAACGTATAACAGCGTTTTTTTCTGTCTTCCTCTGCCTGTTGCTGGTAGGTTGTCAGACGAGTGCAGCCGGGCAGAAGGAGCAGATCACGACAGAAAGCGAAGAAAATGAAGAGCTTTCGGATGAAGTGGGAAAAATGCAGACGGAAGATATAGTAATCGGAATTGACCGTCCGACGGTCAGTTCCAATATTGCGATTGATTTACAGGGATATGCACCGGATGATCTCAAATATGCGTATTTTACGGGAGCAGATCTGCAGGATACTTTTTCTGTGTACCGGCAGAAGGATAAGCAGGTTGTTTATCAGGGAAGTATACAACAGACCGGTGAAGCGGGAAAAGCCTGGGGAGATTTTTCGGGACTGACAGAACCGGGAAGCTATTACATACAGACAGCGGTGATCGGCAGATCGTATACATTTCAGATTTATGAGGACAGATATCGGATGCAGTTTGAGACAGACCGGAAAAGCTGGAGAGATACTGCGCCGGAGGACTATTATACAGCAGAGGCAACGACTGATTATCAGGCTCTTATGATCCTTGCCGTGCTGCAGGAATTTTATACAGAGCCGGAAGAGGAAGATCTGAAGAAGCTGCAGAAGGATGCAGACTATCTGATCCGGTATCACACGGAGCAGGCAAAAAGCAGTGTTTCCGCATCGGATGCAGATATGGCAGGTGTCAGGGCAGAGTACAGCTATGCGGCGGCAATGGCACAGTGCTATCATGTCCTGAAAAATGAAGCGGGAGCTGCAGTTTATCTGAAGCAGGCACAGACTGCCTACCAGACAGCGGTCAGAAGCAGAAGCCGGACGGACATGGCGGTATCGCCGGAACAGTATATGGCAGCAACGGCGCTTTTTAATGTGACAGGATCATATAGTTATCACCAGGTAATTAAGCAGTATGAGGCAGCAGAAGATACAGCAGAAGGCTTCTGGGGAGATTTGCTCTATCTGACGAGTCTGCAGCGTGTGGATACAAAGCTTTGTGAACAGCAGATGAACAGGCTTCTGAAAGAATGCGGGGAGTTGTCTGACAACGTGTTTTCACAGCATGCGATTGAAAGCAGGGCTGACAGCCTGACAGCCATGCTGAAGCTGGCGGTTGCGGACAATACGCTGGTGAGTTTAGAGTACAGAAATGCATGTAAGATACTGCTTCATGCATGTTACAGCAATATGGAAGAAATGGACTGCGTACAGCGGTCGGCATTGCTCTTTATAGAGAGAGAGCTTGCGAAAATGGGCAAGGAAAGTGAGGATAAAGAATGAAAATAGCAGTACTGGCAGGTGGAACAAGTACAGAAAGAGATGTTTCATTGATCACAGGAAAGATGGTATATAAAGCACTGAAGGAGAATGGACATCAGGTTGTACTTGTGGACGTATTTATGGGATATCCGGGAGAAGATTACAAGACACTGTTTACATCGGATATTGATTTCAGTGAGCAGATCCGGGGTATTACGGAGAAGGATCCGGATATTGAAGCGATCAAGAAGAAAAGAGGCGGCGAAGGATTCTTTGGACCGCATGTACTGGATATCTGCCATCAGGCGGATCTTGTATTTATGGGGTTGCACGGTGCTAACGGCGAAGATGGTAAGGTGCAGGCAGCACTGGATCTGGAGGGCATCCGTTATACAGGAACCGGACCACTCGGTGCAGCAGTCAGTATGGATAAGGCACTTTCCAAGCAGTTGTTCCGTGAGGGTGGTGTTCCGACCCCATACGGCATCAGCTTAAAGAAAGGGCAGCTTCTTCCGCAGGATGTCAGTTACCCGGCGGTTGTAAAAGCATGTAACGGCGGTTCCAGCGTCGGCGTTTATATGGTAAATGACCGGGCGGAGTGCGAAAAAGCACTGGCACAGGCATATGCTTATGATGATGCGGTTATCATAGAGCAGTACATAAAAGGAAGAGAATTTTCCGTAGGCGTGATCGAGGGAAAAGCACTTCCGATCATCGAGATCGCACCGATCGAAGGCTTTTATGATTACAAAAACAAATACCAGGCAGGCAGTACCGTAGAGACTTGTCCCGCAGTTTTAGACGAAGCACTGACAAAAGAAATGCAGCACTATGCGGAGTTGGCGTATGAAGTATTACATATCACGTCATATGCACGTATGGATTTTATGATGAATGAGAAAAACGAGATGTTCTGTCTGGAAGCCAATACACTGCCGGGCATGACACCGACATCTCTGCTTCCGCAGGAAGCGGCAGTTATAGGCTATAACTTTAATCAGCTTTGTGAATGGCTGATCGAAGTATCGCTGCGCAAGTAGAAAGAAAATATTTCCTATCAGGAAGAAGGCAAAATGATGAAAAATATGACACTGGAAAATATCGCCACGGTCTGCGGTGTTTACCATGGAGATCCTGCAAAAAGTAAGCAAGAGGTAACTAATATAGTGATCGATTCCCGTAAGATAGAGCCGGGTGGACTGTTTATTGCAACAAAGGGGGAACGGGTAGACGGGCATTCCTTTATCGGGCAGGTAATGGAAAAAGGTGCGCTTGCAGTTGTATCGGAGCAGAAACTGCCGGATGCGGATTTCCCTTATATTCTGGTAAAGGACAGCTTTACTGCGCTGAAACAGATCGCGGCCTTTTATCGCGAGCAGCTTTCCGTACATGTTGTGGGCATTACCGGAAGCGTGGGAAAGACGAGTACAAAAGAAATGATCGCAGGTGTGCTTTCTGCTAAATACCATGTGATGAAAACAGAGGGCAATTTTAACAATGAGATTGGGCTTCCGCTCACGATCCTGCGGATCCGGGAGGAAGATGAGGTGGCGGTTCTCGAAATGGGAATCAGCGATTTCGGTGAAATGAGCCGTCTGACACAAATGGCAAAGCCGGATATCAGCGTCATTACCAATATCGGACAGTGCCATCTGGAAAATCTGAAGACAAGGGACGGTATCCTGAAAGCTAAAACAGAGATCTTTGAGGGCATGAATGAGCATGGCAAGGCTGTATTAAACGGCGGAGACGATAAGCTGCGGACAGTCAAGCTGGTGAAAGGACACAGACCATATTATTTCAACGATCCAAGCTGCTATGCAGATCATATCGTCAGCCATGGCATCTTCGGTACGAGCTGTGAGATCCATATGGACGGCGAGCTCATCCGGGCAGAGATCAAAGTGCCGGGTCAGCATCAGGTAACTAATACACTGGCAGCGGTCAGAGTGGCAAAGCTGCTTGGTCTTGACATGGAGCAGATGACAAGAGGAATTGCAAGCGTTGTACCGATCGCAGGCAGGAACCGTATCATACAGGAGGGCAATTTTACACTCATTGATGACTGCTATAATGCCAATCCGGTCTCCATGAAAGCGGCGCTGGATCTACTTTCTCTCGCTGATACGAGAAAGGTTGCCATTCTGGGCGATATGTTTGAACTGGGAGAAAATTCGGATATGCTGCACAGCGGTGTTGGCTGCTATGCAAAAGGAAAAACAGATCTGCTGATCTGCATCGGCGAGAATGCAAAGCATATTTACGATGGAGCAAAAGAAGCCGGCGTAGCGCATATTTATCATTTTACAGACAAAGAAAGCTTTTTGCGGGAAAAAGAAAATCTCCTGCAGGCAGGAGATACGATTTTATTAAAAGCCTCTCACGGAATGGCGTTTGAAACATTGATCTCACAGCTGCTGCAGTAACAGCTGGTGTATACGAAAAATAAAGAGCCGGTTTTCAGACCAGCTCTTTATTTTTTTCATAATGTGTCACAATAATATCTGCAACCTGTTTACCGATGAATCTCTTTTCCTCTTTGGAAAGGTCTTCCATATAGATCGGATCACAGTATTCGATCACAACATGGGATTTGACGATCTTCGGCAGATGATCTTCAAAGATCGCACCGGAGTTGTTGATCGCCATAGGAACGATCGGACAGCCAGATTTTTCAGCCATTTTCAAGCTGCCATCGTGGAATTCCAGCAAAGATGCGGATGTTCTGTTTCTGGTGCCCTCCGGGAAAACGCAGACGGAAATGCCGTTTTTTAACAGTGCGATATTGTCCAGGATCGTTTTCATACCTTTTTTTACATCCTTACGGTCAAGGAAGGTGCAGCGGATATTACGCATCCAGTTGCGCAGCAGCGGATAGCGGAGCATTTCTATTTTGGCAACATAGCCTGTCGGACGTGGGGCGCGCACGCTGGTGAGCAGAATATCAAAATAGCTTCTGTGGTTTCCGACGTAGAGCACGGCTCTGTCGGTCGGTACCTTTTCCTGTCCGATCACGGTGACGGAAGTACCTGCCAGAAACAGGCAGACACGGAATGCCCAGTTGACGATCTTCTGGGAGCTTCTGTCCTTCAGATCCATGTTAAACTTCCCGATGATCCATTCGATCAGCAGAAGCGGAATACTCAGGATCAGAAATAAAATGACAAATGTTGCAACAAGTATGAAACGTATCATAATGTACCTCTCTTTATATTTGAAAATTACGACATCATTATACATGATGTCAGTGGCAAAAGTCAAAAACCATGATATGCCTGCGTAAAAGTGGCAAAAATACATTGTAAGAGCGGGAGTGATTGCGCTATAATGGAGCGCGAAAGTATATGACAAGATCAGAAATGACAGAATAGAGGAGTACTTATGAAAAAGAAACAGATCAGAAATTCGCTTCTGCTGGTGCTTACAGCACTTGTCTGGGGCATAGCATTTGTGGCACAGAGCACGGGAGGAGATGCGATCGGGCCTTACAGCTTTAACAGCATCCGTTCGATCATTGGCAGTCTGGTGCTGATCCCGGTCATCTTTTTACTGGACCGGATCAATCCGTCGGGGAAAAGACCAAAGACAAAAGAAGAAAAAAGGACGCTGCTTCTGGGCGGCTTCTGCTGCGGAACTGTTTTGTTTCTGGCGTCTACTGCGCAGCAACTTGGCATTTATTACGGAACCTCTGCAGGAAAGGCGGGCTTTCTGACAGCCTGCTATATTTTGCTCGTTCCGGTTTTTGGCCTGTTTTTAAAGAAAAAATGTGGCATCAATATCTGGATCGGTATTGTCATCGCGATCGCAGGGCTTTATCTGCTTTGCATGAAAGATTCCATTTCCTTCCAGACAAGCGATCTGATGGTGCTGCTTTGTGCGGTTTTATTTGCGCTGCACATTTTGGTGGTCGATCATTTTTCACCGCTGGTGGACGGCGTCAGGATGTCCTGTATCCAGTTTCTGGTATGCGGGGTCTGGGGCTGTTTCCCAATGGTATTTTCCGATATGAAACAGCAGACACTTTCCGGATGGCTGTCTGCACTTGGCAGTCTGGATGCATGGATTCCTATTTTATATGCCGGTATTTTCTCCTGCGGTGTCGGTTATACGCTGCAGATCGTCGGGCAGAACGGACTCAATCCGACGGTGGCATCCATGATCATGAGTCTGGAATCTGTATTTTCCGTGCTGGCAGGCTGGTTGATATTGCATGAAGTACTCAGCACAAGACAACTGACAGGCTGCGGGCTGATCTTTGCTGCGATCATACTGGCGCAGCTTCCGGAAAAGAAAAAACAGATAGCATCTGATGCAGTAAAGGAAAACAATTGATAGAAAGAAAGCCGGTAGACAAATGAACATCAAAGTAAGAGGTTATGAAGAAAAAGATCTTTCTGCCATGATCCGTATCTGGAATGAAGTAGTGGAGGATGGAGAGGCATTCCCGCAGGAAGAAGTACTGACTACAGAAACAGGCAGAGATTTTTTCGCGGCGCAGACGTACAGCGCAGTAGCAGAGGATGTCGAAACAGGAGAAATTTACGGACTTTATATCCTGCATCCGAACAATGTCGGACGATGCGGTCATATCTGTAATGCAAGCTATGCAGTTTCGAAGGGCAGCAGAGGGCTTCATATCGGAGAAAAATTAGTATCTGATTGTCTTCTGGAAGGAAAAAAGCATGGCTTCGGCGTGCTGCAGTTTAATGCGGTCGTAGCCTCCAATGTACATGCCAGACATTTGTATGAAAGACTCGGATTTGTACAGCTTGGCACGATTCCGGGCGGCTTCCGTATGAAGGATGGCAGCTACGAGGATATCTGCCCGTATTATCATGTGCTTTAGGCAGCCTGTGAGATCTGACTGACTCCACATTCATTCCGTAAGAAAGGAAAAACTGTCCGGAACAGTATTTTGAAAGAGGGGATTGAATAGTTACCCTGTTATACACATATACTCCATATATAGAACAAAAATGGAGTGAACTATGAACAAGATCAGGAACGGAATCGTTATGATATTACTTCTGTGTCTGCTTTGCGGATGCAGCTTTGCTGCGGAGAAAGAGGAAGACAGCAGGGATCTGGCGTATACGGTTGTCAGCGATGATGAACTGCCCGCAGAATTGAAGGATCTGATCGAAACCAAAAAGGCAGAGCCATTTAAAATGACGTATGAGGATCAAGGCTATCTGTACATCGTACAGGGTTTTGGACAGAAGCCGACGGGCGGTTTCAGTATTCAGCTGCAGGAGTTGTATGAAACGGGAAATGCCATTTACTTTTCTGCGCTTCTGATTGGACCCGAGGAGCAGAATGCACCTGCGGCTTCGTTTCCGTATATTGTCGTAAAGACGGAGTATCAGGAGAAGACGGTTGTTTTCAATTCTTAGAAATGATAAAATAATGCCAGACACGGAGCAACCGTGGGCAGCAGATAACAGACAAAATTCAAGTGAGGTACCGGTATGCTTTTGATCACAAACGGAACCATTGTGGATCCTGTGCAGGGAATCTACAAAGGGGATATTCTGATCCGCGACGGAAAGATCGCAAAGATCGCAGATAAAATAGAACAGACAGAATTAAAAGAAGAAACAGAATCATTGCGGATCATAGACGCAGCAGGCAAAAAGATAGGGCCGGGTCTTGTGGATGTACATGTGCATTTCAGAGATCCGGGCTTTACGCATAAAGAGGATATTGAGACAGGTGCGCGAGCAGCAGCAGCCGGTGGTTTTACCACGGTTGTGCTGATGGCAAATACAAAGCCTGCGGTCGATACGAAGGAAACACTGTCCTATGTGCTGGAAAAAGGCAGAAAGACAGGAATCCATGTGGAAAGCTGTGCCTGCATCACAAAAGGGCTGGCAGGAAAAGAACTGACCGATATGAAGACGCTTAGGGAAGCAGGGGCAGCAGGCTTTACGGATGATGGTATCCCGATCCTGGATGAGGCTCTTGTAAAAGCCGCCATGGAGCAGGCAAAGGAGCTGGATGTACCGCTCAGCTTCCATGAAGAGGATCCGGCTTATATCGAAAACAATGGGATCAATCACGGAAAGGCATCTGCCTATTATCAGATCGGTGGCAGCGACCGTATGGCAGAGATCTCTCTGGTCAGGCGGGATCTGGAGCTTGCACTTTCAACAGGAGCAGCCTTTGATGTGCAGCATATCAGCGCAAAAGAAAGTGTGGCACTTGTCAGGGAGGCTAAAAAGAGAGCAAAGGAAATGGGCATGGACAATATCCATGCAGAGGCAACGCCGCATCATTTCAGCCTGACAGAGGAAGCTGCAATTCAGTATGGAACGCTTGCCAAGATGAATCCGCCGCTGCGGGAGGAAGCAGACCGCATGGCGGTCATAGAAGGACTTGCAGACGGAACGATCGATCTGATCGCGACCGATCATGCGCCACACAGTGCAGAAGAAAAAGCAAAGCCGCTGACAGAAGCACCGTCCGGTATTATCGGACTGGAAACCGCATTTTCACTTGCCATTACGAATCTGGTCAGACCGGGTTATCTCGATCTGCCTACGCTGTTTGAACGAATGAGTCTGGCACCTGCGAAGCTGTATCATCTGCCTGCAGGGCAGATCAAAGAAGACATGCCGGCGGATCTGATCGTATTCGATGATGCGGCGGAAGTTGTTTATGAGAAATTTGCCTCCAAAAGCAGTAACTCGCCATTTACGGGACAAAAGCTTTATGGCAGGATAGAAATGACAATCTGTGAGGGAAAGGAAATACAAAAATGATCAAAACAAAAGTAATCGGAAGGGTATTCCGTCAGGATGAGATCGCGGATCAGATCTATGATATGTGGATCGAGACAGAGCTGGCACAGGGCGCAAGACCGGGACAGTTTGTCTGCGTCTATACCAAAAATGCAGCAGCACTTCTGCCGCGTCCTATCAGTATCTGTGAAGTAAACGAAGAAAAGACAATGCTCCGTCTTGTATACAGAACAGTCGGAACAGGCACAAATGAATTTGCAGACTATCATGCAGGCACAGAGATTTCTCTGCTCGGACCGCTCGGGAATGGATTTTTGGTGGAAAAAGCAGCAGGGAAGCGTGTTTTCCTGATCGGCGGCGGAATCGGTATTCCGCCGATGCTGCAGCTTTCCAAAGAGATCAAAAAGGCTGGACAGGCTTACTGTGAGCTCAGCGTGCTGGGTTATCGGAATGAACTGTTTTTAAATACGGATCTGGAGAAATACAGCCAGGTTTATGTGGCAACAGAGGATGGAAGCGCAGGGACGAAAGGAACGGTACTGGATGCCATAAAGGAAAAGGGCTTATCCGGGGATGTGATCTTTGCCTGTGGACCGATGCCGATGCTGCGTGCGATCAAGGAGTATGCTGCGGCTAACAATATGGAAGCCTATATTTCCCTGGAAGAGCATATGGCATGTGGTGTAGGTGCCTGCCTTGGCTGTGTCTGCAAGACAAAAAATGTGGATGCCCATTCGCATGTACACAATTCACGGATCTGTACAGACGGACCGGTTTACAATGCAGAGGAGGTAGAGATCTGATGAATACAAAAGTAACAATCGCAGGTGTGGAATTTAAAAATCCTGTTATGACAGCCTCCGGTACATTCGGATCCGGTATGGAATACAGTGATTTTGTGGATCTGAACAAATTAGGCGCAGTGGTAACAAAGGGTGTTGCCAATGTTCCGTGGCCGGGAAATCCGACGCCACGCGTAGCAGAAACCTATGGTGGAATGCTCAATGCGATCGGACTGCAGAATCCGGGCATTGATGTCTTTATAGAAAGAGATCTTGCCTTTTTAAAGAATTATGATACAAAGGTGATCGTCAATGTCTGTGGAAAAAGCGTTGAGGATTATATCGAAGTGGTGGAAAAGCTCGGTGATCAGGATAACGTGGCAATGCTGGAGATCAATGTATCCTGTCCGAATGTCAAAGAGGGTGCGATTGCCTTCGGTCAAAAGGCAGACGCCCTTATGCATATCACAAGTGAGATCAAGAAAAAGGCAAAACAGCCTGTTATCATGAAGCTGAGCCCGAATGTCACGGATATTACCGAAATGGCAAAGGCAGCAGAGGCAGCAGGTGCGGATGCGATCTCCCTGATCAATACGATCACAGGCATGAAGATCGATATCAACAGAAGAAAGTTTGCACTGGCTAACAAAACCGGTGGACTCAGCGGACCTGCCATCAAACCGGTTGCAGTGCGTATGGTATATCAGGCAGCTAATGCGGTAAAGATCCCGATCATCGGAATGGGTGGTATTGCAAGTGCGGAGGATGCGCTTGAATTCATTATGGCGGGCGCAACAGCCGTATCGCTTTTAAATTATTTAGGCGGCCCCCCCCAGCCGTATCGGTCGGCGCCATGAATTTTGTGAACCCATACACGACTGTGGAAACGATCGAAGGAATTGAGGCCTTCATGAAGAAGAATCAGGTCGAAGACATCAACAGCCTGATCGGATGCGTCAAATAGTTACAATAACAGAATAGTTCTAACCTCCCGTTGGCAGACATACAATAAACAAAGTGATGTATGCGTCGGGAGGTTTTTTTATGGATATCATACATAATAACATTCATATGGATATGGTAAAATGCCGGGCTGTCAGTCAGATGACGCTGGAAGATGATATGAATCTGCCGCAGGATAATCCTGATCTGGATAAAATCATATTTCGGGAAGGAACACTGAATCTGACCGATACGGTTGTGACAAATGATCATGTGCTGGTGAAAGGACAGCTTCTGGTGACAGTGCTGTATCTGTCCGAGGACGAAGAGGAAAGGCTGGCCAGAACAACAGGAAAGCTGAGCTTTGAAGAAAATGTGTATCTGGAGGGCATACAGCAAAACGATACGGTTGATGTGACATGGAAGATCGAGGATCTTTCCGTCAGTATGATCAATTCCCGCAAGATCAGTGCCAGAAGCATGATCACACTGACACTTCAGTCGGATCAGCTTTATGATGAGGAAGCGGCGGTTGACCTGACGGATGCGGAAGGGATCGAATTCCATAAAAAACAGATGGATATTACTTCTCTGGCAGTCTGTAAGCGGGATATTTACCGGATCAGACAGGATCTGGAGCTGCCTGCAAGTATGCCTAACTTCTATCATGTGATCTGGCAGAGCATCCGGATCGCATCGATCGATATGCGTCCTCTGGAGGAAAAGATCGCGATCAGCGGCGAACTGTCTGTTTTCCTTTTGTATGAAAGTATGCAGGACGGCGATCATCAGTATTATGAGACAACGCTCCCATTCTCCGGAACAATCGACTGTCAGGGCAGCAGGGAAATGATGATCCCCGATATCCGCTATACGATCGCAAGCCGTGAGGCAGAAGTCAGACCGGATCTGGACGGAGAAGAACGATGTTTTTCCATGGAGCTGGTGCTGGATCTGAGCATCAAACTGTATGAACAGCAGCAGATTTCTGTTATTGAGGATGTATATGGCACGCACAATGAGGTACGGGCAGATGTCAGGGATGGAAGTTTCCGTCATATGCTGCTGCGCAACAGCGGCAAATGCCGTGTGACGGAAAAGAGAAAGATAGAGCATACAGGCGCGATCCTGCAGCTGATCCACAGCGAGGGAGAAGTATATATGGAAAGTACTTCCGTGCAGGAAAACGGGATCGAGGTGGAAGGCATTGTGCATATCAAATCGCTGTATGTGACAAGTGATGACAGAATGCCTTATGCAGCATTTGAAGATGATATCCCGTTCAGCTATCTGCTGGAAGCCAAGGCTGAGGCAAAAGACTGTGAAGTGAATTTACAGGTTGCTCTGGAGCAATTGAATGTTACGATGCTGGACGGACAGGAGATCGAGATCCGCATGACGATCGACGTGGCAGCAGTCCTTCTGGAGCCGTATACGATGCAGCTTGTCAGAGATGTGGAGATTCTGCCGCTGGATAAAGAAAAGTTCAGGGCACTTCCCGGTATTGCGGTTTATGTGGCAAAGCCGGATGACAGCCTGTGGCAGATCGGAAAGAAATATTATATGCCCGTTGCCCGGATCAAGGAACTTAACGGACTGACAACAGATATGTTAAAAGGCGGCGAAAAGCTGCTTCTCGTAAAAGAAAGATAGCAATTTTCATCAGCAGACAGATGTCGCAAAAAGCAGGCGGTGTATATACGGTTGCTTTTTTGCGTTTTTCGGTATATAGTAAATTGTACGAATATCGATACAATCTGATGAAGCTATTCAGCACCATGCATCGTAAGACACGATTTCGCGAATGGGTACTGAATAGTTTCAATAAGGCGAGGAACGCAAATTATGGAGCAAATCACAAGAAAGGCATATGCCAAGATCAATCTGGTGCTGGATGTCACAGGCAGACTGCCAAACGGATATCATGAGGTCAGTATGGTCATGCAGAATGTCGGTATCCATGATACACTGACATTTACAAAAAGAGGGGATGAACAGATTGTTCTGACGACCAACGACGGACAGCTTCCGTTAGGAGAAGACAACCTTATTTATAAGGCAGTTCTGCTGCTGAGGGAGCTGACGGGAAACAAAGACGGTGTGACAATTCATTTAGAAAAAAGGATCCCTGTGGCGGCAGGCATGGCAGGCGGCAGTACCGATGCAGCAGCTACACTCCTGGGGGTAAATGAGCTTCTGGGACTGGGACTTCAAAAAAAGCAGCTGCAAAAGGAAAGCGTCAGGATCGGTGCAGACGTTCCGTATTGTGTGCTGGGAAAAACAGCCCATGCCCGGGGGATCGGAGAAAAGCTGACGGAGATCGCATCTCCGCCGCAGGCGTATCTGGTTGTGGCAAAGCCGGATATCAATGTATCAACACCGGTTGTATACCGGGCGCTTGATAGTCTGCCTTCTTACCCGCATCCGGATGTAGAGGGAATGATACAGGCACTGGAGCAGAAGGATTTAAACGCCCTTTGCGAAAAGCTTGGAAATGTACTGGAGCTTGTCACGGCAAAGGAATATCCCGTGATCGGACAGATCGAGGATGTTCTGCTGAAAGAAGGGGCGAAGGCTGCACTGATGAGTGGAAGCGGACCGAGCGTATTTGGCATTTTTGATACAGAGGGGCAGGCACAGACCGCCTGCAAAGCACTGGAAAAAGCAGCGCTTGCAAAACAGCTTTTTGTGACGACGTTTGAAAATGGAGAAGGTTGATGAAAGATTTCATGCAGGAAAACATGGACGAATTTCTGCCACTGAGAGAAGTGGTGTTTAAAACGCTCAGACAGAGCATTCTGACAGGGGAACTGAAGCCGGGCGAACGACTGATGGAGATCCATCTGGCTGAGAAGCTTGGCGTCAGCCGCACACCGATCCGGGAAGCGATCCGCAAGCTGGAGCTGGAGGGACTTGTGACCATGATCCCGCGCCGCGGAGCGGAGGTTGCAAAGATCTCGGAAAAAAATCTGAAGGATGTACTGGAAGTACGTACCTGTCTGGATTCACTTGCGGTAAGGCTTGCCTGTCAGCGGATCACGGACGAGCAGATCGATGATCTGAAAAAGGCGTGTGATGATTTTGTGCTGGCAACAAAGACCGGAGAAGCTACAGCGATCACAAAGGCAGATGTTAAGCTGCATGACGTGATCGTGCGCGCAACGGGAAATGAACGTCTGCAGCAGATGATCAATACGTTGTCAGAGCAGATGTACCGCTATCGTTTTGAATACATCAAGGACAGCGCATATCATGCACTGCTGATTGAGGAGCACAGGCGGATTTATGAGAGCATTGCAGCGCGGGATGAGGAGCGTGCGGTGGCTGAAATCACGCAGCACATTGAAAATCAGTTATATACAATCCGAAAACATTTGCATTTTACGGAATAAAGTGGTAAAAATCTGTTGATACTCCCAGAAGAAGGGAGTGGAAAACATGAAAAAAATGTGGATGGAAACGATTTTGTACGGAACACTTTCCATGCTGTTCGGGCTGGCATTCTTTTTCAGCCTTTTATACGAGGATAACAGCCTGGTCACGGGCAGATGCTACAGGATCGATCCTGCATATGCACAGGAAACGACTTATACGGTGGAAATGTTGGAACAGATGGATCTTGACACGCTTCATACGGTCTTCCCGGAAGAGAAGATCAGATATGGATTTTATTTTGGTGGAAAGAAAATATCTGACAGGAGAAAATAGATGACAAAAGATGTTTTGATCTCTGTTTCGGGGCTTCAGATGGGAGAAGAAAAACCGGAACAGATCGAAGTGATCAGTAAAGGAAATTTTTATCAGAAAAACGGTTATTCCTATGTGTTTTATGATGAAGTGATCGAAGGCTTTGATCAAAGGGTCAGAAATATGATCAAATTCAAGAATGGGGCACTTCATGTGCAGAAGAAGGGTATTGTCAATGTCAATATGGCATTTGAGGAAGAGAAAAAATACAATACCTGTTATACGACGCCGTACGGTGATATTATGATCGGAATCGATACAGACAGCGTGGAAATTTCGGAAGAGGAAGATCACATCAGTCTGGATGTCGCGTACCGGCTGGAAGCAAACTATGAGCATCTTGCCGATTGCCGGATCAAAATGGATATCCGGTCAAAAGAGAGCGGAATGCCATTAATGGAGTGATAAAATGATCTATACAGTGACGATGAATCCCTCGCTGGATTATCTGCTCTCTTTGCCCGCATTGCAGGCAGGAGAGACAAACCGATCTGCTGCAGAACGGCTTGTGGCAGGCGGAAAAGGGATCAATGTATCGAAGATGTTACACAATCTGGGAACGGACAGCATCATTTGGGGCTTTGCAGGCGGCTTTTCCGGAGAAGAGCTTTGCAGACAGCTGACCGCTGCAGGACTCAGACAGGAACTGATTTTCTTACATAATGGCAATACGAGGATCAATGTCAAATTATCTGCAGGGCAGGAAACCGAGGTTAATGCAGCGGGCCCGCAGGCAGAGGAAGAGGCTTTGCAGATTTTTTACCGGAGGCTGGAGGCGCTTACGGCGGAAGATTACGTGGTTCTGTCGGGCAGTTTGTTACCGGGCATGCCATGCGACAGCTACAGACAGATCATGCAGCAGCTGCAGGGAAGAGGAGTGCATTTTATAGTCGACACAACGGGAGAGTCGCTTAGGGAAACGCTTCCTCTGCATCCGTTTCTCATAAAGCCCAACCAAAGAGAACTGGAAGAACTGTTTAAAACGGAACTGACGCAGCGCAGTCAGGTGGCAGAACTTGCGAAGCAGCTGCAGGAAATGGGCGCGGAAAATGTGCTCGTATCACTTGGGGGAGACGGTGCTGTCTGCGTAGCAGCGGATGGCAGGATTTTTGACAGCAGACCGCCCGGAGGAAAGGTTGTGAATTCTGTGGGCGCGGGAGATTCCATGGTGGCAGGCTTTTTGCATGGCTATCTGCAGACGGGAGATTATAAAATGGCATTTCTGGAAGGCTTGTGCGCGGGCAGCGCCAGCGCCTTTTCGGAGGGCTTTGGAACGAAAGAACAGGTAAAAAATGTCATGAACCTGGCGGTTCATGACATTAGGAGGTAAAAATAATGGCATATCAGGCAGACAAAAACAGATATCAGGAAATGGATTATAAAAGATGCGGCAGAAGCGGTCTGAAGCTTCCGGCGGTATCGCTGGGATTGTGGCACAATTTCGGCTCTTATGACAGCTATGAAAACAGTAGAAAAATGTGTGAAACAGCATTTGATCTCGGCATCACACATTTTGACCTTGCCAATAACTACGGACCGGAGTATGGAAGCGCAGAGCGTAATTTTGGCACGATCTTAAAGCATTCCCTTGGCGTATACAGAGATGAGATGATCATCAGTACAAAGGCAGGATTCGATATGTGGGAAGGCCCTTACGGTGATGGCGGCAGCAGAAAATATCTGATGGCAAGCATCGACCAGAGCCTTCTGCGCATGGGACTTTCTTATGTTGATATTTTTTATCATCACAGACCGGATCCGGAAACTCCGCTGGAAGAAACCATGGGAGCACTTGCCGATATCGTAAAAAGCGGCAAGGCACTTTATGTGGGAATTTCCAATTATGACGGCGTACAGCTGAAAAAAGCAGAGCAGCTACTGACCGAGATGCACTGCCCGTTCATTATCAATCAGAATAAATATTCCATTTTCGACCGGACGATCGAAAAGAATGGACTGAAAGAAACAGCACCAAAGCTCGGACTTGGTATTATTGCGTTCAGCCCGCTTGCACAGGGACTTCTGACGGATAAATATCTGCATGGGATTCCGCAGGGAAGCCGTATCCAGAAGAATAGCCCATATCTGACAGCCGCCAGTCTGACACCGGAAATGCTGCAGAAGATTTCTGCCTTAAATGACATGGCGCATGAGCGGGGAGAAAGTCTGGCACAGATGGCACTGAACTGGATCCTCAAGGATGATGCACTGACTTCCGTCCTGATCGGCGCATCGAGTCCGGCGCAGATCATTGAAAATACGACAAAGATCAGGCGCCACGCCTTTACGGAGGAAGAACTCCAAAAGATTGACCGCATTGTATTTTAAAGGTATACTATAGTGGCGTATAAGAAAAACAAAGAGGAACTACTATGAAGCATAAATTAAAACTAAAGGGAAAACTGCAAACCTATCTGCAACTATCGATGCTTTTGGGTATTTTGCTGGCAGTTGTCGATATCTGGATCTATACACTGGATATCAAAGCAGGTGTCGTATTATCCGGTTTTGTGCTTTTTTATCTGATCATGTCTTTGATCATGATGAATTTCAATAAATCGATCCTGATGAATGAGCTGGTCAGCTTTGCCACGCAGTACGGGCAGATCCAGAAACGGCTCTTGCGGGATTTTGAAGTTCCTACCGCGCTTTTGGATGAAAACGGTAAGGTGATCTGGACGAACCGTACCTTTGAAGAGACGGTGCATAAGCCAAAAGGCTATAACAGAGACATTCATTCCTTATTTTCCTGTATCACAAAGGAAAAACTGCCAAAAGAAAACAATGAGCTGACAGAGCTTTCCTTTACCTATGAGGAGCGCGAATTTACTGCAAAGATGCGCAAGATCCCACTGGCTGAAATGGTGGAGAACAGCGATATCTTTGAATCCGAAGGCAGATATGAAGGCTTTATGGTCGTTCTGTATCTGTTTGATGAGACTGCGTTGAAGATCGCGCTGCGCGAGAACGATAACCAGTCCCTTTGTGTCGGACTTTTATACATTGATAACTATGAGGAAGCCCTCGAGAGCGTCGAGGAAGTCAGACGTTCCCTTCTGACGGCGCTGATCGAACGAAAACTCAATAAATATTTTGCAGCCTATGACGGTATTGTGAAGAAGATGGAAAAAGATAAATTTTTCGTCATCATTCGCAAACAGTCGCTGAAAAGGCTGAAGGAAAACCGCTTTGACCTGCTGGAAGATGTCAAGACGGTCAACATCGGTAACGATATGTCTGTCACACTCAGTATGGGAATCGGTTCTGACGGACTTTCTTATGGGCAGAATTATGAATTTGCAAGAACTTCCATCGATCTGGCGCTCGGCCGTGGCGGAGATCAGGTCGTCATCAAAACGCCGGAAGGTGTTTCCTACTTCGGCGGTAAGAGCCAGCAGATGGAGAAAAATACAAGAGTGAAGGCAAGAGTCAAAGCACTTGCCCTCAAGGAAATCATTACCACCAAGGACAAGGTGCTTGTCATGGGACACGCCAATACCGACGTGGACAGCTTCGGTGCAGCGGTCGGTATTTACCGGATCGCCAAGACGCTTGGCAGAAATGCCCATATTGTCCTGAACACGACCAATAATACGATCAAACCGTGGGTAGACTCCTTTAAGAGCCGGCTGGATCATGAAGAAGAAGCGATCATCACCAATACCCAGGCGATCGAAATGGCGGATAACAATACCGTTCTTGTTATTGTGGATGTCAATAAGCCGAGCATTACAGAATGCCCGGATCTTCTGAAATATTGCCGCAGCGTTGTCGTACTCGACCACCACAGACAGGGAGAAGAGGTTGTGGAAAATGCAACGCTTTCCTATGTGGAGCCATATGCTTCTTCTGCATGTGAAATGGTTGCGGAAATTCTGCAGTATGTCGGCGACGGCATTAAGGTCAAAGGCGTGGAAGCAGACTGTCTGTATGCGGGTATTGTGATCGATACGAATAATTTCGTGGCAAAGGCGGGTGTCCGTACATTTGAAGCCGCAGCATTCCTGCGCCGGAGCGGAGCGGATGTAACGCGTGTCAGAAAGATGTTCCGCGAAGATGCCAATGATTACCGGGCAAAAGCGGATGCAGTCGGGCAGGCGAAGATCTATATGGATGAATATGCCATTTCTGTCTGTCACGGAGAAGATACAAGTGCACCGACGGTTGTATGTGCGCAGGCGGCAAATGAACTGCTGAACATCAAGGGCATCAAAGCCAGCTTTGTCCTGACACAATATAACCAGATGATCTATATTTCAGCGCGTTCCATTGATGAAGTCAATGTACAGGTCATCATGGAAAAATTAGGCGGCGGCGGTCATATGAATGTTGCCGGTGCGCAACTGAAAGATATCAGTATGGAGATGGCGTGTGAACGCATCAGGGATACTTTAAAAGAAATGAAGGAATCCGGTGAAATTTAAAAAATGTGAGCAGATATGCTGCATCAAAATGGATGGAGCTATGATATAACAGCCGGAGAATAAGAAAGGATAAGGAATACCATGAAGGTTATTTTATTAGAGGATGTAAAATCCATTGGAAAAAAGGGAGAGATCATTGAAGTAAGCGATGGCTATGCAAAGAATTTCCTGTTTAAGAAAAAGCTGGGCATTGAAGCAACAGCAGACAATAGGAACAACTTAAAGCTGCAGAAGAAGCATGAAGAAAAGGTAGCGGCGGAAAATCTGGAGGCTGCGCAGGAATTTGGCAAAGAGCTGGCTGAGCAGAAGGTTGTTGTAAAGATGAAAGCGGGAGAGAACGGAAAAGCATTCGGTTCTGTTTCCAGCAAGGAAATTGCAAAAGCATACGCAGACCAGTACAAAAAGGATCTGGATAAAAAGAAACTGGTTCTGCCTGATGCCATCAAGAATTTCGGTACCTACGAAGTAAAGGTAAAGCTGCATCCGCAGGTAACGGCAGTTTTACATGTACAGGTAGTGGAGGCTTAACAGTAGGAGGTGCTACCTGTGGCAGAAGAAGCGATTCTGAAAAGAGTATTACCACATAGTATAGAAGCAGAGCAGTCTGTCATTGGATCCATGATCATGGATAAGGATGCGATCGTGACGGCATCTGAAATTCTGCACGGTGATGATTTCTACAGCAAGCAGTACGGTATCATTTTTGATGCCATGGTGGAGCTGCACGACAGCGCACAGCCTGTGGATCTGATCACATTACAGAACAAATTAAAAGAAAAAGACGTTCCGCCGGAAGTCAGCAGTCTGGAATTTGTCAAGGACCTGCTTGGCATTGTTCCGACGAGTGCGAATGTTGCCAATTATGCCAATATCGTTGCGGAGAAATCTCTGCTGCGCAAGCTGATTCGTCTGAACGAAGAGATTGAAAATACCTGCTACGCAGGCAAAGAAAGTCTGGAATTTATCTTAGAGGATACGGAGAAGCGTGTTTTTGATCTGGTGCAGAGACGGAATACAGGCGATTTTGTACCGATCCGTCAGGTTGTTTTAAATGCGATGGATAAGATCGAGCAGGCAAGCAAGACGACCGGAACTGTAACGGGAATCGCGACCGGTTTTATCGATCTGGACTATAAGACATCGGGCATGCAGCCATCCGACCTTGTGCTGATCGCTGCCCGTCCTTCCATGGGAAAGACGGCGTTTGTTCTGAATATCGCACAGCATGTGGCATTCAAGCTGAAGGAAACGGTTGCGATCTTCAGTCTGGAAATGTCAAAGGAACAGCTCGTCAACCGTCTGTTCTCCTTAGAGTCCCGCGTGGACAGCCAGCATATCCGAAACGGTAATCTGACCGACAGCGACTGGGAAAGACTGATCGAAAGTGCAGGCGTGATCGGAGAATCCAATCTGATCATCGACGACACACCGGGTATCAGCATTTCCGAGCTCCGCAGCAAATGTCGAAAATATAAACTGGAGCATGATCTGAAAATGATCATCATTGACTACCTGCAGCTCATGAGCGGTAGCGGAAGGGCGGAATCCCGTCAGAACGAGATCTCCGAGATCTCCCGTTCCCTGAAAGCACTTGCGCGTGAACTCCATGTTCCCGTACTTGCACTTTCGCAGTTGAGCCGTGCGGTAGAGCAGAGACCGGATCATACGCCGATGCTTTCCGACCTGCGTGAGTCCGGTGCGATCGAGCAGGATGCGGACGTCGTTATGTTCATTTACCGTGATGACTACTACAACCACGACAGTGAAAAGAAAGGAATCGCAACGATCATCATTGCCAAACAGAGAAATGGTCCGATCGGTGACGTAGATCTGGCATGGCTGCCTGATTACACAAAATTTGCGAATCTGGAACATTAAGAATAATGGTTTAATTATTGAAAGGACAGCGTATGCTGTCCTTTTTTGCTGCCTGCCATCCATATATGAGTATATTTGTTCCATAACCCATATTGATATGGGAGTGTTGGGGGATGTGTGCTGCGTATTTTGGAAGGCGTTTCATGCCAAATGCGGGAAATGTAGAGATATGTATGACCTTGCAGGATGTCTTGGTACACATTCGTCCAAATCGATAAAAAGTGTGAAAGGGGATGAAGCATGTGAAAATATATAACCGGATATTCACTCTAAAGCGGATAAATGAGCAAGGGTGGACGAAACTAATAAAACTACTTTGGCATGTATTCGCCTATATAGATAAAGAGGGGCAAATAAGTATGCATATAATAAATGATTTGCGATAAGAAACCTTGCATTGAAGGGAAATATTCGTCCATATTACGGCGCAATAGCACATAAGGATGAAAACAAATAAGATAGCGAAAAACACTTTCGCTCAAATTCAAATGAAAATGTCAATTTGTATGAAATGCAAATAAATAGAAGAGAAAGAGATCTGTAGAAATTCCTTTATTTTGTTGGATACTTTGTTTTTACATTGCTGGCACCGGAAATATAATCTACAGACACATTATAATAACGGGCAAGAACCAAAAGACTGTCTACAGGAATTCTGGTTTTGCCGCTCTCATAGTCTGCATAGGTACGCTGCCCTATATGCAGAAGGTCTGCAATTTTCTGTTGGGTCAGGGAATGATCTTCTCTGATCTCACGTATTCTTTCATTATATTTCATAGTCCACATATCCTCTAAACTAGTATACGTGCATAATAATTATTCCTTGACTTTTAGAGTTATAAACTCTAAAATATCAATATTAAGATACAAATGAAAGGGGGAAAGATTGGTGGAATATATGGGTACAAAAGAGGCTTCCGAAAAATGGGGATATTCACAGCCTATTATTTCTGGCTGGTGCAGAAAAGGTTTGATCGATGGTGTAGAACAAGATTATAAAGGATGTCCGTGGCGAATCCCTGTAAACGCAAAATGCCCGAGAAAGATAAAAATGGAGAGAAAATAATATGAAGAAAAGAATAAGTTTGATACTGACAGGTATTATATTGGTAACAATGTTGGTCGGATGTGGGAAAAGTAAGGAAATAAAGTTAACAACTGATAATTATAGTGATTATCTGACGATTTCTTGTAGTAGTTATGAAGATCTTTTCCCAGATGGGGAAAATGGTGTTCAGCAATATAGGGTACCTAATGGCACTCTAAATGGTATCATATGCTCAGATACATTGCGCCTCAGCTGTTCTGTGGAGGGAGCGTCTCCTAATTTTGTTTACAATAATGTAGAGGTCACGCTTAAAGTAACAGCAAAAGAAAGGGGGTATGTATGGTCAAAAATAGAAGCTGGAGCTTGGGCCGAAAATGCGAGGGCAGAAAGAAAATTTGAACATACCTTCACCATTGATACAAATGTGAGCGGCGATATGAAGGAAGAATGTGAAAGGAAAAAAGATATAAAGCTGGATGATTATGTGGTGGATAGTTATACGGCGGCGGTGAGCTGCGATTATGAAATTGTTGATATTAAGGGAACAGTTACACCTGTAGAATAGCATATCTGACGACTGCAATGCTGGTAAATACATAAAAAAATAAGAGGACTTCCATCGGAAGTCCTCTTATTTATTCGCTTATTCGCTCATATTCTCTCAGATATTAAGCTTCTTCGATAGAACCTGTTGGGCAAGCACCTTCACAAGCGCCACAGTCGATACATACAGATGCATCGATTTCGAATTTGCCGTCTCCCATGCTGATTGCTCCAACCGGGCAAGCACCTTCACAAGCGCCACAAGCTACACATCCGTCATTAATCTTACGTGCCATAATGATATCCTCCTTGTTTTCTGAAACTTTTCATAACTTCATTTTACTGAGATTGATATTTTTATATCAATAACAACTACACCACATTATATAAAAAAAATGATGGAAATACAAGAGGAATTCTCATTTATTTGCCGGGATATTTTTGGAATATTTCCGGCAAGCGAAAAGTGCGGAATAAAAATGTATAAAATCGTATACATTGCGCAAAACGGTTGACACTTTGCCCAAATAAGTAGTACACTTTTAACGTAAAAAATAGTTTGGGAAACTGTATTCCCAAGCTGTTAAATTATAGTATTCTTACCAATTAGAAGGAGGTATATTTTCATGGCAGAAGCATGGAGAGGCTTTAAAAAAGATGGCCATTGGGATGTAGACGTCAATGTACGTAACTTTATCCAGACAAACTACACTCCATATGATGGAGATGAAAGCTTCCTGGAAGGATCTACTGAAGCAACAGATAAGCTTTGGGGAAGACTTCAGGAGCTGCAGAAAGAAGAACGTGAGCATAATGGCGTTCTGGAATGTGAGACAGAGGTTGTTTCAAGCTTAACAGCTTATGGCCCTGGCTACATTGATGAGTCTATGAAAGATCTTGAGCAGATCGTAGGTCTTCAGACAGATAAGCCATTAAAGAGAGCATTTATGCCATACGGTGGTATCAAGATGGCTCAGCAGGCAGCCAGCACATATGGTTTTGAAGTAAATCCTAAATTCGATAAGATCTTCAACGAGTATCACAAGACTCACAACCAGGCAGTGTTTGATGCATACACAGACGAGATGAAAGTTGCTCGTCATACACATATCGTTACAGGTCTTCCTGATACTTACGGACGTGGACGTATCGTAGGTGACTACAGAAGAGTTGCTCTGTACGGTATCGATTTCCTGATCGAGAAGAAGAAAGAAGACAAGAAGAACTGTGGAAACGGAACAATGACAGAAGATATTATCCGTTTAAGAGAAGAGATCGCTGAGCAGATCAAAGCTCTTCAGGGAATGAAAGAAATGGCTAAGATCTATGGCTATGATATTTCAGGTCCTGCTACAAACGCTAAAGAAGCAGTTCAGTGGTTATACTTTGGCTACCTTGCAGCTATCAAGACACAGAACGGTGCTGCAATGTCAGTTGGACGTATTTCTACATTCCTTGATATTTATATCAACCGTGACCTTGAAGAAGGTACATTAACAGAGAAGGAAGCTCAGGAACTGATCGACCATATGACAATGAAATTCCGTATGGTTAAGTTCGCTCGTATCCCTTCTTACAACCAGTTATTCTCAGGTGACCCTGTATGGGCTACTCTGGAAGTTGGTGGTATCGGTATGGACGGACGTTCCATGGTTACAAAGAACGATTACCGTTTCCTGCATACTCTTGAAAACATGGGACCTAGCCCGGAGCCGAACTTAACAGTTCTGTACTCAAGCAAATTACCGGATAACTTCAAGAAATATGCTTCTAAGATTTCCGTTACAACATCTTCTATCCAGTATGAGAATGATGATGTTATGAAGCCAATCTGGGGCGATGACTACAGCATCTGCTGCTGTGTATCCGCTACACAGACAGGTAAAGAGATCCAGTTCTTCGGTGCACGTGCTAACCTTGCAAAATGTCTCCTTTACGCTATCAACGGTGGTAAAGATGAGAAGCATCTTGACAAAGAAGGCAAGCATATGCAGTGTGGTCCTGAAATCGCACCTATTACTTCTGAATACCTTGATTTCGACGAAGTTATGCATAAATACGATATCATGCTTGACTGGTGTGCAGCTCTGTATGTAAACATCCTGAACCTGATCCACTACATGCATGATAAATACTACTATGAAGCAGCTGAGATGGCTCTGATCGATACAGATGTAAGAAGAACATTCGCTACAGGTATCGCTGGTCTTTCTCACGTAGCAGACTCTCTGTCAGCTATCAAATATGCTAAGGTTAAAGTTATCCGTGATGATCAGGGATGCGCAGTTGACTTCCAGACAGAAGGCGAATTCCCTAAATACGGTAATGATGATCCTAGAGCAGATGAATTTGCAGTATGGCTTCTGAAGACCTTCATGGAGAAGATCAAAAAGAACCACACATACAGAAATTCTGAGCCTACAACATCTATCCTTACAATTACATCTAACGTTGTATATGGTAAGGCTACAGGTGCTCTTCCGGATGGTAGAGCAGCATACACACCATTTGCACCAGGTGCTTCACCATCTTACGGTGCAGAGCAGAGCGGACTGTTAGCATCTCTTAACTCAGTTGCTAAACTTCCTTATGAATATGCTCTTGATGGTATCTCTAATACACAGACAATGGCTCCTTCAGCTCTTGGTCATGACCTTGACGAGCAGAAGACAACTCTGGCAGGCGTTCTCGACGGATACTTCGATCGTGGTGCTCATCACCTCAATGTAAACGTATTCGGTACAGAAAAACTGTTAGATGCTCAGGCACATCCAGAAAAACCTGAATATGCTAACTTCACAATCCGTGTATCTGGTTACGCTGTTAAATTCATCAGCTTAACAAAAGAGCAGCAGGATGACGTTATCGCAAGAACTTGCCATAAGAGACTGTAATTAGAAACAGATTCTAAAGTTTAGATAATGCAATTTTCGGGATCGGGCGTATTCACCCGATCCCGAATTTCGCTTATAAAGCGTATGAAAAACCGATTTTGGTAAATAGTAATAGAAAATAATGAAAGTTAGCTGCCTGCGGGGCAGAGAAAGGATTATGTATGCTGAAAGGTAGAATACATTCACTAGAATCATTTGGAGCAGTCGACGGACCTGGCATCCGATACCTGATCTTTTTGAAAGGCTGCAATATGCGCTGCCAGTATTGCCATAATGTAGACACATGGAATCCGGAAACGGATAACCTGCAGACTGCTGACGAACTTTTGGATAAAGCGGAACGGTTCCGCAGCTATTGGGGCACAAAAGGCGGTATTACAGTAAGTGGCGGAGAAGCGCTTCTGCAGATTGACTTTTTGATCGAGCTGTTCAGAAAAGCGCATGAGAGAGGTATCAACACAACGCTGGATACCTGCGGACAACCATTTACAAGAGAAGAGCCTTTCTTCTCCAAATTTAATGAACTGATCAAATATACAGACCTTGTTATGCTGGATATCAAACATATTGATGATGAAGAGCATAAGAAATTAACGGGTCATACAAATAAGAATATTCTGGATTGCGCAAGATATTTATCTGAGCAGGGCATTCCGATGTGGATCCGCCACGTACTTGTACCGGGTATCACAGATAAAGATGAATATTTAAAGAAAACAAGAGAATTCATTGATACGCTGGATACGGTCAAGAAAGTGGAGGTTTTGCCATATCATACACTTGGTGCTTATAAGTGGAAAGAACTTGGCATTCCATATAAGCTCGAAGGCGTGGATCCGCCAACGGAGGATCGCATTGCAAACGCCAAGAAGATCCTGGAGTTTTCGAAGGAGTAAATTACGCAACATAAACAGACAGTAGTTATAACTGCTGTCTGTTTTTTGTTATGGCGACGAGGAAAATGCACGTATTTATGCGGTGCTGTAAATTTACTTTGAAAAATAAATTGCCATCCCACTGATTTTATATTATAGTTATGCATAAGAATAACTTACATTTTATAGTGCCGCATGGCAGGATAAGGGGGACATATGGATAACAACTATCAGAATCAGTACAATGGTTATCAGAACAGCTACCAGGATAGCTACCAGGGAAATACGGGAAACAGCTTTCCGGGCTGGGAGGATCAGAATTATGATATGATGCAGGGCGGATTTGAAGCAGAAGAGCCTGTGAAAAAGACATTGGCCGATTTTAAGAGCATTATGTATGAAGAGGTTGTTGTAAAATCCTATCTGTTTATGGTGGCAGCACTTCTGATCACAGCTTTTGCAGCATTTACGGTTTCTCCGTATGCAGCGATCAAAATGCTGACCGGATATAATTTTTACCTGCTTATGTTTGGTGAGCTGGGTATTGTTTTTGCTTCCAACTGGGCAATCTCAAAGAACAATGCAGTTCTTGCCGGTATTCTTTATACCATATATGCGTATCTGACGGGTGTTCTTTTATCTGTTATCTGCATGATCTATACAGGCAGCTCACTGGTAAAGGTATTTCTGCTGACAGCAGGTATGTTCCTGATCATGGCAGTTTACGGACTGGTTACAAAGAAAGACCTGACAAAAATGGGCAATATCCTGATAATGGCTCTGTGGGGACTGATCCTTGCAACCGTCTTTAATATGTTTATCTTCCGCGGATCAATGGTAGATTTTGCACTGAGTATCGTAGGCGTTTTGATCTTCACAGGACTGACGGCCTATGACTCACAGAAGATCAAGGAAAATGTATATATGGCAAATGACAGCAATGTGCTTTGTCTGTCACTGATGGGTGCATTTGAGCTGTACCTTGATTTCGTCAACCTGTTTTTAAAGCTGGTAAGATTGTTCGGAAAGAAAAAATAAAGAGCCGTTGCTAAAAAACGACAGACAGGGTATACTATTTTAGAATAAAAATTGCATGATAGGATAAAGGAGGATAAGAAATGGCACAGATAACAAAGGATATGACTATCGGTGAGATCATCAGAATCGACCAGGGTGTTATCCCGATCCTGATGGAAGCCGGTATGCATTGTATCGGATGTCCTTCCGCACAGGGCGAGACATTGGAAGAAGCAGCCATGGTTCACGGAATGGATATTGATGCGCTGATGAAAGCGATCAATGAAAAATAAAGAATCTGTTGATTCATGACATGAAAAAGGGCGTGTGAAAAAACGAAAGTTTTTTCACACGCCCTTTTTACGCTAAATATGATAAATTACAATAGAATAAGCATTTACAGTCGATTTAGATCTGGGCAAGAGCACTAACCGCATCCTGGGGAACAAGCACTTCATAATGTTCCTGCAGATATGCGCTTCTGGCCGGTTCTACCTTTTGGATCGATCCATATTCTGAAGCAATATTGCATATTTTCCCAAATTGCTGCTGTGACATATCACCCATTGTGAGAACCAAACAATACTGCATTGCTTCCGGATCCTTGTATAAAACACTTTCTGCGGTATAAGCATCTTTTACGATGCGGGAGAAGGCGCAAAGATGATTCAGACCCGCCTGCAGCATACGCGGAGCAGCTGTTTGCGACTCTTCGCTTTGCGTGTTGCTAACAGCACCGGCGCTGTTCTTGATCTTCTGGAACAGATCTAAGACATCATCGGAAAAATGATCTGTAATATCATCCTCTGCAGCATCATCTTCTGCACTGAGCGAAGGAGAAAATTTGGAAAAACGGGTATCGATCTCATCGGGATCTTCTACCTTGGTGATGATCAGTACGATACAATCCGCATTGACCGGAATTGCCTCGATCATAAGCGGGATATCCTCTGCCTCAAAACCAAACTCAAAAGATGCCTGCTGCATCATGTCGCGGAACAGGTTTTTGGCTTTTTCACTGCCATAGGCAAGCTCGCTGATCTTTAACTCTCTATTTGCAAGATCTGCACCTGTCAGGGTACATCTGATCTGATGGTCATTTACTTTTTCGATTTTCATATTATCACATCCTTATCTGATTTTATTCAAAAATCGACCTTAAACGACTGAAAATACTTGTTTCTTTTGTACAAGTATCTTATATCTTATGTCGGTTTTAGTCAATAGAAGTTACCTCTCAGGCAACTAATTTAATAAAAATTTTAACTTTTCTATTGCCAAAGAAAAGGTCTTCTTTTATAATCATATCAATAAGAGATGCCATCCGACGCAGTATGCACCGGAAAGGGGGCATGATCTTACAGGATTTCGTTCAGATGCGATCCGCATCGTCAGACAATATGGAATTGATATCGTGATCGGATATCGATTGTCTTTAAAGCACATACGTGTTTTATCAAATTATTTTCCAATATAAATTTTCAAACAAATAATTCAATATTACAGTATTTATTTTTTATGTCTTTGTGCGCGTCCGATGTCATCTCTTAGTAATCTATTCTTTATCATCACCATAATTTAAAAATATGATTCACGATCCGGAATTATTATTCATATCACAGTAAATTTTCCTTTTGGGGGATCGGGTGCATGAAAAGAAAGCAACAGGAGGACAAATGCTTATGTCAGATCAAGGGCAGAGGCTTACGCAAATGCTGGATCGGATAGAAGTACAGTTTCAGGTTATGCAAAAGCTGCAGGACTGCTTTTCGACGATCGAAGTACCGGAGCGAAAAGATATCCTGAGAGAAACGGACAGATATCATACGGACAACTTTATGGCAGATTATGTTATGGATGCATCCGGTGGTATAAAGGAGGTCAGGTACGACTGGATTAAAAAAGAATAAAGCCATGAGATAATATCTCAAATGGGACAAGTGACAGATGAAACAGCCCCTCTGTGTAAATCGTATGTGTACACTTGTCCCATTTTATATAGTTTGGTATACTAAAACCGAATGTGGGATTCAGACAAAGGAGAACAAGATGGAAAAAAAGAAAATACTTCCCGCTGTGATCGCTGTCGTTTTGATGGCGTTGATCATTGTGGGCGCAGTCGGTGTCAAATTATATGAGAAATATTCCTATTCCAAGGAAACAATGGATCTGTCCCGATACTACGGAATCGAAAAAGAAGGTCAGGTTCCGATCATTCTGGCAGATGTGGTGGCAGAGGAAAAGGCTGCCAATATAGACGGCAATGATTATCTGCCTTTGTCTTTTGTACAGGAGCAGTTAAACAGCAGATTTTATTATGACATGAATGAAAAACTGCTGCTTTATACAACAGCACTGGATCTGTATGAGATCCCGCTTGATTCGACAACTTATACGGTTTCGGGCGAAGCTGCTGAGCATACATGCCCGATCTTTGTGTTGCAGGATGAAGTGCCATATGTATCCCTCAGCTTTATGGAGAACTTCTCTAATTTTATCTGCAATGTGTATGAAGCACCACATAGATTACAGATCTATACGGAAAATGTAACGCATCAGACAGCAGTGATCCAAAAAGCGACCGCAGTCCGGTATCAGGGCGGTATCAAAAGTGATATTTTAGAGCAGCAGGATGCAGGCAGCCAGGTAACGGTTCTGGAGGAAATGGAAAACTGGTCCAAGGTAGAAACAGCAGATGCAGTGATCGGTTATGTGGAAAATAAGCGTCTGGAAGCAGCGGAGGATCAGGCAGTAGAAGTACCGATCAGTTACGTGATCCCGGAATATACGAGTATCCATAAAGATTACAAGATCAATATGGTATGGCATCAGGTGACAAATGCCGCCGCCAATGATGGTGTGGAAGGACTGCTGGCAAATACAAAGGCGGTTAATACCATCTCTCCGACGTGGTTCTTCTTAAATGATAATGCCGGTAACTTTACTTCTATTGCAAGTCAGACTTATGTGGATGCGATGCATGCCCGCGGGATCGAGGTGTGGGCACTCATCGATAATTTTACCAATGATGTGGATATCGCGCAGATTCTTGGAACGACAACAAACCGGAAAAATCTGATCTCCCAGCTTGTAGGAACGGTTACGGCGATGGGGATTGATGGCATCAATATTGACTTTGAGCAGGTTCCGGAAAGTGCGGGTAACGATTATGTGCAGTTTTTACGCGAACTTTCCATCAGCTGTCGGAAGAATCAGATCGTGCTTTCGGTTGATAATTATGTACCGACAGGCTATACAGCGCATTATGACAGAAAAGAGCAGGGAACGGTTGTAGATTATGTGGTTATCATGGGATATGATGAACACTATGCGGGCTCTGCGGAAGCGGGCAGTGTGGCTTCGATCGGTTATGTGCAGCAGGGCATTGAGAATACGGTTTCTGCCGTACCGCAGGAAAAAGTGATCAATGCGGTTCCGTTTTACACAAGACTCTGGAAATGGGGAGAAAGCCTGACAAGTGAGGCGCTTTCCATGTCTGCAGCGGCGAATTATCTGGCACAATATGGCGTGGCAGCTTCGTGGGATGAAACGACCTGTCAGGATTATGCGACCTTTGAAGCGGATGGCGTGACCTATCAGATCTGGCTGGAAAATGCAAAGAGTCTCGAAGCAAAGCTGCAGGTGATGTCGGCCTATCAGCTTGGCGGTATTGCGGAATGGAAGCTGGGACTGGAAACACCGGATGTCTGGACACTGATAGAAAATTATGTGAAGAATGAAGCTGCCATAGATCCGGTGATCCCGGATGAGACAGCAACTGTGCAGAATACGGAAAATACAGGAGAACAGACTGATACGGCGGATGAGCAGGCGCCGCTTGAGGAAATCGTGACGGAATAAAAAGAAGGCAGAAAGTCATAACACAGAGCAGCTTGGCATAGAATGTAGTAAAGCTACATCGTATGTGGAGGCCAACGTGCAAAACAAGCTGATTTCTGTGATCATGGCGATCTGCCTTTTGTGTTCTATGTATTATCTGGCGAGGACAGCAGTGATCTATACCATGCAGCAGGAAAAAAGAGGTGAGCAGCCGGTCATTGTGCTGGATGCGGGGCATGGTGGGGAAGATCCCGGTAAGATCGGAATCAACGGTGCGCTGGAAAAAGATGTCAATCTGCAGATCACCATGCGTCTTGCAAGGCTGCTGCAGCAGAACGGTTATCATGTCATTCTGACGAGAAATGAAGATAAAGGTCTGTATACAGGAAATCAGGGAAGTAAAAAGGTGGAGGATCTGAAAAACCGGATCGCACTCATTGAATCGTCCGGTGCAGCATTGGCGGTCAGCATCCACCAGAACAGCTATTCGGCGGAAGGCGTGTGTGGCGCACAGGTTTTTTACTATGAGACTTCCGAGGCCGGAAAGGAAGCGGCGCAGATCATGCAGCAGGAATTGATCAGGGGCGTGGATCCTGACAATAAACGGATGTCCTATCGTGCGAGTAAAAAAGACGTTGTAATCTTCTTATAAATTCAAGGCTTTTCCCGGAAAGGAAAACATGAAATTTATCAGTAATTCAGACTATGGAAAACCGGTTGAAACCGGAACAATATTCTACACGACATTAAACGGAATCAATGTCACAATCCACAAAATTATTCACCTGGACGGCTGGTTCCTGTCATGCGCCCAGTTTCAAATTGACGCCCAAAAGTTGAAAGCCGAATCACTTCCTGGAGCAATCGAAGAATCAAAAGAGATCTTGAAAGAATATGTGAAGAACATAAACGATTTCATAAATCGTTATACTTCCGAACGCTGGGAAATATCCAGGTATTAAGGCGGTGGGACTATGATAAAAACAATTTTAATTATTGCCGGCGTTATCGTTGGCGCCCCGATTGCCTTATTTGTTTTATTTGTCGTCGCGGTGATTATTAACTTTCTTATTCAACCAGAAATGAATTCAAGCGGAATGATAATCGAATGTCGCGGTTGTCCTGGAATAAAAAACGGATCCGACAAATGGCCATGTAATGAATGTGAGTTCCGCCCGGATAATAGATGGTGGGATCCGGAACTTGAATGTGAAATTTTGAAGACTTCCAGAAGGTACAAAAAGGTTCAAAAGAAACGAGCGAAAGAAAGAATTATTTTACCACCGGATTTTAAAATCCGCGTCGCAAAAAATAAAAATTTACAAATAGCGCATGAAGTTATATCCGGATCCTGGGGAAATGGCGCAGACCGAAAGAACAGACTTTCCGCCGCCGGTTACAATTACGAAGAAATTCAAACTATTGTCAACGAAATATGCACCCCGAAAGAGAAAAATATATGTGAAAAAATACGTTCACTATTCCAGAAAAGAAGGTGAATAATAATGCCGGTATTATATAACAAAAAGAAATATATTCCAGGAGTTTATAAAAATCCGTCAAACTACGATAATATAAAGATTTACATTGTCGTTCCGGATGATCCATACGACGCTTCGATTTATGGTGTATTTCGGGATAAAAGAAAAGCGGAATTATACGCTGAAATTCACGATCTTGTCGTTACGGAACTTGAAACTATGGACGAAGAAGAAATCGTTTTCGGTTGGAAGGTTTCTGTTATCTTCATGAACAACCCCAAAAAGGCCACAATATATATATCAAAATGCGAAATTGAACCGTTCTGTCGTAACAACGAAACAAGGGTTGAATCATTTTCAGCTTATCCTTATCGCCATTCAAATCTTGTGCTTTATATGACAAGATACATTCGGGACGAACACGCAACAGAAGAACAGATCCGATTAACATACAAAAAAGTCGCCCTGGACATTATGGCATATTGCGAAGAACGCGCTTCTTCCGGTTATAAAGTTTCACAAATAAACGAATTTCTGAAATCAAAGGTTGAACGTGGATATTTCAAATAACAAAGTCACCAGAAATGGCGGCTTTTTTCACTTTGAAGTGAAATTTGTAAATAAAATATATAAAAATACTTGACACATTACACTATATAGTGTATAATATAATCAGAAGTTAAGGAAAGGCGGAAATAAAAAATGACAGTAGCAGAGAAGAAAGCAAAGAAAGCATACAAGGAAAACTTAATCAGCCAGGGAATAGACAAGGAACTGGCCGAAATCATGGCGAAGACATTCATTGATTATGGGATTATCAAACCAGTAGTAAATGGGAATTGTTAATAAAACAAACGCAAGGGGCAGAACGCCCCTTGCGTTATTTCTTACCATTCGGCCCGTGTTCACATTCCGCCAGGCGGCCGCCGCAGATCGGACACGTTTCAATTTTACAATTCCAATGGTGCCAGCGTCCTTCCTGGGCGAAACATTCCGGACAAACCGGATTCTTCTTCCCGTGGAGCATGTCGCGCGGATCGCTGACTTTTATTCGCTGGTAGCGCTTTCCGGAGAAATCGAACGTCCTTGTCCGACAGCCGCACGTTGAACCGATACGTCCGCCGCATTTCTTACACACCGGCAATTCCGCCGGCGCGGTATATCGGAATTCGTGTTTCAACCCGTTTATGAATGTGATCGACTGGACGCGGCCGTCCAGGACGACGATCTGATCGACGATCTGGTCGATAAAGTCCTTCAGGATTTCGTTGTCTAATTCCTGGGCCATGCCGACATAATCGACGAAGGATTTTGAAACGATCCTTTGAGCCACCAGGAACGCGGAAGCCTTCTTGATAAATGACATGTCGGCCAGATCATCATTCCCGGAATCGTCCAGCAGATCCGCAAGCTGGCGTTCCATGCCTTCGATTTTCTTCGCCAGTTCCTTTTTCTTCGTGGCGAATTCTTCTTTCGTCATAGAATCCGGATCAAATAGATAAACGTCCGTTAATCTGGTGACAGCATTTTTCGACTTTTCGATTTCAGATTTTAACAATTCGATCTGATCGCGGTCGCTGGCGCCGCCAGAATCGCCCAGGAAGTCAATATCCGGAATATAGGTTCCGTTCCCTACCTGGCGAAAAGCAAGCGCCTGGAAGGTCAAATTCAAGCCTTCCGGAAGGATTCCAGCCACGCCGTCGAACGTTTCACCTTTCAGAAGTTCCCTTTCCAGTTTTTCGGGCGTGGCTATGTTCTTAAAATTCTTCTGAACCCTGGCAAGGTTCGCAATATAATTAAATATAAAAGGCCCGATATAAGATTCATTTATCGTCCTGGAATTGTCGCAGTCCAACATTCGGGAACGCTGGGCGCAACGATACATTGACGGCCGCCAGCCGTTCGCCCTGGCGCGATCCTTCGACGCGATCATATTAGCGCCACACTTGCCACAAACCAGGTGTCCGGAAAACGTGTGAACGTACTTCCTGGCGCGTAGATCGGACGTGTCGCGGCTGGATCCGTTCTGATCCATAATCTTATTACACCGGTCAAATTGCGCCTTGTCGATGATTGCCGGGTGATTATTTTCGCGGACGATCCATTCACTTTCCGGTTTCAATGGGCCGCGCCCGGATTCGCGCAGATTATAGCGGTATGTTCCGATATAGAACGGATTCCGAATAATATCGTGAATCAGCTTCGAAGTCCACTGGCCGCCGCGCTTTGATTTGAAATTATTATTCAGGTATCGCGCTATTTTAATACTTGATTTCCATTCTTCGTATTTGTCGAAGATAAGTTGAACAATCTTCACTTCTTCCGGATCCGGTTCAGGGAACTTCGTTTCGTCGTTCCAACGATAACCAACCGGCATACGTGCGCCGTTCCACAATCCTTGTTCGGCACGATCCAGCATGATTCCGGTTACACGTTCGGACGTCATGTTTCTTTCAAGTTCCGCAAAAATCAGAATGATTTTAAGCATAGCTTCACCGATCGCGGTTGAAGTGTCGAACTGTTCGTTCATCGAAATAAACGTGACCTTGTGATCTTTTAATTCCTGGTACATTGCCGCGAAGTCCAGAAGATTTCGGGAAACACGATCCACCTTCCACACGATCAGGTGTGAAAATTCGCCGGATCTGACGCGTGACATCATTTCTTGAAAGTGCGGACGTTCCGTGTTCTTTGCTGAATATCCGTCGTCTTCAAAAATTACATAATCTTCAAGCCCTAGAAATTTACAATATTCTTTTAATTTCTTCCGTTGGAACGGAAGACTGTCTTTGTCGACCTGGTATCTGGTGGAAACGCGGACGTATAACGCCGCCTTTTTCTTCGTCCAGATTTTCAGGTGTTTTTTCGCTTTGGCGTATGCCATAAATAGCCCCTTTCCCCAGGCACCGAAAAAAGGGTATAAAAAAGAAAGCCGATTGATTTTTCCGGCCTTCTTTGCTATAATATAGGTTGCTTATTTCCAATATCAGAAGGCCGTTTTTCGGTTGCCTGGTATTAAAGCCGGTCGATGATTGCAGTCGTTGACCGGCTGTTTTTATTCGGTTACAAAATACCTTATTCCGTCTTTTCAATATCCCCGTTATCCAGGTAAACACAATAAGATTCCAGCGGAGTTCCGCCGAACATTTTCTTCGCGTCATGTTCTTCACCGTCTACATAGTCCAGTACGCTAATAAGAAGACGATCACCGCCACAGTTGATACGCGTTGTTGTTTTATTGGCGAAGTTTATAATTGCGTGAACTTCGTCGTCAGACTTGAAATATTCCTTGTAATACGATAACGCATAATCCGAAATATTTACATCGTCGGAAATAGTAGCATAGCGCCACTTTCCGGTTGCGTCATTAACAACACTTTTCCAGAATACAGGATCAAGATCTGAAATATCTTTATCGCTTACGCCGACGATCGCGTCACCAGTACGATGTTCAACTTCCGGAGCCGCTTCGGTTGCTTCTTCCGTCTGCTCGGATTCTTGGACGGCTGATTCACTGACAACTTCACTTTCCTTATTGCTTTCGACCGGTTCTTTTGATTTGCCGCAACCGGTCAGACCAGCAAAAATTGACAGAATCGACATAAAAATCACCACTTTCTTTTTCATAGTCCTATTCCTTTCTATATAAGCCCTTTCATCAGGGCGATTTTATATATGTGTTTACAAGGACGGTGATCCGCCTTGTATGTTGCACACTGGCACATTCCCAGATTACACCAGACTTCTTCCGGATCGGATTCTGCTTTTATCCTTACAAGCCCTTTTTCTTCGTCCTGGAAGTGAACTATGAAGCTTTCTTCTTTTGCCTGACGAAGCTTTTCTTTCTGGGCTGGTAACTGGTGAATTCTTTCCGGGAAACGATAGAACGGCGCAACATTCGCCTTCGCCTTCTTTTGCCATTTCAAATATATTCGGATCTTCCAGGCCCACACGGCCAGGAAGACGACAACGGCACCAATTATTATTTTCAAAACCACAATATCACCTTCCAAAAATTACCAGTATACCTTGCCGACCATTAAATTTATAATAGTTTAGCCCGGCCTTTTTCTGGAAAAGGGGTGGTGCTAATGACAATTAAATACATAGAATACAAAAGCCGCCGCGTTTACGCGGTCTATTACGCAAATTGCAAAACAATGTATTATAATTTGAAATTTAATGGAAGGACGAAGATATACTTGTTGATCTGGTAGCCTTATAGGCAAGGCCGGGCGTTTTAAACGCCTAGCCCGTTTCTTTATTCCGAACCGGTTTTTCTTCGACCGGCGGAAATTCCTTTTCCAGTTCTTCCGGCGTTTTCGGTACATCACCGAACAAGTCTTCGTCCATACTTCCTGATTCAACCACATTATAAAAGAAATCTCTTACCGTCTGACGCTGATCGGCGTCTAATTTCAAATACTGGTAAACCAGATTATAACTGAAATCGTCAAGATTAAATTCCTTTTTTAACTGATCCATAGTATCAGAAGGACTTTTTACTTTCATTTCTCCGGATCCGGTTCTTAACCATTCTTCATTTATGGAAAACTCGGAACAGATAAGTTTTATCATAGGTTCTTTTATCTCTACACGACCACGTTCTAAATTATTTATTACGTCGCCGCTTACACCTATTCTTTGACCGAAAGCCGCGCGCGAAAGACCTATTTCTTCGCGTAAGCAACGGATTCTTTCATTCATCACGTCACCCCCCCTTTCGTTTTATGAACACATAATATCATTATTTCTTTGGTTCGTCAACCAAAATATTTTTATATTTTTTGTAAAAATGGTTGACAAACCAAGATAAAACATATATACTTGGCTTATCAACCAAACAGAAGCGGTTGACGAACTAAAAAACAACAGAAAGGGGGCCGTACTTATGGCAAACGAAAAGAACATTACAACAGTACGCGACGAAGACAAATCTTTTATCCGCGTGATTATGTCACTTCCACCGGAAAAGAAAAATCTTATCCAGGGAATTATTATCGGCCTGGATCTGCAAGAGAAACAGACCGCAACGGCGGCCAGATAGGCCGCCAGCACTTCGACATATAGCCGGAACAACCGACTGCAATCGGCGGCTGATGTTGGAAATAAGCGAAAGGAAAAATTGAATATGGATAACTTTAGAATCTATGACACAATGTTCCGATTCAATAACGAAACCGAACGACCTTCGGGCGTATGGCGACGGAACCAGAAATTCGTCCACGACGCGTATTTTTGGAAAATTCTTAATATGCTGAAAGACGAAGGCTTCGACGTACACCACGACGAAAGCGTTTCAAAGATAATTCGAAGAAATTACATCGAAGGGATCAGAAGGGATTTGAAATTCAAGGCCCAGCGGTTCCCGGCTGGCTTCGAAATTGTTTTTTACCAGGACGTTGTTCACGAAAACCCACACGGTGGTTTTTATGATTTTGACAAGCGGCAAAAAATGCCATACCTGATCGGGCTTCAATATGAAAAATACATGAACCTGATTGTCAAGAAAATAAAAAGTCTTGTGGAAGTTGAAGATAAATCCAGTATAAAGACAAAGACCGCGGAAGAATGGGTAAAAGCGCGATATGTTGAATCGTGCCACTACCCACAAACCGATATGAATTTTGATCTTCATGTGCTGGACGGTCAAGGACACGAAGGCCAGTACGGCCTAGATCGCGACGGAAAGGAAATTCACAACGGCGACATTAAATACTTCCGTTACTGGCGTGACGGCCGGATATATCGCGGCCGGGTATATTACGATCTCAACATGAACTGGATTGTCATTTTGAACAAAAAGGACACACACGTCATTTCTTGCTGGGAACTGTTCGATCTTACGCCGGAAGATAATCTTCACCGAATGAAGGATCCGACACGATCAGAAGGTTATAAAAAGTATATGGCCCACCTGGAAAAACTGGAAGCTGAAAAGACAAAAGATCTTGTGATTGAGTTAAAACGCCGCGGCTATGCGGTGAAGATAGAAAGGAAATAAGCACATGGCACAGGAAAAGGAAATCAAGAATTTTGTTTTCAATTACACCGACGGAACAAGTAAAACCGTCGAAAAAGGTTTCTTCTGTCATACCAAAGACGAACCGAACGGCGAATCGACGTTAAGTTTTGAATTTACTGGTGTATCTGGAAAAGACCTGACACAAATTGTTTTGGGGTGCGTTGAGTTGGGCGCACGCCTGGGAATGTTCGACAAAAAGGAAAGTGAGGAAATAAGCGAATGAGTAACACGAAAGAATCTATTGTTTTAAAGTATGACGACATGGGAATCCCTTCAATCATGCTGAAAGTTGAGAACACGGCGAAGACACCGGAAGAAGCGGATCGAATGTTTTTCGTCCGCGGTGTGGAATATGATTCCATTTATTTAAGCCAGTTCGTTAATTGTATCAGAAACGGACGCGCGTATTCGTTACCGGCGGTTGATCCGGCCGTAAGAATTAACTTCGACGAAGCAATCGCCGCGTGTAAGAGAAAGGGCCGCGGCTGGCACTTACTGACCTGGGCGGAATGGAAATATATTCGCGAACATACGATTCCGGATATTCACGGAAATACAAGCTTCGGCAAGTATCACAACGACGAAACAGAAGTCGGAATCGGTGCTCCAAATTGTGGAAGAACACTGACCGGCACCGGCCCGGCGAACTGGTTCCACAACGGCAACAAAGAAACCGGAATCGCTGATGTGGTCGGCCTTGTCTGGAAAATGATCGCTGGACTTCGATTGAAAAGCGGTGTGATCCAGTATATGCCGGATAACGACGCGGCGGCACCTGACGCGGATCTTTCGATTTCTTCGGAAGAATTCCAGGAAGTACACGTTGACGATCTTCCGTTCCCAGATCCGGTAAGGATAGGAGCAAACGAAGACGGCGAACTTGTTATCACGACCGACAAAGAAAAGGTTGACGGCTGGGCCGGTGGAATGAGATCGGAAACATACGTCAATTTGACCGAAGTTCCGCAGATCCTGAAAGACTTAGGAATCATCACGGACGACATGAAGGAAAATTCGGAATGGTTATCAGCAGACGCCGATCTGGAAGAAGCAATCCCGTTCGTGGGTGGCAGTTGCTACAGCACTTCGAACGCTGGCCCTTCCGCGTTGCTCTTGGACGGCGTACGTTCGCACGTCTGGGCGGACCTCGGCTTTTTCTCCGCTTGTTTAGGGGAACCTGTTCGCCGATAAAGCGGCTATTCGCGCCGTTAAAACAATGGCACAGACAGCCGTTGCGGTGATCGGCACAAGCACCGTTGTAGCCGCCGTAGACTGGAAGATCGTCGTATCTTCCGCCGTAGTTTCTGGCGTTGTAAGCATTTTAACAAGTGTTGCCGGTATTCCGGAAGTAGAAAGTGAGGAATAATATCATGGAAGTAAAAATGATTGACGTATCAGTTCATAATGGCGTTATTGACTGGGACAAGGTAAAGGCGTCTGGAATCGGCGGCGTGCTTATGCGTTGCGGCTATGGTTCCGACATTGAAAGCCAGGACGACAAAATGTTCAAGAGAAACGCCGACGAGTGTTCCAGACTGGGGATTCCGTTCGGCGTTTATCTGTATTCTTACGCAAAAAATACAGATATGGCAAAATCAGAAGCAGATCACGCGCTTCGTCTGGTGAAAGGCTACAAGCTTAGTTATCCGCTTTATATCGACGTTGAGGAAGCCAGCCAGTCCGGAATTGCGAAGGACGTTGTAAAAGTCTTTTGTGAAGCCGTGAAGGCCGCTGGTTACATGCCTGGCGTGTATGCTAACGAAAACTGGTGGAATAACTACCTGGTGGGCGTTGATTCATACACAAAATGGGTTGCAAAGTACGGAGTAAACAACGGACAGCCTGGAAACAAGCCGAACGTTTCAAACTTCGATATTTGGCAGTACACCAGCAAGGGATCATGTGACGGAATCGGATCTTCCGGACTTGACATGAATATTTGTTACAGAGATTTTCCGGCAGAACTGGGCGGATCAAAGCCAGCACCGGCACAGCCGAAGAAGTCCAACGAGGAAATCGCGAAGGAAGTTCTGGCCGGAGCCT
>HF995242.1 GCA_000432915.1 Firmicutes bacterium CAG:194
TTCCTAACTCCCTGCCTGGGAAATCAGAAACGCCGCCTGTTTAGCCTAAATTAAAACTTTTATTTCGTAACCTTCATTGTGTAAGTACACTTTCCACCTTTACCGGTATAGAAATAATCCATATAAATTGTTTCGCCTTTTTTCAGCCTGATCTTACCATATCTACTTGCCAGATAAGTACCTGTTTTTACTCTCTGACCTTTGTAAAAATGATTGTAGCTGTCTTTTGTTGCTGTAAATAAACAGGAGTATCTGCCACCCTGTGTTTTTACAGTCTGAGACATAAAGTATTTACCATTATAATATGGTTTACGGATATACAGATTACCCAGATTATGATCTGTTCTGCCTTTTACCTTTGGAAAAGTTGCAATATTGCTGATCGTAACCTTATAAATACCATTCTTCGGAGCTGTAAATTTTACCATAGAATGGTTTACCTTTTCTGTCACCTTATAGGTTATTCCAAGCTTCAGCGTCGGTGCTTTTTTGTAGTTTTTGTTTGCTGTAACTTTTTTTGTTTTTGCCTCTGCCTGTACGCTTGCAGTTGCCGGAACAAATGCCGCAACACATAATACAAGTGCAAGAGCCATTAAAAGTTTCTTGATTCCTTTTTTACTTTTCATGAGTCCCTCCATATCAAATGATTATTGTGATATATACAATTTTAGTATACGATTCCCCTTATAAAAACGCAATCCCCTACCTTCTTTTGGGATCATTTTTTCAATTCTGTTACAAATCCTCAATAACAGAAGTCCGACAATCTCCCAAATAATATGATACTCTATCCTATGACTTGATGCTTTCTTACTACATTCTTTATCATGAAAAGAAACAGAACTACAATAATCAAATTAAAAATTAAGATGATCGTACATTGCAGCATTTCCCAGACAAGTTTCGTTCTTTAGTAAAATTCTCATTTACCATATCTTTCACACATGCAACCTGCTGTTGCCATACCCCCATAAAAAGCGGCGTTCCTAACTCCCTGCCTGGGAAATCAGAAACGCCGCCTGT
>HF995243.1:0-19072 GCA_000432915.1 Firmicutes bacterium CAG:194
CAGGATTTTCGAGTCTGAAAGAGGAAAGAAACCAAGCGACAGCAAAGCATACGGTTCAGAATCATGAAAGGAAACGAAAATGGTAAACTTTAAAGAAAACGAAGAGCTGAAGACACTTAACCATTCCTGTGCCCATGTGATGGCACAGGCGATCAAGCATTTGTATCCACAGGCAAAATTCTGGGTAGGACCTGTTGTAGCAGAGGGCTTCTACTATGATGTGGATCTTGGAGATGCTGTCATCCGCGATGAAGATATCGAGAAGATCGAAAAGGAAATGAAAAAGGTCTGCAAATCCGGTAAGAGAATCGTCCGTAAGGAAATCTCCAAAGAAGAAGCAAAGGAAATGTTCAAGGATGATGAGTACAAGCTGGATCTGATCGACGGTCTGGAAGATGGAAATATCACATGCTATGAGCAGGGGGATTTCACGGATCTCTGCCGTGGACCGCACGTAGAAAATGTAAAGCTTTGCCGCAACTTTAAGCTGATCAGACATTCCGGTGCTTACTGGAAGGGCGACAGCAAGAACAAGGTGCTGCAGAGAATTTACGGTGTATGTTTCCCGACACCGGAAGAACTGGAAGATCATTTAAAACTGTTAGAGGAAGCGAAGGAAAGAGACCACAGAAAGATCGGTAAAGACATGAACCTGTTCATGGTAGACGATCTGGTTGGCCGTGGCTTACCGATGTTCTTACCAAAGGGCTATACGATCTGGCAGGAGCTTGAAAATTATATCAAAGAAAAAGAAAGAAAGCTTGGTTATCTGCATGTTATGACACCATGTGTCGGAACAGTCAATCTGTATAAGACATCCGGTCACTGGGATCATTACAAAGAGAATATGTTCCCGGCGATGGAAGTGGAAGGAGAATCCTTTGTGCTCCGTCCGATGAACTGCCCGCATCATATGATGATCTATGCAAACAGAATGCATTCCTATAAAGATCTGCCGATCCGTATCGGTGAGATCGCACATGACTTCCGTTTTGAAGCAAGCGGTACATTAAAGGGTATTGAAAGAGGCAGACATTTCTGCCAGAATGATGCCCATCTGTTTGTAACACCGGAACAGATCAAGGAAGAGTTTACAAGAGTAGTAGATCTGATCTTCAGCACATACAAGGATTTCGGTATTACAGATTACCGTTGTGTACTGTCCCTGCGTGATCCGGAGAACAAAGAGAAATATCATGATGATGATGAAATGTGGAATACAGCAGAGAATGCCCTGCGTGATGTTATGAACAGTATCGGAATCGAATATACAGAGGAGATCGGTGAAGCTGCTTTCTACGGCCCGAAGCTGGATGTTAACGTAAAGCCTGCTGTCGGTAATGAATATACGCTTTCTACCTGTCAGCTTGACTTCTGTCTGCCGGCTAAGTTTAATCTGTCTTATATTGACAAAGATGGAGAGAAGAAGACACCGGTTGTACTGCACAGAGCGATCCTCGGATCTCTTGACAGATTCATGGCATATATCTTAGAGGAAACAAAGGGTAACCTGCCGACATGGCTGGCACCTGTACAGGTAAGGATCATGCCTGTTAAGACAGACAATGAAGAGCTGATGGCTTATGCCAAATCTGTTCAGGAAAAACTGGATGACAAGTATGTGAGAGTAGAGCTGGATGACAGATCCGAAAAGCTTGGCTATCGTATGCGTGAAGGACAGATTGAAAAGGTTCCGTACCTTTTGGTGATCGGCTTTAACGAAATGGAAAATCAGACTGTTTCTTACAGACTGCATGGACAGGCTGAAACAACAACAATGCCTGTTGATGAGTTCGTAGAGAAGATCGAAAATGAGATCGAACAGAAGCTGAGATAATGAGTATACTTTACAATAGCAAATGAGAGGCTGATGCAGCCATAATAAAACACGCCCACTGTATTTACAGTGGGCGCTGTTTTTAGTTTTCTGTATCCGGCAGAACAAAATTACTGATGTTCTGTGCCAGCATATCTGCTGTACTTCGCAGATTTTCCGTAGAATCTTCGATAACCTGGAAGCTGTCAGCCATTTCGGTGATCGCGGCGCTGGTCTGGGCTGTCCCATCCACATTCTGCTGGGCGATAACAGAGAGGGAATCAATAGCTTCGATGATCTCACCTCTTGCCTGCTCCAGTTCCTTGGCTTTCTGCTCGATGCTGCGGATCTTTGTGATAGATGTCTCCAGTTCATTGATGACACCGTTTACCGTATGTTCCGTGCTGTCGATATGTTCATTCTGCCGGCTGATGATATCCTGTGTCTGCGTCATGGTGTCGACTACCTTCTCGGAATTGTCGATCAGAGCGCTGACGATCTTTTCAATGTTGCCGCTTGCTGTATTGGACTGCTCTGCCAGATTCTGGATCTGGGACGCAACAACCGCAAAGCCTTTGCCTGCTTCTCCGGCTCTTGCCGCCTCAATGCTCGCATTTAGGGAGAGCAGATTGGTTTCGGATGCGATTTCGGAAATAAACTGGGAAGCCTTCCGAATATTCTGTGCGGATTCATTTGTCTGGGTTGTCTGCTCGGAAATAACGGAAATCGCTTCTTTTACCTTCTCACTGATCTCTTTCAGTGCCTCGATCGTCTGTGCTGCCTTATCACTGGACAGCTTCATGGAGTCTGCGCTGTCATTCAGTTCATCGGCTTCTTTTCCGGTCTCAATGATGAGATTTCCCATGTGCTGTGCGCTTGCAGAGGCGTTCTTTGCACCGCCTGCCTGTGTATTGGCGCCATCTGTGATATCGGAAACGGTCTGCTGTACTGTATGGATCGTGGTGTAGGTCTGATGAGAGGTCTGCTCTAATGTATCGGAGGAAGCAACCAAGGTATCAGTTGTTTCTTTGATACCCTGAATGATATTTAAAAGCTCTGTCTGCAGCATCTGCACCGCCTTTGTCAGATCGCCGATCTCATCGGAGCGGGAGAGTGTTTTCTGATCGAAAGTTACTGCAAGGTTACCCGCGGATACCTCTTTTACGCATGCGATACTGCGGTTGAGCGCCCTTGTCATAGAAGTGGCGCTCACCTGTACGATGATCGTACAAAATACAATGGCAATGATGACGATGACAATGATCGTATTTAAAATATTGAGGATGCTGTGATAAGTCGGCTGCTTTTCAATACCGGCAAACACCATACCGATCGGAGCGGAAGTATCATCCTTCTGATAGACCGGTGTGTAATAGCCGTAATAGATCGTGCCATCCATGGAAATATTGTCGCTGAAATAGCCTTCTCCTTTTTTCAGAACCTTTTCTGCCACAACATCACCTGCAGGGCTGCCTAAGATCCTGTCCCCGTTTTTATCCAAAGCGGATGTCATGATACGTTCTGTTCCGTAGAAGAAAGTAACATCCATACCGGATTCTTTTTTGATCGTATCCACCAGCGTCTCGGACTGGGAAATATTGTAGCTGCCCTTCCAGATATCGCCATTTTCAGCTTGTAGGTAAGAGCCTGCATTCTGGTCGTAAGCCGCCTGTGTGGCAATAGCCGTTCCTTTCAGGGAGTTTTCCACCTGATCGATGATCGACTGCTTGACAATGGTAGAAGCCAGTGCAATGATGATCAGTCCCAGAAGCAGAAGCGGAAGTAAGGAACAAAGTAAAATTTTTTTTCGGATTGTCAGTTTCATGGATTCCCCTCCTTATTCAACGATCACGACATTGTGATAGTACCAGTTGATTCCGCCGGTGATCGTGGCGTCGTCTAAGGTGGAGCCTTCCTGACCGATCGTTTCTCCGGTATTTGTTGTCATAACGCCGTCAAACACATTGCTCTGTCCGCTTAAGATCGCAGCAGTTGCTTCATCGACTTTTTCCTGTGTTCCCTCTGCGGCAAAGGAAGCCAGATTTGTGATTCCCACAAGTCCTTCTGCCATACCGCCGTAGTAGTTGCTGCCATCCCAGCTGCCATCGATAATACTTTTGACAGCGGAGGTATAGTAAGCACTCCAATTCCAGATGACACTTGTCAGGCAGGAATCCGGCGTTTCTTTGCTCATATCTGAATTATAGCCGATACCGTAAACACCGCGTTCCTGTGCCAGCGTCTGCGGATAAGCTGTATCGCAGTGCTGTGCCATGACATCACAGCCCATGTCCAGCAGCTGTCTGGAAGCAGCTTCTTCTTTTTCCGGATCATACCAGCTGTTTGTTATGATGACATTGATCTTTGCATCAGGATTAACACTGGCAACACCGATCGCGAATGCATCGATACCGCCCGTTACCTCTGAATTGGATGAGTCCTGTGCAGCAACATAACCGATCAGGTTGCTCTTTGTATTCATACCGGCGACAATACCGCTTAAATAACGTGCCTGATAGATACGGCCGAAATAATTATTGAAGTTTTTGCCGTTGGACTTGTAACCTGTACCGTGTGAAAAATAGATATCGGGATATTCCTCTGCCATGGCAGCGGTTGTTTCCATATATCCCCAGCTTGTTGAAAAGATGACATTGCAGCCCTCATCAATGCATTCCCTGATGGATGCCTCAGTTGCCTGTGCATCACTGTCGTCTACGATCTTGCGCACAATCTGATCGGAGGACAGCCCGAGATTTTCCTGCATTCCCTGAATGCCAAGATCATGCGTGTAGGAATAGCCGCTTCCTTCGGCGGGATCGGATATGTACAGAACCCCGACTTTGATGTCTTCTTTTGCAATGCCTGCAGCAGCCGCGGTTGTTTCTGCCGTATTTGTTTCCGTGTCAGCTTTGGCATCTGCCTTTTCGGTCTGATAGCCTTCATTGGTCGCATAATCATCCGGAACCTTGCTTTGACTGCCACAGCCTGTGAGCAGTCCGATAAGTGCCAGGATCATGCAGATCTGTTTCCCCTTGCCTTTTACCATATGAAATTCTCCTTTTTGACAAAATGACGTTTATATATACATTTTAGCACAATGTATACAAAATACAATGAAATATTCTTATGGAAAAGTTAGTTTGAGGCTGCAATCTGTGCAGCTCTTTTGAGTGCATCATCGATATGGGCACAGAAGTTTTCTTTTCCGACTTCTTCGATAAAACCGTCTTTTTCCATTGTTCTCAGCGGCTGTTCGTTGACATGGGAGAAAACAAGCTGTACACCACTTTTCTGACAGCGGTCGTAAAGCTGTTCCAGGGAACGCATTGCAGTTGCATCAAGTGCCGGAACGCCGCGCATACGGATAACAAGACATTTGGTGAAGTCCTTTAACGTGATCTCGGCGATACGTTCCGCAACACCGAAGAACATCGGACCGGAGATCTCATAGACACGCACCTGATGCGGTACTGTCTTGTGATCGATGGAATCCGGATCTTCTTCTTTTTCGTCATAGTAAACCCATCCTTTTACTTCGGCTTCTTCGCTCATACGCTTGATGAAGAGCAGGCAGGCTGCGATCATACCGATTTCGATGGCAACAACCAGATCAAATACGACTGTCAGTACAAAAGTAGCGGTCAGGACGATGATATCACTCTTAGGTGCTGTTTTGCATAGATGGACAAAGGTACGCCAGCCACACATATTGTAAGCAACCATGAACAGGATCGCTGCAATGGCAGGCATGGGGATGAGGGCTGCATAAGGCATCAGTACAACAAGTACGAGCAGAAGTACAACGGAATGTACCATACCGGCGATCGGGGTACGTCCGCCGTTCTTGATGTTGGCAGCCGTTCTGGCAATGGCACCTGTAGCAGGGATACCGCCGAATAAAACAGAGCCGATATTACCGACACCCTGTGCGATCAGCTCCATATTGGAGCGGTGCTTGGAATTGATCATACTGTCAGCGACAACGCAGGACAAAAGTGATTCAATGGCTGCAAGGATCGCGATCGTAAATCCGTCTGACATTTCACTTTGGATAATGGCAAGGCTTAAATGTGGGAAACGGAAATGTGGAAGACTTGAGCTGATCGTATACAGATCGCCGATCGTATTTACCTTCATATGCAGGCATTTTACCAGTACGATACCGACGATAACAGCGATCAGAGAGCCCGGGATCTTTTCGGATACGAGCGGCCAGAGGATCAGGATCGCAAGGCAGATCAGACCGACGAGCAGTGCCTGCATATTGATCGTGTTGAAATAACGGCAGACAGCTTTCATCTTATCGACTGTCTCGATCGGCTTTACATCTGCAGCATAGGTCAGACCGAAAAAGTCCTTTAACTGCCCAATCACGATCGTGACAGCAATACCTGCCGTAAATCCGGTTGTAATGGTAAATGGGATAAAACGGATCAGACTGCCAAGTCTGAATACACCCATTAGGATCAGCAGAACGCCTGCGATCAGGGTAGCGACAACAAGACCATCCATTCCGTTTTTGGCGACGATCCCCGCAACGATCGTTGCAAAGGCTGCGGTAGGTCCGGCGATCTGGACACGGCTTCCGCCTAAAAACGAGATCAGAAAGCCTGCGATAATGGCTGTGTAGATACCTTCCTCCGGACCGACACCGGAAGCAAGGGCAAGCGCGATAGACAGGGGAAGTGCAATGATCGCAACGATAATACCTGCCACAACGTCTTTCAGAAATTGTTCTTTCGTGTAAGTTTTCATCACACTGAAAAGCTTGGGTTTGAGTTTTTCCTTATTCATTTTCATTCTCCTCATAAGTTCAAAAAATACGTCTGCCGCGATACAGCAAACGCATTAAAAATAGCACTTCCCGTTATAAATGTAAATGTACAAATAGTACAAAATCAGCCGGACTGCGAAGAACGATAGAGCCGGCTCATTCGTAACAGGAAGGAAAAGCCAAAGCGGAAAGAGAAAAATGGTAAATGATTTGTACAGAAAACTGAAACAGAGACATAAATGGGACTTTATATAAGTACAATAGAACCATCACAGGCAAACGGAGGGTTTATAAAATGAGACATACAAAAGAAAGTAAAATGAAAAACGGAATAGAAACGATGATGATCGCTGTACTTTGTGTGGTGGTGCTTTCGCTCTTATTTTCCATTCATGTGCAGAGCAGGGAAGCAGATGCTGCTTTCACAAACACAGCCTATTATCAGGAACAGGAAAAGCAATACCGGAAAGATTGCCGCAAAATCCTGGATGCATACGGATGCTATGACAGCGGTATTACGATGACAAGAGTTGTGGAGGCGGATGGACGTACTTATCAGCTTGAAATACATAATGCACATTTTGCGGTCATGACTGAAAAAGAGAGAAATGAGCTGAAGGAAGCACTTACAACAGAATTTTTCGGTGCGCAGAACCCTCAGATCGGGCTTGAGATCAGACTGACAGGAATTACCACAGAATAGTTTGGAGACAGGATCTAAAATACATGACAAAAGGTTGGATGTGCGTTATACTTGATACAGAAAAAAGCTGATAAGGAGTGACAGATTTGAGAGAAGACCCGAAGCCGTTTGAAATTTATAAACATTTTAAAGGAAACAAGTATCAGGTGCTTATGCTGGCAACCGATTCCGAGACAAAGGAGCGCGTCGTAGTATATCAGGCACTGTACGGAGATTATGCAGTATATGTCAGACCGCTTGCCATGTTCCTGAGTGAGACGGATCATACTAAATATCCGGATGCAGCGCAGAAATACCGTTTTGAAAAGGTAGAGAAAAAAGAAGATGCAGGTGTGACGGAAACAGAAGAAAGCGCCAGCACTTCTGTTGTTTCGGATAAGGTCCTGACGGAGCTCGCAAAGGAAGAAATGGATGAAGAAAATAAAGCATATGCTGCACTGGATCCTTCCGTGCTGGCTTTTTTGGAGTCGCATTCCTATGAAGACAGGCTGAATATACTGGCATCTATGCATGACCGTATCACGGATGATATGATCAACACGATGGCAGTTGCCATTGATGTGGAGATCGAACCGGGCGATCTGGAGCAGCGCTACATGGAACTGAAGAATTGTCTTTTAATGAAAGAAAAGTTTGAACGGGTAAGGCTGCGCTGATGAAGGAATACCGGATTGAAACAGAAATTATTCCACCGCTTCTTGCTTGGTATGATGGGGCTAAACGGATCCTGCCCTGGCGTGGGACAAAAGATCCTTACAACATCTGGGTGTCTGAGATCATGCTGCAGCAGACAAGAGTAGAGGCGGTAAAACCATATTATGACAGGTTTCTGCAGGCACTGCCGACTGTACGGGATCTTGCAGGTGCAGAAGAATCCTATCTTCTGAAGCTCTGGGAAGGACTCGGATATTATAATCGTGTACGGAATATGCAGAAGGCTGCACAGATCCTGGTAGAGAGATATGGAGGGGAAATGCCGGCTGATGCAAAGGAAATCCTTGCTTTGCCGGGGATCGGCAGTTATACGATGGGAGCGATTGCTTCCATTGCGTTTCAGATTCCGCTTCCTGCGGTAGATGGGAATGTGCTGCGGATTCTTACCAGACTGTATGGGGATGATTCGGATATTCTGGATCCGCGGTTTAAAAAGAAAACAGAAGAAGCACTTGTGCGTATTATGCCAAAGGACAGACCGGGTGATGTGAATCAGGCAATGATGGAGCTTGGTGCGACGGTCTGCCTGCCAAACGGAATGCCGAAATGTGAAAGCTGCCCATGGCAGGACAGATGCGTAGCAAGAAAAGAAGAACGGCTGAAGGAAATACCGTATAAAGCACCGAAGAAGTCGCGGAAGAAAGAGAAAAAGACGGTATTCCTGCTTTGTGACGGTGACCGGATACTGATCCATAAAAGAGGAAAGACGGGGCTTCTGGCAGGCTTGTATGAATTTCCGAATGCGGAAGGCTGGCTGTCAGACGAAGAAGTGAAACAGCAGGTACAAGAGCTGGGATATGAGCCGTTATATCTGGAGCGGATGCAGGACAGCGTACACATATTTACACATAAGGAATGGCATATGCAGGGCTGGCTTATCCGTGTGGCGGCAGCATGGCCACAGGAGCGGCAGCAGGAGAATTATCATCTGATCCTGCCTCAAGAGATAGAAGCTGTCTATCCGATACCAAGTGCATTCAGAGCCTATACGGATGGGCTCAATATTGTACTAGGCAATGCACATTTTTTGAGATAAAATAGACAAAAATACGAAGGGAAAACGGTATGAAACTTTTAACAATAACAGTACCCTGTTACAACTCGCAGGATTATCTGGATAGATGTATGGAGTCCCTGCTCGTAGGGGGAGAAGATGTTGAGATCCTGATTGTAGATGACGGTTCTACCGACCGCACAGCTGAAATGGCAGATGCCTATGCGCAGAAATACCCGGCGATCGTCAAGGTGATCCATAAGCAAAACGGCGGGCATGGATCTGCCGTCAATGCCGGTATTGCTGGTGCAACAGGCCTGTTTTTCAAGGTTGTGGATAGTGATGACTGGGTCAAAGAGGAATCCTATTATGAGATACTGCAGGCGCTCAGAGAACTGGTCGCAAGCGGGCAGCAGATTGATATGCTTCTGGCAAACTATGTGTATGAAAAGCAGGGTGAAAAGCGGAAAAAGGTTGTTTCCTTCCGCCATGCACTGCCGAAAAATGAAATTTTTACATGGGATCAGGTCAGACATTTTAATAAAACACAGTACATTCTGATGCATTCCATTATTTATCGTACAAAGCTGCTGCATGACTGTGGACTGGAGCTTCCGGAGCACACCTTCTATGTGGATAATATTTTCGCATTTAATCCGCTTCCGTATGTGAAGAAGATTTACTATATTGATACCAATTTTTACAGATATTATATAGGACGGGCAGATCAGTCTGTCAATGAGAAGGTTATGATCGGCAGAGTTGACCAGCAGATCAAGGTTAACAAGCTGATGGTTGATTATCTGACAACAACCAAGATCACCAACAGAAAAACCTATAATTATATGGTAAAGTATCTGGATATCATTACGACGGTATCTTCCATTATGCTGATCCGTGCACGGACAGAGGAAGCTATTGAGAAAAAAGAGGAACTCTGGGCATACATCCATCAAAAAAATCCGAAAGTCTTTCTTCGTCTGCGATACGGACTTTTGGGAAATACCATGAATCTGCCCGGCAGAAGCGGAAGAAGAATTTCGGAGTTTTTATACAGGCTTGCGCAAAAGGTAATGAAATTTAACTAAGCTCTGAATCTGTATGATATTTAGGTGCCTGTGATCTTGCGGGAAGCAGATAAACAGGAATATACAGAATGACGAACAGCGCAAATGCAGTCAGTACATCAAACATGGAGTGCTGTTTGATGAAGAGTGTTGACAATATAATAGCAGTAGAGAGCAGTATGGAGCCATATCGGATCGGTCGGATGGCTCCGATTTTTTTGTTGTGACAGATTGCTGCATTGCATGCCATGGAGTTAAAGCAGTGGATGCTTGGAAATACATTGGTCGGTGTATCTGTCGCATACATTGCCTTGACCAGTGATACACAGAAATTATCACGTGCAAAGGTAGTCGGTCGGAGCTGGAGACCGTTTGGATAGACATAGGATACGATCAAGAACAAAGTCATGCCAACCCCGAGTGTGAGACAAAGCTTATAATAATCCTTCCGCTCCAGAAAAACAAAAGTAACGACCGTAGCTGCCACATAAAGAAACCAGAGATAGTACGGGATCACAAAGTATTCGCAGAACGGGATCTTGCGGTCGATGCTCATTTCAATAACATGGATCTGCGAAACAGGTTTTTTTTCCAGATAGAAAAAGATGAGCAGATACACAGGTGCATACAGGATGGGAAGCAGTGCATGTTTATATTGTTTGCAAAATGAAATAATGCGGTTCATGAAAATCTCCCTTTCAAAAAAGTCTGTAAAGACAGGATTGTTTATTGGTAATAAAGCAGCTTTCCGTCTGTTGTGGCGGTCAGTTCTTTATAATGTCCTACAATCTCTCCGTCTGTATGGATACAGAGTGGTCTGGAGGTGACGATGCGGACGGTTTTTGCGCGGTAAGAATGGATTCCTCGATGTCCGACATGTCCGCCAAAGATTGCAAGTGGAATCAGCAGAAGAACACGGAACTTGGAAACATTGCCGGCAACACAGATATCAAGCATACCATCTGTTGCATCTGCCTTTGGACAGAACTTGAAGCCGCCGCCTTCATAAGGCTGCTGCATCATGGCCGCAAACATAAAGTGGTGAAAATGCACCGGCGGTTTATCGTCCAGATACAGATCGCAGGAAACCGGTTTTAAAAGAAGCAGCTGCTTTAAGGCAATGCTGACATAAGTCAGTTTACCGAGCCCAAGACGGTTCAATACTTTTTTGGCAGGTGAACGTAATGCTTCCTCGCAGATGGAAGCATCATATCCTATACCGGAGCTGACAGCAAATTTTCTCTTTTTGTGCCCGCAGCGGACAACACCGAGATCTGTTGCAGCTTCGGATCTTCTTCTGATCGTGCGCATGGCATCTTCCGGAAGATCGCTGATATGGAGCGCTCTGGCAAAATCATTACTTGTACCGGCCGGCAGATAAGTAACAAAAGTGTGATCCGGATCCAGAATACTGTTGATGACACAGTTTAAAGTGCCGTCGCCGCCAAGGACAAGTATTTGATTGGGAACAGCATTATATTTATAAAGACACGGGTCAGTAATAGAACGTGTATAGCGGCAGGTATCCTGCGCCGATTTTGTAAAATGTACAATGTAAGTGATTTTTTCCGCGTCCAGTATTTTTTTCAGTTCGCGCCATTTTGCCCTGCCAAGTCCCGTTTTGGCACTGGGATTCACAATGATATGGTACATTCTGCATGCCTCCTCTTATGTAGCTGACAGAATACAATTACATACCTGCCTGTATCGTATCAGTCTATCATAAAGTAAAAATACGTTCTATACTTATTGAGAAAAAATAAGGGAAATTTAATGATTTGGACAGGAAAACATAAACGTGCAGGGAGGGAAAGTGTGGGCAACTACCAGATTTCCTTGTGATATTTCATATTTTCATATATGAGAAAATATGCTATACTGACTGCGACGGAGCAAAAAGCGAGTTCAAAACAGAAAGACAATCAGGAGGAGAGGACATGTATTCACTAGACGAAGTAAGAAATGTAGACCCTGAAATTGCAGAGGCAATTGTAGCAGAGCAGAACAGACAGAATGATCATATCGAACTGATCGCCTCAGAGAACTGGGTAAGTAAGGCAGTTATGGCAGCAATGGGATCCCCGCTGACAAATAAATATGCAGAGGGATATCCGGGCAAACGCTATTATGGCGGGTGTGAATGTGTTGATGTTGTGGAAAATCTTGCCAGAGAAAGAGCAAAAGAACTGTTTGGATGCGATTATGTCAATGTACAGCCGCATTCCGGTGCACAGGCAAATATGGCAGTATTCTTTGCTGTTATGCAGCCGGGTGATACCTTTATGGGTATGAACTTAGACCACGGCGGACATTTATCGCACGGATCACCGGTGAATATGTCCGGTAAATACTTCCACTGTGTACCATATGGCGTTAATGATGAAGGCTTTATCGATTATGATAAGGTAAGAGAGATCGCACTGGAATGTAAGCCAAAGATGATCGTTGCAGGAGCTTCTGCTTATGCACGTAAGATCGATTTTAAGAAATTCCGTGAGATCGCCGATGAAGTCGGTGCTGTACTTATGGTAGATATGGCACATATTGCAGGTCTGGTTGCAACAGGCATGCATGAAAGCCCGATCCCATACGCAGATGTTGTAACAACGACAACACATAAGACACTGCGCGGACCACGTGGCGGTATGATCCTCTGCAATCAGGAAGCAGCAGATAAATATAATTTCAACAAGGCAATTTTCCCTGGTATCCAGGGCGGTCCTCTGATGCATGTGATCGCAGCAAAAGCAGTCTGCTTCAAGGAAGCTCTTTCCGATGATTTCAAAGCATACGGAAAAGCGGTCGTTGATAATGCACAGGCACTTTGCAAGGGACTGATGGACAGAGATATCAAGATCGTATCCGGTGGTACAGACAATCATCTGATGCTGATCGACCTGACAAATTACGGACTGACCGGTAAAGCAATTGAAAAGCTGCTGGATCAGGCGCACATCACTGCCAATAAGAATACGATCCCGAATGACCCGCAGTCTCCGTTTGTCACAAGCGGTATCCGTTTAGGAACACCTGCCGTAACATCCCGTGGCATGAATACAGAGGATATGGATCAGATCGCAGAAGCGATCGCACTTGTGATCAAAGGCGGCGAGGAGAAAGTACCGGAAGCTGCAGCAATCGTAAAGAAATTAACAGAGAAATATCCGTTATTATAAGAAATGATTAATAATATGCATTATTTGCCGTAAAAAATGCAAAATATGACACGAAAAAAACATCACGAGAATATCGTGATGTTTTTTTGCCAAAGAGATGTTATTTTTGCCATAAACCATCTGTTTTGAATGGCATATAATATACTTGTGTCATGAATTGATTGGTTCAGATCAGGGGACAGGGGATAATCTTATGTATGGGAAAAGTAGTACAAGTTTTAAATGGTATAATAAAACAATTATCTCATTTTGTAATGAGATGAAATTGTGGTTATTTCAATAACATGCATACATCAGGTATCGCATGTTTTTTTGTATACAAAAATCAGATGACAGATCTTTTTTTATATGACGTGGTGTCATAAAGAAAAACTTGTGCCCAGATAGCTGTAAAACGGGGGAAAGGAGCGAAACTTATAAGAATATAAAAGGCTGTCTGGCGGGAAAAGGAGGAAAAATGAAAAACAGAGTAATAGCATTATTATTTTCTGCTGCAATGGTACCTGGTAACTGTGTCCTTGTAAAGCGGAAGAAGTGCCGGAAGTCGCAGTGACGGAAATTAATGCGGATCAGGAAGAAGCATCGGATCAGGAAGCAGAAACAGATCAGGCGCGGGAAGCAGAAGAGATGCAGGATGTTGCATTTTTTGAAGTTGAAAATCTTCTGAGGAAAAGGGCGCCAGTTCCGTTTATATCGGTTCTGGCGCATTTTTATGTAATAGGATGCCAGAGTCAAAAGGTCTAACGTTTTCCTTGGTGTCAGGTATTTTTCGCGGCATATACTGCCAACATCCACATTTTGCGTTGGTAAAGAGGCCTGGAAAACAGAAATGCCATGCAGTAAGCAGTCGATAGCGTAGCCGACTGAGATTTACGGAGCACTTGCCGCACGGAGGGATCGAAACGCTCTTTTTCGACCGGAGTGCGGCAATATGTGCGCATAGTAAATCGCAGGGAAGGCAAGCGTGACTGCGGCTGTATGGCATTTCTGTTTCGTGCTCAGAAATAAGAAACTTATGGCGCCTCAAAAGATGACAAAAGCAGAGGCAAAGAAGCTGCTGGGGATAAAAAACGGGAATTACATGAAAACCTTAGTAAAGAAGTGTGCAAAATGTGCCAAAATGCAAAGAAATTGTTGCATTTTAGCACATTCTCCGTTATACTGACCTAGGGCAAGCGGATCGCTTGACTTGTTTTCATAGAAATACATCTTTCAGGATGAATCATGTGGTCTCCAGTCTTCGAAGTCTGAATTCTCGCCGGTTCGGTAATTTTTCAAACACATCTAAAGATAATCAGGGTTTTCTTTACATATCTAAAAGTCTGCTGGCACGTCTGAAAACATTAGGGGGGAGATAATCATTTCGCATGACACTTTTCAAGAGGACAACGGATTTGTCCTGATTGTATGTAGATCCTGTTTAAAATCCTAAATTTTCTCCAACTAAAAAGACCTTGATGCGATCGACATGACCGCTTCTCCTGGTGATAACGATCTGGTTGCAGATACAGTCCGGTGAAAGACAGTTTGCGCAGCTGCCTGTAATGGTGCAGGGCGTTTTTTTATTGAGACGAAGTGTATTTGGCGGGGTGGCGATATTTTGTACACGGGAAAGACCGGTACCGATATCTGTAACAACTTTATTCATGCCTGCAATGATAAATACCTGTTTCGGTCCCTGGATCAGGCAGGCAACACGATTACCATTACCATCAATATTGATCAGCTCACCATCTAAGGTGATTGCATTTGTGCTCATCAGATAATAATCAGCCAGAACGGATTTTGCAAAAATCTGCCGGGCTTCTTCCGGTGATTTGGCAGTTGTACGGTCGATCATTGTATAACTGCCTGACTGCTGCAACGCATCCATAAGTCCACATTCGTTCAGCGTCTGAGATCCTCCCCATGCAATGGAAGAATTGTTTTCAATCATCGGAAGGATTGTATCAAGAAGTGCCTGACTGTTTTCACAGTAGAATCCCTCCATATTTCTTTTCTCCAGGTTTTTTATAATACTTTTTGCCTTCAGTGCAAAAGCATCAGTTACAAATGACATAAAGATGCTCCTTTCTTTTTGAAATGGTATGATGCTGGAATTGTAGGGGTGTGTAGCACGGAACAATTCGCAGGTATCAAAGCCGGGCTTTTAGCTCTGACATCATTTTATCAATTTTTACAATGGTGTACCAGCATTATATACAGAAATGTGTAAAAACAAAATGGGGTTTTTCTTGAAAAAGACTGAAAATACACAAATTTTTAACAAATTCAACAAAAGTAAGACGAAAACCAAATAATAAACAATGAAAAAAGAAAATATAGATGAAAAATAAAAAAATATAAAGAAAAATGTAAAAATGTGTTGACAAAATGGTGCGCGGTATATATAATTAAATCATACAAAAGAAATTCACATAGATGCTACAAAATCTATAGAAAGAGAGGTACAATCCACCAGAAACATAAGTAAAGTACAAAAGATAAAATAATTTATCTGATTTGTACAGGAAGAAAAGAAGTCGTAATCGAGTACAGTAAGAGAGGCAGCAACGGACAAATGATAAAGTGAGATCAACCTGCTGCAGTACAATCAGTACAAAGGAAAATGGAAAGAGTTACAACAGAATACGGAGGTAGATCCAATGGATCAAGCAGTTATTTAGCGGGTATCAGTCGAAAAGGATTGATACCCGCTAAGCTTTTGTGATAAGATAAACAATACATATATCTTATCAGTTCCGGATGGGAGGTTTGTACAGTGGAATTTGAATCTGGTGGATTGAGTCGGGAAGAGATCAGAAAGAAAAGAAGACAAAAAGAAAGAAAACACGCATTGCTGGTATTGGGTGGCATTGCAGCAGCAGTCTGTCTGGTGCTTGGCATCGGGATTGCAGCACTTGTACATACCATTTCTTCTAATCATGCACAGAAGCAGGAGGCGGCAAAGCAGGCTATGCTGGAACAGCAGGCAGCAGAAAAGGAAACGGCCGCAGCATTGGCTGAAGCAAAGAAAGAGGAAGAGTTGGCAGCACAGAAGGCAGAAGAAGCGGAAACGGCAGAAGAAGCGGAAACGGCAGAAGCTGAGCCTACAGATGCACCGGAAGAAACAGATGTTGCACAGGATGATGTGACAGATACAGACAGTTCGGACGAAACGGCATCTGACCAGACTGATGCGGCAAATCAGGAGGATGCAGAGGCTGTTCTGGAGGAAATGGTAGCTTCACAGATCGCAGGAATGTCTATAGAACAGAAAGCTGCAGCACTTTTCTTTGTGACACCGGAGCAGCTGCTTGGAATTGAAACCCCTGTTACAGAGGTGGGCAGCAGCATCAGTGAGAAGCTGAATCAGTATCCGGTCGGAGGTATTGTTCTGAAGGATGGTAATATAGCAAGTGCAGAGGGGTTATCGGAAATGGTTTCCAACCTGCAGGTATTTACACAAAATTCCCTGTTTATCGGTATCAGTGATGAAGGCGGAGAAGACAGCCCGTTTATTACATCCGGTATTTCGGAAAATGTGATCGCTTCACAAAAGGAGATAGCAGAGTCATTGGGAAATACGGGTGCATACAGTGCAGGTATTTCTCTGGGCAGTGAGTTAAAACAGTTTGGATTTAACGTAGATTTTGCACCTCTTGCAGATGTTTCTTTAAAAGATGGCAGTATTGCAGAGCAAAAAGGATTTGGCAAAGATGCGGCAACAAATGCGGAGCTTGCACGAAATGTAGTAAAAGGTCTGACAGATCAGAGTATATTTGCCGGTGTAAAATATTTCCCGGGATATGGAGATGCAACGCAGGAAGGAAACGGTGGTCAGATCATTTCGCAGCGAACGAGAGACGACCTGAAAGAGGAATATGCACCGTATCAGGAAGCAATCGATGCAGGAGCTAAATTTTTGATGATATCCCATGTCAGTCTGCCTAAGATCCGAGGCGATAAGCGGCCGGCTTCTCTTTCGCCGGAGATCATTACGGATATTGTCAGAGATGAGTGGGGCTATGACGGTATTGTTATTACGGATTATATGGACAAATCCTGTATCTATCAGAAATACACGTATGCAGAAGCGGCAGTAGGTGCGATCGAGGCAGGTGCGGATATGATCCTTTCTACAAAAAATTTCGCAAAGTCTTATAATGGAATTCTGGATGCAGTTAAGAAGGGACAGTTGACAGAAGAGAGGATCGATCAGTCACTGACAAGGATCTATAAGGTGAAATTTGCCTCTAAGGTAGCGGGATATTAAGCGTGAAGGATGGATGCTCCGGATGGAAACAGAGTAGTTGTCTGAGTCAAAAAGGTGATATAGGGATCTATTGTAGGACGCGGTTTTTCGAGTGAGGTTGAATGGTTACAGTATAAAAGTTTGAAAAAGTTTGAAAATGTCTGGAAAAACAGTTGACAAGACAGGAAGAATTATGTAATATATATTTTGCCCGCTGAAAAGCAGGGCAATATGCGCGAGTGGCTCAGTTGGTGGAGCGCGACCTTGCCAAGGTCGAGGCCATAACAGAAAATTGATAATGTGTCTTGACACGGAACAAGTTCTCTGTTATTATATTATTTGTTCGGGTTATCCAGACAGGACAAAAGATATGCGGGTGTAGTTCAATGGTAGAACACCAGCCTTCCAAGCTGGATACGTGGGTTCGATTCCCATCACCCGCTTCTCTGAAATAACGCAGAGAAGAACATATTATTAACTTAATACCTTCAATGCATGGCAACATGCAAAAACATGCGCGAGTGGCTCAGTTGGTGGAGCGCGACCTTGCCAAGGTCGAGGCCGCGGGTTCGAGTCCCGTCTCGCGCTCTTATTTTTTACACGAAAAGGATATCCTTTATGGATATCCTTTTTTCGTGTAAGAAGAGCCCGAAAGGGCTCTTCACAATGGCATGAATTAAAAATCATGCCAGGTTCGAGGTCTCAGCCCACATAAAGTGGGCTTCGGTCTGCGCAAAGCCGAGGTCCACCGGACCTCGTGCGCCGTCTCGCGCTCTTGTATTTCATGAAAAGCATGGCGGAATGTGCAAGAGCACATGAAATATAAGTTGTTTCTAGCAGCTATTTATGATAAACTGACTGCAAGCAGAAAGTCAAAATCATATTTTATATGGGATGGCTGCCATCTCATTTCTATTTATCTGAAATATTCTAAGAAACTTCACTGCTTAAATTCCACAAACAAACGAATAGCAGGGAGGTTTTAGGCTGGATCAGAAATAGATTCTAATGTGATCAGATATGGTAAACCTCCCCGAAGAGGAGGACAAAATGACAGAAAAACAGAAGAACACTTTATACGAAGCCACACAATCAAGAATAGTTAATTTCAATGAAATTGGTATTACAAATGATTTGATGTTTGGCACAGTGTATAAGAATCCGGAGTACTGCAAGGAACTTTTACAGCGTATCCTGCAGATCAATATTGTTGAGATTGGAATCGTTGAACCACAGAAAACAATAAAAACGACAATAATTGGAAAAGGAATTCGGATTGATATTTATGCAAAAGACAATCAGGGGAATGTTTATGATATCGAGATGCAGTCAACAGAAGAAACAGATTTACATTTGAGGACACGTTATTATCACAGCGAGATGGACAGCTACCAAATCCGTGCAGGGCAGAAATATAAAAATCTGAAGAACTCGGTTGTGATATTTATTTGTACTTTTGATCCGTTTAAAGATAACAGAAGTATTTATACATTTCAAACAATTTGCAAGGAAAATAAAGGAATTGTTTTAGAAGATAAGAGATTGACCTATTTCGTAAATATTTATGGAAGCCGGGATGGGATCAGCAGGA
>HF995243.1:19109-26744 GCA_000432915.1 Firmicutes bacterium CAG:194
CAGGAAAACAGTAGACCTTCTGGATTATTTTAAAACTGGTAAACCGACAGATATTTATACAAAAAACATTCAAGATCAGGTTGAGATAATAAGAGATGATAATGAATGGAGGGAAAATTATATGACGATTGAGATGAAACTGGATCAGAAATATGAGGATGGATTGAAGCATGGTAGAATTGAGGGCGAAAAGTTCGGTAGAATCGAGGGTGAAAAAATTGGCAGGACAGAAGGAGAAATAGAAAAAGAAAAAGAATTGATCGCGAAATGGCTGCAAAAGGGAAAAACAATTGCTGCAATCGCTGAAGATTTAGATAAAACAGAGATATATGTGAAGAACCTGATGAAACAGCTATAAGGAGGTCGGCAAATGAGAAGAAAAGACAGAGAAGTGACCGGTTTTTCGGAGATCATGAAAATCGTAGAGCAGTGTGAGATCGTGCGTTTGGGGCTTTCGGACGGAGATTACCCTTATATTGTGCCAATGAATTTCGCTTACGAAGTAAAGGAAGAGCAGCTTTATCTGTATGTCCATGGGGCAATGGCAGGCAGAAGATACGAACTGCTCACACAAAATCCGGTATGCAGCTTTGAAATGGACAAGCCGCTTTATATGGACTGCATTACGGAAATGAAAAATGTTACCATGCGGTATCTGTCAGTGATGGGAAAGGCAACGGTAACGTTTTTAGAGGGAGAAGATAAGAAAAGGGCAGTCGATGAAGTGATCATGGCAAGGCACGAAGAAACAAAGCATTTTGCATATAATGAAAGTGCGCTGCCAAGGACTGCGGTATTGAAGCTGACTGTAACAGAGATCAGTGCAAAAGCGAATCTGGATACAGAACGATTTGTGCATAAAGAGGAGCAGGGAGTGGATTGTCATCGGGCTCAGTATAGGATTGAACAGGCTGATGTGACGGATAAAGAAAAAGTGCTGGCATTATATCAGATGCAGCTTGGCAGAGAATATTGTGCATGGGATGACCATTATCCGGGCATGAAGGAGATAGAATTTGACTTGGCAAGAGATGCCCTTTTTGTGATGAAAGATGAGAATGGTGAAATCGTAGCATCTATTTCGATCGATGAAGATGAGGCAGTCAAAAAGCTCACCTGCTGGCGAGATGACCTGCAGCCGGGCGGTGAACTGGCAAGGCTTGCGGTGCATCCGTCTTTGCAAAATAAAGGGATGGCAAGAGAAATGCTGAAATATGGCATGCAGGAGCTGAAAAAACGCGGCTATCAAAGCGTACATTTTCTGGTCAACAAGGAGAATAAGAAAGCACTGCGATCCTATGCGGTATTTCAATTTCCTGTGGTTGGAGAATGTGAGATGTTCGGACAGCCGTTTTTCTGCTATGAAAGTAAGCTGTAGGAAACAGGATAGAAAAAGAGAGACAGTGAAATGGAATGGGAAAGAGTTGATCTGAAAGTTATGAAGCCTGAGCGTGAGACAACGTGGAAGTGTATTGAAGATCGCAGATATGGAGTAGAAAGATCGAAATAGAAAACAGATGTACAAGGAAAGAAAAACAGCGAATGACACATATCATTCGCTGTCTGTGCATTTATTATGGTAAATAACCGATTGATCAGATAACCGGATGCTCCGGTGCGGAAATCTTTTCTACGAGATCTGCCATATCTGTCATCGTATCCTTGATAGCGGTGTTGATCTCATCGGATACACTTGCCAGTTTACCGACTTCATCCGCTACAACTGCAAAACCCTTACCTGCTTCGCCGGCTCTGGCTGCTTCAATGGAAGCGTTCAGTGCAAGCATACGCTGTTTGGATTCGATCTTATCCAGAGCATGTGATTTTTCAATGATCGCATTGATCAAAGAAGAGAGAGTAGTAATACTGTCTTTGTAGGTCTGGAGTCTGGTATTTAACTGAGAAGTTTCATACTGGTTGTTGATCGCCAGAGTAAGCAGGGAGTGAAGAATCTGGACAGATACTGAAGGATCATCCGTATAATCTGCCGGAGTGCCATAGAGCATGGAACCGATGGATTCTTCTCCCAGGGTAAGCTCTGTTAAGGCATCTTCTGCATGGTAAGTACTGCAGGATTCCGGAATCGCAGTTGTCAGACAGTTGCCGTCCAGATCGGTAATGGCAGCGGAAAGACCTGTCAGACTGTTCCAGTCTTTGATGTAGGTCTGTAATTGTGCTATGTTTGCAAAATCGGTTAATTTTTTCATGTGTTTTGTCCTCCTGATATATAAGTTTACGAATTTCATCGGTTGTATGCGTATGAAAGGCTGATAGAAAAATCTATCAGCGTGATAAGAAGATTATAGCAAATATGTACAAAAAATGATATGATTTCTTGAAAAAATTATGTAGAAAATACAAAAACAAATTTGTGACATTTGATAGTACTCCGTCAGGTGGTTCCGCTTTATAAATCAGATGGAGTATGTTAAAATAGAGATGACAATTCAGAACAGATGGTTCTGAATCCTGTAAGACAGGTATAAGTATGAAAGACAGATGTTTAAAAGAAGAGAAGGAATCAAGCCGTGCCACAGAAATTGTCGGGAAAAGAACATGGATTATCAGGCAGCACATTGAAGTATATTGCAATCATTACAATGTTGATCGATCATTTCGGGGCAGCTTTTTTTATTGTTTTTACATCTTTTTATGCGGGAACGGCCTGTTTTGCACAGGCGGATATTCTGTATCAGGTGATGCGCGGGATCGGACGGACGGCATTTCCTATTTTCTGTTTTGTGCTGGTGGAGGGATTATATCATACGCATGATGTAAAGCGTTATCTGCTGAGGTTGTTTGCGTTTGCACTGGTTTCGGAGATCCCATTTGATCTGGCACTGTCTGACAGAATTTTGGAGTTTGGAGCACAGAATGTGTTTTTTACATTGTTTCTGGGATTGTTGGCGACAGCACTCATCAAATGCGTTATGGAGAAGCAGGGCTGGGATATGCCACTGAAGCTGTCACTTTCCGTTCTGATCGGGATTGCGGCAATATGGGCAGCTTATTTCCTGAAAACAGATTACAGTGGAATGGGGATCTTGCTGATACTGATCTTTTATGTGTTCAGATCTGACAGAGTCAGGGCATGCATAGTTGGCTATATCAGTATGATGTGGGAGTGCCTGTGCTTCCCGGCATTTATCTGTATCTATTTTTATAATGGCAAAAAGGGAAATGGAAATAAATGGTTCTTTTATCTGTTTTATCCGGTGCATCTGCTTCTTTTGTATGCACTGCGGATCGTGATAAGATAATGGAACGGGGTACACATTATACATTACAAATTAAGGGAGGAATAGGCATGAAACTGAAATTTATTGGGGCAGATCATGAGGTGACGGGAAGCTGTCATTATCTCGAAGCGTGTGGTAAGCATATTCTTGTTGATTACGGTATGGAGCAGGGAGAAAATGTATTTGAAAACGTAGATCTTCCGGTACAGGAATCGCTGATCGATTATGTGCTTCTGACCCATGCACATGTGGATCATTCCGGTATGCTGCCGCTTTTGTATGCAAGAGGCTTCAGGGGACAGATCTTTATGACGGATGCGACAGCGGATCTTTGCAGCATCATGCTTCGTGACTGTGCGCATATACAGATGCAGGAAGCAGAGTGGAAAAACAGAAAGGCAAAGCGTTCCGCCAATATAGAAGCGGTAGAGCCGATCTACAAAATGGAAGATGCGGATGGTGCGATCCGGCAGATCGTTCCGTGCCATTATGATACAATGATCACAATATGTCCGGGCATCCAGATCCGTTTTACGGATATCGGACATCTGCTCGGTTCTTCCAGTATTGAAGTCTGGATCACAGAAAACGGTATTTCCAAGAAGATCGTATTTTCCGGTGATATCGGCAATACAGATCAGCCGCTGATCAAGGATCCGAAACCGACGAAGGATGCAGATTATGTCGTTATGGAATCGACTTACGGTGACCGGTTACATACAAAAGAGAAGCCTGATTATGTTGGGGAACTTGTTAAGATCTTAAAAGAAACTTTTGACAAAGGCGGTAATGTGGTCATTCCGTCTTTTGCAGTCGGCAGAACACAGGAAATGCTGTACTTCCTGCGGAAGATAAAGACAGAAGGGATGGTAGAAGGCTATCCTGATTTTCCGGTTTATGTCGACAGTCCGCTGGCGGTAGAAGCAACCGGAATCTTCCAGAAAAATATATATAGCTGCTTTGATGAAGAGGCTATGACACTTGTAAAGCAGGGAATTAACCCGATCAGTTTTCCGGGACTTCGTCTTTCCATTACAAGTGAAGAGTCAAAAGCAATTAACTTTGAAGATACACCGAAGGTTATTATTTCCGCTTCCGGTATGTGTGAGGCAGGTCGTATCCGTCATCATTTAAAGCATAATCTGTGGAGGCCGGAGTGTACGATCCTGTTTGTGGGGTATCAGGCGATCGGAACACTGGGACGCAGTATTGTGGATGGCAAAAAGGAAGTTAAGCTGTTTGGTGAGCCCATCGAGATCCGGGCAAGTATCAAAAAGCTGGAAGGTCTGTCAGGCCATGCGGATAAAAACGGTCTGATCGGCTGGCTCCAGAAGTTTGAAAAAAAGCCGGACAGAGTGTTTATTGTACATGGTGAAGATGCAGTCTGTACTGCATTTGCCCAGTGTCTGAAGCATGAATACGGTTATAGCACGTATGCTCCGTACAGCGGAACAGAAGTAGATCTTATGACTGGTGATATTACCTACGAGGCAGAAGGTATTCCGGTTAAGAAACGTAAGATTGCATCCGATGTATTTAGCAGACTGCTTGCAGCAGGACAGAGACTTCTGGCAGTTATCCAGCATAATGAGGGCGGAACCAATAAAGATCTGGCAAAATTCACGGATCAGATCAATGCGCTGTGTGATAAATGGGACAGATAGAATAAAAGAAAGAGAAATGGCAGCATGACAAAAGCAGATAAGATATTTATTGATATGTGTCAGGATATTCTGACAAATGGAACGAGTACGGAAGGGGAAAAAGTAAGACCGCACTGGGAGGACGGAACAAGTGCCTATACGATCAAAAAGTTTGGCGTGGTAAATCGTTATGATCTGTCCGAAGAATTTCCCATTATGACATTGCGCCGGACTGCACTCAAAAGTGCTACAGATGAGATGCTCTGGATCTGGCAGAAGAAATCAAACAATATCCATGATCTTCACAGCCATGTCTGGGATGAGTGGGCTGATGAGAATGGCTCTATCGGGAAAGCATACGGCTATCAGATGGGTGTCAGACATCAGTATAAAGAAGGCATGATGGATCAGGTGGACAGAGTAATCTATGATCTGAAAAACAACCCATTCAGCAGACGTATCATGACCAACATTTATGTACATCAGGATCTGCATGAAATGAACCTGTATCCATGTGCATACAGCATGACTTTTAACGTGACACAGAAGCCGGGCGATGACAAGCTGACATTGAACGCGATATTAAACCAACGTTCCCAGGATGTGCTTGCGGCTAACAACTGGAATGTCGTGCAGTATGCGGTGCTTATGCATATGCTGGCGCAGGTATGTGATATGAAGGTGGGAGAGCTTGTGCATGTGATCGCAGATGCACATATTTATGACAGACATGTACCGCTGATCAAAGAACTGATCTCTAGGGAGGGTTTTGCAGCACCGAAGTTCCATCTGAATCCGGATATTCATGATTTTTATCAGTTCACCAGAAATGATGTCAGTCTGGAAGGATACGAGACCGGTCCGCAGATCGCCGATATACCGATCGCCATCTAAGAGCACAAAAAGAAAAACAAGCACCTGCGAAGCAGGTATTTGTTTTTCTTGTGCTCTTAACGAGCAAACTGTCTGCGAAGCAGACGGAGAAGCGCCGCAGGCGCGGGTTTGCGAGTATGAGATAAGGACAGCCAAAAAGAAAAACAAGCACTTGCGAAGCAAAAAAGAAACGAAAAGAGGAGCAACATGAAATTAATTGTAGCAGTAGACAGCAACTGGGGGATCGGATTGAGAAATGCCCTTCTGGTACATATCCCAAGTGATATGAAGTTTTTCCGCAGTGAAACGATGGGCAAGACGATCATCATGGGAAGAAAGACACTGGAAAGCTTTCCGCAGGCACAGCCGCTTGCGGGCAGAAACAATATTGTGATCACAAAGGATCCGGCTTATCAGGTAAAGGGAGCGGTTGTGGTACACAGCATTGAGGAAGCAATAGAAGAAAGTAAAAAATATGATACAGATGTGTATTGTATTGGAGGAGAAAGTGTTTACCGCCAGCTTCTGCCATATTGTGACGAAGCCTTTATCACGAAGATTGATCACGCTTATGAAGCAGACAGCTTTTTCCCGAATCTGGATGAAATGCCGGAATGGGAAATGACGGAAACAAGTGATGAACAGACGTATTTTGATCTGGAATATACTTTCACCAAATACGAAAGAAAGCACTAAGCAACAATCTGATTTCTACCGGAGGTTTTACCTCGGTATAATTTTTCATCAGCACGTGTAATGATGGCATCGATGGATTCGGTCATACTGTATTCTTCGATGCCGCCTGTTATTGTCAGGTGCAGACTCACATCTTTGAAAGTAAATTCCTGTTCGGCAATACGGGCTCTGATCTGATCGAGCAGCTTATATGCGCGATCCAGATCTGTGTTTTCAAAAGTCAGTAGAAATTCTTCACCACCCCATCTTGCAACCTGTCCTCTTCCTTCCATACTGCTTTTTAATATATAAGAGAGTGATTTGAGAACATAATCGCCCATGCCATGTCCGTGTTCGTCATTGACATGCTTGAAAAAGTCGATATCCAGAATTGCCACGCAGAAGTTCATATGATGTTTGACATATTGCTGGGAAAGCATGGAAAGGTGCTGCGTCATGGCACGTCTGTTCCAAAGAGAAGTCAAAGCATCTGTAGATGCCATCTGCTCCAGCTTTTTGTTGTATTGCAGGATCTTGGCTTCGGAAGCCATGAATTTCTGGTAATAAGCATATGCCACATAAGAAAAAGCAAGCGTGGAAAAAAAGATGTTAAAGATAAGGATGAACATTGCAGCGTGACCGCTGATCTCAGCCTGCAGAGGCAGTTTCCCTTTCAAGATAGCCAGCGCGTTCAGATAAACAGACATAAAAACAGCGTAATGGATTTTTTTGCGGATCGGTATATTTAAACTGAAAAAATATACCATGATCGTAATAAAGGCAGTAGGTGCAAAGAAGTATTTCCAGCCGACACGGATCGTCAGCAGGGTGAGCACTGCCAGGACAGAGAAGATATAAAGCAGTGTCCCAAGCCTGATATGTGCTTCATAAGTGCAGATCATGGCAGCAAGAATCAGACCAATGCAAAATACAACTTCGAGACAGCTGTAAATATATCCTGCATAAGCGAGTATGATCGTCAGCAATATATAATGAAGAATGCTGATGCAGGAAAGATAACGTACCAGAACAGCCAGATTATTGGATTCGGCACTTACTGCAGTCTCTTTTTCCATTATCTTTACAAAATTGTTCCATAGTTTTTTCATGTTGATCTCCCATTTATGTAAGCCGCACATGGTGATAACCGGATAGAGGCTATAACCTGCTGCGCAGACGGCTTGCTCGTTAATAAGCACAAAGCT
>HF995244.1:0-178 GCA_000432915.1 Firmicutes bacterium CAG:194
GTGATACAGATATGGCTGCAGAAATGGTAAGATATTCTAATAACAACATCCTTGCGCAGGCAGGTCAGTCTATGCTGGCTCAGGCAAATCAGGCAAATCAGGGAGTATTATCCTTACTGAGCTAATAAGAAAAGAAGCTTTATGAAGATATGAAGAGTAAATTGAGTACCGGCTGGGT
>HF995244.1:189-40604 GCA_000432915.1 Firmicutes bacterium CAG:194
GATATGAAGAGTAATTTGAGTCCCGGCTGTTTACAGCCGGTGCTTTTTTGCGCTAAAATATAACCATTCGGAGTATACAAGCGGCTTTGTCCGCAGCATAAGAGAAAAAAACTCACGTATGGCAGCTGACAGGAGATGGGAGGCATGATAAGAATATGAAAACAGTATTATTTCTTGTCTGGAAAAGCTTTGGGAATGAATTTATCATAGAAGAACTGGAAAAAAGGGGCTTTGAGATCGATTTTTTTGATTTTCCGAAGGATACAGAAAATACACGGAACAGTATAGATCTGACAGAAGCGATTGCAAGACGTGTTTTGCAGACAAGACCGGATTTTGTGTTTTCCTTTAACTACTATCCTGTGGCAGCGATAGCCTGTAAGGCCTGCAGGACGAAATATGTATCATGGGTATATGACAGTCCTTACATTCTTTTATATTCACAAACTATATTGTATGATACCAACAGGGTTTTCCTGTTTGACAGCCATGAGGTTGAAAAGCTGAGAGGACTTGGTGCGGAGCATGTATATTATATGCCGATGGGATCTGCAGTAGAATATTATGACACGCTGGAACCAACACCGGAGATGCATCAGATGTATGATAGTGATGTTACCTTTATCGGGTCCATGTACAGTGAGCAGCGCCAGTATTTGTATCATCATCTGAAAAATGTGGATGAATATACAAAAGGGTATCTGGATGGCATCATGCAGGTACAAAAAAGTCTGTATGGAATTGATGTACTGGAGGAGGCTTTGACACCGGATATTATCGGCAGAATGCAGAAGGTCTGCCCGGTACAGGCAAACGGAGATGGCATGGAGACAGTTGCATGGTCATTTGCCAATTATTTTCTGGCACGTAAAGTTACCCAGATGGAACGGCGAGAGCTGTTGGAAGCATTGTCGGAAAGATTTCGGGTAAAGCTGTTTACGCCGGAAAAAACACCGTTTCTGCCCAAAGTAGATAACATGGGACGGATCGATTATTACGAACGAGCACCATATGCCATGAAATGTGCGAAGATCAATCTGAATATCTCCCTCCGCAGCATCCATACGGGTATTCCGCTCAGAGCACTTGATATTATGGGATGTGGCGGTTTTCTGATCACGAACTACCAGTCTGATTTTAATGAATATTTTGTGCCGGATGAGGATTATGTATTCTATGATGGAAAAGAAGATCTTCTCAATCTGGTGGCATATTATTTGGAACACGAGGATGAACGGAAAAAAATTGCTGAAAATGGATATCGCAAGGTAAAAGAACTGCTTTCTTACGGTGGTCAGGTAGATAAAATATTGGGTATGATTTAATTATTGAAAATGAGACATAAAAAGAGAAAACAGGGATACAAAATAACCTGTTTTCTCTTTTTTAAATTTATTTCTGTGACTCCTTTAAGAATTTGATCCGTTCCTGTGCCAGATCATATGCACCACATTTTTCGTAAAAAAGCAGGGCATTTTCAGGCTGCCCGATCATTTCGTAAACGGCGCCCAGATGATAATAGGCGCGGAAAGAATTGGTACCGAGTGTAAAGAATTTTTCTGCCTGCGTGGCCTTGATAAACTGCAATGCAGCTTTCATGTAGTGCTCATTTCTGATGTAGACAGTGCCTATGACCATAAGAAAATCTGCGAGAAAATCAAAATAGGAATAGACTTGTTCTAAAAAGAGCTGTGCATCTTCACCACGATCCATGTTTAAAAGAGAATATCCGTAGTGTACAATCATTAACTGTACAAATTCTGATTCGGGAGATAAATCGAAATTCAATCCCTTTTCGAAATATCTGCAGGCATTTTCGTAGTCTCCCATAATATAATAGCTTTGGCCTATCTGAAAATAGGTGTATGAGTCCGGATAGTCATGTTCGGATGCTAAAAGAATATCCAAATTACGTTTGGCTTTCAGATCCATTTCTTCTTTGCTACTGAAGTAGCCATCGTGATCCACATATAATGGAATATCAAAAGAACAAAATGCTGTAAGTGTTTCATCAATGGGGAGAACCTGCTCGTGAATTGGTCTTTTGTACATATAAAATTTTTTGTTGAAAAGACGTTCCACATGGTCAACAGTAACACTGCCGACTGTATCAGGGGATGTTCTGATCAGGCAGCCTACCCCTGTAGCATTTTCATCTATTAATTTATAGATTGCTTCCATATCTACAGATGTTACATATTCATCGGTATCTAATACCAGGATCCAGTCATTTGTGGCCTTGGAAACAGAAAAATTTCTTGCAGCGGCAAAATCGGAAATCCAGTCAAAATGATAAACATGTTCTGTATATTTGCGGGCAACTTCAATGCTGTTATCTGTTGAACCGGTATCAACTACAATAATTTCCAGAGGAAGGTCTTTTACAGCAGCAAGACAGCGATCTAATTTATCGGATTCGTTTTTAGTAATCATACATAATGAAATTGGAATCATAGGCGTTTCTCCATTCTCCTTATTCTGTAAATCTGTGGAATAGCTATGTGATATCATTTTGAGTAGTGATTGGTAAATTGGCAAGCCTTTCCTGAGACATTGGGAAATTTCCGGCTTTCAGATAAAATTTCCGCGCTTCCTTATATTGCCCGATGGCATACGGATATGCTTCGATTGCGTTCTGTATCCCTGTAAAATCAATATCTTTCACAACTTCATCACAGTCGAGAATCAAAACCCAGTCGTGGGAAGCATGCGAGATGGAAAAGCTCCTCGCCCGGGAAAAATCATCACACCAGGGGAAATATAATACTTTAATACATACGGAAATTGGAGTCATGATAAATTATTCCTTAACTATAGATTATACTAAAGATATCGGTTAAATACATCAGATCTTAAGAGCGGAGAACTTCTAAGCGTGCAAGTGCCGGCTGAAAACTGCCGCATGCCTGATAGCTTTTTATGGCTGCAGGAAGGCGGCCAAGGCATTCCAGGATGACCCCTTTGTTATAGCTTGCCCGGTAACTGTTTGTTCCGTCTACAATACAGGTTTTAAACAGGGATGCCTTATCAAATTCGGCAATCGCTTCCGAAAACATGGCATTGTTCATATAAATAAGCCCCATCAGAAATATAAAATCAGCATTGGTGGCGAAAGCATCATAAATTCCGGTAAAGGAGAGTGCTTTTTGATATTGCTTTAGAGCAAGCAGACTGTAGCCATAGGATTGCACCATGGTCTGTACATATTCCAGTCTGGGATCTAAATCAAATGTTAATCCACTTTCAAAGTAATGAATGGCAGTTTGATGCTCTCCGAGGGCTGCGTAAGCCTGTCCGAGCTGGTAAGCCAGATAAGGATCTTCGTGAGCTGCAAAAGCAGTCTCCAATAGAGAAATATTGCGCTTGCATTTTTTTCGCAGTGTTTCCATTGTTTCATAACCCATATGATCAAAAAAAAGAGGAAGATCCACGTAACAAATTTCCTGAAGGGCAGTATCGCTGCTATCAGTGAAACGGTTGCATGGAGTTAACTGTTCATGGATGATTCCTTCATAGTGATAATAGTTTCGGTTATAAATCCGCCCCATACGGGAGGTGGCAAAGGCAATTTCTCCCTGCAGCGGATAAGCATCTTTTCGAAGTATTGTTCCAATCTTATCAACATTTTCCTTCTTTTCTAAAAAATCGTGTAATACGACAGAATCACAGGAGGTTAAGATCTCATCAGCGTCCACCATCCAGATCCAATCAGTCTGTGCCTGTATAGCACAAAAATTGCGTGCCATGGAAAAATCATTACACCATTCGAAGTGACATAATGTATCATTGGAAGTAAGCAGCTTTTCTAAAATAGAAAGTGTATTGTCTGTAGAACCGGTATCTGCAACAACAATATGGACAGGTAATGCGCGTAGCGCCTGTATACATTTGCCGATATACTGTTCTTCGTTTTTACAGATGATACATGCACTGATCTGCATAGTAAGACCTCTTTTTTCTTAATGATAGAAATAATAATTATATAGTACCATATTTGCATGAAAAAGGGGAATTTTTTGGATGCAATTTGCTAACCTCTTCATTGTAGAATGAGTTAGCACATGCTATACTGTTGTTATGAAGAGGCTTAGTATTATTGTACCGTGTTATAATGTGGAAAAGTACATAGACAGATGCTTGATGTCGTTGACAGAACAGACACTTTCCAGAAGCGCATACGAGATCATTCTGGTGGATGATGCATCGACAGATACAACATGGCAGCATATTACTGCATGGGAGGCAAAATATCCGGAGCTGATACTGGCAGTGCATTGCGATGAGAATGGAAAGATGGGTAGGGCAAGGAATATCGGTTTGTCGTATGCAACCGGTGAATATGTTGGATTTGCAGACAGTGATGACTGGGTTGAACCGGAAATGTTTGAAGCACTTCTGTCAGAAGCAGAAACAAACGGACAGGATGTTGTGATCTGCAGGCATCTCCGGGATCGGGGAAATGATTTTCAGAAGCTGGATGATAAGGGTACAGGGAAGATCTATAGAGCTGTAATCGATACGGAGGAAAAGCGCAGACAACTGATCGTAGAAAACACAATGAGCTATGCGGTATGGGATAAGGTGATCCGCAGATCGCTATTGACAGAAAATGAGATAGTATTTCCGGAAGGACTGGCTTATGAGGATATTTACTTTGGCTCACTTTTGCAGCTATATGCAAAACGGATCGCCAAGATGGACAGAATTTATTATCATTATTTCGTAAATCAGAAATCGACAGTACTTTCCAGGGAAACAGGATATCATAAGGATATTATGATGGTAAATCAACTGGTTTTGCAGACCTATCAGGAGCGAGGAATGTGGGAACGTTATCATGATGAGCTGGAACTGGATCTTTTGTTTACCTGGTATCTTGCCACGGTGAAGGTGATCTGCCTGCGGTTTGATAAACCACCATATGACATGTTCTGTCGCTTGAAAGAGGACATTCTTGCAAATATGCCGGGGTGTGTGAATAATAAGTATATCAAGACCAGCATGCGCGAATTTCATCAGCTTCTGATGCAGCTATTAACTTGTTACGTGACACCGTCAGTGCTCTGCCGGATTGCAGAACAGTACAGACAATATTTACAAATTGATCAGAAATAGTGTCAGGCTTTATTTGTTTATACTTTTTGCCGATATAAACAATAATAGATGCGAATGCAGAAAGAAGAGGGAATTACAATGGAAGAACAGAAAAAACAGCAATTAGAAGCACTTGAACTTGGCAGCGAATACATTGCAAAACTGATTCCGGCGATGAAGGAGATCATACCGGAGCTCAGAGGGGCAGAGATGCCGGATACAGAAGACTATCTGAATCAGCAGCTTGACGGACTGAACTATGTGATCGATATTATCAATATTACAATTCCGTTCCTGAATGAAAAGGAAGAAGTGTTAAATAAGGATGCAATGGAAGAAAAAATACAGAATCTGAACCGGGCACTTGGAAATAACAGTCATGCAATGATCGCGAATGCGTTTGAAGCGGATATTTTGCCAATGCTCGATATTTACAGACAGATCGCACTGGTTGTACGGGAGCAAAACAAGGAGGAATAAAAAAGATACTTTCACATACTAAAGTATGTAGAAAATAAAGAAACATATGATATTAAATTGACGGAGGATAGCAGAAATGCTATCCTCAATTTATACAAAAGCATATTTCATATCTAAGTACAGTCTAAAATCAATTCTGATCAGAAATCCATGCTTTTACAACAAAATAAAGAAAGGCGGGAGTTCTGAACAGAAGAAAAAGAAGCTGGGAGCTCCTGCAGGAAAGGAGCTGCTATGCAGAAAGAGAAACAAAGGGTTGAAATTATTTTTATCAATCTGGGAGAAGAAACAAGTGTAACGGTACGAAAAAATGATGGTGTATCCGGGAATGCAGTGGAAAAGGAAAATGATGTACGTTCCTATGAGGATACGGAAGAAAAAGAGCACAGTCCGTCATTTGCAAAGGAAGTCAGCAAATACGAAGTGGATGAGCAAGTTGATTACTTCTTAAATGAGTATAAGGTGGCAAAAAATCATAAAGATCTACTGCTTCGTGCTATCTTCAAAGAAAAAGAAGATTTCCTGAGTCTGTATAATGCCCTCAATGGAACAAATTACACGGATGCAGAAAAGCTGGAGATCACAACATTGGAAAATGCAGTATATATGTCGGTGCAAAATGATGTATCTTTTGTATTTCTGTCAGAGCTGTATATGATCGAGCACCAGTCTACGGTGAATCCGAATATGCCGCTGCGTAACCTGACATATATCTCCAATGTATTATCCAAGATTACAGCAAAGGAGGATATTTACGGCAGTAAGCAGATCAAACTGCCGACACCGCGGTTTATCGTTTTATATAATGGCACGAAACAAACGGAAGAAAAAACAGTTCTTAAATTGTCGGATGCTTACGAAAAGAAAATGGTAGAACCGGAGCTGGAGCTTATCACAACAGTACTGAATATCAATGAGGGATACAATGAAAAACTGAAAAGTGCCTGTAAATTGCTACGAGACTATATGACATTGATCACAAAAATCAGAGAGAAACAGAAAACGATGGATCTGCAGCAGGCAACCTATCAGGCAATAGCGGAATGCATCAGGGAAGATGTATTAAAAGATTTTTTAATGAAACATAGGGCGGAGGTAATAGCAATGATGTTATATGATTTTGATATGGAGAAGCATATAGAAAGTGAAAAAGCATATGAGTATGAGAGAGGACGCGAAGATATGGAAAAGGATATGGAAAAAACGCTGGTGTCAAGATGGTGGAAAAAAGGGAAAAACATAGAAGAAATAGTGGAAGATTTAGGAAAGCCGGAACAATATGTTAAAACATTGTTGGGAAATTTGTGATAAATTAGAGATATCATCAATGATATTATTTGATCTATCTAAAACTCGAATCATAGGCCGGACTCTAATTATTTTCTATGATCTGACCGATATATTTAATAAGTGCGAACGGAATCGCGAAAAAGGAAACAGGAGTCCCTGCACGAAGTGCAGGGACTTTGTGTAATAGGAAACTTCATTCCTATTATACAAAACGCTCCGCGGGGATGCGCACACTTTATTTTATATAGAAATGAAAATCAAGAAATAAAAGGAATAATAGCCCGGATGAAGCGAATCAAAAAACAGGCAGTGCTGGAATCAATAACACTTCTTGAAAATGCAAATGAATATGTAACTGCGGATCTGCAAACGGAGGAACTTATGAATATCCTGACGCAGTGCCAGGAAGCTGCGATACTGACTGGAAACGATCTGGAGACGCAGGGTGACAGTACAAAAGAACTGGTTACAATGCTGGAAGAGTATTGTGAATTGATTTTTCAGGTCAGCCAAAGCATGGATGATCCAGAGAGCAGAAAACAACTGGCACAGACTGTTCGGAATCTTTTGATCAGACTGCACAGCAAAACAGTGGAACTGTTACCGGAGGATCGCAAGGAAATTGTATTTCTTCCGTATAAGGCAAGCATGTGGGACAGCCTGGAAAGTGTCTGGAAAGCAGCGGATGCAGATCCGGAATGCGACGCATATGTGATACCGATTCCGTATTATGATAAAAATCCGGATGGAAGTTTTCGGGAAATGCATTATGAGGGAGATCTGTTTCCTGATTATGTACCTGTTATAAAATACGATGCATACGATTTCGGGCAGCGCAGACCGGATACTGTTTTCATCCATAATCCATATGACGGAGCTAACTTTGTAACAAGTGTGCATCCGTTTTTCTATTCGGATAATCTGAAAAAATATACAGACTGTCTTGTGTACATTCCATATTTTGCATCTGCAGGCGGTATGAGTGAAGGACAGGCATTGTGTCCTGCCTATATTTACGCGGATTACATTGTCATTCAATCAGAAAAATATATAAAGTTTTATGATAAAAGTATACCCAAAAGAAAATTTTTAGTTTTGGGCTCTCCGAAATTTGACAGCGTGATCGAGAAATGCCAGAATCCTCCCGAAATACCGAAAGAATGGCGGGAGAAGATGCTCCTTCCAGATGGTAGTAAAAAAAGAGTCTTCTTTTATAATACATCGATTGGTGGTATGCTATCAGATACAGGAAGATTTCTGAAAAAGATGGAGTATGTGTTTAACTGCTTCGCGGGGAAAGAAGATGTCTGCCTGCTCTGGAGACCACATCCTTTATTGGAGTCAACCTTTGTCAGCATGAGAGCATCCTACAAGCCGGTTTATGATACTTTGAAACATCGATTTATCACAGAAAATATAGGGATTTATGATAAAACACCTTGTATGGAGGATACGATCGCGTTGTCGGATGTTTATATAGGAGACTCCGCGACATCTGTTACATCTTTTTTTGGAATAGCAGGGAAACCACTTTTCCTGTTTGATAATACGATCCATACACTTCCAATGGAAGATTCATGGAAATATTGGATCACACATGCAATCCGGGGAGATCAAAACCAGTATTCCATTATACATGGCAATAAATTATTTTATGCGCCGAATAATGACATGCATTTTCACTATTTATGTGATCTGCCAATCCAATATGCAGGAACGGATTATTACCAGAGGGCATTTGCCTATAAAGGTAAAGTATTTATGATTCCGCTTCATGCGCAGGATATTTTGGTAATGGATTCAAGGCAAAATTTTCATAAAATACAGCTACGCAGGGAAATTGAAAAAGCAGGGGCTTTTGGCGGCTTTTCCTATCATGTAAATGATCCAAGGTATCTTTTTATATTTCCACAGCAGTATCCTGCTATGATCCGTCTGGATCTTGATACAGAAGAAGTGGCCTATATCAATGGTGTCAGAGATTACAACAGTACAGAAGTAGATGGACAGAAAGTGTGGGCTGCCAAGTGGCAGATTGATGATCAGGTCTATATCTTGAACGCCGCCGGAACAGAAATTGCGATGATCGACATTCATACGCTGGAGATCCGTATACAAAAAGTATCCTTTAACAGATTGCTCACCGGGATTGCGATGGAAAAGATGGATGATGAGATTCTGTGGCTGATCCCACAGGAAGGTACGGTTGTAACCAGATGGAACAGGATCACTGGAGAAACCAGAGAGTATGATGTCATGATAGATGGTCTGGAGGCAACAGACAGACAGCATAAGATCCCAACGGTCAAATGGATGCTGGGAAGCTTTGCATTCTATCAGGGAAAAGTGATAATTGCGCCAAATCTGGCTAATAAATTTATAGAACTTGATCCGGAAAGCGGTAAAGTAAAAGAGTGGGAAGCTCCGTTTGTGGCGGAATCGGCGGATCAGGATGATTACTGCGTCAACTATGGCGTGGGTTACTTTATCCGGGAAGTAGATGACTGGGATAAATTTTCCTTTTATTCTGCACCGGTTCGAAAAGCATATTGGATCGACCTTGGAACAAAAGAGATCAGGGAGAGAAATGTACACTTTGATAAAGAGGAAGTCAGAAAGCACGATCCCGGATTTTCCAGAAGATCCCAATGGATGCAATATGGATGTCAGGAAGATGTATTTAATACATTATCGGGCATGATAGATGGGAAAATAGCAGGGGGACAGTATGATAAACAAAAGCAGATACAGAGCTTTCAGGAAATCAATGCAAGTCCGGCTGGTGACTGCGGAAAGAAAGTATATGCGTATATCATAAATAGATAATACCAGGAGGAAAACTTCATGATAAAAGTAATCACATACGGAACATTCGACCTTTTTCATGAAGGCCATTATAGACTGTTAGAGAGAGCCAAGGCACTTGGGGACTATCTGATCGTTGGAGTAACGACAGAAGGATATGACATTTCCAGAGGAAAACTGAATGTCGTGGATGATCTGATGACCCGTATTGAGAATGTCAGAAAAACAGGATTTGCGGATGAAATTATCATTGAAGAATCCATTGGTCAGAAGGTGAATGATGTCAAGAAATATCAGATTGACATTTTTACAGTCGGAAGTGACTGGACTGGTGTATTTGACTATATGAATGAGTATTGTAAGGTTGTCTATCTGGAACGTACCAAAAATGTATCCAGCACGATGCTCCGTAACCAGAATTTTAAGATCCAGAGGATCGGTATTATCGGAAATGGCAGAATTGCAGGACGGTTTGTGGCGGAAGCAAAGTGTGTCAGCGGTGTCAGCGTACAGGGTGTTTATAACCCGCATACAGAAAGCGCACAGCGCTTTGCAAACGAACATGAGATAGATGCCTTCCTGACAACTGATGTATTGTATGATAAATCGGAAATCATCTACGTGGCTACGCCGCATGAAACCCATTATGCCTATGTAAAAGAAGCGCTTTTACATGACAAACATGTGATCTGTGAGAAGCCGCTTGTGCTCAAAAAGGGACAGGCAGAAGAACTGTTTGCACTGGCAAAAGAACGGAATAAGATCTTATTTGAAGGCATTAAGACGGCATACTGTCCGGGATTTAATAACCTGATCAATGTAGCCTGCAGTGGTATGATCGGAAGCGTCCGCTATGTGGACGCCTGCTTTACCAAGCTGGAAAATAAGGAAAAAAGAGAATTGACAGATCCTGTTTATGGGGGCAGCTTTTTAGAACTTGGCAGTTATTGTCTGCTTCCGGTACTGAAATTATTTGGCTGTGAGTATGAAACGATTGATTTCGAAAGCATTCATGGTGAAAATGGACTGGATCTCTTTACCAAAGCATCGTTTCAATTCCACAAAGGACTTGCAACCGTAACCTGTGGGCTGGGCGTTAAGAGTGAAGGCAGACTGCTGATCGCCGGTACAAAGGGATATATCGTAGCGGAAGCACCATGGTGGAAGACGACATATTTTGAAGTACATTTTGAGGATGCGGACAGGGTAGAAAAATATTCGGAACGTTTCTTAGGAGATGGACTCCGGTATGAGATCAGTGCTCTTTTAAAGCAGATCAATGGAAATACAAAAACAGATTTTAAACTGACCAGAAGCGAATCCATTACAATGGCAGGCATTATGGAGCGGTTTATGATAAAGGAAGGCAGATGCACAGATGAAGATATGGGCGCATAGAGGCTGCAGCCAGAGATATCCGGAAAATACACTCCTGGCATTTGAGAAAGCGATTGCCATAAAGAACCTGACGGGTATAGAACTGGACATTCAGCTGACAAAGGATGGACATATGGTAGTCATTCATGACGAGAGAGTGGATCGCACGACAGAGTCCATTGGATTTGTCAGAGACTATACGCTTTCGGAACTGAGAAAGCTTCATATTTATGCAGACAGCCATCCCACGCAGCAGATCCCGGCAATAGAAGAAGTGCTGGATCTGATAGAGCCAAGGATGCGGGAAGGAATGCTGCTGAATATCGAGCTGAAAAACAGCATCTATCCATATCCGGGCATGGAAGATAAAATTGCAGAAGAAATTTCCAAGAGAGGTCTGGAAAAACAGATCGTATATTCTTCTTTTTATGCAAGATCCATAGAACGGCTGCATGCACTGCAGACAGGATCAGAGCTGGCGATTCTGGACACGAAAGTATCGGATTGCCTTTATAAAGTAAAGGGCGGCTGTGGGGCTGCTTCGCTGCATCCTTTCTGGAGAGGAATAGATCTGCCGAAGGAAGCGCTTAATGGCTATCATGTAAGAGCATGGCTTTCCGGTCATCTTTATCCTGAAAAGCCGACAGGAACAAGGCTTGATCTGAAGAGTTTGGAAAAGCAGGGGATCACAGACGTGATCCTAAATGAGCCGGAGGTATATTGATAAATGAAAGCATATATAAATCCGAATTCACCTCATTTTTTTGCATTCAATATTTGGGATATAGCATCTGCCAAATCTATTATGGATGCTGCACAAATAAAACAGAAGCCTATTATCTTACAAACCTCTATGAAAGCCTTTTCGTTAATGGACTTGGAAGCAATGAGGTTTTTCGTGACAACTTATGCAAAAAAGAAGGCAATACCGGTTTATCTGCATTTAGATCATTGTAAAAAGATTGAAATGATCCAGGAAGCCATAGCAGCTGGATGGGATTCGGTCATGATTGATGCTTCAGATAAATTACTGGATGAAAATATTGAACTGACAAATTATGTGACGGAACTTGCACATGGAAAGAATGTTTTAGTGGAATCTGAAGTTGGACAAGTCAGTGGTGTGGAAGACGATATAACGGTAAGTGGCACTGGCGTGGCAAGAGTCGAGGATATTCAGAAGTTTTTGAAAAATACAAATGTGGATATGCTGGCGGTTGCGATAGGAACAGCTCATGGGCAATATACGGGGATACCTGATTTACATTATGATCTCTTACAGCAGACTGGTGAAATGACAAAGATCCCATTGGTGATTCATGGCGGAACAGGGCTCTCGGATGATACATTACGACGATTATTTTCTTATCAAAGTGTTAAGAAAATTAACATTTCTACAGATGTAAAGCAGGCTTATCGTCTGGGAATTGAGAGATGCTATAAGGAACAAGAAATAAAAGAAAAAGGTTTTGATCCATTGAAAGTTACAGGGCGGATCCATGATTCTATATGTAAAATGGCAATGGAGAAACTATCTTTATTAGAAGGATGATGTTTGGAAGGGTAGCTTATGAATAAGACAATTTTAGTCCTGAACATGGGAATGAAAAGTATTCGCAGTATCATATTTGACAGCAAGGGCAATAAGCTGGCAAGTGCAGCCATTCCTTTGGAAACATCTTTGACCGGAGAGCGAGTGACACAAAATCCGGATGAGTGGTGGGAAAAGGCATTGCGGGTTATGAGAGAAACTGTTTTCATGGCAGATGCCCATGAGATCGATTATATTACGGTAACAACTTCAGCAGCTTGTCTTGTTTATGTAGATAAAGATTGTAATGCACTGGCACCATGTATCATGGTTTCGGATAAAAGAGCAAAAGAAGAAAGTGCAAAGATGGAAAAACTTTCTTCTTTTAAAAAATTAAAAGAGCAATATGCTATTGTGGCGGATCCATATTATTTGATTCCAAAAGCAATGTGGGTTTTACATAATGAGCCGGAGTTGTATGAGAAAACATATAAATTCCTGACACCGAATGATTATCTGATTGCCAGATTAAGTGGAAGATATGTAACAGATTACATCAATGCACAAAAATGGTACTGTGACGCAAAAAATAGAAAGTATCCAGCCTCTTTATTACAAGAGGCTGGGATTGCATATGAAAAAATGCCGGAAATAGTATCACCCGGTGAATTTGTTGAGAAAATCAAAAAAGATGTAGCAGAACAAATTGGCATTACAGGAAATACGAAAGTGATTGCGACAACATATGATGCGATTTGTTCATTTGTAGGAAGCGGAACACTGGAAGAGGGAGAGGCCAGTGATGTTTCCGGTACCGTTACTGTATTTAGAGCAGCATTGAAACAAGAGATAAAAAAGCCGTTAACGAAAATTCAACAAATTCCATACTATGAGGGAAATCTAAATATCATAGGCGGATCCAATAATCTGGGCGGCGGTTTGATTGAGTGGGTAAAACAATGCTATTATATGAATGAGCAGTTACCATATGAACAAATGGAGAAAGATGCTGCAGAAGCAGAACTGGGTGCAGGAGGCGTTATTTTTCTCCCATATCTTTTGGGAGAAAGAGCACCTATCTGGGACAATGAAGCCAGAGGCGTTTTCTTTGGATTGGAGCGAATGCACACAAGAAAGGAAATGACACGCGCGGTATTTGAAAGTACGGGATTTATTGATCTGGATATGCTCACGGCAATAGAGGAAACAGGAATCAAAATTAATACGATCCGTGTATCGGGAGGTCTTGCCAGGGTTGGCCTTGTTTCTCAAATCAAAGCAGATATTACGGGACGTGAGATCCATGTACTCTCAGAATTTGAAACGACGGCAACAGGTGCAGCAATGATCGCTTTATATGGACAGGGCGTATATGAATCGCTGACAGAAGCCGGTGACTGCTTTGCGCAGGTGAGGATGATCATCAGACCTAACCAGAATAATTATCAAAAATATCAGGAATTGTATGGGTTATATAAAGAAACCTATGAAACCATCAAACCATTGTTTGCAAAGAGAAATAGAATTGCAGAAAGGTTATATCATTCAAAAAAGGTAAAAATAGAGAACTTATGAGAATGTATCAATTGGAAATACCAACTAAAATATATTTTGGCAGAGGAATCGCGTTTCAAGCACTTGCGGAAGAAAAGGTTTTTTTAAACGGAAATGTGTTGATTGTCACGACAGGCAGATCACTGAACCGCCTTGGTTATGTGGAAAAACTAAAAAAAGAACTACAGAATCTTCCAAATGTAAAATCGGTAGCAATTTATGATCAGATCAGTGCAAATCCGCAATTACAGGAAATTACAAAGGCGGCAGAGGAAGGAAGAAAAAACCGCACAGATATAGTGGTTGGATTTGGTGGAGGAAGTGCTATTGATGCTGCTAAAGCTGTAGCCGCAGTAATTGGAACCGGTAATAGTGTGGAAACTCTTTTTTATCAACATATAGAGCCTGATGAAAGGACGCTTCCTGTTGTCGCAATTCCAACTACAGCAGGCACGGGTAGCGAGCTTAGTAAAGCAGCAATTCTTTCTGATTATGAAAAGCATAAGAAAGGCGGAGTTAGAGGAAAAAATCTGTATCCGAAACTGGCTATTGTTGATTCTGTATTTACAGAGACTGTTCCTTTGCATATAACGATGGAGACAGGATTTGATGTACTGGCACATGCAATAGAAAGTTATGTGTCAAAGGTTGCATCACCTTTTACGAAGATATTATCGGAACAGGTGATTTCCACGGCTGGAAAAGCACTTATGGAGCTGGAAGAAGATATCCAGAACAAAGAAGCACGTGAAAAAATGAGTTATGCCAGTATGATCATGGGTATTAATCTGGGAAATGCTTCTACGGCTATGCCACATCGCTTACAATATCCATTAGGTGCATATACAAAGACAAGCCATGGAAGCGGATTGGCAGCGATATATCCGACATGGATTTATTATGAGTATACTGTAAATTCAGAAACAATCAGAAAAGTACTAGAGCAATTAACCGGAAAGGAGCCGACAAATGCGGAGCAGGCTTCCGGATTGATGAAAGATTTTTTGAAACAGCTGCAACTTCCGGTTTCTATAAGAGAATTAGGTGTAAAAGAGAATATGCTATCTATTCTGGCAGAGGATGTAAGCGGAAATCTGGCGAATGATCCACTGGCAGAAACAGAAAACATTATATATAAGATCTATGAGAGAGCAATGAAGGAGTAAGCAGATATGCAGGCAATTATAATGGCAGCAGGAAAGGGAAGCCGTCTTGGTGAATTAACAGGCGGAAATCCCAAATCATTTGTGGAGATTCATCATAAAAAATTAATTGAGTACAATTTAGATATTTTGCGTCAAGTGGGTGTTGATGAAATCATTATTGTAACGGGATACAGGAAAGAAGCCTTTGAAGAATTGACAAAAGATATGAAGGACGTGCGTCTGGTATACAATCCATTTTATGAGATGGTAAATGTGCTTGGTTCATTTTATATGGGTATGAGATATCTGCAGGAGGATTTTATTTATCTGCATGCAGATACTTTGTGTGATCCATGTATATTAAAGAAGCTGGTACAGTTTGAAGCAGATATGAATTTGCCGATAGATTATAAGGTATGTGATGAAGAAGCAATGAAAGTTCGGTCGCAGGAAGGTAAAATCGTGCAGATCACAAAAAAAATGCCAGTAGAGGAAGCAGAGGGTGAGTTTATTGGCATTGCATCCTTTAAGAAAGATATAATCCCTTCTTTACAAATGGCAGTTGAGAAGCTTCTGGAAGAAAAGAACTTTTCAGAGTATTTTGAAGCAGCAATTCAGAAACTGCTTGATGAAAAGAAATTTTCTGTCTGTGCTATTTCTATGGGAGATGCTTTCTGGGCGGAGATTGACTTCAGGGAAGATTATGACAGGGCAGTAGCCTGCATTCCGCAATATATGTATAAAGAGTAAGGAACCAATTTTTATGGAACATGTAGTTGCAACTGATCCGAAAGAGATCAGGTATATTAAAAAAAGACGGAGAATGGCTTTTAGAGAAAGCATAAAATTTTATTTGTGCAGACTCTTTCCGGTGCAAAATAATCTGATCAGTGTTTGTACATTTGAAGGAAAAGGAGGCTTTGGCTGTAATGCAAAGCCTTTGGTTGAAGAATTGCACCGTCAGCATCCGGATTTCCGCTTTGTGTGGTTTGTAAATGATATGGATAAGACTTTTCCCGATTACGTCCAAAAAGTACCTAATACCGCATGGAGCAGAGCTTATTGGCTATCGAGATCAAAAGTATGGATAGATAATTACCGCAAACCGTATGGAACAAAAAAAAGAAAAGGTCAGTATTATTTGAATGTGAATCATTACACAATCGCAATTAAATGTACAGGGCTTTTGAGAGGGGAAGGCTTCTCGGAAATGGCTTATCTGGTAAGCAAGAATGATTCTGATATGATTGATGGCTTGGTAATAGATTCTACATGGTGCGAACAATGTTTTGATAAAGCTCTGGTATATGAGGGAAATTTCCTGAAAACCGGAGCGCCAAGATGTGATGTGCTATTTGGGGATAGAAGCTTCTATCAGAAGAAGTTCAGACAGAAACACAATTTGCCGGAAGATGCGAAAGTGGTTATGTTTGCTCCTACATTTCGTGAAGGCGCAAAGGATGGAAAAAGATTTGTATTTTCCGAAATATGGTCCATTGATTTTAAGAGACTGATTAAAAACCTTGAAAAGAAATTTGGCGGTAAATGGTATCTTTGCGTGAGAGTGCATCCGCAGCTTGCACCAACATTTCGGGAGTATAAAAACCCTGATGTGCAAGATCGTATTATTGATGAGAGTCAGGCTGATGATATGTATGAAATACTGGCTGGTATGGACACATATATCACTGACTACTCCAGTGCATGCTTTGAAGCAGGATTTGCGCATATCCCGGTTTTCCTATATGCAGACGATATTCAGCAGTATGCAAATGACAGAGGTGCACTTATGTGGAATTTGGCAACAGATGAAAGAGATCATATAAGTAACAATAAACAGATGGTTCCGGGGCTTGATGTATATCTGCCATTTACACTGGCGAGCGATAATGAACAGCTTGAGCAGGATATTATGGCATTTGATCAGAGTGCATATGATAAGAAGCTGGATGAATTTCACGAGAAGATGGGACTTGTGTTTGATGGACGGGCGAGTGAGAAAATAATAGAAAATATTGCACCATGTAATATTAGGAGATAAAAGATGAATGTAGTGATTTGGGGATTAGGAACAAATGGTAAAAACTTTATAGATGTTTGGGGAGAGCAGAACGTTGTTGCAATAGTTGAATCTAATATGGCGATTAGAAATACAGGAGAGTATAAGGGAATACCTATTATCGATTGTGAAGAATACTATATGGAATATAGAGAATATGAGATAGTAATAACTCCTATGTTTAGTGAATCTATTATGAAATGGCTGAATGAGAATAAAATAACCAATTATTTTATTCTAGGTAGCAGTAGAGTCCGCCTAGAGACAATAAAGGCTATTAATGAAGGAAAACTTGATAGCTTATTGGGGGTAGGAAATAATCGGGTTTATGGATTGGCAGATGCTGATCTTTTTTCAAGATACTTGTATGAATATCTGACGAAAATAAAAAAAGAAAAATGTTTGTTAAATGATAAAAACGCGACTTCAACGTGTTGTATTAGTCTTGATAGTAAAAAAAGGAGAAAAAGAGATATTGATTATGAAGATATAAATAAGTTTGTGCATATAGAAAGAAATAAGGATTTGAAACAGTTTTTCAATAAACATGAAGGAAAAAGAATATTTATTGTTGCTACAGGTCCTAGTATTACATTGGAGGATTTAGATGTTTTACGTGCACATAATGAGATTTGTATTAGTATGAATGGAATGTTCTATTTATATGATAGAACAAGGTGGAGACCAGATTATTATGTAATGTCTGATGGAGGGGCAATTCGAGAATATGAGAAGCATATGCAGAAGATTGACCATGATAATGTGGAGGTTTTTGTAAGTGATAACTATTTAAATGTTTCAAACGAATTAAAGTGTCATATGTTCAGACAAAAACAATGCACGTCTGAAATAGGATTTAGCAACGATTTTTCCAATGTGGTATATAGTGGTGCTACAGTTGTTTATGCGTGCTTGCAATTGGCTGTATATATGGGTGCTAAACAGATATATTTGTTGGGATGCGATTTTAGTTTTTCTAGTAATCTTGGTGCAAAAGAAAATCATTGTTGCGGGCCTGCAAATCCAACATATACATTCAATTTCGAATTTGTTAAAAAAGCATACGAATGTGCAAAAAGAGAAACTGAAAAAATGGGGGTTAAAATATATAATGCAACCCGAGGGGGGAAACTGGAAGTTTTTGATAGGGTTAATTTTGATTCTCTATTTTAAAACTGTATGAAAGCTTTCTGTATATTTTTAAATAAGTCAAGAGATTGACATTGATGACTTTCGAGATTTGTTAGTGGTAGAATATATACTAAAAGATTATAAAACAGCAATTGTTGCGAATAGAAATAATAGAATAGGTGTGGGCATATATACAGCAGATGATGGTAAAATGCGGAGGTGAATATAAAAATGTCCATCCGTTTCAATTATGAAGGCAAATTTAGAATTTAGAATTGCATTCAACAAGGTGTTACAAAATCAGAGAAAAAACTAATATAAAAAGCATTATTGTTCGATAACATATGTGATGAACATAGATTAGCATGGACGCTGTATGTGAAATGGATAAAGGATGTAGAGCCCGCTGTCATTATGTGATGGTGGGCTTTCATAGTTTGAAGGATATGTTTGAGATGAAGAATAGAGGGAAAGAAATGTATGATTTTTGCTAGAAAAACTTCAAATTTACGAGGCGCTGACGGGGATGAGTGCATTTGATTGGACAATACCAAAAGAATGGGTTATCAGAGAAGCATATATTGAGGACGAAGATGGAAATTGAATTATTGGCATGAAAGAACACGGTCTTCATGCTTTGGGCTATTCTATTGCGGTAGATAGAGTGGTAGAACTTGATGAATTACTACAATATGTGTATACATAACCAAATCAACCAGATATGATTTTGTATGTGACATCTTAGTTACAAAGAAATATTTGGCTTTTACATGTCAGAGAATCAAAAGAAGGTATACATATCGATTTGTGTACATCCCTGAAACGATAGGTTTGTTTACTTACATGAGCAAACAATATCATCTTAAATATGTGCAGGAGACAATACTTGCAGGATTTAATCTTTCATGCGTAGGTGATAATAATGATTATTCAATTGCAGAGTCAAAATATGCAGACACATTAACAGACAAAGTACTCAAAAATGTGTTAAAATAATATGCTAATGGAAACGATAAAGACAAATCAATAGAATTGATTAATAGATTGGGTAAATATTAGGAGAGTGTGTATATGTTAAATAACAAAACAATATTAATTACAGGTGGAACAGGTTCATTCGGGCACCATTTTGTCGATTATATTTTTGAACATTATAATCCAAAGAAAGTGATAATATTTTCTCGCGATGAATATAAACAATTTGTTATGAGTAATGAATATAAAAAATATAGTGAACAATTGCGCTTTTTTATTGGTGATGTGCGTGATGAATCTCGTCTTTGTATGGCGATGAAAGGTGTGGATTATGTCGTTCATGCAGCAGCACTGAAACAGGTTCCTGCATGTGAGTATAATCCGAATGAGGCAATTAAAACAAATGTAAATGGTGCAATGAATGTGATTACGGCGGCACTTAATGCGGGCGTTAAAAAAGTAGTTGCACTTTCGACTGATAAAGCTGTAAATCCAATCAATTTATATGGTGGTACAAAATTAGTATCTGATAAGCTTTTCTGTGCAGCAAATGCGTATTCAGGAGGAGATGGACCGAAATTCTCAGTTGTTCGCTATGGAAATGTGGCCGGAAGTCGAGGATCTGTTATTCCATTCTTCCAGAATATTATTGACAAGGGTGGACAAGAACTTCCAATCACAGACTATCACATGACGCGTTTTTGGATTAGTTTAGAGCAAGGGGTTGAACTTGTGATTAAAGCTTTGGAAGAATCAAATGGTGGAGAAACATTTATTTCGAAGATTCCATCATTTAAGATAACGGATCTTGCACAGGCAATGTTACCGGGATGCAACATGCCGGAAGTAGGTATTCGCGAGGGCGAAAAACTTCATGAAATTATGATTACGCGAGAAGATTCTATGCGTACTTATGAGTATGAGAAACATTATATTATTTATCCTCATTATGAGTGGTGGAAAGCGGATAAGATAATACCAGGCGGAGTGCCAGTTGCTTCAGAGTTTGAGTATAGTTCGGGAACAAATTCTAAGTGGCTTAACATAGCGGATTTGCAAAGAGTTTTAAAAACGGACATTTCTAAACATTAAAAACAAATGGAGAATATTAGTTGAAAAAAATATACATAACGGGTATTGCTGGATTATTAGGCAATACGATAGCACAAGAATTAAAATCAAAGTATCAGATTTGTGGCGCAGATGCAGTGAAGGTGAATATGGAAGCTGTTTCTTATGATTGCATTGATCTGACAAATTATGAGTTATTAGAGAAAAGCATTGTTAGTAGTCATCCGGATGTTGTTGTTCATACGGTGGCAGTTGTGAATGTGGATTTATGTGAAACAGATAAAGAACTGGCAAAGAAGATTAATGTTAATTTGACGAAAAAGATTCGAGAAATATGCACGGAAAACGATATCAAAATGATATACATTTCTACAGATTCTGTGTTTGATGGTAATGATGATAGTTTATATACAGAAGATGATGAAGTAAATCCGCCTAATAATTATGCGCAAACAAAATTGAACGGTGAAATAGAAACACTTATAAATGAAAATAATCTTGTCTTACGAACTAATATTTATGGTATTAATCTGCAGAATAAATACAGCTTTGGGGAATGGATATTGTATTCCTTATTAGCAGACAAGGAAATAAATATGTTTGACGACATCTATTTTTCACCTATTTTGACAAACGATTTGGCAGATATTATTGATAGATGCATTGAAAAAAACTTAAAAGGTTTATTTCACGCATGTGGAACGGGAGTTATTTCTAAATATGATTTTGGAATGTATCTCAAAAAGAAGTTTGGAATTTCAACGGGGACGATAAATAAAACAAATAGTTCGATAATGAATTTCAAAGCTAAGCGTCCTAAAAATATGGGGATGTCAAATGAAAAAATAAAACGGGAATTGGGCATTACAATCCGAAATGCATATGAGAGTTTAGATTATTTTTATGAATTGTGTATTCAGAGGGGGATAGTATCGAATGATTAAGATTGGTGATATTGAGATAACGAAAAATGGAAAGCCCATTTTTATTGCGGATATTGCAGCAAATCATGATGGTGATTTGCAAAGAGCATTTCACTTAATTGAATTAGCAAAAGAAGCAGGTGCTGATATAGCGAAATTCCAGAATTTTAAAGCAGAAAAGATAGTAAGTAAGAATGCATTTGATAATATGCCTAGACAGACACATCAAGCTGGATGGTCTAAAAGTGTGTTTGAAGTTTATCAGGATGCATCTCTTGCAGACGAATGGACTGAAAAATTAAAAGAAAAATGTAATGAGATTGGTATTGAATATATGACTAGTCCGTATGATTTTGAGTCGGTTGATTTAGCTGATCAGTATTCTAATGCTTTTAAAATTGGCTCTGGTGATGTGACGTGGACAGAAATGCTGGAGTATATTGCATCAAAAAGTAAACCGGTACTATTGGCAACGGGTGCTTCAGAGTTAGAAGATGTAAAACGCGCGATGCAGATATTGCAGAGACATACGGAGGATATTGTGTTAATGCAATGTAATACAAACTACACTGTAGATCGTGAGAATTTTAAGAGTATAAATTTGAATGTGTTAAAGCTGTACAATGAGTTGTATCCAGATACTGTTTTAGGGCTTTCTGATCATACACCAGGTTGTACAACCGTTCTTGGGGCCTTAGCCTTAGGTGCTAGAGTCTTTGAAAAACATTTCACAGATGATAACAATCGCATCGGACCGGATCACAAATTTGCAATGAATCCAATAGGTTGGAGGGATATGGTTGAAAAAAGTATGGATTTATTCTATGCGTTGGGCGATGGAATTAAGCGAGTTGAGGATAACGAGAAAAGCTCTAGGATTGTTCAGCAAAGATCGGTTTATTTTTGCAGAGATATGAAGCGTGGGGAGAAGATTACCAAAGCGGATATTTTCCCGGTTCGACCAATTAATTTAGAAGGATTTTATCCATATGAAGTAGATAAAATTGTGGGAAAAGTTTTGAAAGAGGATGTTTCAAAAGATTCGGCAGTGTTAAGAAAGGATATTTTAGATGCTTAAAGGTGAAAATGTATATTTGGACACAATTGAACCAAATGATTTAGAAACACTCAGAAAGTGGAGAAATTTGCCGCATTATCGCAAATTCTTTAGAGAGTATCAAGAAATCAATTCTGATATGCAAAGAAAATGGTATGAATCAAAAGTGGTAAATGATAATAATACGTTAATGTTTGCTATCCGTGATAATACTACAGATGAGTTGTTAGGATGTTGCGGGTTATGTTATATCAATTGGATACATCGAAATGCAGATTTATCACTTTATATTGGAAAAGACGAAGTATACATTGATGATGAGGGAATTGCTGAAGAAAGCTTAGATCTATTATGGAACTATGGATTTGGTGAGTTGGGACTTGTAAAAATATGGACAGAGTTATATGAATTCGATGAAAAAAAACTTTCTTTATATCAGAAAATGGGAATGAAAATAGAGGGCACTTTAAGAAAACAGTATTTTTATGATGGTAGATGGTATGATTCAAAAATGCTTTCTTTATTGAATGAAGAATGGAAGTTGGAAAAGTAAGGAAGAATATTATGAACGCAATTGCTATAATTACTGCAAGAGGGGGATCAAAGCGAATCCCTAAAAAAAATATTAAAGATTTTTGTGGCAAGCCAATTATTGCATATTCCATAGAAGCAGCAATTCAGAGTGAATTATTTGAAGAAGTTATGGTATCAACTGATTCAGAAGAAATCGCTGAGATTGCTGAAAAATATGGTGCAAAAGTTCCCTTTCTTAGAAGTGATAGAAATTCGAATGATTTTGCAACAACTATAGATGTATTGAAAGAAGTGGTAAATTGCTATCTAGATAGGGGACGAGCATTTGATTATGTGTGTTGTTTGTATCCTACCGCCCCTTTTGTAACAAGTAAGAAGCTGATTGATGCGTTTGGAAAAGTGATTTCTGGTGAGGCTGATAGTATATATCCGGTGGTTCCGTTTTCGTTTCCGCCGCAACGTGGTGTAAGAGAAGTGGGGGGATATGTTAAATTTATTGAACCAGAAAATTACCCAAAACGCTCTCAAGACTTGGAAAAGATTTATCATGATTGCGGACAATTTTATATTTATAACACACAATCCTTGATGAATAAAGATAAACTCGAAATGAAAGAGCTGCCATATTTTGTCTCAGAACTGGAAGTTCAGGATATCGATAATGAGACGGATTGGAAATTGGCGGAAATAAAGTATCAAATAATGTTAAGTGGAAAATATACAGGATGATGATTGCAGGAGAAGATTAGCTTTTTTATATGTAACTTATAAACTGCTTAACAAAGCCTATAAATAAAGGGACTTTTGCTAAATTCGTACTGAAAAGAATAGAGAGAACAAATAAATTTGAAGAAGAAAGAGATGTTATTGATTGATTCACCCGAAAATTTGACAAAGTTAATCGAAAATCTAAAAGATGATACTACTATATATGGAACAGGTACTATTGCGCGGGAATTTGCATTACAGATACGAAGTTATTATGGTAATTTGGATAAAATACGGGCATTTTGCGTGACTCATGTGGACAAAGAATCTCAAATATTCGGGAAGCCTATTTTACAATATGATAATATTTCCCTGAAAAACGTAAATGAAATTATTGTTGCATTGGGACGGAAAGCAAGAGGAGAGGTAATAAAGACACTAGAGAATTACAAAGGGAATCTTGTTGTAATTGATAGTAATGTATTAAATAATTATGTTGATCAGGAGATATATTACGAGGATTGCATCGAAGATGTGCGCGATTTTTTAGATCAATCTGATTATAATGTAAGTCAATTAAAAGAGAACACTATGGATGTTGATACAAAAATGTATGCTTGGACATGCTGGTGGCAAGGAGAAGAAGATATTCCTGATCTGGTAAAGGCTTGCATTAACAGCCAAAAAAAATATTTGCCGGGTGAAGTGGAGCATATTGTTATCACAGAAAAAAACTGTGAGAAGTTTGTCCGTTTTCCGGAGTATATTTTGAAAAAGGTACAGGATGGAAGTATTACATTAACAACATTTTCAGACATGCTTCGTGAAAAATTATTATATGAATATGGTGGAATCTGGTTTGATGCGACAGTTTTGATCCATAAGCCGTTTCCGATAGATTATTTTAGACTACCGCTATATACTTGCAAGGGCAAGGAATATCATTTCTCCAGTTATTCACAATGGTCATTATGGTGTATGGGTGGCGTGAAGAAAAATAGTATTTTCAAATTTCTCTTTGATCTTTTTTGCGAGTATTATAAATACCAAGAGGAAATTAAATATTATTTGACAGTCGACTATTTCATTAAAGCGGCTATGGAATATGTTGGGGATGCAAAAGAATTGTATGATGACATCCCATATAATAATGAGGGAGCTGATCAACTAGCGCCATACTTAAAAGATGAATATGTTCCATCACTATATGCGGAACTAACAGAAAATACATATTTATCAAAATTAACGACCAAACATTTTGATGGAAGAAACGGTGCCAATTTCCAAGGGTTTTCCAAAACATCAATTTATTCATATATCATAAATCAGTATTTATAATTAGATGTTAGATTGTATAGAAGCAATATAAAAAGAGAGGATAAATATAATGATTGATAGCACATTAAAAGTTTATCAGATGTTTGGCGATGATTATTCAAAAGAAATCTATGGACAAAGGGTATTATATTCCTTAACTAATGATGATAAATATATTCACAAATTAGTTAATGATCTGGAACCAATCAGATGGTTGAGAAAAAAATTAAGAGGAATATCTTCCCAAAATGTTTTGTTATACGGCGCAGGATTCAGGGGACAAAGAGTCAGTCAGATCTGTCCGGATTTATTTAAAGGATTTGTCGATGGGGACTTGAAAAAACAAGGTAAGCTGGTCAATGGGTTTAAGGTGTATTCATTACCTGAGGTGATGCAGTGTTTTGCAGATCCGGTTTTTGTTATTTCCAATAAATTTGGAGTTGAAAAGATAGAAAGTGAACTGATGTCTTGTGGTGCTGCACAAAAGAATATATTGAATCTTGGGGAGAAAATGACGGCATTTACTGCTGAGCAGTATTTTGATTTAGAGGAGTTAAAGCCGTCAGAAAATGAAGTGTTTGTTGATTGCGGAGCATTTGATGGTGATTCTGCTTTTGCATTTATGAAATGGTGTAACAATCATTATAAACATATATATTGCTTTGAACCGGATAAAAAGAATTATGTATTATGCAGACAGAATTTAAGCGAAGCAATTTCAAAAGAAAAATGTACAGTATTTAATAAAGGAACGTGGAGCAGTAATACCGAATTGAGTTTTTCAGATACTGCTGATGTGGCATCTCATATATGTGATGATGGATTGCAGCGAATATCGGTAGAGACTTTGGATCAGGAACTGTTAGTGAAAAGGAATGAAAAGGTCACCTTTATCAAAATGGACATTGAAGGGGCAGAGCTAGAAACTTTGAAGGGCGCAAGTCGGATTATTATAGAGCAAAAGCCGAAACTTGCAGTTTGCGTTTATCATAAACCGGAAGATATTTTTACAATTCCGGAATATTTGAGAACATTAAATCCTGATTATAAGTTTTATTTAAGACATTATACATTTGCAGCCTGGGATACTGTATTGTACGCAATCCCATAAGAAAAATTACTTAAGGAGACCAGCTATGAAAAGCATAGGTGTTGTGATACCTATTTATAATACAGAAAAATATTTGGCAAAATGTGTGGAAAGTGTTTTAAATCAGAATTATGAGGCGTTACAAGTGGTATTGGTAGATGATGGATCCAGTGATGACAGTGGGGAAATCTGTGATGATTTCGCGAGGAGAGATTCTAGGGTTAAAGTAATACATCAGGTTAATAAAGGGAAAATAGAATCTAGATATATTGGTGCAGCTAATGCCAAAACAGATTATATTACGTTTGTAGATTCTGATGATTGGATTGCGGAAAATACTTATAATAGTCTGCTTGAGTTGCTAGATCAGGGAATTGACATAATTTCATACAAAATTATCAGGTATATAAATGACTGCTATCAAATAAAATCTGGTGGAAAAATAAGAGAAGGGATCTTTCAAGGAGAAAAATATAAGGAGTTCATATGCTCAACTATGATTTGGGATGATGAAATTAATAGTTGTGGAATTGATCCCTCTCTATGCAATAAACTGTTTAAGCGAGACATTATTTTACCACAATTGGATAAGGCAAGAAAAATTTGTATAAGTTATGGGGACGATGTAGCAGTGGTGTATCCAACATTATATAAAGCAGATTCGTATGCCATTGCAGATCAATATAAGTATTATCACAGAAGACGTATAGAAGGAGAAATTCCGGAGTATTTTTTAGACAACAGCTATTATAAAAAGTTGGTGGACTTATATGAATACTTGAGGGAAAGATTTGATAATCAGGTAGATTATGTACGCCAATTAGACATGTTCTTCGCATACAGTGCGACACTCAGATTGCGTAAATACGGAGTAGAAAATCATGTAGTTCAGTACATGGCTCCTTTTGGCAGAATACCACAGGCTAGTAAAATTATCTTATGTGGTGCCGGGAAGGTTGGGCAATCATATTATAAACAGATTACGGAGTTGGATTATTGTGAGATTGTGGCATGGGTGGACAACGTCAAGACGCAATGTGCAGGGGTTAGTTTATCAAAGTATAACATCTTTACGGAGATGGCATTTGATTACGTTGTGATGGCATTAAAATCAAAAGAAACTGTAGACGAAATTACTAAGATGATTTGTAAAGAATATAATGTCAACCCCAATAAGATTATTTGGGAGTTTCATGAGCACTTTGGATAACAATATGATACGTATATATGTAAGTAATTGATCTGGAAGTATCGGACATAAAGTAGTATGGTAAAATGTAGATTTGGGTGCAAGGCATACTTGTGAGAAAGAAATGAAAAAACTCTATAATATAAAGATGGAGTGGAAGAGGGAATAAAATGAAGTGGATGAATAAAGGACACGAAATAGGAAAGAAAGATATATCATTTTCAAACGGATTTCACAAAAAGATATATGTTTTCGGAGCAGGTCAAATAGGCGAAGTAACAGGCTTGAGTTTAGCAGCGCTGGGTTTGCTTGGAGGGTATATTGATAATAATAGAAGGCTTCAAGGAACCGAGTTCTTAAATAAACCAATTATATCGTTGGAAGATTATCTTAGCAGTGAAGATGATCCTGCGATTGTAGTTGCATGTGCAAAAAAGCATGAATTGGAGATAGAGCAACAGTTAAAACAAAATCAATTGGTCTGGGGAAAAGATTATTTTTTTAGTGAGGAATTTCATAAAAGGATATTGCCTATTATAGCAACATTATATTTTGATAAAGTCTATATGCAGTTAGCACAGATAACATTAACAGAAAGATGTTCATTAAAATGCAAAAAATGTGCACATGCCTGTTACAATGTAGACAGCTCCAACCAAGATCTGACACTTGACCAGGTGCATAAAAGTGCAGATAGTTTTTTTGCGAAAGTTGATTTTATTAATGAATTTGTTCTGATTGGTGGAGAACCGCTTTTATATAAAGATCTTTCCAACGTGATTGCATATATCGGCGAACGATACCGGAGTCAGATGGCAATTTTCTGTATTACCACGAACGGGACGATTGTGCCGAATGAAGAGGTATTGCAGGCATGTCAAAAATATAAGGTGCTGTTTCGAATTTCCAATTATGCAAAAGCAATTCCCAGGTTAAAAGAATCGCATCAAAAACTGATACAGGTTTTAGAAAAATATGATATTGGATATCGATTATCGGCTGAGGATGCCAGCTGGATTGATTATGGATTTGAATATCTGAACAAAGAACTGGATGAGGAAAAATTAACAGAGACGTTTGACAAGTGTTTGACTCCATGCAGGGAAATCAGAGAAAACAGATTATATTTTTGCGTTATGGCACGTAGTGTATCAGATAATCTGCATTTTGATGAGGGAAAAGATGATTACCTTGATCTGGATCAGTTAAATGGAGAAAATTACAAGAGAGAATTAATGGAGTTTAATTTGGGCTATTCAGAGAAGGGGTATCTGGATATGTGTCATAGATGTCATGGGATGGATGCTGTGAATTATCCGATTCCGGTTGCGGAACAGCTTACTTAATTACATATTAAAATGGACGGTTGATTTGGAAAGCAGATATACCTGGAGAAACTGAAGCATGAAAGATTTTGAAATTGAAAAAAAAATCATTATTTATGGTGCGGGAAAAAGAGCCGCTCGTTTGTGCAGACTATTACAGGGTACTCATTATAGGGTTGTGGGGCTCACGGATGGTAATCCAATGTTGTATGGCAGACAGTTGGAAAGTCAGGAAATAAAATCAGTAGGGGAAGTGTTTGCGAATGAACATGATTGCTGGGTAGTGAGTGTTGCGAACAAAGAGACACGAAAGGAAATTTATCGTACGATTTTAAATCATGGTGGACAGAGGGATAAAGAAATTGATTTTGATGAGTTGCTTTTACAGATTTATGAGGAGCAGTATATCAAATGGAAAAATTTGCGAATAGATGAGAAAAAACCAGAACAAGCTACCCTCATTCTTGAAAATTACAATGGATTTATTCTTGGAGGAGTAGAAAAGTGGGTGGCCTCTGTTCTGAATGCCGGGATTTTGGATGGTATGAATATTCGTGTACTATCTAATGTAAATCGTACAGGTATTGAAACAGAATGGCTGCCATATATTGATTTTGAAATTCCGATCGGAACGATTGATTGTACAGAACAGATTCAACATCTGTATGATTATTTTGAGAAATATCGTACGTCCGCGATTGTCTTTTCATTTCCCAATGATGCTTTTCGACTGGCATGCGCCTATAAGAAGATAACAGATGCGCCACTTCAGGTTATAGCTGTGCTGCATAATGATGTAGAAACATTTTATCAGGAATATGTAAAATATGACGCTTATGTGGATCGGTATCTATGTGTCAGTCAACGCATACAGTATATTCTAAATCACACATATAGCATTTTAGAACGAAAGACACAGACAGTAACTTTGCCGTTCCATTGCGAGGAAAAGCTACAACGAAGCTATTCATTAAATGTTCAAGATCCAATAAGGATTGGATATGCTGGACGATTGGAGGTACAACAAAAAAGATTGGATTTATTTCCGACATTTATACTTGAATTAGAAAAAAAAGTTCTCAATTACAAAATGGAAATTGCGGGAGACGGTAGTGTACGTGAACGAATGCAAAAGTTTGTCCGGGATAATCATTTGGAGAATAAAATTACTTTCTTGGGACAAATTGATCGTAATGATATTCCGGCATTTTGGAAAAAGCAGGACATTCAAATCAGTTTTTCTGATTATGAAGGGCATTCGCTCACGCAGATGGAATCTATGGGAAATGGGGCTGTGCCGGTTGTGACGGAAGTGTCTGGAGTGGTTGATGATATTTCCAATGGCTATAATGGATTTTTTGTTTCAGTTGGGGATTATGTATCTTTGGCAGATCAGGTGCAATACCTATATTGGCATCGGGAACAATTGCCGATTATGGGACAAGCCGCACATGATACCGTATATGAAAAGAGTGATATGAAATCGCACATAGCATTTTGGCGAAAGCTGTTGGAGCAAAATAGGTGCAACATTAAGAACCGATGAATTGACCGCACAGATTTACTTCATGGGAAAATAGTAAGGTATATGGAAGCAAATTTATTAAGCGTTGCGATGAAAGCAAAAATGTTTCGGCTTTGATCTATGGGGCTGGTAGTTATATGCGTAATCTGGATTCTGTTATTTATGATAACTATAATGTTTTGGCTATTGTTGATCAAAGCAAAGTAGGATATTATGGCTATGTTCCAATAATAAAAGTAGAACAGATACAACAATATGATTATGACAAAATCATTATTATGATAAAAAATGAAAAAATATGTTGTGAAGTGGAGAATATGTTGATAGAGCAATACGGTGTCCCTGTAGAAAAGATAAAATTTGGCAAAGATATTTGGGGAAAATAAACAAATGAAAAATAAAAGAAAACGCTATTTTTCAAACAAATCTTATAGAAATTCCGTATTATATTGGTGAAGTTGAAAGGTTAGATAAATTAATTGTATTTGGATATGGAATTGCCGGAAAAGAGTTTTTATTATATATGAAACAAATAAATCCGATATGCGATATCATAATTTTTGATAACAAGATCGTAGAATCAAATAGCGGTGAAATGAAGGTGATGAAACCGATATATCTTAACGATGATAAAATTAGGATTTTGGTTACGGTACAAAAAAATCAAGAAGAAATAGTAAAGCAGCTTGTTGAGTTGGGATATTGTGAAGAACAAATTATAAAATATGTACAAGGTGATATGGGGAAATGGTTTTCGATAGCACCTGAGTATAGAGCATTATATATGGAAAAGTAGGATTCGTGATGAAAGTTTTATTTTGAAAAGGAAAAGATATGCTATCTGATTTAGTAGAAAAAAGAGATGAAAAAATTAAAGTCAGTATTATTACAGTTACATATAATGTTGAAAAGACAATTGAACAAACAATTAATAGTGTGTTGAATCAAACATACAACAATATTGAATATATAATTGTGGATGGAATGTCTACCGATGGAACTTGGGAAAAAATTTGTATGTACAAAGATAAAATTAGCGTCTTAATTCACGAAAAAGATAATGGTCTTTATGACGCAATGAATAAAGGAATTTCTCAGGCAACAGGCGATATCATTGGGATTGTGAATGGTGATGATTGGTATGAGCCGAACGCGGTACAAACTATTGTTCAAAATATAGAGAATAACATTGATATCTATTATGCGAGGATGAATATTATTGACAATGATGGGAATGTGTTAATGGTGAGCTTGCCTGATCAAATAGATGATATATGGTATCGTATGATTCCACATCCAACTGTCTTTGTAAGAAAAAGCGTTTACGAAAAGTATGGAGCATTTGATCTGAATTATTCCATTGTGGCTGATTATGAAATGATATTTCGTTTTTATCTTTTGGGTGTAAAATTTCGATATATTGATCGGGTAATAACAAATTTTCGTCAGGGAGGTCTTACGACGAAAAGACAGCTTGCATGTGCGCAAGAAGTAAAAAAGGTATCAATGAAATATCTTGATAGATCCCCTGATGCAAAGAGGGAAGAATATCTTCAGCTTATAAAAAACAATTATAATCGTATAAAACTATTGTCGGCATATCAACAAGACAACACAAAATTTAAAGAAATGTTGTGTCGAATTTTTAATAATAATTTGGAAAATGTTTGTATATTTGGTGCAGGAATATGGGGAAAAAGGTGTGTTGAAAAACTGAAGCAATGCAATGTGACAGGCAGATGTTATTTTGATAATAACGCAGATAGGCAAGGTTTGATTATTGATGGCTTAGAAGTTTTATCACCAAGTTGTTTAAAAGAAATGGAATGTAACATTATCATTGCAGTGATTAATGGGTATAGGGAAATAGAAAAGCAATTATCAGTCATTCATAACGATAAATTAAAATGGATCAGAATGTTTGATTTATATGATGAGGAGAATCCTTAGATGAAAACAGTATTGGCAAATACGATTGGAACACTAAAAGATAGGGAGGTTGCACTTAGTGACAAAGAAGCCTTTTCATTTTGTGGTGGTAATACAGGAAATGTTTGCTTTGTGGATGCTGTCAAAGAGCAGCTGGCTTATGATGCTGAAATTAGTTGCTATAAGATAGATAAGTACGAAGATAAGGCTGTTTTTGTATTACCGGCAAGCAATTGGATAAATGTAGATGGGCATGTACTAAGAGATATTTTTTGCCTCTGGAAAATAAAGATGTTCAGTTAGCTGTTTTAGGACTGGGTGTACAAATTGAGTTAAATGATAATTTGGATAATTTTGCAAGAGAAGTGGAAAAGAACACTGATACGATAAGAGCACTGAAGATTATGAGTGAGCATAGCCAATACATTGCCGTTCGAGGAAATATAACGGGGGAATATCTTGACAAAATAGGTATTCATAATTGGAAAGTGATTGGATGTCCATCGTTTTATGAACCATTCAGACAATATGGTGAGGCTAGATTAAAGAAAGCTTCGTTAGATAGAGCGGTTATTAATGTGACACCAGGGGGGGATGGTGAATATAAAATTCTTAGCTATGGAATACAAAATAGAAAACCGATTATTTTGCAGGCGATGAATGATATGCCGTTAACATTGTGGGAGAATAGATCGATTGAGGATCGGCATTTACAGCAAAAGTTTCCGGGATTAGAGGGCTATACAGTTAATATGGTGGAAAACTATATCAAAGAATTTGGACATATGTTTTATACTCGTGATAAATGGACTGAATTCCTGAACAAAGAAAATATACAGTTTTCTATTGGCAGCAGGTTTCATGGAAATATGATGGCGTTTTTTAATGGAATTCCTGCAATGTGGATTGTGCATGATTTTAGAACGAAAGAATTAGTTGAGGCGATGGAATTGCCATATATTCAATATCGGGATTTGAGCAGATACTCAATGGATGAAATCATGAATAAGTGCGAATATGGACATAAGTTTAAAGCAAATTATATAAGTATGGGAAGAAAATATATAGATTTTCTGGATCAATGCCAAATAAATCATAATTTTAAGAGAGAGAGAATGTAAATTTGATCGATAGAGGACAAGTAGCGGTAGTAATACCTACATACAAAATGATATTAAGTGAGATAGAACAAATTTCTCTCTCTCAGGTTTTTAAAGTTTTAAATGGATATGATATTTATTTTGTTGCACCAGAAGGACTTGAGGCTGAGTATTTAAAAGATGCTTGGATTGAAAGGTTTGGTACGGCATATTTTGAGGGTATAGCTGGCTATAATAAACTGATGTTATCCTCAGATTTCTATAGAAGATTTGAAGAGTACAAATATATTCTACTTTACCAGTTAGATGCATTTGTTTTTTCCGATATATTATTAGATTTTTGTAATATGGGTTACGATTATATTGGAGCGCCTTGGATACCTGGAATGAAAAGAAAAATAGAGGATGAATATGTATATACGAATGTAGGAAACGGTGGGTTTTCATTAAGGAATATACAAAGTACAATTCGATTGTTGGATAAGAACAGAGAAGCGTTAAGTAAGTATTCGGATAATGAGGATCAATTTTTCGCATTTTGTGATAGCAATGATTTCAATATAGCACCTGTTTCCATTGCGCTCAATTTTGCATTTGAAAGACGGGTGGAGTATTGTTTTACTTTAAATCATGGCAAATTACCATTTGGATGTCATGCGTGGGAACGTTATGATACAGCGTTTTGGAAACCTTACATAGAAGAGCAGGGTTATTGTATCCCAGAAGAAATAATAAGACATGGGAAGGAAGATATGATAAATAAAGATTCCTATGTTGTGGAAAGTACAATAGAAAAATTTTGGACATATTGTAAGAAACCCAATATAGGAAATGGAGATAATAGGAGTATTGCAATATTTGGCACGGGGATGTATGGAAAAAGAGTTTTAAACATTTTGGAAAAATCAGAAATTCCGGTTAGCTGTTTTCTGGATAACAATGTGGAAAAACAGAACAAGATTATAGAGCAACATATTGTGCAGAAACCACAGTTGTTGGAAAATTGCGACAACTATTTTACGATAATAGCGATTGCAGGAAATTCTATGGAAAACGTAAGATGTCAATTGGAAAAATTGGGAAAGATCCATTATATTGATTATATTACTTATATGGATTTAATTTCTTAAATGGAGGGTTATAAAATATGAAATTTGTGGTATTTGGGACGGGAAAGTATTATTTAAATCGAAAAGAGCAGTTATTTGGGCTTTGTGATGATGCAGAAATAGTATGTTTTTTTGATAATAATATAGATGAGAGGATGGAGTTTGAGGGAAAAAAGATATGGAAACCTCAACAATTGGAAGAAACTGTATTTGATAAAATTCTCTTAATGAGTAGAAGTTATTTAGACATGAAAAAGCAACTTATTGATTTGGGGTATGATTCTGCTTCCATATGGACATGGGAGCAATTTGTTTGCGAAATGAACCATGGAAAGTATGAGTTTTTCTGTGGAGAAACTTGTTATAATACAAATAATAAAAAAATTTTGATTATTTCAACATATTTAGGATATAATGGTGGATCTATAGCAGCAGTTTATGCGGCAAAAGCACTTTCTGATCGCTATGAAGTTATTTTAGCGGCTCCGGGAGGTGATCGGGAATTTGTGAAAGAGATGGCGGCAGATGGAGTTAGTATATTACTTTCTCCGGCAATTCCATATTGGGGTAAGGAGGAATTATATCTTATTCAAAAATTTGATTATATTCTTGTTAATGTCTTTCAAATGCTTCCGGTTGTTTGCCAAGTGAGTTCTATGAAGCCTACCATTTGGTGGATTCATGAGCCTAGCAATATGTATAAGGACATATTGGATCAGTATTCAGATTTTTTAAATTTGAATATTTTTGACACGATAAATATTAAAGCAGTAAGCAATGTACCCAAAATGAATTTTAATTCTTATTTTCCAAATATAATTCATGGAACAATGGCATATGGTATTCCGGATAAATTTAAGAGAGATACACTGAAAAATGAATGTAAGGGATTAGTATTTGCTGTAGTAGGTGGAATTGTGCCAAGAAAGGCACAAGACATCTTTTTAGAAGCAATTATGTCATTGCGTAATAAACATAATTCAAAGAATATAGAATATTGGTTGATCGGTGGAATAGGTGAAGATGAATATTGCAATATGATTCGAAAAATAGCAAAAGAGAGTGACCAAGTTAAAATAAAGGGAAAACTTACAAGGGAAGAGATAGATAGAGCATACCAGCAAATTGACGTTGTCGTATGTCCTTCCAGAGAGGATCCGCTTCCCATCGTCATGACAGAGGGTATGATGTACGGAAAAGTATGTATTGCATCTGATGCGACCGGAACAGCAGATTTTATTGAAGATGGGGTCAATGGTCTTTTATGCAAGGCGGGAGATGTAGAATCATTGGCATCAAAAATGCAGTGGGTAATAGATCATCCGGAAAGACTGGTTGATATGAGAAAGAATGCCCGGAAAACTTATGAGAAATACTTTACGATGGAAAAGTTTGCACAAAGACTGGATACTGTGATTACTGAAACAATAGAAGCCTATGAGGAATAAGTATGAACCCTAAAGTTACTGTTATTATGCCATCACTGAATGTGGTTAATTACATAGAAGAATGCTTGCAGAGCGTGATAAATCAGACAATGGAAGCACTGGAAATTTTGTGTATTGATGCAGGATCTACAGATGGTACACTGGAAATCCTTGAAAAATATGCGGAATCTGATAGCCGCATCAAACTGTTGCATAGTGAAAAACGCAGCTATGGATATCAGGTAAATATGGGTATAAAACTGGCTAAGGGAAAATATGTTGCAATTCTGGAAACAGATGATTATGTTTCTAATACAATGTATGAAGAGCTTTACCAGCAGGCAATACAGTACAATCTGGACTATATCAAAGCTGATTATATACGTGTTGAATGTATCGAAGGTGAAAATTTTCAGACTCCAATAAAAATGTTTGGGGGAAATGAAGGCGTATTGTATAACAAGTTGATTTCGACTTTGGATATGCCGGAATTATACTGGAGGGATATTCACATTTGGAAAGGGCTTTATAAAAAAGAATTTTTGATAGCCAATCATATTTTTCTAAATGAGTCAAGTGGTGCGGCATATCAGGATTATGGATTTGGGCTGCTTCTTCACACAAATACCAGAAGAGGCATGTTTGTTCCACAGCAGTATTATTATTATCGCTGGGGACGTGAGGGTGCGTCCTCCGGGAATAAAAATATATTAAAATATTCCTATCAGGAATTTAAGCGTGTTTTGGAAGAACAACTGGTTCAGCCAACAAAAGAGCAGAAACAGCAGATTTATTATCGTATTGCAATAGATTTTCCAAGTGAATATTCCCGTGTGCTTAAGATGGTAGAATATGACATAAATTCTGAATACCTTACAGCATACTATGGTTGGTTTAAAGAATTATTGGAAACAGTATTGCATAAAGGTGAGCTGACAAAACAAAATGGTTCGGAAATATTTTGGGCTGAATTAAAATTGCTGATGGAATCTCCGGCAGATTATGCAAAATATGTTCGGGATAAGGAGATCGAAAAACAACAGCAGATAGAAGCACTGAAAGCGGATAAGATTGTCATCTGGGGCGCAGGAAATTATGGTTTGCAGGCATATAAGCTGTTACGGGGATGGGGAATCCATGTGGAAGCAATCGTGGATAATGATACAAAAAAATGGGGGAGTTTTTTAAAAAGCTGTCCGATTCAATCTCCGAATGCAATTGTAGCGGAGCATAAAGATATGACATATATAATTGCGAATCTCAGGCATAAAAAAGAAATAAAAGAGCAGCTTTTACATAATGGAATAAAGTGTGAAAAAATAAAAGAATATGAAGAGCTGACTTGATAATGATAAAACCAAAAGGGGGAGAATTGATGCTCGCATCACAACAGTTAATTCATAATGTCCGTTCCGGTCTGTTTGGCTGGTACGACTTCCCAAAAGATGCCAATATATTGCAGGCAAGTGAAACTATGCCTGGCACAGATGGTGACAAGCAGTATGATTACATAGTATCAAATGCTGATCTGGAAAAAACGAGTGATCCGGGACAGTTTTTGATGGCATGCAAAAAGCTGTTAAAAGAAGACGGACATCTTTTGTTAGCGGTAAACAACCGATTTGGATTGAAATACTTTTGTGGTGACAGAGATCCTTACACGGATCGAAATTTTGATGGAATAGAAGACTATAAAAGAGCTTATGGAAATGCCAATGATACATTTTCCGGACGGTGTTATAGCAAAGCGGAACTGCAAAAGATGCTTTCGGAAGCCGGATTTGAGAAGGTAAAATTCTATTCTGTTCTGACAGATCTTGACAATCCTTCCTTGATTTATGCGGAAGATTTCCTGCCGAATGAAGATATGACCAATCGTGTATTTCCGACTTATCATTATAAAGATACCGTCTTTCTGGAGGAGGCTGGTCTTTATAACGGACTGATTGAAAATGGCATGTTTCATCAGATGGCAAATGCCTATCTCATAGAATGTACGGTTTCAGGTAAGCTTAGTGATGTATGCCATGTTACCGGTTCGATGGAACGCGGAGAAGAAGATGCTTTGTTTACAATGATCCACAAATCAGGAATTGTGGAAAAGCGGGCTGCATTTGAAGAAGGAATTTCCAAAATTGCCGGTTTATATGAAAATACAATGCTTTTGGCATCATCCGGTGTGAAGACTGTAAATGGTTATATAGAAAATCATGCATATTATATGCCTTTTGTGCATGCGGAAGTAGGACAGGTATACTTAAAACGTCTGTTTTTTGAGAATCAGGAGCTGTTTTTAGAAAAAATGGATGCGTTTCGTGATCTGATCCTGAAATCTGCCCCGATCTTGTCTGAAGATGCAGGCGATGGGGAAGGAGCAATTTTAAAATACGCTTTTTTTGATATGGTTCCCTTAAACAGTTTTTATATGGACGATACATTTGTTTTTTATGATCAGGAGTTCAGATTAGAAAATTATCCTGCGAATGTTATCATTTATAGAATGGTTGTTACATTTTATGCCGGAGACATAAAGGCAAATCAGGTTCTGCCGATGACGGTATTGTTTGAAAGATATGGTCTTACTAAGAAGTTGAAAAAGTGGCAGGACATGGAACGGAAATTTATGATCCGGCTGCGAAAAGAAGAAGAACTTATGCAGTATCATAATAAGGTCAGAGCTGATTACAATGTGATAAGCTCTAACCGCCAGCGCATGAACTATTCCGCAGATGAGTATCAGAGACTGTTTGTAGATATTTTTAAAAATGCTGATACAAGGAAACTGTTCTTGTTTGGATCAGGAAATTATACAAAGAAATTCCTGACAATATACGGTAAAGACTATAATGTGCAGGGGATTCTGGATAATAATGAGAGCAAGTGGGGACAGGAACTGGATGGAATCATGATTCAGTCTCCGGATGTGTTAAAACAGTTTGTGAGTGGGGAATATAAAGTCATTATCTGCATCAAAAACTATCTGTCTGTTATGAAGCAGCTTGATAAAATGGGAATCGGGGATTATGCGATCTATGACTGGAATAGGGATTATCCCAGAAAGCTGAAAGCAATTGCGGCTGTTGTACCAAAGGAAAACGAGAAGCCTAAAAAGTATCATATAGGTTATGTGGCAGGTGCTTTTGATATGTTTCATGTGGGACATCTGAATCTGCTTCGAAGAGCAAAAGAAATGTGTGATTATCTGGTCGTAGGGGTCATTTCCGATGAAAGTATATACAGGCTGAAAAATAAGAATCCGATTATCCCATGCGATGAACGTGTGGAGATTGTAGCTGCCTGCAGGTATGTGGATCAGGCAGAAGCATTGCCTACTGATTATTCGGGTATCAGAGATGCTTATAAGATGTTCCATTTTGATGTACAGTTCTCAGGGGACGATCATGGAGAGGATGCGATCTGGCAAAGCAACAGGAAGTATCTGGAGAGTCAGGGAGCTGATATAGTTTTTTTCCCATATACGCAAAAGACAAGCTCGACGAAGATCAGAAAACAACTTACAGACACGGAAAAATAAAAGGAGCGATGTACCATGCAGATATACTGTTCGACTGCCAAGTGGGTGGATGATAAGAAGCCGGAAAAAGAATTGAAAAAGATAAAAGAATGTGGTTTTGATGGCGCATTTGCTGATCCGGTATGTGCCCGCGAAGAACCATTCAAGCTGGGAGATATGTTCCTTCTGAAAAATTCATACAGGGACTATAATGGACATTACCTGCGGGGATTGTATTGTGATGGAACCGAGACTGCACAGATAATAGATCGGAAAAATCAGGAGGCCGGTTTTGAAAAGTATGGATTTTGTCTCGATGTTGGTGTATGCAATATTTGCGGTCAAAATATGTATGACTATATATTGTCTTTGGGCAGCAGAATAAAGGCAGTTATTGTAAGAGATAACGATGGGGACAAAGACAATGCACTTTTACCTTTTACGAGTATAAATGCCGGTGCTTCGCAGACAGACTGGCTGAATTTTTTCAGAGGATTAAGGGCAGTTGACTTTGATGGAATATTGATACTGGATTTTTCGGACAGTATTTGCGCTGTGCCATTGCAGATGAGAGAACAGTTTCTAAAATATGCATATGATATGGGGCAGTATTTTAAATGGCAGATCTCTATGGAGCGGATGCTCAGAAAATATGAGAAAAGAGTTCTTTTTGGCGCGGGGAATATGTGTCGTGCCTATATGAAATGCTATGGGGATAAATACAGACCTTTATATACGTGTGATAACAATAAAGCATTATGGGGGACTGAATTTGAAGGGATTGAGATAAAAGATCCTGAGGAATTAAGAAAACTGCCTTCGGATTGTGCAATATTGATCTGCAATTTGTATTATAAAGAAATCAGAGAACAATTGCTGCGTATGAATTTGGAAAATCCGATCGAATATTTTAACGATCAATACATGCCATCATTTCATTTCAGAAGAATTGATGCTAAAACAAGGAAAGTCAAATCAGAATAGGTGGTTAAGTATGAACCTGATAGGAACACAGACCAAAAATGTCATAAAAGACGACAATCCGATCGAGGGATTTCGGTTATTAAAAGAGGCTGGGTTTGATTGCTGTGATTTCAGCCTGAATGATTATTTGAAAAATACGGATATTTATAAATCGGATCTGAACCGCTTTTTT
>HF995244.1:40669-47557 GCA_000432915.1 Firmicutes bacterium CAG:194
TTTTTTAAGCCGCATAAAGAAGCGGCGGCTGAAGCAGGGATCCGGATCAATCAGATGCATATGCCTTATCCGATTTATGTACCAACTGCAAAAAAAGAAGTAAACGAGTATTTGTGGAATCAGGTAGCACCAAAATCAATGGAGATTGGTCATTTCCTTGGATGCCCTAATATCGTGATCCACGGATTGAAGCTGGCAAGATTTCTGGGCTCAGAAGAAGCGGAATGGCAGGAGACGGAAAAATTCATTGATTCCGTGGCGCCGCTTGCAAAAAAATACGGTATGACGATCTGTATTGAAAATCTTTATGAAGGAATTGCCGGGCATCTGGTAGAGGGCCCTTGCTGTGATGCAAGAAAGGCTGCCAGAAGAATTGATGCACTGAATGAAAAGTACGGAGCGGAGGTTCTGGGTTTTTGCTTTGATACAGGGCATGCCAATCTTGTAGGCCTTGATTTTGAAAAATTTATAACAACATTGGGATCACGGTTAAAGGTGTTACATATACACGATAATGATGGTGTTGGTGATTTGCACCAGATTCCATATACATTCACAAAAACGAGAGAAAATAAGTCGTCTACGGACTGGGAAGGTTTTGTCAGAGGCTTGAGAGAGATTCATTTCGACGGAGTGCTGAACTTTGAGACTGCGCCTGTACTGAAAGCGTTTCCGGAGGAAATGAAGAAAGAAGCCTTGACGTTTATTGCACAAATAGGGAGCTATTTTGCAGGACAGATTGAGAGATGATACAGAATGGAATTGACATTTGGTGGAAAGAATGTAAAATATACTCATAAGTTACTAACTTATGAGTATATTTTTTAAAACTGTGTCAGGAGGACTTATGTTTCATTATAGGGAAAGTGAACTGGCAAAACTAAATAGACGATATCAGAACCGGCAATTTGAATGTATTGTTATTTATGGACGCCGACGAGTAGGAAAGACTGCGCTCATTAATGAATTCTGCAAAGATAAAAAAACCATTTTTTTTGCAGCATTAAATGCAACAGAACGGGAAAACCTGACAGCACTTTCTAAGGCAATTTATGAGTGTGAAAAGAAGGATGCCTGTGATGCACCGGTTTTTTCTTCATTTGACAGTGCATTAGATGCGATTACAGACATGGCGGAGGAACGTCTGGTATTTGTGATCGATGAGTTTCCGTATCTGGCAAAGGCAGCAGAGTCTATTTCATCACGTTTGCAGCACATGATCGATCATAAATGGCAGCACACTAAATTATATCTGATCTTATGTGGTTCTTCCATGAGTTTTATGGAGGAACAGGTACTGGGGTATGAAAGCCCGCTTTATGGGCGCAGGACAGCGCAATTTAAAATAGAACCGCTCAGTTATCGGGAGGTAGAAGCATTTTACCCGGGACTTTCAAAGCAGGAGCAGGCGCTGGTGTATGGTATTACGGGCGGGATTCCGCTTTATATCAATAAGCTGGGAGCACAGAATGGAATAAAGGAAGCATTACTTGAAAATCTGTTTGATGCCAGCAGTTATCTTTTTGAGGAACCGCAGAACTTATTAAAACAGGAATTAAGGGAGCCTGCTGTATACAACACTATTATTACAACGATCGCATCCGGTGCATCTAAATTAAATGAAATAGCAACAAAGGCAGGGCTGGAAAACGCAGTCTGCAGTAAGTACACGAAGGTGCTTTTGGAACTGGGAATCATAAAGAAAGAAACGCCGATGACAGAAAAGCCGGGGAAAAAGACGATCTACAGACTGGCAGATCATTTCTTTGGCTTCTGGTATCGTTACGTTCCGCATAATATGGGAGCTATTGTATCAGAACGTATGGGAAGTATTTTTGATCAGGTTGTGGCACGGTCTTTATCCGATTATATGGGAACAGTATTTGAAGATATGTGTAAATGTTATATGCTCCGTTATGCGCAAAATCTTCATGTGCCAATTACGGATATTGGACAGTGGTGGGGGACAGACCCCTCGCTTCACAAAGAGGTACAGATTGATATTGTAGCCGGCACAACGGATAAGGGAACCTATTATATCGGATCCTGTAAATATAAAAAAGAACCAATTGGCGTGGATGAGTTAAAGCTTTTAGAGCATTATGCAGGTGTATTTGGAAAGGGAAAAACTTATATTTACTATATATTTTCCAAAGGAGGATTTACACAGAATTTGGAGGAACTGGAAAAGAAAGGTGCTGTACATCTGATTTCGCTTGAGATGTTGTATGAGTAAGGATAATGTAGAGGGGGAGGAGAAAAAACTATGTTTATTTGCAGTAACGCAAATTTAATGACATTGCAAAATGTTGGAGAAGTACCGCGGCAGCTGGCCTATGATTTTCTGCAAAAGCAGAATGGCTATGTAATGCTGGAAGTACAAAATGGGGATGAAACATATCACATTACAAAAGAAATGCTGAAAAATGGGAAACCATACCGCAATATGATTCTTGATCTGAGCGATCATGTTTTCGAAGATGCGGTTCGTATAGGTGATGCGTATGGCAGATTTCTGGTACGGGATAACAGCGGAAATATTGTTGCGGTCTTAGAGCGCCAGTATACTTATTATGATCATCCGTATCAGTATGAGGGTGGGCTGGATCTGGAATTTCTGGATCAGTATGACTGCGTGATATTGTATGAGGTGAATGAGTATTCGGTAGAGCTGTTTCAGAAGGCACTGCCACTTTGGAGCGGCAGAAATATTGTGCTGATAGGTTCTCTTTGGCATATATTTCTGCCATATCTGCCAAAGATAGAGGACAAGCAGATACAGGTATATGATACGATGCAGGATGAGATCCTTTGGCAGATCATGATGCAAAATAAAAAGCCGATCCATATCAGGGATTTTCTGCCTCGTAATGAAGGAAACAGCCGTGTGAAAGATGGGTTATTCTGTTATGACGAGATTATGACACTGACATTTATGTTTGCCTGTCAGATCACGGGCGGGGAGAAAAATCCGGATAAAAACTTCTTCCTGGTCAATGGATATTTTAAGATTGAAGGTATTTTTGGTATCTGGCAAAAGACATTTGTGCTGGCAAGATATGCAAAGAAAAAGGGTTATATTCCTGCCTTTACCATTGTATCTTCGACAGCAAATATGTATTCGGATGGAGAAGGCGATGACATCTGGAATAAATTTTTTCTGCAGCCGGAAGGCTATACCATAGAAGAAATCATGGAAAGCAGGAATCTGATACTGTCACCGAATGCAAATATCTTAAATGTATTAAGAGATATACTGGACAGTTATGCGGGAGCGGAAACACAGCTTGAATGGCGGGATGGTATCTTTAATCAGGCGGTTATGGCGTATTGCAGACAGCAAAGGGAAAAGTTTCTGGCAGATCCGGCGCATACACTTGGTGTGCTGATCCGCGGAACAGATTATGTCAAAGGCAATATGCCCGGGCATGCGATCCATGCCAATGTGGAGCAGGTCATGGAAAAGATCGAGGAAGCACGCAGAAAGTGGGGTGTAGATTATACATACATTTACCTTGCAACAGAGGATGCCGGAATTTGTGAAAAAATGAAAGAGCAGTATGGGAATATGCTTGTCTGTACAGATCAGGGGCGCTTCACGACCAAGGAAAATGAATTGCTGGCACAGCTGCACACAGAAAAAAAGCAGGGAGAAGGGTTCCGTCTGGGCGCAGAATATCTGGCAACGCTGCATCTGCTTTCCCTGTGTGAATCGCTGATCGCCTCCGGTGGCTGTAATGGTGTCACGGAAGCGATCCGGGAGAATGCGGGAAAGTATCAGCATGTGTTTGTTTTCGAGCTTGGGACAAATGAAAGACCGGAATAATTGAAAAATCTGGCAAGGCTGCTGGACAGCCTTACGGCGCAGACGATCGGGATAGATGCGCTTGAGGTGATACTGGTCAATCTGGAACAAAACAGGAAGCAGGGCGGAGCCGGAAATGTGGGACTTTTGTATGCTTCCGGGGAAGCTGTATCTGGGATATGAATTCTTTCAGGTCATGCATTGTAATCCGTTCACTGGGAAGCAGATTTTTGTTGGAAATTTCTGTTTTCTCCTCAGTAACAGTCAATCCTAATTTTTGAAATTGTATGAGTATATCCGGTTCACAGATACTGCCATATTCATAAAATAAAATCTCCATCAGACATCCCTTCGTTAGTAGTTGCTGTAATACAATAAATAACAAGATATATTATATCGTTACAGTTGTTTTATGACAAGCTGCTGTTTTATAATACAGAGGATAGGTAAAAACGATAACGTACCCTGAAATAGAAAAGGATGGTGCCAAAGCGTATGGCAATTACTGCGATTATATTAACAGTACCAAATGATTTTAACAGATTACGCCCTTTATATTCGCTTTTAAAGGAGAATCTGCCTGTAGACAGAGTGGTGTTTATTGGTAACCAGGAGGTGGAACGGCTTCTGACAGAGTGCAGTCTCGGACAAGGGTATGAATTCCTCAATGAAGAGAGTTTGATTCCGTTTGAGAGTGTCAGGGCTGTGATAGAGAATATCTTTGACGGAAAACAGGTAACAAGAGGTTTTGTAGGATGGTATTATCAACAGTTTTTAAAGCTGGCATATGCAGCAAATTGTGAAGATCAGTACTATCTTGCATGGGATGGTGATACAGTGCCAATCAGACAGATTAGTTTTTTCAAGGATGGAAAGCCTTATATGGGCATGAAGAACGAATACCACAAACCATACTTTGATACGCTGAACAAAATTTTCCTGGAAATGCATAAAGCAATAAAATCATCGTTTATTGCAGAACATATGTTGTTTGAAAGACAGACAGTGAATGAAATGTTGCATGAAATTATGTGTGCGCAGCACTTGAACGGAGCAACATTTTTTGAACGGATTCTCCGCACAATGGAGCCGGAAATATTAAATGGAAATTCCTTTAGTGAATTTGAAACTTACGGGACATATGTCGCTTACAGACATCCTGAAAAGTACATTCTTCGCAGATGGAATTCTTTCAGACATTGTGGGCAGTATTTTAGACCGGACGATATCACCGATGCGGAAATAAAATGGCTGGCAAAGGATTTTCAGGCGTTGACATTTGAAAAGGGGCAGGAACCGTCACCGGAGGCGGCTTTTTTTCGTAATTCGGAATATCAGGAAAAACTGTCTGCAAAGTATATTTTGCAGGTAATACAGGAAAACAGCACATCGGGATATGTGGAAGAGTGGGATGATTGACAGGGAAATTCTTTGACGATTAACTCTCGTCAGGAGGGCACCATGTATTTCGATTATGAGGTCAAAAACTCTATATCACTTATGATTCGACGAATAAGAACTGTCAGGCAGGTAAGCTTGAGTTCGAGAAGTCCAACCATCTGATGAAAAGCGTGATGAGCTACATAATAAAGAGTTGATTTAGGCTATCGAGAGTTAATTTTTCAGGAAGTTCACAATATCTAATAGTACCGGAGATCAGGTGGTGTTGGGCATTGAAGATGAAACCTGTGTGGTATACGGAATTGGAGAGAAAAGTCCATTTAAGATATCTGATGCAATATCAAATATGATTTCAGATGCATGTATACCACAGATTGAGCCTGATATTTCTATACAGACAGTGGAAAATAAAACAATACTTGTAATAGATATAGTTCCTGGGGATTTTAAACCATATTATCTTGTGGCGAAAGGGAAAGAAAATAGCTCTTATATTAGGATTAATGGGACAAGCAGACCGGCAGATCCCAGAAAGCTGCAGGAACTGGAATTAGAGGGATAGAATATATCCTATGATTCATTGCAGGAGATTGGCAGTGAATATAATGAAAAGTTGGTACTTGACCTGTGCCAAAAGATGCAACAGATTGCTGCTAAAGGATCTGGAACAGGGACTTTGGATCATGCGGGATAAAACCGATATGGGAAGATCATGATTAAGATGCGATAAAATAGAAGTGGGAAAAGAAACTTGTTCTTTTCCCACTTCTGCTTTATAATATTCCTATATCAGTAAAGGGGGAGAAGCGGTATGGAATTTGTAACCTCCATAGAAAAAGCATCCGAGTGGGGTGTCACAAAGCGGATGGTAAATTATTGGTGTGCTATGGGAAAAATCTGTGGCGCTGAAAAAGAAGGGATCCGATGGAAAATTCCGATGAATGCGGAAAGACCGGACAGATATGGGGAAGGTCCGGCTCTGGTAGATTATGTTGTCAGGATCACGGGTAAGAAGGTAGGAGTGGGGATTCAAAGCTTTGAGGAGATTAGATCCACAGGGGCTTTTTATGTAGATAAGACATCTTTTATCAGTCAGTGGTGGGAAAATGAGCATGATGTAACATTGATCACAAGACCCAGACGATTTGGGAAAACGTTGAATTTAAGCATGGTAGAATGCTTTTTCTCTCAAAAATATGCAGGTAGAGAAGATCTATTTGATGGTTTAAAAATCTGGGAAAATCAGATGTATCATCAGTTGCAGGGAACATATCCGGTTATTTTCCTGTCGCTTGCAGGGATAAAAGAAGAGACGTATGAGAGTGCATTTCGCTCATTGTGCTTTGAGATCAAATATATGGTGGATAATATCAAGGCAGGGCTTGATATGAAACACTTTTCGGAAGAAGAAAGATCACAGCTTGCCAGGATCAGTTGGGATATGGACGAAAATGTTGCAGTAAAATCGTTAAAATTATTAACACAGCTTCTATACAGATATTATGGGAAAAAACCTATCATTCTGCTGGATGAGTATGATACGCCTATGCAGGAAGCATACTTTCATGGATATTGGGATCGTATGGCAGCATTTATGAGAGGATTTTTGAATAACACATTTAGAACAAATCCACTTTTGGAAAAGGCGCTTATGACCGGTATCACAAGAATCGGAAGAGAGT
>HF995244.1:47589-83265 GCA_000432915.1 Firmicutes bacterium CAG:194
AAGAGAGTCTATGTTTTCTGATATGAATCATATTGATGTGGCTGCCATTACCACGCATAAATATGAAACTGCATTTGGATTTACACAGAAAGAGGTATTTGCTGCACTCGATCATGTGGAGCTGGGGAAATATAAAAAACAGGTGAAGCAGTGGTATGACGGTTTTATGATCGGCAGATGTAAAGATATCTACAATCCGTGGTCTATCACAAAGTTTATAGATTCGGATGGCAGATTTGATACATATTGGGCAAATACCAGTAGTAATACATTGATTAACAGATTGATAGCAAAAGGGTCTCGTCATGTAAAATGTAATATGGAAGATCTGATGAATGGAAAACAGATTCGGGCACATATAGATGAAATGATTGATTTCTCCCTGCTGGATGTGGATGAAAATGCCATTTGGGCGCTTTTATTCACTACGGGATATCTGAGGGCGGATCATGCAGAAGAGGATTTATATACGCTGTCCTTTACAAATATTGAGATCAAAAAAATGTTTGTCAGAATGTTCAGAAAGTGGTTTTATCGCAGAGGAAGTGACTTTGGAGATTTTCAGAAGGCTTTGCTGGCGGGCAATGTCGAAGATATGAACTATTATATGAACATGGTTGCTAAAACAACCTTCAGCTATTTTGATTGCGGATCTGGTTATGGAGCAATTGATGAAACAGAAAGATTTTATCATGGGTTTGTGTTGGGATTGCTTGCTGAATTATCGGATCACTATCATATTACATCCAATCGGGAAAGTGGGATAGGACGATATGACATTATGATGAAGGCGGTAGATGCACGGCAGAGTTCTTGTATCATAGAATTTAAAGTATTCGATCCGAAGAGGGATAAAGATCTGGAGGAATGTGCGGATAAGGCACTGAGACAGATTGAGGAAAAGTGTTATGTGACAGAACTGCTTGCAGATGGAATAGATGCGGTAGACATCAAAAAGTACGGTTTTGCATTTGAAGGGAAGACTGTGCTGATCAAACAGAAAATTTAAAGGCACTACTCGTAAGTAGTATACTTACGAGTAGTGCCTTTTCCCTTTACCCAACGATCTCTTTTGCCAGCTCCTTCATATGTTCCACATCTGCATCTTTCATCGTTGTTTTGATCGTAACAACTTTATCGCAGATCTCCAGATTTTTCATCGTATCCAGAATGGCTTTCATGCTCTTGGCAGCGCATGGAGCCCAGGAGCCGTTTTCGATGATCCCCACTTTTCGCTTCTGGAAAGCCTTATGGGAAAGACGGTTCAAAAAGTCTTCCATTGGCGGGAATACACCGCCATCGTAGGAGGCTGCACAAAGCACAAGACTGTCATAGCGGAAGGCGTCTTCGATGGCTTCTGCCATATCGTCGCGGGAAAGATCTGTGAAAGCAACCTTTGCCGCACCTGCTTCCTGCAGCAGATTGACCATTTTTTCTGCCGCGGCTTTTGTATTGCCGTGGATGGAAGCACAGGCAACGAGAACGCCTTTGTCTTCCGGTTCATAACTGCTCCATGTCTGGTATTTACCGATATAGTAAGGCAGATTTTCTTTTAAGATCGGACCGTGCAGCGGACAGATCGTCTGAATGTCAAGTGTGGCAGCTTTTTTCAGAAGTGTCTGCACGGGAGAACCATATTTTCCTACAATATTGAAATAATATCTTCTGGCTTCACATGCCCAGTCTTCCTCTGTGGACAAAGCACCGAATTTGCCAAAACCATCGGCAGAGAAGAGAATTTTTTCTGTCATTTCATATTCTACCATGACTTCCGGCCAGTGCACCATGGGAGCCATGAAAAACTGCAGCGTGTGGCTGCCAAGTGAGAGTGTTTCCCCTTCAGCAGCCGTTAAGCATTTCTCTTCCAGTGACGGAATCTCAAAAAACTGTGGCAGCATGGCTTTTGCCTTTGCACTCATAACAAGCTTTGCCTGTGGGAACTGCTCTGTAAACAGCTTGATCCCTGCGGAATGATCCGGTTCTAAATGGGAAACGATCAGATAGTCGGCATTTCGTCCGTCTAAGGCGGCTTTCAGGTTAGACAGCCATTCGTCTGTTTTTCTCGCATCTACTGTATCCATGACAGCAATTTTTTCATCTAAAATAACGTAAGAATTATAGGATACGCCGTTTGGCACCTCGTACTGGCTTTCAAAAAGATCAATCGTCGTATCGTCTGCACCGATGTAGCGGACTGCATCGGATATTGTGGTAGTCTGCATAAAAATGACCTCCTTGTGTAAGATATGTTTATTTACTCGCAAACTGTTTGCTCGTTAATGGCACAAGAAAAACAAATGCCACCTTTTCGTGAACACGGGCTCATGTATAATCGCCTCTGGCGATGAGCCCGGGCTACATCATGCATCTTCGATACATGATATTGGTCGCTCGTTTTTTTCTGTACCGCGTTACATTATAGCATTAAAAAGTGGGAGCGTCGATGCTGCTTTTTGTAAAATGCGAAATTTGTCGATGAAATGTGGTTAAGAAACGGTAAAAGGATAGGGTGTTTTTGTGACATATTCTGCAGAGTTATGGTAAAATATTGACGTGATAAAAAATACACCAAAAAAGTAATGTAATTACATGCAAAGAAAGGGGAAGCGAATGTTAGAAGTTTTTTACAGAAAAGTAGGAGGAGACTACAGCAACGTGCTTTACAGACTGGAGAATGATGAAACAATTTTGCTTTTTCTGGAAAAGTTTTTGCGGGAAGACAGTTATCAGAATTTCCTGATGAAATATGCGGCGCATGAAGAGAAGGAAGCGTATCGTTGTATCCATACCTTAAAGGGTGTGAGCCTGAATCTGGGATTCGGAGATCTGTCCCGGATCAGTGAGGAGATTGTAAATGAGTTTCGAGCAGGTTTCCCGGAGCTGACGGTTGATCAGTTTGCGGTTCTGGAAAGAAGATATAATACAGTGATCGAAGGAATCCGGGAAGTGTTGCAAAAAAGTTATTGACAATAAAAATAACAACGTATATAATCAGTTTCAACAGCAAACATATTATTCCTACGTAGATAGTGGGAAAATACAAACGGGCAGCTGTAAACGGAAAGTCGCTGCTCAAAATGAAGGAGGAACTGAAATGAGTCAGATTAAGGAAAGCGCATTGGAACTGATCGGAAAAACACCGATTTTGAAACTGAACGGATACAGCAAAAAGGCAGGGGTCACAGAAGCAACGATCCTTGCAAAGCTTGAGTATCTGAATCCGGCAGGTTCTGTAAAGGACAGAATCGCACTTGCCATGATCGAGGATGCAGAGGAGAAGGGTATTTTAAAAGAGGGGGCTACGATCATCGAGCCTACCAGCGGAAATACCGGGATCGGTCTTGCAGCTGTAGCAGCAGCAAAAGGCTATCATGCAATCCTGACGCTGCCTGATACCATGAGTGTGGAGAGAAGAAACTTATTAAAAGCATATGGCGCAGAGCTCGTCCTGACAGAAGGTGCAAAGGGTATGAAGGGCGCCATTGCAAAGGCGGATGAACTGGTAAAGGAAATTCCGGGAGCAGTCATTCTCGGACAGTTTGTAAATCCGGCAAATCCGGCAGTACATAAGAAAACAACAGGACCGGAAATCTGGGAACAGACAGACGGTAAGGTTGATATTTTTGTAGCAGGTGTTGGTACAGGCGGAACCGTAACGGGCGTCGGTGAATATCTGAAAGAACAGAATCCGAATGTGAAGATTGTGGCAGTAGAGCCTGCAACAAGTCCTGTGCTTTCCAAAGGAACACCGGGTGCACATAAGATCCAGGGAATCGGTGCGGGTTTTGTACCGGAAGTATTAAATACAAAGGTATATGATGAAGTGATCACGATCGAAAATGAAGATGCCTTTACAGAAGGCAGGGCATTTGCGGTAAGCGAAGGTATTCTGGTCGGTATCTCTTCCGGTGCAGCACTGAAAGCAGCAACAATTCTGGCAAAGAGACCGGAGAACAAAGGCAAGACGATCGTGGCACTTCTGCCGGATTCCGGTGACAGATATCTGTCTACCGCACTGTTTAACAATTAATAGTTGACAAAAATTATCAGTTTAGTATAATGGGACAAAATAAGGGAGTAGTCGGCACGAAGTGCGGTGAAGTCAACATACTGGATTTGTTCCTGGCATCATCTGAAATGACGAGACTTATCTGCGATAGCATCAGTCTATCCGGATAAGTCTCTTTTTGTTATGGCGACGAGGAAAATGCACGCATTTATGCGGTGCATTTGACGACCGCTAATCAGAGCGAGATTCGCAGAGCGTATCTCGTCTCTGTGTGTAGCGAGGGAACGAAATCAAGCATTGCCACATATTTGCGAAGCAAATGTGCGGCCAAATAACCTGCGTAGCAGGTTATAGCTTCCCGGGTGCACACTCACAGTAAGGAAAGGTAAAAAACATGAGTTTATGGGAATTGTTGGTAATAGCGGTCGGACTGTCAATGGATGCATTTGCAGTCTCTGTCTGTAAGGGACTGTCAGTGCAGAAAGTAAAACCTAAGCACTATCTGATCGTTGCAGCTTATTTTGGCGGCTTTCAGGCTTTGATGCCGCTTCTTGGCTATCTGCTCGGTGTCCGGTTTGAGGCGATGGTAGCCAATGTGGATCACTGGATCGCATTTGTGCTGCTTGGACTGATCGGTACCAATATGGTGCGCGAGTCCGGAGCCGGGGAAGAAAAACTGGATGATTCCTTTACGGTTTCCACCATGTTGCTTTTAGCGGTTGCGACAAGCATTGATGCATTGGCGATCGGTGTAACCTTTGCTTTTCTGGGTGTGAATATTGTCGAGGCGATCATTCTGATCGGTATTACAACGGGAATTATTTCAGGTGTGGGACTCAAAATTGGAAATGTGTTCGGAAGCCGCTATAAATCGAAAGCAGAGATGGCAGGCGGTATTGTGTTGATCCTGATGGGAATCAAGATTCTGGTACAGCATCTGCTGGGGCTGGGGTGAACAGAAAAACAGAAAAACAGAAAAACAGAAAAATACCTATTAAGTTCACGTGTTTTTTTCCGATATGTATAGTATAAGAACAAACATCAATACACATAAAGGAGGAATTACCATGCGTATTGAAGCTTATACACAGATTCAGCAGCTTTATAATACATCGAAAGCAGGAAAAACACAGAAGACAACAAATAAGAACTTTATGGATGCGGTTCAGATATCAAGCACGGGAAAAGATTATCAGACCGCTAAAGCTGCCGTTTTTGCAGCTCCGGATATCCGTGAGGATGTAACAGCCCCGATCAGGGAGGCAGTACAGTCCGGCAGTTATGATGTATCTTCTGATGATTTTGCAGAGAGATTACTGGAAAAATATAGTACATTATTAGGCTGATGAAAAAGAAAATGGTGTCTGTGCCTAAAAGGCTAGGCACCATTTTTGTAATGAGATCCGGAAAGGAAGAAATATATATATATGGCAAGTCTGATGGAAAATTTGATGGATGTATTGGAAGAAGAGGGCGGATATTATGATGCGCTTCTGGAATTGTCCATGAAAAAAACAGAGGTCATTGTTTCCAATGATATACCGGCGTTGCAACAGATCACCGAGCAGGAACAGCTTCTGGTCGATCAGGTAAACGATGTGGATAAAAGAAGGATGGGCATCATGGAGGATATGGCAAATGTCATGAATCGTGATGTCGGTACACTGACGATCCCGGTGCTGATCAAGGCGCTGGATGCCAGAGCACAGGAACAGAGAAGATTGTCTGAGGCGAGTGATAAACTGAAGGAAACCGTGAAAGCCATGGCACAGATCAATGAACAGAACCGGGAGCTTCTGCAGAGTGCACTTGAAATGGTGGAATTTGACCTGAATCTGGTGCGGGGCTTAAAGGCTGCACCACAGACGGCGGAATACAATAAAGGTGCCATGAATGCAGGCAATTATATGGCACCGTCAAGAGGCGGATTTGATGCTAAACAGTAAGAAAATGAGGTGAGGAAATGTCCTTATTCGGTAGTTTATATGTAGGTGCCTCCGGCTTACAGACCGGGCAGAACGCACTTAATACAACAGCACATAACTTATCCAATGTAGATACAAAGGGATACACAAGACAGCAGACATTGCTGACGGATAAAAATTATAATCTGTTGTCGGTCAATCCGAAAGCAGCAGCGAACCAGCAGACGGGGCTGGGCGTTACCTATGCGGATGTCAGACAGGTCAGGGACAGCTTCCTCGACCAGAAATACAGAAAGGAATCGGGCAGAAGTGCCTTTTATGAGGTTTCCTATAATACACTCGGTGAGGTGGAGACACTGCTGGGAGAACTGGACGGCGAATCCTTCAGTGAATCAATGAATGATCTCTGGGAAGCGGTGCAGGAACTGGCAAAACAGCCTGCAAGTTCCGTTACACAGGGACTTCTGATCCAGCGTGCATCACAGTTTGTGGAGCAGGCGGGTAATGTGTACAGTGCTCTTTCCAAGTATCAGGATAACCTGAATAATCAGATCAAAGGAGAGGTTGATCAGATCAACCAATATGCAGACCGTCTGTTTGCATTAAATAATGAAATCATCAAGATTGAAACCGGTGGAATTGAGCGTGCAAACGATCTGCGTGATGAACGGAACCAGATATTGGATGCACTTGGTGGATACGGCAATATTTCCTACAGTGAAGACTGGAACGGCAGTGTGAACGTGAAGTATGAAGGGCATACGCTGGTAAATGCAACACAGGTTTTCAAAATCGGACTGGATCAGAATTCAGATACCGGTTTTTATACACCTTTCTGGCAGGGAGATGCCAAGAAGATCCCACAGGAAAACGGTACCTTCCGTTACGATATTTCCAATTGTAAGGTATTTGATCTGACAAGAGAAATTTCAACAGCCTGCAATACAGATATCGGAAGCCTGAAAGGCATGCTGGTTGCCCGTGGTGATCACAGAGCTGATTATACGGATCTGCAGGATGCTGATGCCTATAATGAAACGGTTTCTTCTTCCATATTGATGAACGTGCAGGCAGAATTTGATAATCTGGTACATAATATTGTTACAAAATTCAATGAAGTGCTTGAAAATGCAGCAGAAAAAGAAGGATCGCCTTATCTGCGAAATGAAGATGGCACGATCATACAATTATTCCAGCGTATTTCCAGTGACACATATGATGAAAATGGGAAGCTGATCCGGGAAAATCTGTCAGCAGGAAAGGAAAATACATTATTTACAATTTCTAATCTTGTGGTCAATCCGGATCTTGTAAAAGAACCGACAAAGCTTGGTTTTATCAAAAATGATAAGAAAGAGGATTATGCGATCGCACAGGAACTACAGGCTGTTTTTGAAACAAAAGCATATCGCCTGAATCCAAATGTGACGACGAAATCCAATCTGATTGACTATTATTCCAATATTGTCAGTCAGGTGGCAAATACAGGTGCTGTATTTAAGAGCATCTATGAAAACGAAGAAACGACAGTCAGCTCCACAGATAATGCCAGACAGCAGGTAGTTGGCGTTTCCGATGAAGAAGAATTGTCTAATATGATCAAATTTCAAAATGCGTATAATGCGTCAAGCCGTTATATCAATGTGATCGACCAGCTTCTGGAGCACATTATCAACACACTTGGTGCATAGGAGAGGAGTAGCATATGCCTTCTACATTTTTCGGACTGAATACTGCATACACAGGTCTGATCGCATCCAATGCATCGATCAATACTGCGGGTAACAACATTGCCAATGTGGAAACCAAGGGGTATTCCAGACAGACGGTGACCCAGCAGGCAAGTGATGCGATCCGTACTCATACGACATATGGATGCGCCGGTGCAGGCGTTGATACAAAGTCCATTGACCGTAACAGAGACGCCTTTTATGATTTTAAATACTGGAATAACAATGATAAAGTGGGCGAGTATGGTGAAAAAGAATATTACATGAAGCAGATAGAGGATCTGTTTGCGGACGACAATAAAACGATCAAGGGATTTACGACCGTATTCAATGAACTGTCCGAGGCCCTGGCGGAGCTGCAGAAAAATCCGGGAGATGTAACAACAAAATCACAGATGATCGGATTTGCCAATAACCTGTCATACTATTTTAATACGGTGGCGGAGAATCTGGTCAATATTCAGACGGATATCAATGCAGAGATCAAAAATAAAGTGGATGAGATCAATTCCTACGCTGCAGAGATTGCTTCCTTAAATGAACAGATCAATGTGATCGAACTGACAGGGACAACTGCAAATGAGCTTCGCGACAGAAGAGACCTTCTGATCGACCAGCTTTCCCTGGTTGCAAATGTAGAAATAAATGAAACACCCATCCGTGATCCGAATTATCCGGACAGAGAAACGGGCGCAAACAGATATACCGTAAAGATTGCAGGCGGACAGATGCTTGTGGATGGGAATGCTTATAATGAACTGGAATGTGTCGCAAGAGCAAATTATGAAGCAAACAATCAGTCTGATGCACTGGGGCTTTTTGATATTGTCTGGAAGAACGGGAATGAGTTCAGTATGTCAAGTAACCGGATCGGCGGACAGCTGCAGGGACTGATCGCTCTCCGTGACGGAAATAACGGCGAATGTTTTAAAGGAACGGTGTCAGAGATCAGCAAAAATCAGACAAGCGGTAAGAATGAGGTAACGATCGATGTCAGTGCTTCCTATCTGAAAGATCTGAATAAATCGACTTTGCCGGATAAGGGCGGCGTGATCCAGATCGGAAATCAGGAATATTATTATGATACCTTTAAAGCAGTTTACGGTGCAGACGGCAAGATTGAAAAATACGTGTTTGAGATTAGTGATGATCTGAATAAAAACAGTAGACAGCCGGCGGATGACCGGATCGGTAAAGAAGCACAGATCGGCGTTTCTATCGACTATCAGGGCGTTCCGTACTACCAGCAGCAGCTCAATGAATGGGTCAGGACCTATGCGCAGGCATTTAATAAGATCCTGACAGGACAGGATGCGGTAGATGGCTATGGCAATGCGGCAGACATTTTATTTGTTGCAAACGAGGCAACAGATGTGACGCAGCGTAAGTTTGTGACATCCAGAAATCAGACACCGGGCGCGACAGTGTCCAGCACGGATGATACATATTATTACCTGACAGCAACTAATTTTGCGATCAATAAGGAAATGCTGGATGATCCTCAGCTTCTGGCAACACATACGGGAGCGGGAACAGGGCCGGAAGGGTATGATCTCGTTAAAGATCTGATCGACCTGCAGACAAATAAAGATAAGATGAGCTTCCGCGGATGCTCGGCAAGGGATTTTCTGCAGTGTGTTTTATCGGATGTATCGCTGAATGCGAGCAGTGCCAATACATTTTCCGCAAGCTATCAGAATATTGCAAAAACAATCGATACACAGAGATTGTCTGTCAGTGGCGTAGATACGGAGGAAGAGTCTCTGAACCTGGTACAATATCAGCGTGCATACAATCTGGCATCCCAAATGATACAGGTGCTGACAGAGGTATATGACAGATTGATCCTGCAGACAGGGGTATAGTTTTTATTGACTTGAGCCGATGTAATAAGTAGAAAACAGCATGACAGCAATGGAATAGAAAGAGGCAGTATATGAGAATCACGAATAAGATCATCTCCAATAATTCTGTAACAAATATCAATCGAAATAAGGTGCTGGAGGATAAGATCAACACACAGCTTTCTACAGGATCAAAGATCAACCGTCCATCCGATGATCCGGTTGTAGCGATCCGTGCGCTGCGCCTTCGTACAAATTTAAGTCAGGTAAACCAGTATTATAAGAAGAATGTTCCGGATGCGGAGTCGTGGCTGGATATTACGGAAAGTGCGATCACTACAGTGGTAGATATTGTATCTGATTTTTATAAAAACTGCGAAAAAGGAGCAGCGGGCTTTAACACGACCGAGGACAGGAGCAAGGTACTTGAAAATCTGAAATCGATGCAGAAGGAAGTATATGCGACAGGTGATGCGGATTATGCGGGACGTTATGTATTCAGTGGTTATCGTACAGATACACCCGTTACGTTTGGCAATGCGGTGAAGCAGAATTACAAGATCACGGAGCAGCTTACCGTAGACAGTCTCAGTGACATGACCTATGTGGACAGTGGAAAGCTGAAAAATATGACAGAGGCAAATGCGGAAGGGCTTGGCACGACGGAGCAGGATGTCACATCGTCTACCATTCACAGAATGCGTTTATCTTATAATAAATGCTCCGATACTGTGGCACCGACGATCACTTATTATGATGCAGGCGGTAATCAACAGACAATGACAGCAGAAATCGTATCCGCTTATGATACGGCAAGAAATGCCTATACAAGTGCAGATCAGGCTGCAGACGGTGTTGTATACATTCCGGAGACGGGCGAACTGATCCTGAGTGATACAGCTTATGGGAAGCTTGCTGGAGTGAAAGACAATGCGGCAACATCGGATGTGGACGAAGGAGAGATCCGTGTTACTTACGAAAAGGATGCTTTTGAGAAAAATGATTTGAGACCGGAGCATTATTTTGCCTGTACTTCGGGAGGCATTGATTATAATGCGGGTTATCTGACCGGCGCAACCGATGATAACAGCAAGCAGTATATTTCCTATGATGTGGGATTTAACCAGAGCGTCCGTGTCAATACACTGGCAAGCGAGCTTTTTACACCGGCGCTCCGCAGAGACATGGACGATCTGATCAGTGCGATCGGGGATGTGGATACGATGGAGAAAAATATTTCCACGCTCAAGGATATGCTGAAGAAAGATCCGGATAATGCAGAGCTGCAGGAAAGACTGGATGCAGCAAATAAATCTTACACACTGATGAACGATAAGATGCAGAAGCTGTTTGAAAGCAGCATGACAAAGGCACAGGGACATCTGGATCTTGCTAATTCCGCACTGACTGCGACAGGTAACAGAGGTTCCCGTGTGGAACTTGTTTCTAACCGGCTCGCAAAGCAGCAGACAAATTTTAAGACACTTTCTTCCGAAAATGAGGAAGTAGATATTACAGAAGTGACAGTGAACCTTCGCAGCGTCGAACTGGCATACAATGCATCACTGATGGCAACAGGTAAGATTGCCCAGACGACACTACTGAACTACCTATAAAAAGAAAGGGAAAAATGATGGAAATTAATTCAAGAATTTTTGGACAGATTTGTATTGATGATAGCAAAGTACTCCATTTCGTAAACGGAATCGTGGGATTTCCGCAGTTGACAGAGTTTGCACTGATCCACGATCAGGAAAAAGAGGGGGGCATCCAGTGGCTGCAGTCCATGCAGGAACCGCAGTTTGCACTGCCTGTAGTCAATCCGCTCGTCATTATGTCGGAGTACAATCCGCAGGTGGAAGATGAACTGTTAAAACCGCTTGGCAACTTTGAAAATGATGATATGCTGGTGCTTGTAACGGTGACAGTACCCTCTGATCTGACTAAGATGAGCGTCAATCTGCAGGGACCGATCGTGATCAACGCGGCAACGAAAAAAGCCTGCCAGATCATTGCGGAAGGATATGATGTCAAGTATCCGATCTATGAGCTGTTAAAGAGCAGAAAGGCAGGTGAATGATATGCTGGCATTATCGCGGAAAAAAGGAGAAGCACTTGTTATTAACAATAATATTGAAGTAACTGTTCTGGAGGTCAAGGGCGATCAGGTAAAGATCGGCATATCAGCACCAAAGGAAGTTCCGATCTACCGGAAAGAAGTCTATCTGCAGATTCAGGATTCCAATAAGGAAGCCATGCAGGCAGATCTGGAAGCTTTGAAAAAACTTTTTTAGGATTGTTAATAATGAGAGGGGAAATGTCGATATATATAAATGAAGATAGCTATGAAACGAACAGGGAGGTGTTAATATGGCTATTGAACCGATTGGAAGCATGATGAGCCTGCAGGCACAGACGGTAATGCCGCAGGAAACAGGCAAACCTGTTGCAGAGAGCACGGATGCGACGGCACAGGAAGTGGGAGCACAGCTGGATCGAACGACAGCGGGTGTTGCCAAGGTACAGGAAACAGGAGAAGACGGCAGTAACGCTTATAGCGGAAACGGACAAAGCAACCAGCCGTCAAACGATCAGATCAAACAGGCTGTGGATCAGCTGAACAAAAAGATGGCAAATTCAGAGGCTGTATTTGGCATTCACGAAAAGACGAATCGTGTTACGATCAAGATCGTAGATAAAGATACAAAGAAGGTAATAAAGGAACTGCCGCCGGAAAAAACCCTGGATATGATTGCCAAGGTATGGGAAATGGCTGGCATTTTGGTAGACGAGAAGCGATAGGAGGCTGTTTATGACGATTAGAATTACAGGTATGAATTCGGGGTTGGATACGGAAAGTATTATTACAGAGCTGGTATCTGCCCAGAGTGCCAAGAAAAACAGCCTGGTAAAGGCACAGACAAAGCTTTCATGGAAGATGGATGCGTGGAAGACTTTGAATAGTAAGATTTACAGTTTCTATACAGGAACAGTCAGTGATCTGCGTTTCTCTACTGCTTATGCAAAGAAGAAAACGACCGTATCGAACAGTTCTGTTGCTTCTGTTATTGCAGATGCCAATGCAACAGACGGAGTACAGACATTAAAGGTCAATAAGCTTGCAAAATCAGGGTATCTGACCGGCGCAGAGCTCAAAAAGTCAAACGGAAGCCTTGCTTCCTATACAAGCTCTACAAAGCTGAAAGATATCGAAGGCATGCAGCTTGGCGGAGATGGAAAGATCAGCCTGACATTAAAGACGGGCGGTAAGAGCACAGATATCAGTCTGTCGGGTGATGCAACGATCGCAGAGCTGACAAAGCAGTTAAAAAATGCGGGCGTGAATGCTTCTTTTGATGAGACCTATCAGAGATTTTTCATCAGCTCTACCACAACAGGAAAAGATGCGGATTTTTCTCTGACAGCAAATGATCAGAATGGATTTAACGCGCTTTCCGCATTAGGGATTAATGTTCTCGATACTGCAACAAAGAGTGAATATACACGTTTTGCCAATATGTCCGATGCGGATAAGGCAGCTTATATAGATGCGCAGGTGCAGGCAAAGACAGAATCTGCAAATGCAGCGATCACTGCTGCAGAAAAGACAATTACTGATAATCAGAAATTATTTGATGAATTTTTTGAGAAAAATACAGATCCGGAGCTTGTAAAGGATGATTTGCAGACATCAGAGCAGATTAAAACATACAAAGAAAAACTGACAGCTTACAGGGACGGACTCAAGGATGCGCCGGAAGGGGAAACAGAAGAGGCAAAGGCCGAGCGTGAGGAAAAGCTCAAAGCGGCAGAGGCTACGCTGAAAAGTGTTGATACACTTGCCGGTTATGTATCCAAGATAGAAAGTGCACAGCAGACAAAGGCTGATAATGAGGTGCTTGTGGCAAATAACAGTGCGTCGATCAGGAATGAGGTAACACAGGATCTGGAAAAAAGGATCACAATGGCAAAAACCGCTCTGACCAGTAGCGCTTACTCCGGTCAGGCAACCAGAATCGAAGGTCAGGATGCGGAGATCGAGCTGAACAATGCAACATTTACATCAGCAGCCAATAACTTCACAATCAATGGAATGACGATCACAGCCCTGACGGAGTCTTCCGATACCATAACGCTTACAACGGCAAATGATTATGACGGCATTTATGATACGATCAAGAAGTTTATCAAGGGCTATAATGAGCTGATCAATGAAATGGATAAGCTCTATAATGCAGATTCTTCCAAAGGCTATGAACCGCTGACTTCTGATGAAAAGAAAGAAATGAGCGATTCGGAGATCGAGGACTGGGAGAAGAAGATCAAGGAATCACTTCTGCGCAGAGACAGCACGTTAAGTGATGTATCTTCTGCAATGGAAGAAGTTATGGGATCGGGATTTACCGTTGGTGGAAAGACTTATTATCTGAGCAGCTTTGGTATCAATACACTTGGTTATTTTACTGCTGCGGATAATGAAAAACATGCATATCATATTGACGGTGATAAAGATGATTCTTCCACATCCGGTAATACAGATATCCTGAAGACAATGATCACCAATGAACCAAAGACTGTGATCGATTTCTTCCAGCAGCTCAACAACAGTCTGTACACAAAGCTGACAGAGAAGATGGGTGCTAACAGTATGCGGAGCATCTACAAGGCTTACAATGATAAACAGATGAAACAGGAGTATGATGACTATACAAGCGATATCGCAGAGCAGGAAGAAAAACTGACAGCACTGCAGGATAAATGGTACAGGAAGTTCAGTGCAATGGAAACCGCACTCGCAAAACTGTCATCCAAGACAAGCGCAATAGCGGGATTGTTAGGTTAAGGAGCAAAGGAATATGGCAGCAAATCCATATGCGCAGCAATATGCGCAGTACAATACAAATAAGATTATGAGTGCATCTCCGGCGGAGCTTACACTGCTGCTCTATGAAGGTGCGATCAAGTTCTGTAATATGGCGATCATGGGTATTGAACACAATGATATCCAGAAGGCAAATGATAATATCAAACGCGTACAGAGGATCATTGATGAATTCCGTGCGACACTGGATATGCGATATCCGGTCGCGGAGGATTTTGACCGTGTATACAAGTATCTTCTGGAACGGTTGTTAGAGGCTAACATTAAGAAAGACAAAGAAATTCTGGAAGAGGTCAACACACACCTGCATTCTATGCGTGACACCTGGAAAGAGGTTATGAAGAAGGCGGGAAACGGCAGGTAACGGAATGGAGAAACAGTACATTACAATTCTGATAGAAAGTCTGCAGAAAAAAAGTGCGATACTGTCTGAGCTGATTGGAAACAGTAAGAATCAGGCTGCGCTCTTGAAAGAGGATATGGTGGACTGGGATGCATTTGACCGGGGCACGGATGCAAAATCCGATCTGATCAATGCACTCAATCAGCTTGATCAGGGATTTGAAACTGTATTCGCGCATGTCGGTGAGCTGCTGCAGAGTCCGGAAGGAAAGAAAACATATGCACAGCAGATCAGAACACTCCAGGAACTGATCACCGAGGTGACGGACAAGAGTGTAGAATTGCAGGCGGATGAGGCACGGAATAAAGCAGTTGTAGAAAAAAAGTTTCAGGAGTACAGAGCCGGAATCCGGAAGGGAAGAACCTCTTCCAGAGTGGCATACGGATATTATCAGAATATGAACCAAATGAATTATCTGCCGCCACAGTTTCTGGATAATAAGAAATAGAAAAGCAGGCAGGTATATGCAGATCATTACATTTCATGGGGATGTGGAAACGACATCCTATTTCCTGATACAAATAGAAAAACAGCTTAGAAAGGACGGATATGAGGTCTGTCCTTTCTATTTTGATGCAGAAAAAAAGACTGCGGAAGGGACGGATGAAATAATGCAGGGGGCGTATTTCCTGACCTTTAATTTTGCAGGACTTTACGGAGAGGATATGTGGCTTGCCGGGGATGGCAGGGAACCGGTTGCAGACACCTATAGGCTGCGCTGCATCAATATCATTGTGGATCATCCGTATCATTATCATGCTTTTATACAGGAGCAGCTTGAGAAGAGAGCAGACAGGTACATGCAGATCTGTATCGATCAGCTGCATATGGCTTATATGCATCGTTATTTTCCGCAGGTAAAGCTGGGACCGTTTCTGCCAACCGCCGGAACCGAGATGCTGTGTAAACCATGGGGGGAACGGACGACGGATATTTTGTTTACGGGAACGTATGTCTGCCCGTCTCATTTTGATGTATTTATTAACCGGAACGGAGAGGAATACAGTCAGTTTTATCATTCGATCATAGACGAGGTGCTGTCAGATCCACATGCTCTTTTGGAGGATGTGGCAAGACGCAGGCTGACGGAAGAAATACCGGAGGCAACAGAGGATGAACTCAGAGAGACATTGGGCCATATCCAGTTTCTGGATTATTATATCCGTTTTACGTTGCGGGAAAATGTAGTAGCTGCACTTGCAGATGCCGGGCTGAAGGTGCATATCATTGGCGCGGGCTGGGAGAATCTGCCTTGTAGTCATCCGGAAAATCTGATCCTGTCGCCGTATGCAAGTTCTGAGGAGTGCCTGCTGGCACTCGCGGATGCAAAGCTGGCACTGAATGTTTTGCCATGTTTTCATGCAGGCGCGCATGACCGGATCTTCAATACGATGCTGGCGGGTGCGGTCTGTGTAACGGACAGTAATCCCTATCTGGATCAGATTCTGATAGACGAGGAGAATGTTATCCTGTATGATAGAGAAAGACCGGGAGAACTTGCAGACCGGTTGCACGTACTTTTGCAGCCGCAGATGGATGAAAAGCTGCAGAAGATCGCAAAAGCTGGAAGAGAACTGGCAATGGCAGGTCATACCTGGGAAGTCAGGACAAAAATACTGGAGGAAATCTTGTGAAATATGATTATTTGATCGTGGGCGCGGGGCTGTTTGGCTGCGTGTTTGCCCGTGAGATGAAAAAAGCGGGGAAATCCTGCCTGGTAATAGAAAAAAGAGACCATATTGCGGGCAATATTTATACGAAAGAGCAGCATGGAATCCGGGTGCATCAGTATGGTGCCCATATTTTCCATACATCTGACCGGGAAGTGTGGGACTATGTCAATGCGCTGGCAGATTTCAACAATTACATCAATTCGCCCGTAGCGGTTTATGAAGGCGAGCTTTATAATCTGCCGTTTAATATGAATACTTTTCATGCTCTGTTCGGCGTAAATACGCCAAAAGAGGCAAAGCAGGTGATCGCAGAGCAGATCAAGGAAGCCGGGGTTACCGATCCGCAGAATCTGGAACAGCAGGCAATTTCTCTTGCCGGAACGACGGTATATGAAAAGCTGGTCAAGGGCTATACGGAGAAGCAGTGGGGGCGTGACTGCAAAGAGCTTCCTCCGTTTATCATAAAAAGACTGCCACTGCGTTATACTTATGATAATAATTATTTTAATGACCGGTATCAGGGCATTCCGGTAGGCGGTTATACACAGATCGCGGAAAAACTGCTGGCAGACATTCCGGTCAGACTGGAAACAGAGTACAAAGCATTTCTGGCAGAAACGGAAGATACCTTTGAAAAGGTATTGTATACAGGTATGATCGATGAGTTTTTTGACGATTGCTATGGACAGCTGGAATATCGATCCCTGCGGTTTGAAAGTGAGTATCTGCCGGATGAAGATAATTTCCAGGGCAATGCGGTTGTCAACTATACGGAGCGCAAGATCCCGTATACCCGTATCATTGAGCATAAGCATTTTGAGTTCGGTAAAGGCGAAGGAACGGTCATCACAAGAGAATATCCTGCAGCATTTACGCGGGGGGACGAGCCGTATTATCCGGTCAATGATGAAAAGAACGGGCAGTTGTATCAGAAATATGCGGCGCTTGCCAAAGAACAGGGAAATATTCTGTTTGGTGGAAGGCTTGGCCAATATAAATACTATGATATGGATAAAGTGATCAGAGCAGCGCTTGATATGGCCGCTGCGGAAATAGAGAGGTAAGAAAATGGCAGAGAAAAAGATCCTTGCACTGATCCCTGCAAGAAGCGGATCCAAGAGTGTTGTGAATAAAAATATCAGAAAGATCAATGGAAAACCGATGATGGCATATTCGATAGAACATGCAAAGGCATCGAAATATATCAACCGGATCATTGTTTCTACGGACAGTGAGGAATATGCACAGATCGCAAGAGAATACGGTGCGGAAACACCGTTTATCCGTCCGGCAGAATATGCCACGGATACAGCGCTGGATATCGATGTGTTTGCCCATGCACTTTCTTTCCTGAAAGAGAAAGAAGATTATGTGCCGGATATCATCGTCCAGCTCAGACCGACCTATCCGTTCCGCGATCCGGCAGATATTGATGCCATGATCGAGATCATGTTAAATGATGAGACGGTAGATGCTGTCCGCAGTATTAAGAAAAACGAAGTGGTTCCGCATAAGATGTGGTATGTGGGAGAAGACGGAACACTTGATCCGATCTTAAAGGATATTCCCGAAGCCTATAATATGCCGCGGCAGCAGCTCCCTGACACTTATTATCAGAACGGAAATGTGGATCTGCTCAGACCGCGCAATGTGACAGAGCTGCATTCCATGACAGGTAAGAAGATCAAAGGCTATGTGATGAAGGAAATGTATGATGTGGACACAGAGGCGGATTTTGCCAGAGTGGACGATTTTATGCGGATCCGTCAGGGCGGTAAGCTGTTTGTGTTTGACATTGACGGTGTGATCGCCATGAAGCGCGAGGATCTGGATTACGGACAGGCAATGCCGAATGAGAGAATGATCCGTATCATCAACAAGCTGCACGACTGGGGCAATCGCATCGTACTCTTTACTGCCCGCGGTTATGTGACCGGTATCGACTGGAAACCTGTGACAGAAAAGCAGATGCAGGACTGGGGTGTGCAATACGATGAACTGCATATGGGAAAACCGAATGCGGATTATTATGTAGATGATAAAATGCTGGATCTGGAATTTTTGTACCGGGAATTTGAGAAAGAAGAGTAAAAGAAACGGATGTGCTTTTGAAAAGTACATCCGTTTTTAACAGTAATTATTAAATAACATACCGGAATAGGCACTGGTGATATACGGTGACGGGTAATTCTTGCCCGGATTTTTGTATGCTACGATTGTCTTATTAACGTATTCCATCGGATTTAATGAAACCTGATTGCTTTTTCTGAGCATGGCGTTTGCAAAATCCTGCACAGGTTTCAGGCTCGTCTGTGCATCTGCCTGGGCGGCATCGGAAAGCTGTGTATCATCTACCTGCAGAGTGCCATCTGCCGTAAAAGAAAGACCGATGGAAGAAAGCGCCTGTGCGTAATGCCGGGAGATCCGGGAAAACTCACTGAGGAGCTGGGAACTTCTCGTATGTGCAGTCTGCGGCTGTGCGATCCTGCCGATATATTCGTTATAACTGTCTGCAAGAGAATGTACATTTTCCCGTAGACTTTCCATATCATCTTTGATTCCGATCTCTGTCACGGTATCAGGATCAGGACTTGTGCCCTGCAATGTGATCTCGTAGGCCTTTTCCACGGTAAAGGTGTTGGAAGAGGCGGTATGTTCAATATGATTGATCTCAAATAAAGCATTTTCGGGAGTCTGCGATACCTGATCCATACCAAAGTAGGATACGATACCGGCCTTTTTGCTTGTGTTATGATCACTGATCTCAAATTGAAGTTCTTTGCCGTCCGGTTTTCCGGTTGCATCGGAGGAGAGTTTTAAAAATACATTTCCTTCATGATCGGGAAGTACCTCCGCACTGAGACCGACGTCGGACTTTGTGATAAGACGTCCGAGACGTTCCATGACTTCACGGTTTGTATCATCTTCTTTGAGCTGGAACTGAAATTCGTAGTTCATATCGGAAACGGACAGATCAAAGGAGTATGTATCCGGTGCAAGAGAAATTCTGGCGTCGCCGGGAACAGCTTTGCCGAAATTAACCTGACTGCTTGCCAGCCGTTCTACGGAAAGCGTAAAGGAAGGCGCATGATCTCCGCTTTCACTGCCAACGTAAGAGGCACTTGCAATGCTTTCTTTTGTAGAGTAGGCAACTTTCTGCCGGAGCAGCTGTTCGGATTCACTGCTTCCTTTGGTAGAGATCAGGGCATTTCTGAAAAGCCTTGACTGCTCTTTCAGAGAAACCGCATACTGCTTTGCTTCGTCGCTTGTATCCAGAATACAGAGAGGCGCTTCTTTATTTAATTTGATAATGGAATTATAAATACTGCGCAGATCACTCTTCTTGCGCGTATCAAGTGCAGTATTTGACTTGGGCGCATATTCCGTCAGGTAGTGATTGTAAACCTGATTAAGCGCATCGAATCCGATTGCCATCAGAAGCCCTCCTTTCTTCCTTGAATCTGCATAAATGCGGCGTTGACACTCCTTGTCAGCCTCTGCATTGGCATGAGAATCTACTTATATATAGTAAATATAGCATTGCAATAAGCAAAATGCAATCGTTTCTGCGGAAAAATCGGTAAAGAAAATCAAAAAAAACTGCGCAGATGCGGAAAAAAACGGGAAAAGGAATTGACGCACGGACACAACTGTGCTATATTAAACAGGCGAGATGACTTTTAGGTCTTTTTTTTTGCTGTAAAAAATGAACCTGTCCGGCAGATTTCTGCGGGCAGCCGGTTTCCAGGCTCTACCAGATGGTGGCAAGACAAGCATAAACCGGGTGTGGACAGTCTCGTACATCTGTCCTCTGACGCGTGCGCAGATGTCAAACAGGAAAAGGTCGCACAGAAGTAAAGCATGCGGGCGGCGAGAAGGAGAAAAGAATGCGTACAAAAATCACATTGGCTTGTACAGAGTGCAAGAACCGTAACTACAACATGACAAAGGATAAAAAGAATCATCCTGACAGAATGGAAACAAAGAAATATTGTAGATTCTGCAAGACTCATACTTTACACAAAGAAACAAAATAATCCGTTTTTTAAGAACAGGAGTCAAAGTTATGGGAGAAAGTAGTAACGAAAAGGTTGGTTTTTTCAAGGGGCTGAAAGCTGAATTCCAGAAGATCATCTGGCCCGACAAAACAACACTCGGAAAACAGGCGGTAGCTGTTACTGCAATTTCTATTGTTTTAGGAGTGATCATCGCACTGCTCGACACAGTTATGCAGTATGCGGTTAACTTAATAACAATGTAGAGTGAGGAAAAACATATGGCAGACGCAAACTGGTATGTAGTGCATACCTACTCAGGCTATGAAAACAAAGTAAAAGCCAATATTGAAAAAACAATCGAAAATCGCCATCTGGAAGAGGAAATTCTGGAAGTCAGGGTTCCGCTTCAGGATGTTGTGGAAGTGAAGAACGGTGCCAAAAAGACTGTTCAGAAAAAGATGTTCCCAGGCTATGTGCTGATCAATATGGTCATGAACGATGATACCTGGTATGTAGTCCGCAACACACGTGGTGTAACAGGATTCGTGGGTCCGGGAAGCAAACCGGTTCCGTTATCCGAAGCGGAAATGAAACCGCTCGGAATCAAAACAGAGAATGTATCGGTTGACTTCGAAGAAGGAGATACGATCGCTGTTGTTGCAGGTGTCTGGAAGGATACGGTTGGTATGGTTCAGAGAATGGATTACAACAAACAGACTGCAACGATCAATGTAGAACTGTTCGGCCGCGAAACACCGGTTGAGATCAGTTTTGCGGAAATCCGCAAGATGGCATAATCTTGCACAGACAGAACAAGATGTTCATAGGATGAAGTCCTACTTATATAAGAAGGTTCATACTTGGACTGTGGGAGGGCAGAAGCCCGCCACTACCACAATTTATTAGGAGGTGCCAAAATGGCAAAGAAAGTAGAAGGATACATTAAGTTACAGATCCCTGCTGGTAAAGCTACACCAGCACCACCAGTTGGTCCTGCACTTGGACAGCATGGTGTAAACATCGTTGAATTTACAAAACAGTTCAACGCAAAGACAGCTGATCAGGGTGATATGATCATTCCTGTAGTTATCACAGTTTATGCAGACAGAAGTTTCAGTTTCGTAACAAAAACTCCACCTGCACCGGTTCTTTTAAAGAAAGCATGCAAAATCAAATCCGGTTCTGCAACACCTAACAAGACAAAGGTTGCAACAATCTCCAAAGCTGATCTGCAGAAGATCGCTGAGACAAAGATGCCTGATCTGAATGCAGCAAGCCTTGAGGCTGCTATGAGCATGATCGCTGGTACAGCAAGAAGTATGGGAATCGCTGTAGAAGAATAAGACTTTTACAGATTTAACACAAAAGTGGGAGGAATTAGTTCCGCCACTACCACTAGGAGGTAAACGAAATGAAACATGGTAAGAAATATAGCGATGCTGCGAAAGCATTCGATCGCGCTACACAGTTTGAGCCTGCAGAAGCTATTGCGTTAGCAAAGAAGTCGGCAGTTGCTAAATTTGATGAAACAATCGAAGTTCACATCAGAACAGGATGTGACGGACGTCATGCAGATCAGCAGATCCGTGGCGCAGTTGTTCTTCCGAACGGAACAGGTAAAGAAGTAAAGGTTTTAGTATTCGCGAAAGGTGATAAGCTTACAGAAGCTGAAGCAGCCGGTGCAGATTTTGTCGGCGGCGATGAGCTGATCCCTAAGATCCAGAATGATGGATGGTTAGACTTTGATGTTGTTGTTGCAACACCTGACATGATGGGCGTTGTTGGTCGTCTTGGTAAGGTTTTAGGACCGAAAGGTTTAATGCCAAACCCGAAGGCCGGTACAGTAACAATGGATGTTACAAAGGCTGTTAAAGATATCAAAGCCGGTAAGATTGAGTACAGATTAGATAAGTCCAACATTATCCATGTTCCGGTTGGAAAGGCTTCTTTCACAGAGGAACAGCTTCAGCAGAACTTCGATGCACTGATGGATGCTATCGTAAAGGCAAAACCAAGCACATTAAAGGGTCAGTATTTAAGAAGCATTACACTTGCTCCTACAATGGGACCTGGTGTAAAGGTCAGCGTAGCTAAATTCTAATTCGTATAGTTAGAGATCAATTGAGGCGATCGGTCATACCGGTCGCCTTCTTTTTGATGCATAGAAAATTTTAGGGGATCCCCTATGCAGTAAAAGCAGGCAAGCTTGCAAAGATGCGCACTGCGGCGTACAATGTAGATGTCGCAAGCATTGTCGTACATTTGCAGAGCAAATGTACGGCGCAATAACCTGCGTAGCAGGTTATAGAAAAGCGATCGCCGCAGGCGCAAGAATGTGCCAAGGCACATTCTTTTTTATGGGGAATAAATCAGATGAAGAAAAACTGGAAACGAAAATTAGTATGGTTCACGATAGCACTTATTCTGACCTTGCTTGTCGGAACGGTAGTACTGGTGACCGTGTTGCAACATAAAAAGAAGGAAAATATAGCCTGGCAGGAACAGATGCAGGCAGAGCAGATCGCGGAAATAAATGCACAAACAGATGCGGAAACACAGATGCATGCAGGTGCTGGTGTGCAGATAGGGAGTGTACAGGATGACAATGCAGGAGGAGAGGATCGTGAAGATGCCTCTCTTCCGGAAATTGAAACAGATCAGAAGGAACAGAATCCGCAGGAAGAACAAAAGACTGATCCGGCAGAGAAAAAAGGGAAAGCTGTTATGACTTTTGCGGGAGATATCTGCTTTCATGATGCATATGCCAATATGTATGCACTTTCTGCCCGCGGCGGTAATATAGAAAGTTGTATCGGCGCATCGCTTCTTGCAGAAATGCGTGATGCGGATATTTGTATGATCAATAATGAATTCCCATATTCAGACCGCGGACAGCCGGTTGAAGGAAAAACATTTACTTTTTGCAGTAAGCCCGGAAATGTGAAGCTGCTTTCGCAGATGGGAGTGGATATTGTTTCCCTTGCCAATAATCATGCGTATGATTATGGACAGGATGCGCTTCTTGACAGCCTGGATACACTGGACGGGGAAGGAATTGCGCGCGTGGGGGCCGGCAGAAATCTGGAAGAGGCAATGGCGCCTGTATATTTTGATGTAAATGGAACAAAAATCGGTATTTTAGCAGCTACCCAGATTGAACGACTGGAAAATCCGGATACGAAGGGCGCGACCGAAGACAGTCCGGGCGTATTCCGGTGTTTTAATGAAATGGAATTAAACCGCCTGCTGGAACAGATAAAACAGACAAAACAGCAATGCGATTTCCTGACTGTATACATACACTGGGGAACGGAAAACACAGACGAACTTGACTGGGCGCAGCCCTATCAGGCAAAACTGATCGCGGAGGCAGGCGCAGATCTGATCGTCGGATGCCATCCGCACTGCCTGCAGGGGATAGATTATATGGGAGATACGCCGGTAATCTACAGCCTCGGTAATTTCTGGTTCAATTCCAAAGAGGTGGATACAGCACTTCTGAAAGTGACGGTGCAGGGAGACACGCTGGAAAACATTCAGATGATTCCGGCGCTGCAGAAGGACTGCAGTACAAATGCGTTGGACGGCGCAGAAGGAGAACGGGTCATTAATTATCTGCAGAGCTTGTCGGAAAATATCACGATCGATGCGGAAGGTTATATTAGCAGCTATTAATTTCATAATTCGCTTGACAAGGCTCTCATAACATGATATCTTATACAAGGTCGTTTTAGATCATGCCGAAGACAGCAGGTGCTCGATGAGCGTAAGTGTATCGCCTGCCGAGGGAAAGATTCAATAGTTAGTTTGAATGTCAGCCTTCCGTTTTCGGGAGGCTTTTTATAGCGTATCACGCAACTCGTTTAAAAGGCTATGACTCCAGACGACAGCAAATCTAAAAGGAGGTAAAAAAATGGCTAAAGTAGAATTAAAGCAGCCGATTGTAGCTGAAATTTCAGAAAACATCAAAGATGCACAGTCAGTTGTTCTTGTTGACTATCGTGGTCTTACAGTAGAACAGGATACAAAACTTCGTAAGCTGTGTCGTGAAAACGGCGTAACATACAAAGTTTACAAGAACACAATGATGAACTTTGCATTCAAGGGAACACAGTTTGAAGCTCTTGCTCCATATCTGGAAGGACCTAGCGCAGCAGCTATCTCTACTACAGATGCAACAGCACCTGCACGTGTACTTGGTAAATTCGCCAAGGAAGCTGACAAACTTGAGATCAAGGGTGGTGTAGTTGAAGGTATTGCTTACGATGCAGCAGGTATTGCAAACATCGCAACAATTCCAAGCAGAGAGGAACTCCTTTCCAAATTACTGGGAAGCATGCAGTCACCTATTACAAACTTTGCCCGTGTTATTAAGCAGATCGCTGAAAAAGGCGGCGAAGTAGCAGAAGCTCCTGCAGAAGCAGCAGAGGCTCCGGCTGAAGAAACAGCTGAAACACCGGCTGAATAAGAAAACGAAAACAAACTATTAAAAATGGAGGATATTAAAATGGCAAAATTAACAACAGCAGAACTTATTGATGCTATCAAAGAGTTAACAGTTTTAGAATTAAATGATTTAGTAAAAGCTTGTGAAGAAGAATTCGGCGTATCTGCAGCAGCAGGCGTTGTAGTTGCAGCAGCAGGTGCTGGCGCAGCAGCTGAAGAAGAAAAGACAGAGTTCGACGTAGAGCTGACAGAAGTTGGTCCTAACAAGGTTAAGGTTATCAAGGTTGTTCGTGAAGCTACAGGACTTGGCTTAAAGGAAGCTAAAGACGTAGTTGATGGCGCTCCTAAGGTGATCAAAGAAGCTGCTTCCAAAGAAGAAGCTGATGATATCAAGGCTAAACTTGAAGCTGAAGGCGCAAAGGTTACTCTTAAATAATCAAAGCGTAAAAGACAGACCCCGGACATTATGTCCGGGGCTTTTTAAATTTGAGAAAAGTTTTTGTTGACTATAAAAACACGTTGTAGTAGAATGTATGGTGCACTATTATGGTGCGGTAGGCTATTTTTATGCCCATATCTGGGAGAAAAGCCAAAAGCAGCATGGCAAATAATATGAACGAGGTGAATGTCAATGGAAAAGAACAGAATACGTCCGATTGCTTCCGGCAAGCATATACGTATGAGTTACTCACGGCAAAAAGAAGTTTTGGATATGCCAAACCTGATTGAGGTTCAGAAGGAATCCTACAAATGGTTTCTGGATGAAGGCCTGAAAGAAGTATTTGCAGATATTTCTCCGATTGCCGATTACAGTGGACACTTAAGTCTGGAGTTTGTTGATTTTGAACTCTGTGAAGACGAAGTCAAGTATTCTATTGAAAAGTGTAAAGAGCGTGATGCAACATATGCAGCACCTTTAAAGGTAAAAGTACGCCTTTACAACAAGGAAAAGGAAGAGATCACAGAACATTCCATCTTTATGGGCGATCTTCCGCTCATGACAGAGACAGGTACATTCGTGATCAACGGTGCTGAACGTGTTATTGTCAGCCAGTTAGTTCGTTCTCCGGGTATTTATTATGCGATTGGTCATGATAAGATCGGAAAGGAGCTTTATTCCTGTACCGTAATTCCTAACCGTGGTGCATGGTTAGAGTATGAAACAGATTCCAATGATGTTTTCAGCGTTCGTGTAGATAGAACAAGAAAAGTGCCGATCACCGTATTTTTACGTGCGCTTGGTATTGGTACTAACACAGAGATCCTGGAGTTATTCGGTGAGGAACCAAAGATTCTTGCCAGCTTCACAAAGGATCCTTCTATTACAGAAAGAAATCCGGAAGGCAGCTATGAGGAAGGCCTGCTTGAACTGTATCGTAAGATCCGTCCGGGTGAACCTCTCAGCGTAGAAAGTGCTGAAAGCCTTATTACAGCTATGTTCTTTGATCCGAGACGTTATGACCTTGCAAAGGTTGGACGTTATAAATTCAACAAAAAGCTTGCGCTGAAAAACCGTATCAGACATGCTACTCTGTCACAGGATGTTACCAATCCTTTCACAGGGGAGATCATTGCAAGTGCCGGTGATGAAGTCAGTGCAGAGCTGGCTGATGAGATCCAGAATGCTGCTGTTCCGTATGTGTGGATCCAGACAGAAGAGAGAGAAGTCAAGGTCCTTTCCAATATGATGGTAGATCTGACAAGCTTTGTGGACTGCAATCCAAAAGAGCTTGGTATTACAGAACTGGTATATTTCCCTGTTCTGCAGCAGATCCTGCAGGAGTACTCTGATAAGCCGGAAGAATTAGCAGATGCTATTTCAAAAAATGTATCAGAACTGATTCCAAAACATATCACAAAGGAAGATATTTTAGCTTCCATTAACTATAATATGCATCTGGAATACGGTCTGGGTAACGATGATGATATCGATCACCTCGGTAACAGACGTATCCGTGCGGTAGGTGAACTGCTGCAGAACCAGTATCGTGTAGGTCTGACAAGACTGGAGCGTGTTGTCCGTGAAAGAATGACAACACACGATACAGAAGAAGTGACTGCACAGGCACTGATCAATATCAAGCCGGTACAGGCAGCGGTGAAAGAATTCTTCGGATCATCCCAGCTGTCACAGTTCATGGATCAGAATAACCCACTTGGTGAGCTGACCCACAAGAGACGTCTTTCCGCACTTGGTCCTGGTGGTCTTTCCAGAGATCGTGCAGGTTTCGAGGTTCGAGATGTACATTACTCCCACTACGGAAGAATGTGCCCGATCGAGACACCTGAAGGTCCTAACATCGGTCTGATCAACTCTCTTGCATCTTATGCAAGAATCAACGAATATGGTTTCGTGGAAGCTCCTTATCGTAAGGTTGATAAGTCTGATCCGCAGAATCCGCGTGTTACAGATGAAGTTGTATACATGACAGCAGATGAAGAAGATAATTACCATGTAGCACAGGCGAGTGAGCCGCTTGATGAAAACGGATATTTCAAGAAAACATCCATTTCCGGCCGTTATCGTGAGGAGACGCAGGAATATCCTCGTGCCATGATCGATTACATGGACGTATCTCCAAAGATGATCTTTTCCGTTGCAACGGCGTTGATCCCGTTCCTGCAGAATGATGATGCAAACCGTGCGCTGATGGGATCCAACATGCAGCGTCAGGCAGTTCCGCTGTTATTTACAGAGGCTCCTGTGGTTGGTACAGGTATGGAGCCTAAGACAGCAGTCGACTCGGGCGTTTGTGTTGTGGCAAAGAAAGCAGGTACAATTGATTATGTATCTTCCAAGCTGATCAGAATGACATATGATGATGGCGAAAAGGACGAATATCATTTAACAAAATTCTCCAGAAGTAACCAGTCCAACTGCTATAACCAGAAACCGATCGTATTTAAGGGCGATCATGTAGAAGCCGGCGAAGTGATCGCAGACGGCCCTTCTACAGACGGCGGTGAACTCGCGCTTGGTAAGAACCCGCTGATCGGCTTTATGACATGGGAAGGTTATAACTACGAGGATGCTGTATTATTAAGTGAAAGATTAGTACAGGAAGATGTTTATACATCTATCCATATTGAAGAATATGAAGCAGAAGCCAGAGATACAAAGCTCGGACCGGAAGAGATCACAAGAGACGTTCCGGGTGTCGGTGATGATGCACTGAAGGATCTGGATGACCGTGGTATCATCCGTATTGGTGCAGAAGTCCGCGCCGGTGATATCTTAGTTGGTAAGGTAACACCAAAGGGTGAGACTGAACTGACAGCAGAAGAAAGACTGCTTCGTGCGATCTTTGGTGAAAAGGCACGTGAAGTGCGTGATACTTCCCTGAAGGTTCCGCATGGTGAATATGGTATTATTGTAGATGCCAAGGTATTCACAAGAGAAAACGGTGACGAATTATCCCCTGGTGTCAATCAGGCAGTTCGTATTTACATTGCACAGAAGAGAAAGATCTCAGTCGGTGATAAGATGGCCGGTCGTCATGGTAACAAGGGTGTTGTTTCCCGTGTACTTCCTGTAGAGGATATGCCATACCTGCCAAACGGACGCCCGCTGGATATCGTATTAAATCCACTTGGTGTGCCTTCCCGTATGAATATCGGACAGGTGCTTGAGATCCATCTTTCTCTTGCAGCCAAAGCACTTGGTTTCAATGTGGCAACACCTGTATTCGATGGCGCAAAGGAAAGCGATATCATGGATACGCTGGAGCTTGCAAATGATTACGTCAATCTGGAATGGGATGAGTTCAAAGCAAAACATGGCGAAGAGCTCCTGCCTGAAGTTCTGGATTACTTATATGAAAACAGAGATCACAGAAAGCTGTGGAAGGGTGTTCCGATCTCCAGAGACGGTAAGGTAAGACTTCGTGACGGTAGAACAGGTGAGTTCTTCGATTCACCGGTAACGATCGGTCACATGCATTACCTGAAACTCCATCATCTGGTAGATGATAAGATCCATGCACGTTCAACCGGACCATACTCCTTAGTTACACAGCAGCCGCTCGGTGGTAAGGCACAGTTCGGTGGACAGCGTTTCGGTGAAATGGAAGTTTGGGCACTGGAAGCTTATGGTGCATCTTACACACTGCAGGAAATCCTGACAGTGAAATCCGATGATGTGATCGGACGTGTGAAGACATACGAAGCGATCATCAAGGGTGAAAATATTCCTGAACCGGGTATTCCGGAATCCTTCAAGGTACTCTTGAAAGAATTACAGTCTCTTGGTCTGGATGTGAAAGTACTCGATGAAAACCAGAATGAAATCGACATTATGGAAACCATCGATTACGGCGATACGGACATGCGCGCTGAAATGGAAGGCGGACACAGAGGCAGCTATAATGAAGAGGATTCATTAGGAAGCATGGGCTATCAGAAACAGGAATTTGATGAAGATAGCGAGGAACTGATCAATGTAGATGATGAAGCAGACGAGGCAGAGGATTTTTCGTTCGACGGCGACGGTCTGGATGATTCATATGACGAATAAGGATTCTACAAACGTAAGTTGGAAGGAGTGCCATAAATGTCAGAAACAAAAAACGAAACGTACGAACCAGTGACATTTGATGCGATCAAAATTGGATTGGCATCACCGGATAAGATCAGAGAATGGTCCAGAGGAGAAGTCCTGAAGCCGGAAACGATCAACTACAGAACATTAAAGCCGGAACGTGACGGTCTGTTCTGTGAAAGAATTTTCGGACCAAGCAAGGACTGGGAATGTCATTGTGGTAAATACAAAAAAATCAGATATAAAGGTGTTGTCTGCGATCGTTGTGGCGTTGAGGTTACAAAGTCAAGCGTCCGCAGAGAGCGTATGGGACATATCGAACTGGCAGCACCGGTTTCCCATATCTGGTATTTCAAGGGAATCCCGAGCAGAATGGGTCTTTTATTAGACCTTTCTCCTCGTGTACTGGAAAAGGTATTATATTTTGCATCTTATATCGTACTGGATGCAGGTCAGACAGATCTGGAATACAAACAGATCCTGTCAGAAAAGGAATGTCAGGATGCCAAAGATAAATACGGCGCAAATGCATTCCGTGCAGGCATGGGTGCTGAGGCAGTCAAAGAGCTTCTGGAAGCGATCGATCTGGAAAAGGATTCCGTAGAGCTGAAAACAGAGCTGAAGGATGCCAACGGACAGAAACGTGCCAGAATCATCAAGAGACTGGAAGTTGTAGAAGCTTTCCGTGAATCGGGCAACAGACCGGAATGGATGATCATGGATGCAATCCCGGTTATCCCACCGGATTTAAGACCAATGGTACAGCTCGATGGTGGACGTTTTGCGACATCGGATCTGAACGATCTGTATCGTCGTATCATCAACAGAAACAACCGTCTGAAGAGACTGATCGAGCTTGGCGCACCGGATATTATCGTTCGAAATGAAAAGAGAATGCTGCAGGAAGCTGTAGACGCTCTGATCGATAACGGCCGTAGAGGTCGTCCGGTAACAGGCCCTGGTAACAGAGCACTGAAATCTTTGTCCGATATGCTGAAAGGTAAGGGCGGTCGTTTCCGTCAGAACCTGTTAGGTAAGCGTGTTGACTACTCAGGACGTTCCGTTATCGTTGTAGGACCGGAGCTGAAGATTTATCAGTGTGGTCTGCCAAAAGAAATGGCGATTGAATTGTTTAAGCCTTTTGTTATGAAAGAGCTTGTTTCAAGAGGCATTTCACAGAATATCAAAAATGCAAAGAAATTAGTTGAAAAGTTAGATACACAGGTTTGGGATGTGCTCGAAGAAGTCATTAAAGAGCATCCGGTTATGTTAAACCGTGCTCCTACACTGCACAGACTTGGTATTCAGGCATTTGAGCCAATTCTGGTAGAAGGTAAGGCTATTAAGCTGCATCCACTTGTATGTACCGCATACAACGCCGATTTCGACGGTGACCAGATGGCTGTCCATCTTCCGCTTTCCGTGGAAGCACAGGCAGAATGCCGATTCCTCCTGTTATCACCAAACAACCTGTTAAAGCCATCCGATGGTGGCCCTGTAGCCGTTCCTTCACAGGATATGGTACTTGGTATTTACTACTTGACACAGGAAAGACCGGGTGCAAAGGGAGAAGGCAAATTCTTCAAGAGTGTGAATGAAGCAATTCTGGCATATGAAAACCAGATCATCACACTGCACAGCCGTATCAAGGTCCGTGTGCACAAGCAGATGCCTGACGGAAGCACAGTGACAGGCAATGTAGAGTCCACAATGGGAAGGTTCCTCTTAAATGAGATCATCCCGCAGGATCTTGGATTTGTAGACAGAAGCAATCCGGATAACGCGTTGGCACTTGAGATCGATTTCCATGTCGGCAAAAAGGGTCTGAAGCAGATTCTGGAAAAAGTTATCAATACACACGGTGCAACAAAGACAGCAGAAGTGCTGGATGATATTAAGGCAATGGGTTACAAGTACTCCACAAGAGCAGCTATGACTGTATCCATTTCCGATATGACAGTGCCTGCTAAGAAACCGGAAATGCTGGAAGCAGCCCAGAAGACAGTTGACCTGATCACAAAGAACTTCAACCGTGGTCTTATTACAGAAGAAGAAAGATACAGAGCTGTTGTTGAAACATGGAACGAGACAGATAAGGAACTGACAGATGTTCTTCTGAAGGGTCTGGATCAGTACAATAACATCTTCATGATGGCTGACTCAGGTGCCCGTGGTTCCAACCAGCAGATCAAACAGCTTGCAGGTATGCGTGGACTGATGGCAGATACAACCGGTCGAACGATCGAATTGCCTATCAAGTCAAACTTCCGTGAAGGTCTTGACGTACTGGAATACTTCATGTCAGCGCATGGTGCCCGTAAGGGTCTGTCCGATACAGCGCTTCGTACAGCCGATTCCGGATACCTGACAAGACGTATGGTTGACGTTTCACAGGAACTGATCATCCGTGAAACAGATTGTAGTGAAAACCGCAGCGAAATCCCAGGTATGTATGTAAAAGCATTCATGGATGGAAAAGAAACGATCGAAGGTCTGAAAGACCGTATTACAGGACGTTTCTCCTGCGAAGATATCAAAGATAAAGACGGTAATCTGATCGTAAAGGCAAACCATATGATCACACCAAGCAGAGCAAGCAAGATCATGAGCGTCGGTGTAGATAAAGATGGTAATCCGATCGAGCAGGTCAAGATCCGTACGATCCTTGGCTGCCGCTGCCACAACGGTATCTGCTCTAAGTGTTACGGTGCCAACATGGCAACAGGTGAAGCCGTACAGGTCGGTGAAGCAGTAGGTATTATCGCCGCCCAGTCAATCGGTGAACCTGGTACACAGCTTACAATGCGTACCTTCCATACAGGTGGTGTAGCCGGTGATGATATCACACAGGGTCTTCCTCGTGTCGAAGAGCTTTTTGAAGCGAGAAAGCCAAAGGGACTTGCGATCATTGCTGAGTTCGGCGGAATTGCTACGATCAAGGATACAAAGAAGAAACGTGAGATCATTGTTACAAATGAAGAAACAGGCGAAAGCAAGACATATCTGATCCCTTACGGATCACGTATCAAGATCTTAGACGGTACAAAACTCGAAGCCGGTGATGAACTGACAGAAGGTAGTGTTAACCCGCATGATCTGTTAAAGATCAAGGGTATCCGTGCAGTACAGGATTACATGATCCGTGAAGTACAGCGTGTATACCGTCTGCAGGGTGTTGATATCGCAGATAAGCATATCGAAGTGATCGTACGTCAGATGCTGAAGAAGATCCGCATCGAGAACAACGGAGATTCCGATTTCTTACCGGGTATCTTAGTTGATGTACTTGACTTCGAAGATATGAATGAAGAACTGATCGCACAGGGTAAACAGCCGGCAGAAGGCAATCAGGTAATGCTTGGTATCACAAAGGCAGCCCTCGCTACAAACTCCTTCCTGTCAGCCGCTTCCTTCCAGGAAACAACAAAGGTTCTGACAGAAGCAGCTATCAAGGGTAAGGTTGATCCGCTGATCGGTCTGAAAGAAAACGTAATCATCGGTAAGCTGATCCCGGCAGGAACCGGTATGAAGAGATACAGAAATGTAGTCTTAAGTACAGATAAGGATCCGGAGGACGAGATTTCCTTTGATGATGAAGTAAGTTTCGATGATGTTGCGGAAGATGTTGCAGAGCAGGTAGAAGATACAGAAGCTGCCAAAACAGAAGAAACAACAGAAAATGTAACAGAATAAAGCAGAATTTGACAGGGCTTTCCGGGAAATGACCGGAAAGCCCTGTTTCTTACTGCATAGGAAATTCCTTTGAAATCTCCTATACAGCAAAAGCAAGCGAGCTTGCATAGATGCGCACTCGCGCGGATAAGAAATATGTCGCAGGCGACCGCGCCTGGCGCGAGAATGTGCTGTCGCACATTCTTTGCCCGATAAGAAAGAAAAAAGTGGGAATACTACTTGACAAAGGGAAAATGAGAACCTATACTAAACGAGTGTGCATGAAATTGCATCTATTTTTGTGCGCATAGAAAATCAAACTACAAGAAATGAGGTGAAAAAGAATGCCAACATTTAACCAGTTAGTAAGAAAAGGACGTCAGACATCTGTAAAGAAATCAACAGCACCTGCTCTTCAGAAAGGATACAACTCCCTTCACAAGAAAGCTACTGATGTTTCTTCACCACAGAAGCGTGGTGTTTGTACAGCTGTTAAGACTGCTACTCCTAAGAAACCTAACTCAGCTCTTAGAAAGATCGCCAGAGTTCGTCTTTCAAACGGAATCGAAGTTACATCTTATATTCCGGGTGAAGGCCACAACTTACAGGAGCATAGCGTTGTTTTAGTAAGAGGTGGTAGAGTAAAGGACCTTCCTGGTACACGTTATCACGTAATCAGAGGTACTTTGGATACAGCAGGAGTTGCTAACAGAAAGCAGGCCCGTTCCAAATACGGCGCTAAGAGACCAAAACAGGCTAAATAATCCGGCTTGGTTTCAAATGTACCACAGGTTACAGACTAATTTAGTGTTGGGATTCGATTATCACACATTGTGTGCATAGACAATACCGCACGTACACATTAGTGGTTATATGTGAGTACCTATGATTTAGTTAATAATAATTAAGGAGGGAAGAACCGTGCCACGTAAAGGACATATTCAGAAAAGAGACGTATTAGCAGATCCTATGTACAACAGCAAAGTGGTTACAAAGCTTATCAATAACATCATGTTAGACGGTAAGAAAGGTGTAGCACAGAAGATTGTTTACGGAGCATTTGCTAAAGTAGAAGAGAAATCCGGTAAACCGGCTCTTGAAACTTTCGAAGAGGCTATGAACAACATCATGCCTTCTCTGGAAGTAAAAGCAAGACGTATTGGTGGTGCTACTTATCAGGTACCTATCGAAGTACGTCCTGACAGACGTCAGGCTTTAGGTCTCCGTTGGCTTACAATGTTCTCACGTAAGAGATCAGAGAAGACTATGGAAGACAGACTGGCTAACGAGATCTTAGATGCTGCTAACAACACTGGCGCAGCTGTTAAGAGAAAAGAAGACATGCATAAAATGGCAGAGGCTAATAAAGCATTTGCTCACTACAGATTCTAAAAGGAGGAAATACCTTGGCTGGAAGAGAATATCCATTAGAGAGAACCAGAAATATAGGTATTATGGCTCATATCGATGCTGGTAAAACAACATTAACAGAGCGTATCCTTTATTATACTGGTGTTAACTACAAGATTGGTGATACCCATGAAGGTACTGCTACCATGGACTGGATGGAACAGGAGCAGGAAAGAGGTATTACAATCACATCAGCCGCTACTACATGTCACTGGACATTAGAGGAAAACTGTAAGCCGAAACCGGGTGCTTTAGAGCATCGTATCAATATCATTGATACTCCTGGACACGTTGACTTTACAGTTGAGGTTGAGCGTTCCCTTCGTGTACTGGATGGCGCTGTCGGCGTATTCTGTGCAAAGGGTGGTGTAGAGCCTCAGTCAGAAAATGTATGGCGTCAGGCTGACACATACAACGTACCTAGAATGGCTTTCATTAACAAAATGGACATCCTGGGTGCAAACTTCTACGGTGCAGTAGAGCAGATCAGAACAAGATTAGGTAAGAATGCGATCGTTCTTCAGTTACCAATCGGTAAAGAAGATGATTTCAAGGGAATTATCGATCTGTTCGAGATGAAAGCATATATTTACAATGACGATAAGGGTGATGATATTTCCATCACTGATATCCCGGACGATATGAAGGATGATGCAGAATTATATCGTAGCGAACTGATCGAAAAGATCTGCGAGCTGGATGATGATCTGATGATGCAGTATCTGGAAGGTGAAGAACCGGCTGTTGAAGATTTAAAGAAAGTTCTTCGTAAAGCTACATGTGAATGTACAGCTATTCCGGTTTGCTGTGGTTCCGCATATCGTAACAAAGGTGTACAGAAGCTTCTGGATGCTATTCTGGAGTATATGCCTGCACCTACAGATATCCCACCTATCAAGGGTGTTGACTTAGAGGGTAATGAGATCGTAAGACATTCTTCTGATGAAGAACCTTTCTCAGCTCTTGCATTCAAGATCATGGCTGACCCATTCGTTGGTAAGCTTGCATTCTTCCGTGTATATTCCGGTACAATGAATGCTGGATCTTATGTACTGAACGCGACAAAAGATAAAAAGGAACGTGTTGGACGTATCCTGCAGATGCATGCAAACAAGAGAGCAGAGCTTGACAAAGTTTACTCCGGTGA
>HF995245.1 GCA_000432915.1 Firmicutes bacterium CAG:194
CCGCTACTTCGTAGCTCATTTTGCTCATGTATGGCTTCGCCATAAAAAGAAAAAAGGGAACTTTCCTCTGCAAGCAGGCTTGCTCGGAATGTTCCCTTTTTTCTTTTTCCTCTCAGTTTGTTACATCTTGAAGATCGCGAGGGCTTCGTCGAGTTTACCGGCGAGCTGGCGAAGGTTTTCAGATGAAACCTCGAGGCTGTTCATCGTATCACTCATGCCATGTGCGGAGTTCATTGTACTCGTTGTAGAAGCTTCATTCTGCTCGGAAATAGATGCCAGATTATGTACCACATCCTGAATGGCATCTCCCGAATCACTTAGAACACTGACCTTTCCACGGATATTTTCAATATTATCAAGCGAGTTGCTGACACCAACAGCCACTGCATTGGATTTCTCCATTGTCTCATCCAGCTTTTGCTGCTGCTGATCCATCTTCACCTTCACTTCTTCCATTACCTCAACCATGCGGTTAGATTCGGTTATGATCTCAGCAATGATCTTTTCTACTTCCTCTGCCGTCGTATTGGACTGCTCAGCCAGTTTGCTGATCTGCTGGGCAACAACCGCAAATCCACGACCTGCATCTCCAGCTCTGGCAGCTTCGATACTTGCATTTAAGGAAAGAAGATCTGTCTCATCTGCAATATTCTGGATCATTGTGATCGCAGACTGGATGGATGCGATCGAATCATTCAATGTATTGATCTGTTCTGCTATCTTTGTCACAGAAGTACTTGCTTCTTCATTGGAGGCATTTAATTCTCCGATGATCACCTCTGAAGCCTTTTCTGCATCTGACATCTGCTCTGCATGTCTGGTCAGCGAATCTACCTCATCTGTAATATATGTGATCTGCTCACCGATCCGATCCACATTATGCTTTGCAACACCGGTTTCGTCTGCCTGCGTTGCAGATCCCTTGGTAATTTCCTCCAGCGACTGGTAAACTACGTCCACGGTTCCTCTTGTATTAATGGCCATATTGGTCAGCTGATCTGCCGATGTGATCAGGTCTGAAGAAGATTTCTTAATATCTGAAACAATACGCCTCAACGCATTCTGCAGCTGAATGGAAATATTGTAAATATCTCCCAGCTCATCGTTACGCTTTGTGATCTTCTTATTCACATTAGTAGAAAGCTCTCCCTTCACGATCTGGCCTAAGAACTTTCTTGTCTCTTCCATGACTGATACCATTTTGGATGCAAGCAGCACAATAATGATCGATACAACACCCATCAGAACCACAGACATAATAATGATCTTCGTTGTCTGCCCCTTGATATTGGCCTGTACATCTTCGGACTCTTTTGCAACTCCGATCGCACCTGCTACCGCACCATCCGCATTTAAAAGCGGCTGATAATATGCATAATAGGTATGTCCTTCAATATCTGCGTTTTCCACAAAAACAGACTCACCTTTATTAATCTGTTCTGCAATTTCCTTATCCAGTCTTGTACCGGTAGATCTTCCGCCCTTTTCGCGCTTCACGGTTGTGATCAGACGCATGTTGTAAAAATACAACGTCATTTCAAATCCGGTTCTTTCCTTAAGTGCATCAATCAGTTTATTATCACCGGTGATCAGCACTTCACCTTTGGTAACACGTCCTACCTGATCCTGCTTATAGTCACCTTCATACAGATTGCTATATGTTTCATCCAGAGAGGCTGCTACGATCTGAAGAGATTTTTTTATCTCTTCTTCCAGTCCGGACTGTAATGACTTTGTGCTGAACATAGTGATCATAATACAGATCGCCAGCATCGGAACAAGTGCCAGAAGTAACATTCTGCGGGAAAAAGTAAAAAATCTCTTTTTCGTACCAATGTCTGCAACCGGAACAAATTCTTCCTGCCCACTTTCTTCTGCAGCTGCTTCCTCTGCCATATCTGAGCCATACTCTGCTTCCACCGCGTCTGTAGCACTGTCTGCTTCCGGTATCGGCTGTTCTTCCTCATCTGTATCTTCTGCCTCTGCAGATTCCACGGTTTCTGCGGGTTCCGTTTCTACAGGTGCCTCTTCTGTACCCATATCATCTGCAGGCTCCTCTTCTGTTTTCTGACTGTTCTCTGCCACGGCATATCTCTCAGCCTCCGGCTGCGGTACGGCTTTTTCAGGCTCTTCCTCAGCCTGTTTGATCTCTTCTCCGCTGGCTGCCTTATCAGCCATCATCTTTGCAAAGAGCGCATCAATATCGATATCCTTTTCCTGCTGATTCTTATCTAATTCTTTATCTGCCATAGTAACTCCTTACAACAGTATCTCTTCACACTGTTCCCATATTGCATTTTGCCGTTTTCCATTATGGTTTATCTCACATTATTATACCATACAACGTTAGGAAAACCAAGCAAAAAGCCCCTTTTCACCACATTATATAATGATATTTCTGTCTTCACCTTTCAAGAAAGCTTCTATGTTTTTATAAACCTCGTTGACCAGTCTTTCACGTGCCTCCACAGATGCCCATGCCATATGTGGTGTAATGATCAGCTTGTTGCTGTCCTGGATCTTTCCAAGCGGATTATTTGCTGCGATCGGCTCTTTTTCAAGCACATCCAGTCCAGCCGCTGCGATCTCTCCGCTTTCCAGTGCGTCATACAGATCTGCACTGTTAACAACCGGGCCCCTTGCCACATTGATCAGAAGTGCGGTTTTCTTCATCTTGGAGAGTGCCTCTTTGTCGATAAAGTTTCTCGTCAGGTCAGAAAGTGGGCAGTGCAGGGATAAAATATCGGACTGCGCAAGCAGCTCATCCTTGGATACCTGCTCATATTCCGTACAGGTGCTCTTTCCTGTCACAGAATGAAAAATAACTTTACAGCCGAAAGCTGTTGCGATCTTGGCAACCATTCTGCCGATATTACCCATTCCGATAATTCCCCATGTCTTGCCTGCAAGCTCTGTGAAAGGCAGATCAAAATTGCTGAACCGATCCTGCGCACCATAAGAACCGTCCTTTACATAGGTATCATAATGTGGCAGATGCTCTAATAAGTAAAGTGCCAGGGCAAATGTATGCTGTGCCACTGCAGCAGTGGAATAATCCTTCACATTGGCAACCTTAATTCTTCTCTTTTTACAATATTCCAGATCAATATTGTCAAAGCCGGTCGCAAATTCACAGATCAGCTTTACATTCGGCGCATCTTTTAACGTCTCTTCATTCATTGGTGCTTTATTGGCAATGATGATATCAACATCCTTTACCTTTTCAGCCGCATCTGCCGCTACTGTATTTCTATAATAAGTAACCTCTCCAAAATCTTCAAAACAAGTTACATCAATATCTGTTCCGACACTGTTTCTCTCTAAAACTGCTATTTTCATTTATGATCTCCTTTTCTTGCTGTTCGTTTTCTGTCATTGTCTCAGCCAGTCTTATTTATTATACACAAGACAGCAATATATTACAAGATAAACTCCTGATACACACCACTGTCACTGCTGTCTGAGATCCATACACGGAATTTACCCGGTTCACTTCCGTAGCTTCCGTCCGCACGCACAAACCGGAGCATTTCTTCGGTGATCCGGAAACCGATCTCCTTCTTCTCGCCCGGCTTTAAGCTGACTTTTTCTATTCCTTTCAGTTCTTTCACAGGGCGGGCAACAGAAGCTGTCACATCACGGATATAGAGCTGCAGTACATCACTGCCTTCCCTCTCTCCTGTATTTTGTATGCATACGGATGCTGTTATCTCGCCGTTCTCTGTCAATCTGTCTGAAGAAAGTATGACATCCGATATGGTAAACCCTGTATAGGAAAGACCATACCCAAACGGATATAATGGTTCATTTGGAATATCCAGATATTTGGACAGGTATCTTTCTTTTTTCTGTGGATCATTTGGTCTTCCCGTCGCCAAATGATTGTAATAAACAGGAATCTGTCCTACACAGTAAGGGAAACTCATCGGCAGTTTCCCGGATGGATTTACTTTCCCTGTCAATGCATCTACAATGGCGTGGCCGCCTTCTGTTCCCGGAAGCCATACTTCCAGCACTGCTTTCGCGTTTTCCTCTACTTCACGCAGGTCAAGCGGTCTTCCATTAAACAGCACGACCACAATATTGGCATTGACTTTTGCAACCTCCCGCAAAAGCACGAGCTGCGGCTCCGGAATCCGGATATCTCCCCGGCTTGTTGCCTCACCGCTTTGCAGATAATATTCGCCGATCGGCATTACAACGATCTCTGCCTGCTTTGCTGCTTCTATCGCTTCCTGCAGCATCTGCGTTCTTTCCGCTTCCGTATATTCCACAGGCAACACATTCCCTGCCTGATCAAAGCCCTCAAATACATAGCCCTGTGGCATAAAAGCACTCCCCTGCACATATGTAGTTTTTGTGCTGTCGAATACTTCTTCCGCTGCCTCACGGATCGTCACGCAATCCTTTACATCTCCGGAGATCGCCCATGTACTGATCAGACACTTGCTGTCTGTATAAGGACCGATAAAGGCAATCTTCTTTTCCGTCGACAGCGGAAGCAGTCCACCTTCGTTTTTCAGAAGTACAAAGGTCTGCGCTGCTGCCTTTCTGGCAAGTGCTCTGTGTGCCTCTGTCAACTGCATTTGCGCTTCTTTTTCAGCTCCCATGCCTTTATAGGGGTCTTCAAACAGTCCAAGCTTGTTTTTCAGTGTCAGAATACGGAGCACACTTTCATCGATCAGTGCTTCCGGAATCGTTCCGTCTTCCACCAGTCTGATCAGCTCACTTCTGTAGCACTCTGTCATCATATCAATATCCACACCCGCAAGTGCAGCTTTATGCGCCGCATCTTTGGCATCCTCCGAGCAGCCATGCGCGATCGTTTCATAAATAGCCGCAAAATCTGAGATCAGTACCCCGTCAAATCCCATTTCTTCCCGGAGCACTTTTTTCATCAGCCACTGATTGATCGTCGCCGGAACACCGTTTACCGTATTAAACGATGTCATCACCATACCGGCTCCTGCTTTGATCCCTTTTTCATAAGCAGGCAGATATTCATTGCGGAAGGAATTTTCAGATACTTCTACCGTATTATAGTCCCGTCCGCCTGTTGCACCGCCGTATCCTGCAAAATGCTTCACACAGGCGCAGACCTTTCCTTCCCGGCTCATATCGTCTCCCTGCAGTCCCTGCACCATAGCCTCCGCAAACAGTCCGTTTAAATACGGATCTTCCCCGGTCGATTCCATCACACGTCCCCATCTGGGATCACGCACCAGATCGACCATCGGCGAAAATGCCACATGGATTCCGCCGGCTGCTGCCTCTTTCGCTGCGACAGACGCACAGTCTCTTGCAAGCACCGGATCAAAGCTCGCTCCCTGTGCAAGCGGAACCGGAAATATTGTTTTCATACCATGGATCACATCATACATAAACATCTGCGGAATATGATGCGGCTGGTTTTCCATATAGCTTTTCTGGATCCTGGCAAGCTTTTCCCCGCCATATAAAAGAAGACTGGAGCCCGCCATCTTCAAATCTTCCTCCGTTACCTTCATATCTGCCATCATAGGACCGGTTATAATTCCCTGCTCCTTTGCATCATAGAGCATTCCGACCATCTGTACCATCTGCCCGATCTTTTCTGTCAGCGACATATCCTGCAGTAGTGCAAGTATCTGTTTCTGCTTCATAAAGCACCTCCGTATCCATTCTTACTCTCTCTTTATTGTAACTTGTCCTATCTGTATTTTCAATCATTTCCCATCCGCAATTGCGGCCGGGATTTCTCTTCTGTAATCTTAACTGGATTCATATTGAAATCGGAGAATCGGAAGCATATAATAAGGCAGGAATAAATTACAGGAAAGGAGGAAGCAATATGAAACAAGCATCTTACAGGCGCAGCAGAACTGCCTGCCTGCTTCTTCTTATTCTGTTCCTTCTTTCTGTTCTGGACAAAAATCCGGAAATACCTTCCGCGGATGAAATACCCTATCTGGGTTACACACAGACAACCTCTGTTCCCTGTATTCTGGAGGAAGATACGGGGATCATTCCTGATTTTATCAACGCAGAAGAAAACTTTTATGCAAGTCATGCGGTTGTATTAAACCGTTCTACAGCAAGACGGCTTACCAATACAAAAGCCGATCTTACCTGTCACGAAGCAGCAGGCTATTGCGCATTCTGCATCCTGCTGACGCTCATGCTCTTTTATCTGGCAGCAGCCTTTCTGTGCAGCCGCCAGTTTATCATCCGATATATCCATGATCAGGATGGGCAGAAAAACAAACTCCTTTATTTTTAACGATCCAGAGCCGTATAAATCGCAGCAAGCAGGTCATTAATAGCAGTCTTTCTGGATTTACATGGCGAATGCAGTACGGAAAAGTAACTATATGCATTCCGTAAAATTCAAAAATAAAGGAGATTATTAAAAATGGGAACAGGATTAACAGGTGTATTACTTTGTGCAGGAATTACAGTAGCATTGGCAGTTGCATGTATTTTGATCGGAAAGGGATTATCCCTGGTTACCGATAAAATGTTACCTGATAACAAATAAAATTGCACATGCCACATCTTTACCGGTTCTTAACCGGTTAGTGATTGACATCCTGCTGCTTCTGCCATAGTATACTTACTATAAAAGGGAGTAGTTTGCATCTGCTGATGTCATAATGATCGTCATCACGCCGTAAGGCCGGTTATTGTGGGTAAGTAACGAGACTTTTATCGACTATTTTGTATGCGATAAAGGTCTCGTTTTTTATGCTTTTATCGCGGAAAGGACCAAATTATGGAATATGTATGGTTAGTTGTAGGTTTTGTGCTCCTGATCAAGGGAGCGGATTTCTTCGTGGATGGCAGTTCTTCCCTCGCCCGGCTTCTACGTGTCCCAAGCGTGATCATCGGACTGACGATCGTTGCCATGGGAACCAGTGCTCCGGAAGCCTCTGTCAGCATGAGTGCTGCACTGAGCGGAAGCAATGAGATCGCTCTCAGTAATGTCATCGGATCCAACATTTTTAATGGGCTTGTCGTGGTCGGCATATGCGCCTTTATGGCAGCCTTCTCCACCAACAAGGACATTTTAAAACGTGATCTTCCACTCAATATCCTAATCACTTTTATTTTGTGCATCATGCTTGCAAACGGAGTACTCAGCCGTCTGGAAGGGATCCTTCTTCTGATCGGTATGACAGCGTATCTGATCTCTATGGTCATATCTGCCCTGAAAAACAGACAGGACGAAGAAAATGGCAAGGTGTTGTCCCTGCCAAAAAGTCTTCTGTATATCGCCGGTGGTCTGATCGCAGTTATCGCAGGAGGAAATCTTGTCGTCGATAATGCCTGTATTATTGCGGAAAGCTTCGGTGTCAGCCAGAACTTTATCGGCCTGACGATCATTGCGGTCGGTACTTCCCTTCCTGAGCTTGTTACTTCTATTGTCGCTACCAGAAAGGGAGACAGCGGTCTTGCGCTCGGCAATGCGATCGGATCGAATATTTTCAATATTCTGTTTATCCTGGGTATTTCTGCTGCGATCACGCCACTTGCCGTCCTGTCCGAATCCGTGATCGACTGCATTTTACTTCTGCTCAGTGCCATTCTGCTGTATATCTTTGCCCGCAGCAAAAAGTCCATGTGCAGATGGGAAGGCGCGGTATGTATCCTTTTATATATCGCTTATACGGGATATCTGTTTGTGCGATAATACGAAAACAAATATCGGTGTCAAAATCCCGGGAGAATTATTAGTTACCTGCCCCTAATAATTCTCCCGTAGGATGATCCAGATCCAGATCTTTTAATAAAATGGTATTGCCCTTCTGTACCATTACAAGCGGCAATGCTGCAAGCAGTGCACAGACGATCGCATACAGATACAGATAACGATAGCCGATAAATTCCATGACCGCTCCGGAAAGGATCGGCGTGATGATCTGCGCTGACATACTGGCTGTATAATAGTATCCGGTATAACGTCCGGTCGTTTTTTCACTGGCAACCTCCATGATCATCGGATAGATCGTGGTTGCAACAGTTCCCATACCAACACCTGATATAGAAACAAATACATAGATGAGTGGACTATACCCCGGTGTCATAAAAATACAGAAACCTCCAAAGCACATCAGTCCGATTCCGATATAGGTAGTCAGTTTTCTGCCAATCCTGCAGGAAATATTTGCCATAGGCATATAAGAGATCAAAGTTACCATTGTCGCGACAAGCTGGAAATTGGCAAAGCTTCCGCCGCCTGCTCCCCATACCTGACTGGCATATTTGCTGAAGGCAGAGGTAACTGCATTGGATGCCATGAAGTAGAAAAATACGCAAAGCAGAATACCAAGAAGTGACCTGCGCACAACTGCATCTGTTTCTTTTTCCTTTCCGCCCTCATCACTTGCATCCATGTCTGCTTCGGAAATCCCCATGGCAAGACTTTCCGTATGCATCTTTTCCACTGCTTTCTTTTCCCGGAAGAAAACCGCAAACAGAACCGTGCAGAGAATAATAATGGCTGAAATGATCAGGAAAACCGGCATATAATTGGGATGTTCCACGTCCGGAACCGCAAGGGAAATACTGATCAGGATCACAACGCCGGATGCTGCTGCCATCAAGGAATTGAACGCATCCGCCTTTGCCCGGATCGGACGCGGTGTTACATCAGGCATCAGTGCCACACAAGGGCTTCTGTAGCTGGAAAGTACAACCAGCACAAAGCATAAGACCGTAAAGAAAAATGGCAGGCTCCGCATTTGATCCGCAACAGCCAGAAGCGGTATTAACAAAGCTGCAAGCAGTGATCCAACCAGAATAAACGGTGTACGCCGTCCCAGACGGCTGTGGCAGCGATCACTGATGCTGCCAAAAAACGGGAGCAAAAACAGCGCACAGACATTATCAAGTGCCATGACAGCGCCGGCAAGTGTATCTCCCAGATGAAATGTATCACGCAGGATCAGCGGGATAATACCGTCATATGCCTGCCAGAATGCCAGTGCTCCGGCAAAAGGAAGTGTTACCAGTAAGGTTCGTCGCATATCCAGACTTCGCAAGTTTCTCTCTTTTTTACGCATTTTCTAAATTCTCCTCATCTATCAATTCTATTCTGCCCGGCCAGCAGGTCGGCGTATGGGTATCGAAAAATTCTTTGATCCGATTTCCCGTGTGTGGTGCCACAATGTCACAATAACGGAGCACCTTTGTTTCATAGTGCATAGGGCGATCCACATGGAATGTCAGCAGTCTTCCGCCGCGTTCTGCGCCCGGCCCGTAGCAGGCAAAGCCGCCCGATGGGGTATACCCCAGATCAATACCATCTACCTGCCCCACAAAATCGTTTTTGTGATCATGACCGCAAAATACCGCCATGACCTTCCCGTTGTCACGCAACAACTCAAACTCCCCTACATTTTTCTCAGGGCTGCAGATCCGTTCCTTCAGGGTAACATTTCTGCACTTTTTGTATTCCGGCAATGGAATATGCTGAAATACCATGGACGGGATCTGATCCTGGAAAAGTTTTTCTTTTAACCAGTCCAGAACCGCTGGTGCAGGCGGTGCATACTGCCCATGTACAGTCTGATTGCCGCTGTCTATCAGATAAAAGCGCAGCGCTTCGGCTCCACTGCTGTTTCGGATCTTTAGATAAAATGTACCAGCAGCCTGTTCTTCTGCCGGGCAGATACAATATGGGTAGCTGCGGTAAATAGCCGCCTGCTCCTCATTGGAAATGCCGCACTGCACGTCATGATTTCCAAATGTAACCGCATAGGGAATACAACGTTTTTCCATAGGCTCTGTCAAAATATGCAATGTATTTTGAACACTTTCCTTTCCCAGAAGCCGAAATGCCGGCGAATATCCTTTTAACTGATCTCCCGTCAGAATGACAAGATCCGGTTTTGCCGTGTCCAGAAGTGCATTTAACAGACGCAGTGTGTCCTTTTTCGGATGCACCCCTTCCTGCAGATCTGTGATATGTAAAACCTGAAAGGTACCGTCTTCCCGAAATTCAAGATATGGTTTTCCGTTCATACACTATCCTCCTTTTCTTGTAGGATACTGCCTGCTTTGAATTGATAAAATCAAGATGAGGTAAAAGATTTGTCTTTTCTATGTAAAATAACTGTCCATGCCAGATTTTCTAACTCACAAAAAAAGAAACCCTTTGTTTCCAAAAGGTTTCTACTTTCTTTCTAATATTCTGATGTTCTTTAAAAGAATGTACAGATCCAGCCGATCACAGCGCAGATCGGGATATAAATAATAAAATGCATGATATGCGTCTTTTTATTATAGCCAAACAGATACGGTCCCATGATGCCATCCACTTCCGGATAAAAGTGCGGGAAGAAATTGGAATGACAAAGAAGAACCCAGTCAAAGAAGCATATATCATAAATTTCCATGACATACAGTATAATCAAAAATCGTGCAAAGAAATTCCAAAAGCTGAAACCATTTCTAATGCCATCCAAAATACTCAGAACAGCCGCACCTGCAAACAAAAGTACCGCGATCCCTGCAATGATCCAGCCAATTACATGCGCACCAGGGAATCTTTCCTTATGGTCAGGCACTGCATCCAGAACTTCCTTTGGTGCAGAAGAGAAGAATTTCTTGTCCTGAATAAATCCAACGCCACCATACAAAACAAGAAAATATGCTACCATAACCATAACTGCTGCAATAATTGTTACCGACATTTTAAACATAACCTCCTATCAATTAGTAATCCTGCCAGATCCCCGAATACATTTCTCCACATCTTACTGTTGTACAAAAAGCAGAATCGCGTTATTCTTTCACCAGAGAATTAGCGAGGAGTGATAAACAATGCGGATCAAACAGCAAAAACAAATCAAAGCATTTCTGGTCGGAGAATTCGGAAAAGACAGAGGCTGCTCACTATTTGACAGACAGTCAAACATGCTCAGCACGCTTATAAAAAACACCCGGAATAAATCAAAAAACCAAATGAAAACGCTTATTGGCACCATTCTTCCGGGCATCGCCCTGTATAAAGTTCTGTCAGAAGAGGATCTCTCCGAAGAAACGGTAACTACCTATATGGAGAAATACATGTTTGATCACGTTGCTGCAAATATGCATTCCTCTATGAAAAAAATGGAAATCATACCCGGCTTTTATTTCCTTTACAGCACGATATTCCTTCGTGTCATGCGACACACTGATCTGCAGGAAAGTGTACAAAGCCATGGCAAAGATTACTTTGACGTGACAATCACAAAATGTCTTTGGCACATAGCGTGCGCTGAAAACGGATGTCCCCAGCTATGTCATATATTCTGTGATGCTGATAATGTGACCTATGGTGGTCTCAAAAAGCTGGCTTTTTCACGGACAAAAACATTAGGTCATGGCAAAGATTGCTGTGATTTCCATTTTTATAAAAAACAGGGTTGACCTGTTATGATTCCCGCCATTCCTTAATTGCGGCAGAAAGCTTTTTATCAATATCTTTTCTGGTTGCTTCGCACTCATTCGGATAGTCCTTTGCAGCCTTGAAAATAAAGCGAAGTACAAATTTAAGCCCTACAGGTAATGCTTTTCGGAGCAGCGATTCCGGCAGAACAAAATGCGTTCCGTGCTCATATACCAGAATCTCATAGTCACAGCTATGCGTATGCTCTTTCAGACGCTGATCCATACGGCGGATATACTTTGCTGTTTCCCAGAAGGAATCGTCCTCTGCACCGACAAGAATCAGTTTCCCTTTGATATTTTCAACCTTGATCATCTCTTCTTCCGTGTGTTCTCTTGCTTTTTCAGAATCAATGAACAGACATGTACTACGTTCAAAATCACCGGAACCTTTCGTTTCTTCCATAACCTTCTGCCAGTAAACCGGATGTTCATACACAAACGGCATATAAGCGAGTGGTTCTCCCTTCCAGGAAAGAGTAGATGCGCCCGGAATCGGCCATTCACCGCAGCCATCCTTTTTTCCCTGTTCAAAGCCCTGCCATACAAAGTCACTCGGTGTCAGTCCAAAGGTCAATGTAATGTCAGGAAAATAAGAAGCCGCAACAATCGAATCCATGCCCGCTGTACTCATCCCCATAATTCCGACTTTACGATTTCCGTTGTTTTTCAGCCATTTGATCGCTGTCTCTATTCTCTCCAACGGATAATTTACATGACTGTAGTTCTTCTTTCCGGGAGACATACAAAGCACGTTTACACCGTTTTTATGTAACCATTTTGCTCCACATTTTGCCATATAATCATTCGAATCATCTCCGAATAATCCAATGACTGCACAATCCGAACCTTGTGGATTTTCATAATAAGTTCCATAAAAACCGTCTTTTTCCGTTTCAAAAAATAATTTTTTCATAGTTTTCCTCCAGTTTCTGCCCTCATCGCCCTTAGGTTAGTACAGTCTAACTGGATTGTCAACTTTATTTTTCTTCAAACGAAGCAAAAACCTTCATACACGCATCTTTTGCCTCAATGATTCCCTTTTCCAGTTCCCTTCCACATTCCGGACAGATCATCATTTTTCTCCTCCTCTTTATTCCTGAGAACAAATCAGACTTTTCACATATTCCTCTGATCTGTCCAGATCCTCTGCAATCTCGGTGATTGTTTTTCCCTTTTGCAGCCACTTAGCGATCAGTTCCCTATCCCGGTTTTGCTCGCCTTCATTTTTCCCCTGTTCATATCTCTGATCCATTTTCATTTCGATTGTCATATAGTTCTCCCTCCAATCATCATCATTTCGAATAATCTGCACTTGCTTTTGAATATCTTTCGTATAATGATCTGTTGGCTGCCCGGTTTTGAAATAATCAAGCAGTTTCGTTGTATCTTCGCTGATTCCCTCTCTATTCCCATTTACATTTACAAAATACGTTCGCCGCTTATCCGCAAGCACCAGTCCTTTATTTTCCTTACATGTCGTCTCAAACGTATAAATGCTCCTGTCATCTGCAAAAGGATCAAATGTACAGATAAAGATCACAACCGATTGCTTCAAATTAAAATACTTCTGTCGTCTGCATTTCGATATCATACACATTGCCCTCGCTATCTTTTGCATAAATATCGATACGGATTTCCGACATTTCAAATGTTTCCCGAAACAGGCTGCAAAGCGCAAGGAGTTCCTCATTGTAGTCATCAGAATAAACTCTGTTTTTTGAAGAAAACCGCTTTCTGCCTACAATTTCACCCCACTGCTCACACATCTCTTTTTCTTTCAGCAATAATGTCAGCAGTTTCCGCATTCTATTCTCCGTATTACGAAAACTGGCCTCCATTTGCTGTTCCTTACAATCTGCGTATCGATCCATCAGAAAACCAGCATCGCATATTGCATAGATAAAAAGCCTTTTTAATGCATTATCTTGTATCTGCTCCCTCAGTTGCAGGGCTGACATATAATAGAGTGTTGCTTTATTACAGCCTGTAACTTCGTATGTTTGGCACAGATCTTGAAAATCCATTTTCCATTTATGAGCTTTGCTTTCGCTTTCCCACTTTTCTCTTTCTAACTTCTCCATATCATCCCCCTTTTCATCTCCTCTTGCCCGTATATTGTTGATACTGCAAGAGTAACATTTTGAAATAAAAAGAAAAATCCGAATCAGTTCCAAATTTCCGCATGTAAAATGGAACTAATTCGGATTGATCAACCTTTCCGTCTATTTCGCCAGCATAGCCCGCAGTTTCTTTACCTCATCCTCAAGCTCTGCTGCTTTTTTTGTTGCAGCATCAGCTCTTTGACGTTCTTTCTCTGTATTTAGGCGTTCTTTTTCTGTATTTTTACGCTCAAGTTCTATTCCATCCTGCTTTCCAGCATTATATTCCGTAATCAGGCATCTTTCATAATCTTCCCTTGCTTCACACTGCATACGGATTTTTTCATCTTCACTTAATTGTTTCATAGTTACTACCATATTCTCAAAGACCTCCTCTCCATTTGCTAACTGCTCCAATTCTTCCAGCGTTTCTGCTTTAAATATACTTGCCCATTTCAGGAGTTTTTTATCTGTTTCGGACTGACTCCTTGCTGTCTCAAGTTGTGTCAGATCAAGCACCTTTATTTCTCAAAACTTCTTCGTTCTTTTGCAGAACCGCATGGAACATGTAATCATTTTTCATTCCATAAAATTTTCTTTTTTCTGCCATCTACTATGGTCCTCCTTTGTTTGCCACAGGAGTTAACCCACTAGTATTAACCATACCTTAGCCCATCGAAAACTCCTGCCTTATTAATAATTGTGAAATAAAGCATGAATTTCCTGAAATAAGATATGAGTAAGACATCGGATTGTTATATTTTCCGGTAGCTTCTATCTATAACAATCCAACAGACTTGATAAAAGAAAATATGCTTTGCAACAACTATATCATTGTTGCAAAGCATTGACAATTGCATAATAGAGATTTTATATTTCACTATTTCTTTTGAATATATGACCGGTTCTCTTCAGTGCAGTCAAAGAGCTGAGAACTTTTATTTATACAATATGTATCGCATTATAATAACTATTTTACTTTGTAAACATTTCTTTTATTGCTTCCCCAATAGAATCTTTATCGTATTTACCATTAAGTTTGCTTACTATCTTGTTAAACTTATCTACCATCTCGTTTGTCAATTTCGATTCCAATATTTTCGTCGCCCAATCAATATCCTCAACAGTTTTTTCTCCTAAATACACTTGCTCAAATAAATACTTAGAGGTTTCACCTATTGTAGCAACAAATAAGCCTGCTATTATTGCATTCAAGGCAGATGCTGCTATATTAATTCCCGGAATTGCTTTTATAGCAGATAAAGCTCCCTTGGCAACCACACTGACGGTTCCCACATTTATTATTGAATTTATAAAATTATTAGACTTTTCATTTTTTCCAATTTCATAAATAGATGCTAATCCATTCACCAGTCCTACTTCTACCGGCGACAGGATTGCAGCATCAGCAAAAGGAATAGGTATTGCTCCAACCGCTATGCCTCCTAAAGTTGCACTTGCAATTAATCCCTGTGAAAGTGCATTTTTCCTCGAAAGCTTAAATTTCCCTATATCTCTTTTAGCAGCTCTTATACCTTCTGGCATTAGGTTATTCGTTATATCAATAAGCTCCGTTATTCCTTCCGGTGCAGCATATGCAGTATCATTCAATTTGTATGTTTCCGCAACTACGGGTATAATTTTTTTAAGATTTTTTGCTAATTTTTGATTTGCAAATGCATTTTGAACCATTTCTATATTTTCAGAACGCTCTAAAACAGAATATGATTTTGTAATAACTACTACTACAGGAACTGTCTTAAAAATTTTCGTCGCAGATGATAAATCTTTAATAGTTTTTATAAATAGTTTACGAGAAGTTCCGTCAATACAAAACCATATTATATTTATAGCTGTATCTTCTTTACCTTCTTTTGTTGACTCTCTTGACCATCTTTTTACAGCATTTATTGCCTGCATTTCCTTTAATATCGAAGGTTCAAAACCGGCTGTATCAATAATCCTAAATGGTACCCTTTCTTTTTCATAAATCTTTAACTCTTTAGTGGTTCCTTCTGTCCCCCAGCTTGTTTTTGCAACCTGTTCTCCTAACACCGCATTAATAAGAGTCGACTTTCCTACTCCTGAATTACCAATTACAAGCACATTACCTTTGTTCATTTCTATATTCCTCTCTTCTTCATACTCTCATATTCTTAATTACACATTTTTCTACTCTGATCATCAAACTCCCATTGATTAAAACGAGGATTTCTCGGCTTTATCGCATTATTTGACGGATCATACCAATGTTTGCAAAATGCACACTTCTTTGTTTTTTCAATATTTACTATCATACTTGCCTTATACCACCAATTTATCCCACATATCCGCTTCTTGCAGAAGGGCTTCAATAAACTGCCGTTTTTCTTCTTCCTCCTTCAAATCTGTTTCCTTTTGCCCATATGCACAAGCTGCCAGATAGTCCTGCATATAATATCCGTTTACAATATTCAATGCCCAGATTTCAGGAATGTCGCATTTTTGCTGCAGCTGCCAACTAAGCTCTCTTTGCAAGATTAAATCATTAAAAATATTTAATTCCCGTAAGTACTGTCTTTTCTGCCGATATGCTTTACAAATGCCTTCATTTAATTCCTGTGACATACTCTCCCCTCCTTGTTTTCATACTAAATTCTGCAATTTCTTCAGCTATTCACATTGACATTTCCTGTCTATTGGTTACTTGCTATTAATCAGCCTATCGTTTTCCTGTTTCACATCTTTATTACTTTTAATCTAATAGCATTGATATTATTTATTTCGAATCTAATTGTATCACTATTTTCATAAAATTACCACTATTAGTTAACATTGTATATAAGGTGGTGATTTTATATATGTCTACAAAAAACTCATTAAATTCCTCCATAGGATCTCGTATTCAGCTCATTCGGAAAAAGTCCAGCTTAACGCAAATGGCTTTTGCTGAAATGATAGGTGTCTCCACACAGTATATTTCTGACCTGGAGCGTGGCGTAGTAGGCGCTTCCGTTTCAACTATTGTGAAGATCAGTGATACACTTAATGTCCCAACAGACTATATCCTTCGAGGCATAGATCCTGCTACCGAAAAACCGATCGATCTGTTTCTGGCGATCAGTAAATACAATACGGATCAACAGAAGCTTATTTTAGATGCCATCAAAAACTTTCAGAGTGCTTTTTCCTACTCTAAAGACACGCAGACAAAATAATCTATATAATTTCCTACTTCTGTAGTTACTTTAACATTTCACCCTGACACTACCTGTCTATCTGAAAATATTTTATGATACAAAAAAGAGCATCCACTTGGATGCTCCTTTTTCGTGTAATAAAAGAGCGCGAGACGGCGCACGAGGTCCGCCGGACCTCGGTTTTGTGCGGACCGAAGCCCACTTCATGTGGGCTGAGACCTCGAACCTGGTATGAATTTCAATTCATGCCATTGTGAAGAGCCCTTTGGGCTCTTCTTACACGAAAAAAAGAGCATCCTCTTGGATGCTCCTTTTCGTGTAAAAAATAAGAGCGCGAGACGGGACTCG
>HF995246.1:0-15020 GCA_000432915.1 Firmicutes bacterium CAG:194
GCCCCAACGGTAGGACGCCTCCCGAATGGAGATATAGCCCTTGATTCCGTTCATACCGCACCTCCGCATGGATAATACTCAACACATTACATTATATACGAATATCCGAACAAAAGCAAACCCCCACGGACGACTTTGACCAACCTTTTTATTATGATGTCGGGGTTAAAAGCCCGGGCTTTGATGCCGGCGGATTGTTCCGTGCTCTGCGCTCCCACGTCTCCGCTCCGCTTCGGTCCGTGCTAGACATGTGCCACTGGCACATAGCACCCTGCCCAATATTCGCATATCGTGGGATTAACATCCCACTTTTATGGAATCTCCCAGTTACCGCTCTGTGTCTGCAGGCTGTACATATGTGCAAAGCTTCCGCCTTTTGCAAGCATCTCCTTCGGACTGCCTTCCTCGACAACGCTGCCACGATCCAGTACGATGATCTTATCTGCCTGTACAACGGTACGCATTCTGTGGGCAATGACCATAACGGTCTTACCACCGATCAGGGCAGATAATGCAGCCTGTACCTTTGTTTCGTTTTCCGCATCTAAAGAAGCGGTAGCTTCATCCAACAGGATGATCGGTGCATCCTTTAAAAAGGCTCTGGCAATGGAAATACGCTGTCTTTCCCCTCCGGAAAGCTCCGCGCCGTTTTCGCCGATCCGCGTCTGCATGCCATCCGGCAGTTTTTCGGCAAATTCCAGTACATTGGCACGTTTTGCCGCTTCCATGACCTCTGCATCTGTTGCGTCCTTCTTACCGACACGGATATTTTCCATGATCGTATTGTCAAACAATGTTACATCCTGAAAGACGATGGAATATAAGGATAACAAAGCTTCCGGATCTGTCTCCTTCACATTCATACCGCCAACCGTGATACGTCCGCCGGTCGGATCCCAGAAACGCGCAGCCAGTCTTGATACGGTTGTCTTACCACAGCCGGATGGACCGACAAGTGCTGTTACCTCACCCTGTTTTGCGGTAAAGGATACATTGGAAAGCACCTGCTCTCCTGTTTCATAAGCAAAGCTGACATGGTCAAATGTAATATCGCAGCCCTGATTGGTCAGTTCCCTGCGGCCTGTCATTTCATAGCCTTCCGAAATCTCATTCATACGTTCCACATTGACGGTCAGTGCATTTAACGCTGCAAGGTTCATCAGTGAACCGTTCAGCGGCTCATAAATACGGGATACGATGATCAAAAATGCAAAGAAGGTGATCACATCGATCTCGCCTTTTGTCAAAAGAGAACCGCCAACAAGTGCCACGCAGGCAATACCGAATTTCAGCAGAAGCTGACCGGAATTGACAATTATACCGGACAAAAGCTCATGCTTCATCGTTGCCTTTTCTGTCAGATCGATCTTTTCAAATAAGCCCTGCAGATATCCCTTCTGGGAGTTTGTGCTCTTTAAATCCTTGGAGCACTCGATAAATTCCTGAATACCATCCGCAACTGCCAGTTTTTTCTCAGTCAGATTTTTCCCGCTTCTGACCTGGATATTTTTGGAACCGAATACGATCCAGATCGCAAACGGTAACATCCAAAGTGCTGCCATTGCCAGCTTCCACTGGAAGAACAGCAGACCGACCGCAATGATGATCGTGGAAAATACAGCCCCGTAAAACTGTGAAAACTGATGAGAATAAGCATGCTCCAAAGCTGCCACATCTCCTAAGATAACCGTTGTCAGATCTGCACTGTCCTTCTGGTCGAAGAAGGATAATGGCATTCTTCTGAGCTTCTCCGCCAGAGAGATACGTTTGTTGCCGGATTCTTGATACATGGCAAAGAAGGTTGCGTTATACTGCATGTAATATAAGATGCCGAGCAGTGCGATCGTCAGGATACTGCCGATGAGCAGCATCCGGGCATGGGCAAACGGCGCATCATTTAAAATGTCCTCTGCCAGAACATATAACAGACCGGTCGGGAGCATGAGTGCAATATTGACCAGAATACAGATGCACACGGATTTTATCATATCTTTTGCACCCTGCTCGGATACAGCGTAATTTTTCATTAATTTTGCTATCATTTACTGCCACCTACCTTCCAGCGGATTGAAGTCTGATAATCATTCCACATCTTCCCGTAAACACCATTTGCTTCCAGAAGTGCTTCATGCTTTCCTGCTTCTTTTATCTTGCCGTTTTCAAATACATAGATCGTATCAGCGTTTTTGACCGTGGTCAGTCTGTGGGCGATCATGATAACTGTCTTGCCGACTGCCATTTCTTCAAAGGCTTTCTGGACAAGCACTTCATTTTCAGGATCTGCATATGCAGTTGCCTCATCTAAGATAATGACCGGTGCATCCTGCAGGATGATCCTTGCGATCGCGATTCTCTGCTGTTCACCGCCGGATAAGTAGATACCATCCGTTCCGATCACCGTTTCGATTCCCTGCGGCAGTTTTGCCAGAATATCGTCACACTGTGCTTTGTGCAGTGCTGCAAGCACTTCTTCATCCGTCGCATTCTTTTTCCCCATGCGCACGTTATCGGCGATCGTACCGGCTAACAGTCTGCTGTTCTGGAATACATAGGAGATCGTACCCACTCTTTCCTCCTGCGCGATATCCCGGATATCAACATCACCGATCCGTACCTGCCCGCTCGTCGCATCGTAAAACCTGGCGATCAGACCTGCGGCTGTACTTTTTCCACTGCCGGAAGGACCGACAAAGGCTGTTACCTTTCCCACCGGGATCTGCAGGCTGATATGAGAAACAGCATCCGGTAACTCTTTCCGGTAACGGAAGCTGACATCATCAAAGCAGATCGCATATTCCTGCGGATGCTTTGTCTGCACCGGCTCCGGAAGCGGCTCGATCGCCATGATCTCATTAAAACGGGCGATCGCATCTTCTACCTTCATGGATTCCTCTCCCATGAACATGATCTTGGTCAGTGTTGTGGCAATGACCGGTGTAAAGATCACATAAAATACGAAGTTCAGTAAAATGTTAAACGCCACATGATCGCCGCGATACAGGATCAGTGTCAGTGCGATCAAAAATGCAAACGTGCTGTTTACGATCATCTGATAGCAGACCATTGGCATACGCATTTCTTTTGTGTAATTGATGCAGAATTTATAATAGCTGTCGATCGATGCTTTGAATCTGGAGAAGCTATGTACTGTCTGGGAGAATGTCTTTACGACATTGATACCTCTGACATATTCCACTGCTTCATTATTCATATTTTCCAGTGCAGTCTGATAATGCTTCATATCCTCCTGCATCTGTTTGCCGGTCATTTTTGTCATGCCTGCCAGACTCAGTACAACCGGGATCAGACAGACCAGTCCGAACCGCCAGTTAAATACAAACAATAATAGGATCATCGCCACCGGCGTGATATAAGCCCCGACAAGATCCGGGAGCTGATGTGCCAGATATACCTCTGTTGTTGCTGCGGAATCATTGATGATCCTGCGGATCCTGCCTGATCCAAGCTCATCGGCAAATCCGATCGGCAGCTTTGCAATATGGGCAAGCAGCTGCTTTCTGATATTCGTTGCCACGCGGAACGCACTTGCATGGGAACACATCAGTGCTGCAAAATAAAGCAGCATGGAAACTGCTGCAGCAAGCACCGCAAACCATCCGTTACTTGCAATATGTGTTGCTTCTTTAAAATTGGGCGCAGCTTCGATCACTTCTTTGATGATGCGGTATAAAAACACATAGGTCAGAAGTGCTGCTATTGCACTGAGCCCGGAAAATACCCAGGAAAAATAAGTGCAATACTTGTGTCCGCCTGCATATCGCATCAGGACACTAAGCGCGCTCTCTTCTTTCTTCTTCTCCATAACCTCTCTCCTCCTTATGGTTCCTTTCTCGCTCCATCATAAGGGCTTTATTCTTCTATTTCTACTCCAAGCAGGGTCAAATGCTCCATTCGTTCACTGGATTTTTTATATTCCCGCGGACTGCAGCCCACAACCGAACGGAAAGCCGCGGCAAACTTGCTCGGATTGTCGTAACCGAGCATTCCTGCGATCTCTGCCATGCTGTGCTCCGTTTCTTCTATGTAATGGATCGCCTTGTGCATCTTATAATGCTTGACAAATGTATAATAAGGTTTTCCGTATATTTCACTGAAACAGCTCTGAAACGTCGTCTGTCCGATCCCATACTTTTGCACAAGCTGCGGAACAGAAAAGCGGCGGTCCGGATGAGAAACAACCTCTTTGTGGATCGCACGCACCTTATCATAATCCTGCTGCCTGTAATAGCGTTTCTGCGCCTTTTCCTCCTCCGGTGTTACCATACGGATCAATAGCAGCAGTTCCAATATCTTTAATTTCAGATAATACGTTTCCACCTTTGGATCTACCTGATACATTTCATTCAGAATATGATTGATCTCCGGCAGAGAGCGGATGAACATGGCACCGTTTTCCCTGCGGATCTGCCATCCGAGAAAATCGATCTGCTCGACCGCCTCCGGGAACACATCCTTTAAATATGCCTTTGCCGGCTCAGGATCGATCAGGATTTCCACCCCTGCATAAAAGCCCAGCGGAAATTCCGGATTTTCCCGGATGACGCCGACCAGATTTGCCTCCATTTCTCCCTCGCCAAGGTACACCTGCCTGCCATTTACCTTACAGCCGAAGCGTCCCCGTCTGCAGTGATTGATCTCGATCATCTTTTTGGTATCTTCGTTATAATCGGCCTCTACCGCTTCCTGCGAATGAAAATTATTGTATACAAAGTACACGCCGGGCATGATTGGATGGAACACCATGGAGCTTTTTTCTCCGTTTTCTTCATTTCTTGACAGGATCGTCATAGATGGCGCACTTGCCCGGTCAAACCCTTTGCTGTGTAATTCATCAATGATCTTCATATCTTTTTCTCCCTTATAGAGCTGCTTTATTCATCCTTCTGCCACAAGAGCTTTAACAGTGCTTTCTTTCTGGAAAGAAGCAACATTGCCAGCAGATAGGAAAGCAGCACATAGCCAAAACTGATCCCGATCGTAGAAGCCTTCACAGGCAGGCTCATCAGTCTTCCCGATGACTGCATGGCTGACAGGATCATCGAGTAAGCCGTCGCATACCCAAGCGGAACGCCCAGAAGAAATCCAAGTGGCACCAGAATATAATTGGCGCGGAAAATAAATGTCCTGATCTCTCTGTCCGTATAACCTAAGATGGCAAGCATTGAAACATTTCTTTTGTTTTCCTCCAGTATCATACCGGCCAGCATGCTTGTCACCAGAATACAGATCAGTGCGCCAAGCACCTTTAAAAGCTTCAGCACGATCCCTGCTGTACTTGCCAGATTTTTTGCCTGCTCGATATAATCCGCCACGGAAGCGGATTTACTGAGCATTTCACCCGGAATGTCCAGTTTTTCTCTGCTGATGATGACATTGTACTGCTCAACCGGCCTGTCCAGCAGCTTTGCCACATTTTCCTTGGAGGTCAGGACAAGTGCCATCACATCATTATCCAGAATATCCGTTATTTCGATCGTCGTTTCCTGCAATGTGACCGTATCGTAAAAGGTAAAGCTGTCTCCCGGCGATATGTGATAACGCTTTGCTGCCGCATTCGTTATATAATACTTTCCGTATTCGATCGGCTTACCGGAACAAAGTTTTGCGGAAAGGACGTCATTTTCCTCCTCATAGCCGATCATATTAAACCGGGAGTCATCCACCTTCGCACCGAAGCTGATATCAAAAACAGCCGATCCGCCATACGGATTTTCCGTCTGGAAGCTCTTAAATCCATATTCATACTGACCGCCCATCATCGCATCCGGCATTTTTACTTCGATCAGATTATCATAAGAATCCTGAAACGAACCGCCCAGCACTACGACAAGTGTTGCAACGGCAATACCGATGACCATTGTCAGACTTCTTGCCTTGTTCAGCCAGATGGAACGCACCGTATAGATCCAGCCGGTGCTGCGATTACTGTTTCTGCATATGCGGGCTTTTTTCTCCTTCTTCTGCTCACGCAGAAGCGGAACAATATCACTTTTCAGGCAGGCTGACAGCACCAGATAAGACACCAGCCCATAAACAACAACTGGAATCAGCACCGCAACAAGCAGCGTAAGCCAAGGCATTTTTACCGTATAATCAAGATACTCACCATCCCCGAAATAAAAGCCGCAAAATGCTTTGGAAAACGGAATGCTGCAAAGAATGCCCCAAATATCTCCACCGATCGCAGGGATCATACCAAACAACATATAATGGCGGATGAGTTCCTGTTTGCGATACCCAAGTGTCATCAGTACCGCAATGATCTTTCCCTCTCTTTTGACCATTCTCGATAAGACCATGGCAATGATCACAACAACGAGCAGCATAATGATCGGACTGTACAGGGAAAATTCCGCCGTCAGATCATCCGCTTCGTGAAAGATCAGGCTGATCCTTGTATTACTTTCTTTTTCAATGTATTCCGTTGTTTTATACGTATCGTAAACTGCCTTGCGGAAATCCTGTTCCTTTGCCTTATCCTCATAACGTACTGCATAGTATGTGATCGGATCCACCAGCTTTTCCATTGCCTGCTTTGTGATGATCCCAATGCCGAAACCATCCTGATCCGGCATAGACTCTGTCAGATCGTAGAGCATGATCGCATAGTCCGATTTATTACAAAGACCGGATACATGAAATTTCTGACCCAAGATCGTAATCTCATCCCCGACTGCAATCCCGTTTGCTTTTGCATAGCGGTAGGTAACCATGATATCCGTATCGGATTGCAGATCCTCTCCCTCCAATACAGAAGCAAGATCCAGCTTTTCCATCTGTGTAAAAATACGCAGCTTTGTATCCTGATACGTCAGATCTGTGTAGTGCTGTTGTTCCAGCACAACCTCGTACTGTTCCTCCAGTGCCCGGATATCCGCCTCTGTCAATGGTGTCTCCGTTTTGAATTCACCGTCCTCGATCCGGTTCTGTGCAAAAAATCGCTCAAATCTGTCATATAATGTATTGCTGACCGCAAAGGCTCCTACCAGAAGCATGATGGTAATTGCAGTTAAAACAGTGCCTGTCAGATAAAAGGAAATATTTTTCCCGATACTTCTTCGTACTCTTTTTTGTAATGTCATCAGATTTCCAGCTCCTCTACCTTTTTCTTTTGCTGTTTCAGATTACTGATGATCTGCCCGTCATGGATCCGGACAACACGATCTGCCATCTGCGCAATTCCCTCATTATGTGTGATCATAACGATCGTTGTATGATATGCTTCATTCACCTCCGCCAGCATGCGTAATACCTCCCTGGAAGAAACAGAATCGAGTGCTCCCGTCGGTTCATCACAGAGAAGCAGCACCGGATTTTTGATCAGTGCTCTTCCGAGTGCACATCTCTGCTGCNNTGATCAGTGCTCTTCCGATTGCACATCTCTGCTGCTGTCCGCCCGAAAGCTCAGACGGAAAATGTGTGGCATGATCTGTCAGCCCCAGCTTTTCCAGCAGTTCGGAAAGCGACAGCGGATTTTGAGAGATATCCTCTACTACACGGATATTTTCCCGGACTGTCAGCTCCGGGATCAGATTATATGACTGAAATACGACACCGATCTTCTTTCTGCGGTATTCTCCCAGTGCCTTTCTGGAGAGCTTTGTAATTTCCTGTCCGTCTATCGTAATGCTTCCTGCATCCAGATGATCCATTCCGCCCAGCATGTTCAAAAGCGTACTCTTACCAGAACCGGACGGCCCCAATATCACGCAGATCTCCCCCTTTTCCAGCGTCAGCGAAACATGATTTAAAGCATACAGCTCACTTTCTCCTGTTCCGTACTTTTTAACGGCGTCTTTCACCTCTATGTACATATTGCTTCCTCCCTCTACCTATTCAAATAGTCATGTCAAATATATGTTAGTTTATTCTAACCTTTGTGTCAAATGATTTATTGGATTACCTGTAGGAAACTTTTCAGGAACATAGAATGTGCCTTGGCACATCCTCGCAGCTCTTTTTTCTGTAATAGGAACGAAGTTTCCTATTACAGAGACGAGATACGCTCTGCGAATCTCGCTCTGATTAGCGGTCGTTTCAGACTCGAAAATCCTGCCAGCTTCGCTGTCAGCCGTGCTTCGCACTCATGATTTTCTCTTCGGGAACCCCTCGTATGATAATTGCTTCGCAATACTCGGGGCTGTATCCTGCATCATAGATGCAGGACATATTACGCTCGGGCGAAACCAAATGCCAGCTTCGCTGTCGCTTGGTTTCTTTCCTCGCTACAAAGAAGGAGCCGGAATGAAATGCATTCCGGCTCCTGTAGGTCGCTCTTATTCGTCATACTATGTATTTTATTCGTAGATCTGGAACATGTTCAGCTCGCCTGTCAGCTCATCTGCTACCTTGTAAAGTCTGCCTGTTGCATCCTTGATCTCACTGATCGTTGCTGCAAGCTCTTCTGCAGAAGCTGCTGTTTCCTGTGTTGCTGCTGCATTCTCTTCTGCAATAGCGGAAAGGCTTTCTACAGAACTCATAACCTGACCTCTTGCATGCGCCAGCTTTTCCGTATTGGAAGCAATACTTTCGATGCCATCGATCGTTACCTGTAAGCCACCGCTTACTTTATCAAATACGCGTTTGGTTGTTTCCACCTTATCTGCCTGCAGTCCGATGATCGCATCTACTGTGTTCATCGTCTTTACTGCCTGCTCGGATTCCTCTAACAGATTCTTGATGATACCCTCAATTGTCTTAGCAGATTCATTGGACTGTTCTGCCAGATTCTTGATCTGTTCTGCAACAACGGCAAATCCGCGTCCGCTTTCACCGGCTCTTGCCGCTTCGATGGAAGCATTCAGTGCAAGAAGGTTTGTTTCGTTGGCGATAGAAGCGATCAGTTCTGTTGCCTTATGGATTTCCTGTGCGGATTCATTGGTTGTATTTGTCTGCTGGTAGATCACTGCGATCTGTGCTTTTACTTTTTCGGAAATGCTCCCCAGATCCTGTACGCTCTCAGCACCTGCCTGACCGGCTTTCTTCATCGTGTCTGCATTGTTCATCAGATTCTGTACTGCTGCATTTGTCTGTTCAATGCCCTCTCCGATCTGCATAACTGCTTCGGATACGGACTGGGTCTCTGTTGCCTGTGCTGTTGCACCGTTTGCCATATCTGACATAGATCTTGCAACATCATCGGATGCATTCCTTGTCTGGTCTGTCATCTTATCCAGCTTTTCGGAAGCTGCCACGATCACATCGGAAGTACTACCGACCTTTGCGATCACCTTTGCCAGTGATTTGATCACCGCATTGGTATGGCGTGCCAGTGTTCCTGTCTCATCCTTGCGGGCTGTATCCTTTGGCTGCGCCGTAACGGTCAGATTGCCTTCCGCTGCGGAATCCAGCACCTTGATCGTACGGTTCAGGGAATTGACAAAGCCCCATAACGTCAGACGGATTGAAATCGTAACAAGCACGATGAGTATGATCGTCAGCATGGCAAAATACTTTACCAGTGTCTGTATTTCCTGATCTGCAATCTTTCCCTTCAGAGAAAGTGCCCCGACTATCATTGCAGCTGCCATTGCCACAACAACCGGTACGATCGCCACGATCAGCATTTTCACCTTTAACGTAAAAAATCTCTTCTTTGCTTTCTGCTTAACTTCTGCCTTGTTTCCCATCGATAACACTCCTTATAAACCACTTTCGTCAAATTGTATATGGAATCCCCCGTATATTATGTTTTATTGTAACATATTTACCCTGAAAAGCAAAGGACATTTTGGTATTTTCGTCATTCTTTCCTATCCCCGGATGTCACGATCCGGTTTCTTCCTTCCGCCTTTCCGCGGTACAGAAGATCATCGGCTTCTTTCACGATCTCATCCAGTGACTGCTCTCCTGTAACATCCGTCAGACCAAATGTCAGGGATACGGAAAATGTCTCTCCTTCATAGGCAAATGCCGTTTCCCTTATTTCATCTGCGATCTGTTCCAGTTTTTCCTGCGCCTGTGCGAGCGGCAGTTCAAATACAAGCAGAAATTCCTCGCCGCCCCATCGCGATACCAATCCTTTTTCTTCCATGTTTTTCTTAAAGATATTGGATATGCTTTTCAGTACCATATCACCACATTCATGTCCATAGGTATCATTGATCCGCTTGAAAAAGTCGATATCACCGATCGTAACGGACAGAGGCTGCTGTCTGTTTTCCCTGCACTGCTCGATCATCTTCTGCAGATTACTTCTGCAGGCACGCCTGTTCAAAAGTCCCGTCAGCGGATCCGTCGTGATCATATCCTTCAAAGAACAACTGACGGTTGCTGCATAACTTCCCATAGCACCGATCTCATCCTTCCGACGCAGAACGGAAATCGGCATTTTAGTGGAGAAATCACTGTTTGCCAGATGCCCAAGGTAGTCCATGATCGATTTCAGTGCCTCTACCAGCTTCTGGCTGGCAGCAATACAGCACAAAAGTGCCGCGATCGTCACAAGCACACAGATTGCCACAGAATTGATCACATTATTTCTGACGAATGCCATAACACTTGCACGTGTTTTACTCGCAAACGCCATTCCCACAACTGATCCGTCTTTATTATAGATCGGTACATAATATCCAAAATAGGATTTTCCGCCGATCTTGATCTTCTCAGAGAAATAGTCCTTGCCGTTTTCCAGCACCCAGTGGCTGACCTGCCCGTCCGCACTCGTTCCGCTCATCCGTTTTCCCTTTTCATCCGTGAGCGTTGTCAGGATACGCTTATCACCGTAAAAGAGCGTGATATCCATTCCATATGATTCCTTCAGGGAATCCACGATGGAATAGTCACCGGTGAGCACAACATCTCCTTTATATATCATTCCATCTTTCTCATACATATCGCCCGGTGCGATCAGGGAATACGTATTGTAGACCGAACGTGCTGCGACCTTTAATGACTGGCTCACCTGCTCCGTTGTCACCTGCACAAGCGTCCTTGTTGAGATGAATGTCAGCACCAGTCCCAGAACAAGTACCGGTACAAGCGAAAATTTCAGTAACGTGTGCTTCAGACTTGTTTTTTTCGTATTATCCATATGTATCCCCCCCTATTTACCTTTTGTTCTCCTGCTCAATCTCCAGAACAAGTTCTTCTAAATACATCCATCTGTCCATTTTTTCGGTAAGCAGCTGTCGTTTTTCGGTCAGCTGCCTGTCCAGCTCTGCCAGACGGATAAAATCTCTGGCAGCCTTTGTATATTCATCTTCCAGCGCAGCAATTTCTTCTTCCAGCTCTGCGATCGAATCCTCGATCGTCTCATATTCCCTCTGTTCTTTATAAGAAAGCTTCTTCCGGTGCTGGCGCGCCTCCTGCCCTTTATTCTCTTTTTCTTCCTTCTCCGGCCGCTGACGCTGCGTCTTTCCCTGCTCTGTTTTCCGTTCCTCCATGCGGAGCTGGTAATCCGTATAACCACCCTCATACTGCGTAACCCTGCCTGCCTCCTCAAATGCAAAGATGCGCCGCACGGTACGATCCAGAAAATAACGGTCATGGGAAACAACCGCTACGATCCCGTCAAAGCTGTCCAGATAATCCTCTAAGATCGTCAGTGTACGGATATCCAGATCATTGGTCGGCTCATCCAGCAAAAGAACATTCGGGGCTTCCATCAGCACGCGCAGCAGATTCAGCCGCCGCTTCTGTCCACCGGAAAGCTTTCCGATCCTGCTGTACTGCAGCTCTGCGTCAAACAGGAACCGTTCACACATTTTCGCCGCCGACACTTCTCCATCCTTTGTTTTGATAAATTCCGCCGTATCCCTGACATAATCAATGACACGCTTTTCCGGATCCATATATGCCAGCCCTTTTTCTTTTTCCTGACTGATTTCCTGCGCATAGTAACCGATCTTGATCGTCTGTCCGATCTCAATGCTGCCACTGTCAGGATATACTGCAGCATTTCCGGTCAGCTGCCCTGCTGCTGTCGCGATCATTTTCATGAGGGTTGTCTTACCGCAACCATTTTCCCCGACAAAGCCGACGCGGTCGCCGCGCAGAAACAGATAAGTAAAATCACGCAGAAGGACATGCTCTCCATACGCCTTTGATAAATTCTGAAGTTCCACTGTCGTCTTTCCCATGCGGGTGCTGACACTGCTCATCTCTACAGTTCCGGTCTCTTCCTTCAGCTTGCTGACCTTCAGATCCTCGAAACGCTCCAGCCTCGCCTTCTGCTTCGTGCTCCGCGCCCTTGCCCCGCGCATGACCCACGCCAGTTCGTTACGCAAAATACTGCGGCGTTTTCTGTCCGCCGCCTGATCGATCTCCTCGCGCTGCGCCTTCCGCTCCAGAAAGCCCGCATAATTTGTATCATAGGAATACAATGCGCCTCTGTCGATCTCTATGATCCTGTTCGCAATGCTGTCCAGGAAATAACGGTCATGTGTGACCATTACAAGTGTACCTTTGTAGCTTTTCAGGAAATTTTCCAGCCACTGTGCCATTTCCGCATCCAGATGGTTGGTCGGCTCATCCAGAAGCAGGATATCCGATTTATGCAGCAGCACATTGACAAGTGCCACACGTTTCCTCTGTCCGCCGGAAAGCTCTGCCACCGGCGTATCATATGCGGTAACAGAAAGCTCCGTCAGCATGGTTTTTGCCTGCGCGGCCAGCGCCTGCTGCTCCTGCATGCTCTGTCCGGTATGCGACCGCAGCGCCGCCTGCAGCACCGTATCCTGCGGTTCAAATTCAGGCTGCTGGGAAAGAAGCTGTACTGTCCTGTTTTTTGCCAGGATCACCTCGCCCGCATCCGGCTCTTCCAGTCCGCCGAGGATCCGCAAAAGAGTGGATTTCCCGGTTCCGTTAATACCGATGATCCCGACTTTTTCCCCTTCCTGCAGATAAAAGGAAGCATCCGAAAACAGCAGTCTTCCCGTATATGATTTTGTAATATGATCCAGTGTTACGATATTCAATGTACTCCTCCGTATCTGCCTATCTGTATACTCAAATTACCCTTTTTCGTTTCATGGACAAGTCCCTGATACACAAATCTGCCATATCCGCGAACAGAAACAATGCTTCCCTCTTTGCAGATCCCACTGTTGTTTTCCATGCATCTGCCATCCACAAACACCTTTTTCTCCCGGAACAGCAGCAGACTCTGGCTGCGGGAAAGATGGTACAGCTTCGCCACGATCCCGTCGAGTCTGAGGGAACTCACGATGAGCGTCTCTTCCGTTACCTGCGGCTTACTTTGCTCCGGTATTTCATCCAATATCCTGCATCTGACAACCGTATGTCTGATCTTTGTCAGATTTTCCACAATATAACCGCTTACCTTTGCCAGACAGAACAGATATGCTTTTCCGTCGCCGAGCCGGATGTCGCCAAGTGTACTTCTGTCAATTCCAAGGTGCATCAGTGCCCCAAGGAAATCCCTGTGTCCCAGATCTTCCGCAAATTTTTTCAGTGCCGGTGCGATCTCCACACACACGATCGGAAACGGTTCTTCATAGCCCAGACTTTCCTCACTGCCAAAACGGATCACACACCTCTCACAGCCTTCACTGCCGCCTGATATGGTATATTCCATGCCCGGTCTTTGCGCCAAAAGCTGATAAAACAGATCCTGCTCTGCCAGCGTCAGAAATCCGGTAAATGTATAATGGTTATTCCGATAAGACTGCTCGCTTAAATCCAGCAGCCTTTTCTGCATAAAAATATCTTCGTCTGTCATATTGTCCTCACGCCTGCTTATATATACTATCGTACTACAATCACGTACCTCTTGCAATCCCCGCAAAATCGTGCTAGAATACGCTCGTTGCGATTCCAGAAACCAAGGTCTATGGGAAAAATACCGAGTGTTCGAGACCTTCCACTCGTAAAACAAAACTAAAGGAGATATCTTTATGAAAAAAATCAATTTTCTGACACAGGCCGCCATGATCGCGGCACTTTATGTCGTCCTGACACTTGCCATCAACGCATTCGGTCTTGCCAGCGGTGCCATTCAAGTCCGCGTGTCCGAGGCACTTACGATTCTGCCTTATTTCACGCCTGCTGCCATTCCGGGGCTGTTTATCGGCTGTCTTTTAAGCAACACCATTACCGGATGTGCGCTGTTTGACATCATCTTCGGCAGTATTGCCACTCTGCTCGGTGCGGTCGGTACCTATCTGCTGCGCAGGCACAAATGGCTTGCTCCCGTTTCCCCGATCATCGCAAATACGATCATTGTTCCATTCGTACTTTCTTACGTATATGGTACGCCCGGAACCATTCCTTATCTGATGCTGACAGTTGGCATCGGAGAAGTGCTTTCCTGCGGCGTTTTGGGCATGGTTCTTTTATTTGCACTGAACAAATACAGAACGACACTCTTCGGAGTGCAAAATTAAACATCCGCCGGTCGGAATCGCCTCCGGCGACGGCGGATGCTGCATCTGCGGGACACGATCGCAACATTTTCCCGCAGATGCCTTTTTTCTTTCAGATCTATTTACTGTATGTGATAAAGCAGTTTCCGTTCGCTTCAAAGTAATCACGCGAATCATTCATGCCCATCTTGGATATCGTTCCGCTCATCGGATTGAAGATGACCGTATTGAGCTCATTGTATCCCACGATCAGTACTGCATTTCCATCATTTAACAGTGCCATGACCGGAATGTCCTTTCCGACATAGTAAAGCACACTTTCCATGCTGCATCCGGTCAGATCGAGCACCTTGTCATCCGGCAGATTTTCCTGCAGGATATCAAACAGCGACTTTCCGGCCTGCAGAAGCTGCATGCTGTTTCTGCTGACACCCTCAAAGGACAGGATCGTATCAATGCAGACCGCAACACTGCTCCGTTCCTCCGAAACAGCATCCGCCGTGATCTTCATGATCTGATTGACGTTACTTCTGTTGCTCTTCTCCCAAATGCAGTTTCCGTTTTCATCAATCACTTTCCCGGACAGGGCATCCGCCTTTGACACCGCTTCTCTTGGCTGCTGCACGATCGCAGAAAGCCTGTAGCCGTCATATACATAATAGCATTCCTGCTTTT
>HF995246.1:15047-34331 GCA_000432915.1 Firmicutes bacterium CAG:194
TCCTGCTTTTCCTCTTCCTGCGGCAGATGAATAGAACGCTCTCCCTCATACATGACCTGTTTCGGCGTCAGATATTTCATCTTATCCGATTTCAGACTGCTCTTCATGGCAAGCTGTGCAATCTTTTCATAATCCTTTGTCGCAACGACCTCAACCGTATTTTTCTGCGTTGTCTCCGGCAGATCGTTCATGATCTGGTCATCCGCCACCGCTGTATAGCCACCGTTTCCATCCGCGCTCACACGGTGCAGATCGATCTGGTTTCCGTTGATCTGTGCTTCCAGCACATAAATACCGCTTTTATTGTAATCCTTTAAAATATCTCCGCTCTCATTCTGGATCTTCACATCATACATCAAAAACAGCGTATTTCCCATAGTATCCTTTGTAATATCCGTCCGATATGCCAGTCCGTAGATCAGATCTTCGTTCATAAAGCCAAGCGGTCTGATACATCTGCCGCTTCCCGCCTCGATCTTTGTCTGCCTGCCTGTATTCAGGTTCAGAAGGATGAGCTCCTGACTGTTATCCACATCCCCGGTCAGCCATGCGATCATCCGGTTACTTTCTGATACACGGTAGCTGCCCTGTATCACATTTTCCTGCAGTGCGGTATAGCTCTTTCCCACCAGATCGATCTGATAGATCACGTGATCCAGGATCAGGAACAACTGGTTTTTATTATTGACATAGGCAAGCTGTGAAATATCCTGCATCAGCCGCTGGGAAGAGCCTGTATAAGGGATATATACCTCTTCCTCGATCGTATTCAGCATACTGTTGTAGTAATAACAGCCGACACCGACACTGCCCTCGTGATTGCCACGGTTCATATAGCCGTATACCAGAAACCGCACATTTCCTGTCTCATCTACGCTGGCGATCCTGATCCCGCCATCCTGATACAGTGTCCTGCTGTCCACATTATTCTGATCGTAAAAACCAAACAATAATGCAGTCTTACTGTCTGTCAGGTTAATTGAGAACAATCGGTTTTCCTTCACAAACGCAAATACATTACCGTCTTCGCTCTCCGCCAGCTCCAGATTGCCATCGCTGATACCCAGTGACAACTTATTATTTGTATAGGAAGCTGCTTCCGGTTCAAAATAAGAATCCATGTCTCTTTCATAATCAAGCAGATACATACGTTCCGCCGTGTATCGGATATAGTAATACTCCGTCACATTATAATACCGACAGCCATCCGCCATATCAACAGACAGCGCATAACGCAGCTCGACATTTGCCACATACGGATTGATCCTTCGGACATAGACCTCCGGCTCTGTTTCTTCTTTGACGGACAGATCCCCCCAGGTGATCTGCGCAAAGCTCGAATGGATCGTCACCTTACTGTAGGTTGTATTATCTCCGTCCGCGTTGGACTCCAGATATTTTGTCAGCTCCTGTGCACGATCCTTGTCAAAGCTTCTGCTGTGGAAATCCAGCGCAAAAGCCGTCATATCACTCACATGGTATGCTGCATCTGCCAGCACGATCCTTGTATAATAATAGATCGTCCTGCCTTCCGTATCCGTCAGCTTCAGGCAGAAAGAATATTCGGTATTCTCCTCAAGAAGATCCTTCAGCACAAGATCCACATATGCCATGTCTTCCGACTCTGTAAAACTGCCTGCCTCCGTATCCTCGACAAGACGCTGTCCATCTGCCGATCTTACCTCATAGGCAAGTGCGGAAATGCTGTCCGCATACAGGTCGATCTGCAGGGAGATCTTACGATCATCCTTTTGCAGCGGCGATATCGTATCGTCCAGCTGGCTGCAATCCATTTCCTGATCATAGCCATGCAGACAGTTGATGCGCGTATCGCCCTCCATCACATAGACGAGCGGATACGTTGCCTTTGGCATTTCTGCCGTGATATCCGTATTTCCTTTATTCATAAAATGATCGATCATCAGCATTGCGATCAGAAACATGATGACCGTATATACTATCTTCAAAATTGATTTCTTCACGTTATTACCTCTGGACTGCCTCTCCCGTTAAAAGATCATATAATGTCTGATGACAGGAAAGTGCATCAAGCAGCTCCTTTACCTTTTCTACAGAAGGACGTTTTTGCATGCCCTTCTTTTTCACGCCGCGCAGGAGCAGGTTTTTCGGCGTATGTGCCATATCGATAAATTCCATGATCTGTGTTTCATAACCATAGCATTCCATCAGCTGTGCCCGGACTGCATCTGTCAGGATCGCCGCCATACGATCCTTTAAGATCCCATAGGAAAGCACAGAAGAAAGCATATCACATTTGATCTGTCTGTTCAGCTCATGCTGACAGCACGGAACAGTCAGGATCACGCTCGCGTTCCAGGAAATTGCCTTTGCGATCGCATAATCCGTCGCCGTATCACATGCGTGCAGTGTTACGACCATATCGACTTCTTCCTTTTCGCAGTAGTTTTTAATATCGCCTTCCAGAAAGTGCAGGTTCTCATAGCCATACTGATCCCGCAGACGGTTACAGTGCTGGATCACATCTTTTTTCAGATCCAGTCCGATCACATCGATATCATACCCTTTTAAAATTTTCAAATAATAATAAATGGCAAATGTCAGATAGGATTTGCCACAGCCAAAATCCACGATGGAAATCTTTCTGTCCTGCGGAAGCGCCGGCAGTACATCCTCGATATATTCCAAAAAACGGTTGATCTGTTTGAATTTATCATATTTCGTACGCACGATACTGCCATCCGCATTCTGTACACCAAGCTCCTGCAGAAACGGAACACAGACACCTTCCTGCAGAATGTAGTTCTTTTTACGGTTGTGGGATAATCTGTCTTTATTACATGTCCCACTGTCTCCCATAGCAGGGATTCGTTCATCTGATACACTGTTTCCGGTTCTTTCCGGTTTCTTTGCAGCCCGCTTTTTCACGGTAGCTTTCCCATTCTTACTGATCATTGCAGTCACCTGACAGTCCGCTGCCTGCAGGGAAAATTGCCGGAAATCAGCTAAAAGTAACATGATTTCCGCGATCAGCTCTTCCTTTTCATAATTAGTATGAAACACCTGTGTTCCCACATAGCTTGTCATTTGGAAAAACAGCCTGTCCTTCTTCTGAACCGGTCTGATTTTGACCTTGGATGCCAGAAGTGCTTTATCTTTTTCCATACCCTGTGCATTCCCGAAGGTTTCCGGCTTTTTACGCGGATCACTCAGTACGATCTGCAAAAGATCTGTATTCAGTTTTTCTTCCAGTATCTGCTTTATCCGCTCCATGTATCACATTCCCTATCTGCCTGACTTTGAATAGTTTCATTTTAAGTTGCCTGCATCTATTCGTCAAGGTACAAATCCGCAAAAGCCCGGCCATAACGGGTCAGCTTATTACGGATTTGCAATATTCCGATCTGCCATACTAAAACTGCAGAAATCCCATATCCTTCTTATGTCTTCGCTTCAATACTTCGTTCAACAGGATCAGAAATACAAGTTCATCAATTCCTTCCTGCACAAGCACTTTATAAAGCGGATCCTCCGGTTTTGTCTGCTTTTTCATTTTATCAAGAAGTTTTGCCGAAAGTCTGCGCAGCATAAACTGATCCGGGTAAGCATCGTAGATCATACTGCCATCATAATCCAATATGCTGATCGACTTCACAATTTCCCGCTGCAGCATTCTGGCGCCGTTTAAGTACATCTGCTGGAAATATTCCAGATCTTCTACCATTCCGTTTTCCTTGGTATACGCGACTGTAGGATATGTCATATAAAAAGGAAGCACATTCATTTTTTTCATGCAGACCTCAAACTGCTTTTCTCTATATATATGACAAAAGAAAGGGAGCTGTTACATAACAGCTCCCGCAAAATTTTGCTCTTCTATTTGACTGTTTCGATACGTGCTATTGCACGCTGCAGCGCAGTCTCCGCTCTTGCGACATCGGTCTCGTTTGTCTTATGCAAAAGACGTTCTTCCGCTCTTTCCTTTGCCGCCTCCGCTCTGTCCAGATCGATCTCCTGCGGCCATTCAATGATCTCCGCCATGATCGTCACCTTATCCGGCAGTATTTCTACAAAACCGGCGTGCAGAGCAGCTTCACGCGTTTCGTCATTTTCTTCCGTAATGGTAAGAATACCCGGTTTGATGATCACTGTCATCGGGATATGGTGCTTGTAAATACCAATCTCTCCCTCTGTCGTATTAAACTCGACCATGACAGCCTCACCTTCGTAAAAAACGCGATCCGGTGTGATAATCTTCAGTTCAAAGTTTCTTTCATCTGCCATCCGGTCTCACTCCTTACTTTACGCGGGCTACCACATCATCGATGCTTCCGGCATTTAAGAAGTAGCTTTCCGGAATATCATCATGCTTACCTTCCAGAATTTCCTTGAAGCCTCTGATCGTTTCTGCAATCGGTACGTATTTTCCTTCGTAGCCTGTAAACTGTGTAGCAACGAAGAATGGCTGAGATAAGAATCTCTGGATCTTTCTGGCACGGTTTACGACCAGCTTGTCATCTTCGCCAAGTTCATCCATACCAAGGATTGCGATGATATCCTGTAATTCTTTGTATTTCTGTAAGATTTCCTGTACGCCACGTGCTACTTCATAGTGCTCCTGTCCTACGATACGAGGATCGAGGATACGGGAGGTAGACTCCAGCGGATCAACTGCCGGATAAATACCAAGCTCTGAAATAGAACGGGAAAGTACGGTTGTTGCATCCAGATGGGCAAATGTTGTAGCCGGAGCCGGGTCAGTTAAGTCGTCCGCCGGTACATAAACTGCCTGTACAGAAGTAATGGAACCATTCTTTGTGGAAGTGATTCGCTCCTGCAGGGCACCCATTTCTGTCTGCAGTGTCGGCTGGTAACCTACAGCGGAAGGCATACGGCCTAAAAGCGCTGATACCTCGGAACCTGCCTGTGTAAAACGGAAAATATTATCAATGAATAAAAGTACGTCCTTACCGCCTTTATCACGGAAGTACTCTGCCATTGTCAGTCCTGTCAGACCAACACGCATTCTGGATCCCGGCGGCTCATTCATCTGACCGAATACCATGGTTGTCTTATCGATAACGCCGGATTCTGTCATTTCATGATACAAGTCATTTCCTTCTCTTGTACGTTCTCCAACGCCTGTAAATACGGAATATCCACCATGCTCGGTTGCGATATTACGGATCAGCTCCTGGATCAGTACAGTCTTACCTACACCTGCACCACCGAATAATCCGATCTTACCACCCTTCTGATACGGGCAGAGAAGATCGACTACCTTGATACCGGTTTCGAGAAGCTCTGTCTCTGTAGACTGCTCCGCAAACTGAGGTGCCGGTCTGTGGATCGGTTCATAGTCCACATCTGTAGGCTGTTCTTTATTATCAATTGCCTCACCTAAGACATTGAAGATTCTTCCTAATGTCTTTTCGCCGACAGGTACGGTAATCGGAGCGCCTGTTGCGATCGCATCCATTCCTCTTACCAGTCCGTCAGTCGGTCCCATGGCAATACATCTGACAGTGTCGTCGCCCAGATGCTGTGCCACTTCTACAATGAGCTTTTCGTTTTCGCCACGCTCGATGCGAATTGCTTCGTTAATCTCCGGAAGGCTGCCTTCCGCAAACTTGATATCAAGTACAGCACCGATAACCTGCGTGATCTTTCCGATTGTCTGTTCTGCCATTGTTTTCTATTCACTCCTTTTCTAGCTGATGGCCTCCGCACCTGCTATAATTTCGGTTAATTCCTGCGTAATAGTTCCCTGACGGGCTCTATTGTATTGTAAAGCCAATGAATCAATCATTTCTTCAGCGTTGCTTGTTGCTGAATCCATTGCCTGCATACGTGCACCGTTCTCACTTGCGACAGCATCTACCATTCCGCCAAAGATCAGACTTGTGATATATTTCGGAATGATCAGGTCAAGTGCTTCCGTTTCCTCCGGTTCGAAGTTCATCAGAAGCTTATCGTCTGCATCTGTCTTTGTCTCCGCTGCTTCCGTCTCATGCCCGCTGACCGGGAGAAGCTTTAAAAACTGCGGGATATGGACAACGGTATTTTTGAATGCGGTGTATGCCAGATAGATCTCACCGACCTCACCGTCTGAAAATGCTTTCAGAACAGTGTCTGCGATATTCATGGCATCGATATAAACCGGTTCGTCGATCATATCGGAATAATCGGCAGCGATCTCATAACCGGCTCTCTCCAGTGCGTCTTTTCCTTTTTTACCGATCGCGTAGATCTTCAGATCTTCTTTTTTCAGATCCTCATTCTTTGTGATCAGCTTTATGACATTGGAGTTGTAACCACCGGCAAGACCTCTGTTACTTGTGATGACAATGACTGCTTTTTTGCTGCTTTCACCGGCCTTTAAATAAGGATGATTGATCGTTCCGGCTTTGGCAAGCATGGATTTGACAGTCTCATACATGCATTCAAAATATGCCTTTGATTGTTCTGCACGCGTTTTTGCTCTCTGCAGCTTAACAGTGGATACGAGCTTCATTGCTTTCGTGATCTGCTGTGTACTCTGAACAGATTCCTTGCGCCTTTTGATACTTCTCATTGAAGCCATGCGTGTTCACCTATTCTTTCTGCAATTTACTTAAACTGTGCCTTGAATTCTTTGATTGCCTTTACAAAAATCTGTTCTGTCTCTTCGGAAATTACCTTTTCCTCTGCAATGTTCTTTGGTACTTCAGGATACTTGGTATCCAAAAATTCAAAGAGCTCTGCTTCAAATCTTGTAATATCCTCAACCGGGACATCCAGAAGATATTTATTGGTTGCTACATAAATAATGATAACCTGATACTGTACAGGCATCGGCTTGTACTGAGGCTGCTTCAAGATCTCTCTGATTCTTTCACCCTGTGCCAGCTTTTCCTTGGTATCTGCATCCAGTTCGGAACCGAACTGTGCGAATGCAGCAAGCTCACGGTACTGTGCAAGCTCCACACGGATAGGAGCAGCGATCTTTTTCATTGCCTTGATCTGCGCAGAACCACCTACACGGGATACGGAAAGACCTGCATTAACAGCCGGACGGAATCCGGAGTTAAACATTTCTGTTTCCAGATAGATCTGACCGTCTGTAATGGAAATAACATTGGTCGGAATGTAAGCGGATACGTCGCCTGCCTGTGTTTCGATGATCGGGAGTGCTGTTAAGCTTCCTCCGCCGTATTCATCACTCATACGGGCTGCACGCTCCAGCAGTCTGGAATGCAGATAGAATACATCACCCGGATAAGCCTCACGGCCCGGTGGACGACGAAGGAGCAAAGAGAGTGTACGGTAAGCAGTTGCATGCTTACTTAAGTCATCGTAAATTACGAGAACATCTTCTCCGTTCTCCATCCATTCCTCACCGATCGCACATCCTGCGTACGGTGCAATATACTGTAATGGTGCAAGCTCACTGGCTGTAGCCGCTACAACCGTTGTATAGCTCATGGCACCGAATTCTTCTAATGTTTTGACAAGGCTTGCTACGGTAGATGCTTTCTGACCGATCGCAACGTAAATACATTTTACGCCCTGTCCTTTCTGATTGATGATCGTATCGATCGCGATCGCCGTCTTACCGGTCTGTCTGTCACCGATAATAAGCTCACGCTGTCCTCTTCCGATCGGAACCATGGAATCGATAGCCTTGATACCTGTCTGAAGAGGTGTGTCTACACTCTTTCTTGTGATTACGCCGGATGCCACACGTTCGATCTGACGGTATTTGTCTGTCTGGATCGGTCCCTTGTCATCGATCGGCTGACCAAGTGCGTTTACGACACGTCCCAAAAGAGCATCGCCTACAGGTACTTCTACAACTCGTCCTGTTGTCTTTACGGTATCGCCTTCACTGATATTCTTCTGGCTGCCAAGAAGTACTACACCGACGTTGTCTTCCTCGAGGTTCATGACCATTCCGTACACTTCACCCGGGAATTCAAGAAGCTCGCCCTGCATTGCCTTTTCAAGACCATGCACACGTGCAATACCGTCTGCTACCTGAATAACAGTACCGACTTCCGATACTTCAAGCTCTGACGCATATCTCTTGATCTGATCCTTAATCACTGAACTTATTTCTTCTGGTCTTAAATTCATGGATCTTTCTGTTCCTTTCTAAATACTAGCCGGCTATGCCAGCTGAATTTTCATAAGCTGTTTTTTCAGCTCATTAAGCTTCGTTGCAATACTGCTGTCCACGACATGATCCCCGATACGGATCACAAGACCGCCGATGATAGCTGCATCTGTACTGTAGTGCATCTCCATAGCGGTGTATTTTGTCGTTTCAAGAAGCTTTTCTTCGATCTGTTTTTTCTGCCGGTCGGAAAGTGCGGCGGCACTTTTGACATAGGCTACACCAATGCCTTTTTCTTCCTTGACTGCATTCCGGAAATACTGCAGGATGCTGTCAAGATCCGCATAACGTCCTTTCGTGACGAGCAGTCTCAGAAAACCAACCAGCTCCTTGTCGATCCGTCCCAAAAAGACATTGTCGACAATTTCCAGCTTGTTTTCTTTATCGATCTTTGGATGATTCATTAATTTGGAGAAGTCCGGATTTTTGGCAAGCACCTCGGATATGACATCGATCTCCTCTGTAAAGACATCAATCTTATCCTGCTCCATTGCGAGCTCAAACAACGCTTCTCCGTATGTCTGGGATACTAGCTTAGCCATGTGCTTTCACCTATTTCCTTTAATGTCTCGTCAATCAGGCCGTCGCTTACTGTTGTATCAATGTTAGCTGCCACAACCTTACCTGCCATTGCAGACGCGATCTGGATCATTTCCTTCTTCACATCATCCGCTGCTTTCTTCTTTTCAAGCTCAGCTTCCGCATTTGCTCTTGCAATGATACGGGCTGCTTCTTCTTTTGCTTTTGCAACGATATCCGCTTCATTTGCCAGTGCTTTCTGTCTTGCTGCACTTAAGATCTCTTCCGCCTGCTTGTCAATGTCGCGGATGCGGTTTTCATAATCTTCCTTCAGTGCGATAGCATCTGCCTTTTCTGTCTGTGCTGTCTCAATATCATCCGCAATACGGCTTTGTCTGTCTGATAAGAACTTTCTGACCGGATTAAACAGGAAATGGGACAGAAACAGAAATAATGCAAAGATCGCAATGATCATCAGAAACGCATCATGCAAAAGCTGCCAGTCAAGATCAAATAATCTTGTCATACCTGCTTCGCTTTCTGCCAGTACGAAGGTCGTACTTAGTATCGTATTCAAGCCATTAGCCTCCTTTCATGATTTGTCCCGAAGGTCTTTATTTTGCTAACGGTTTTACGAATAATAACAGCATAGCAATAAGTAAGCCGTAAAGACCTGTTGTCTCGGCAACTGCCTGTCCAAGAAGCATGGTACCTGTAATATCGGATTTTGCGCCCGGATTTCTACCTACAGCTGCTGCTGCGTGACCTGCTGCAATACCCTGACCTACACCAGGTCCGATACCGGCGATAACTGCCAGACCGGCACCGATTGCTGAACAGCCTAAGATAAAGTTTGTGTTAAATTCCATGTTTTGTTTCCTCCTTAATTGAAATGAATAACTTTCTTTAATTGTCCCCAATCGCATCCGCTACATATGTCATTGTCAACATACAGAATACATATGTCTGGATTGCTCCTGAGAATAAATCAAAATAAACATGCAGCGCTGCCGGCCAGAAAACGGCAAACCATTTCAGCAGTCCATAAACCAGCGCCATCATGACAGTTCCGGAAAGCACGTTTGCGAACAAACGAAGTGACAAGGAAATCGGAACAGCCACATCACCAATGATATTGATTGGTGCCCAGAACGGCCACGGCTCACATAATCCTTTAATGACTCCGCTGACCTTCTGATACTTGAATTTGTTAAAATGAATGATTGCAAAAGTCATAACACCAAGCGGAAGCGTCACTCCATAATCCGCTGTCGGTGGCCGGAGCCCCAATAGTCCGGAAATATTGCTGATGAAAATAAAGATAAATATGGTTCCGATGTAATTGGCAAACTTTGATGCACTTTTGCCCATGGTACCTTTTACCATATTGTCCAGCATTTCCACAATGATCTCCACAACATTCTGGAAGCCTGTCGGCACATCACTTGCATGCTTCATTGCACGATTGGCACATAATGCAAAAATGCCAAGAATCAAAAATACAATGAGGACACATACATGTGTTGTTGTTATCCACACGGTATGACCAAACCACTTATAGGAAAAGACGCCATGTACCATGAAATCTACTTCCTGATCTGCGGATAACAAAATACCCTGACCCATACATTCACCTCCTGAATAATTTATGAGTAAACGGCTGTAAATACGCCGCTACTTTCAAACCCATAATGCCTAAAAAGGCTACGACCGGATTTCCGATACCGGAAAGCCATAAAGCAAATATCACCACAACGACGATCCCGTATCTGAGCAGATTATGCAGCTGCATCTTTTTCACCGCACCGCTTTCGCCCAAATCCAGTGCCATATTCAGCGACCACGCCATATGGACCGCCATGCCCATGGCACATAAAATACCGGTGAGAAGACCGATACTGTAAAATAAACGGTCTTTTACAAAAATAAGACCAACTGCCTCACAGACCACGCCATATAACAAAATACCGATCAGAAGATCCGGCAGTACATCACTTAAACCGTTTAACCAGTTTTTTAATTTCTGCATGTTTGCTCCGTTTCTCCCTCAAACTGTTCTCTCTGCCGCACAGAAACCGCCTGCCCTGATGGCACTGTCATTCAGCGGTCCCCGGAAGGATCGTCGTCCTGCGGCGTCCTGTCGGTCCTGTGCGCCTTTACATCGGCTCTGCGCTTCTTCCGCCCGGAATCATCCGCGGCCGTGCGCATCGCAAAAATATAAATATTCCGAAAACCGGCTAAGGCACCGACAAAAAACAGGATGACCGATAAAAATGAAGTGCCTAAAAGCTTGTCCAGATACATCCCCGCACCGCCGCAAAGCACGATCGGCACGAGCATATTGATGCCAAACTGTGTGATCATCGCCAGTGACCGGTATACGCTTCTGTCATATCCGTTTTTTTTCTGCTTTTTCGGATTTTTCAATTCACACCTCATCCTGATCGAACTGCTTTACATTATACTCATTTTTTTTCGGACTGTCTACCAAAATACCCATTTTAATTTTTTCTTTAGAGTTCTGTTTTCTTATTTTTTGTCATATCTGCGCACTGTATATTTTCCTCATTTTATTTTCTTTCTTCTCATTGACTTTTTGTACTGCGCAGAGTACGATTTGTGTAATTAATGTCATGCATCGCAGATGCATGATGTAGCATCCGCCGTCGCCGAAGGCGATTTTGACCGGCGGATGTTCCCGAAATGTCATGCATCAAAGATGCATGATGCAGCCTCGCTCATCTGCGAAGCAGATTTTGCATGAGTGAGGTTCCTGTCAGAGCCATATAAGGAGAACCTCTATGAAAGAATTCTCTCTCTATCGTAAACGGATTATTCCGGATGAATGTATTTTATTGAAAAATGACCATATTGTTTCCTTTGAGAACAACCGCCTGGTCACAACATGGTCGGCGCTCCATCCGAAAAAAGACCTGCACCACGGTATTTCCTGTTATTTTCTGGAGCATGGTATCAAGGTCAGCAAATTCTATTATGAGGATGGCAGGCTGCTTTACTGGTACATTGATATTATCACGCACAGTTGGAATGAGGACAAATCCTCTCTGACGGTGATCGATCTTCTGGCTGATGTCCTGATCTATCCCGATGGTTTTGTAAAAGTTGTGGATCTGGACGAGCTTGCCGACGCAGAGGAAGCGGGCATCATCACAAAGGATCAGCTTCTGAAATCCCTGCGCACGCTGGACAAGCTGCTTGGCATGATCTATTCCGGGGATTTTAAACGGATCCGGGATTATGTGGAGAGCTTTGAAGTTTAATAGATTTAATTAAAGATGTGTAAAACAGGGACAGCATATGAACGCAATCACGTTTGCCTACCCTGCGATTTCACTGTTTATTTACACGGGTTCTCCTGCCACAATAAGTGCGCCTGTGGCGAGAACCCGGTAAGAAACAGCGAAATCTCGGTCGGCTACACTATCGATTGCTTATCCTAGGATGTTCCTGTTTATTTTCACATTACTAACCCATTCCTAGTAGAAAATATGTCCCCCGATCTGCTGCCCGGTCAGCCCCGGGATCGGGGTACGGAAGAACAGACAGTTTCCGACCGGTGAAGCACCTGCCATGGCATCCTGCGCTGCCTGATAGCACGATTCATTTGCACCTCTGGCAAGCACCAGTGCAAAACGTCCGCTGCCGACAGGAGAAAACTGCTTCTTCTGCATGATAACCTCCAGCACTGTAGATGGGAATAACGGACTTCTGACACGGTTCAGGACAACTGCGCCGACTGCCACCTTTCCGGTATAGCTTTCGCCGCCGGCCTCACACTCAATGATCGCCGCCATCAGATCCACATCACCGCTCGCAAACAGCACATCCGACAGATCCCTGTTGACCATTGCCTGCGACTGCAGGGACATGGCAAGCTCTTCCTTATACTGCTCCTGCAGTGTTGCGATATCACTTTCCTTCTGCGCGATCTCCTGCTCGTAAGCCAGTGCTTCCTCTTCTTTTTCCGCGATCTGATCTAAATACTGGCGTACATTCTCACTTGTTTTTTTAACATCCTCATACAGTCCTGTTGTGCTGGCATTTGCTTCCTGCTGCAGCATTTCAAGCGTTTCCTTATCCTGTTTGAGTTCCTTTTCCTTTTTTGCGATCTTTACCTGCGTATCTGCATATTCCTGCAGCATTTTGCGGTCATACTGGTTGATCATCTCAATATAATCAGCCTTATTGAGCAGGTCCGAAAAGCTGGATGCAGAAAGAAAAACATCCAGATAAGAAGTGTTTCCCTCTTCATATAAAAACTGGATCCGCTGCTTCATTTCTTCATATCGTACCTTCTGCTGCTCTTTAGCATCTGCAATCGTTTCCTGCGCCTCGGTGATCGCATTTTGCTTCTTCTCGATGATCTCATCAATTTCCAGAAGCTTACTGTTAGCCTTCTGCAACTCTTCATTCAGATTATCCAGATAGCTTTGCAGACTTGCCCGGTCTGTCTGCAGATCCTGAATACTGTCATTTGCTTTTTCCAGTCCGTTTTCCGCCTTCGCCTTATCCCGCTGTGCCTGCTCAAGCTGCTGCCCCGCCGTTGCATAGGTATACAAAGGACGCCCGATCAAACAACCGAGCGTCAATGTTGTAAATGCTATCCATTTTTTCCATTTCTTACAAAATGTCATCTGCCACATCCCTTACAGATCAAGTTCTATTTTTCTGCCGGTTCTTTCATACCGGTAATATTCCACGCCTGCTGCGTCAAACATCTTTTTCGATGCGATATTCATCGGCGTTCCTTCGTATTTATCGCAGTCATACACAACCGTTCTGATTCCCGCCTGTATGATCGCTTTTGCACACTCATTACAAGGAAACAGGGATACATACAGCTTTGTACCCTCCAGACTGCCACCACGGTAGTTGAGAATGGCATTCAGCTCGCTGTGTGTAACAAACGGATATTTTGTCTCAAGCGCGTCGCCTTCTCTGTCCCACGGAAAATCCTCATCGCTGCATCCATTCGGGAATCCGTTATATCCCATGGAAAGAATACGATTGTCTTTTCCGACAATGCAGGCTCCCACCTGTGTATTCGGATCCTTGGAACGCATTCCCGACAACACGGAAACGCCCATAAAATATTCATCCCATGAAATGTAATCTTTTCTCTTATGATTCATAGTTTATCCCATCCGTTTTCCTGACAGATCCACATATACAGCAGATAGTGATCCTTTTTTACCCTCGCATCGTTTATGACATGAATATCACTTACTTTGTTCCGAAAATTCTGTCTCCTGCGTCGCCAAGTCCCGGTACAATATAGCAATGATCATTTAACTTTTCATCAAGCGCACCAATGTAAATATCCACATCCGGATGTGCTTCCTGCATTGCTTTTACCCCTTCCGGTGCTGCAATGATACACATAAAGTGGATGTTCTTACAGCCTTTATCCTTCAGCATCTGGATGGCTGCTACAGAAGAACCGCCTGTTGCCAGCATCGGATCGACTACAAAAACTTCTCTCTGTGCACAGTCTTCCGGAAGCTTGCAGTAATATTCTACCGGCTTTACCGTAACAGGATCACGATACAGACCGATATGTCCCACCTTTGCAGCAGGGATCATTTCCAGCATACCGTCTACCATGCCAAGTCCCGCACGCAGAATCGGTACAACAGCCAGCTTCTTACCCTTCAGTTCTTTTACAGTTGTCTTGCAGATCGGTGTCTCGATCTCCACATCTGCAAGCGGCAGATCTCTTGTTGCCTCATAGCACATCAGCATTGCGATCTCGCTGATATTCTGTCTGAAATCCTTTGTTCCTGTTTCCTTTTTACGGATAATACCGATCTTGTGCTGGATCAGCGGATGATCCATAACAACAACTTTACTCATACTTTTATCCTCCTGTTTTGTAAATTCTTCATTTCATTTGTGCCTTTGCTTCAATTTACAATGTACTTCTCCAAAACGCAAGTACACAGCCTATTATGCCTCAATCTGATCAATTCTTCTCTGATGTCTTTCTTCTCCCGAAAATTCTGTTTCAAGGAAGGTATCGACGATGGAAAGTGCCAGATTCGGTCCTACGATCCCTGCTCCCATTGCCAGTACATTGGCATCGTTATGCAGTCTTGTCAACTTTGCGGAAAGTGTATCCGCACAGAGTGCAGCACGGATTCCCTTTACCTTATTGGCTGTGATGGAAATACCGATCCCCGTTGTACAGATCACGATTCCTTTCTCACATGTCCCATCCGCCACCGCGTTAGCCACTGCTTTCCCGTAAACCGGATAATCGCAGGAGCTTTTATCGTAGCAGCCTACATCCTTTACTTCATATCCTTTTTCTTTTAAATGTGCTATCACAGCTTCCTTCAGATCAAATCCGCCATGATCACTGCCTATTGCTATCATCTGTTTCCTCCTGATCTGCATCTATTATTTTATGACCTGCTGCCTTCAGCAGCCTGTTCATAACAGCCTGTCCGATCCCTTTATCCGAAAAGCCTTCCGTATACATGAAGTCCATTCCTTCATCATCAAACTCACGGAGCATCCGGAAAAGGTCCTTTGCGATCTGCGCAAGATCATCCCTGTTTCCCGTTACCTTAACGGAATCCGCCTGATAGGCGCTGCCATCTTCCCCTGCAGCGATCACGCCGACTTTATATCCCTGCGCACGCTTTTTATCTACTTCCTGCTGGAGCCGTTTTCTGACATGATCAGCCTGTCCGCTGATGATCGTCAGCTCACCCTTTGGCGCATAATGCTTATATTTCATGCCCGGTGCTTTCGGCTTTGCATTTCCGCTGACACTGAACATGGTCGGATCCTGCAAAAGCTCCGGCAGAATTTCCTGCATCATTTCATAGGTCACATAGCCCGGTCTGAGAATCATCGGCTTTTCGCCCGTTACATCCACGATCGTGGATTCCACGCCGATCCCGACCTGTCCGCCATCCAGCAGCATTTCGATCTTTCCGTTCATATCCTCATACACATATTTCCCCAGCGTCGGAGAAGGTCTGCCCGAGGTATTGGCACTTGGCGCTGCCACAAAGCCGCCCGCTGCCTCAATAAAAGCAAGTGCTACTTTGTGATCCGGGAAACGCACCGCAACCGTATCCAGTCCGCCGGTCGTTTCTTTGGGCACCAGATCCGTCTTTTTGAAGATCATGGTCAATGGACCCGGCCAGAACTTTTCTGCCAGCTTTTTAGCATTTTCCGGGATCTCGGCTGCGATCTTTGAAAGATCCTCCAGCCTGCAGATATGCACGATAAGCGGATTATCGCTCGGTCTGCCCTTTGCCGCATAAATCTTGCGGGAGCTGTCCGGATTCAAAGCATCCCCGCCCAGTCCGTAAACTGTCTCTGTCGGGAAAGCAACAAGACCGCCGTCCCTGATGATCTGACCAGCCTGCCTGATCGCTTCTTCATTCCATGTATGCTCTAAATCTTTGATCCACTTCGTTTCCAAATGACTCATTCCTTCTCTGCCGGATGAGGGATTTTGCTGCCTCACCGTAATTCTGCTTTAGTATAGCACATTTCCCCCTGCTTTCAAACTATCTGCGCATACATTTCCGCACATTTTTCCGTTTCCGTATCAGGGTATCAGGCTGACGGCGCTTTTTGTATACCGCTCACATATTGCATCACAGCCATGGCAATATAAAATGCAAGGCGCTCCTGATATGCGCCTGTCACAAGCTTATCCGCCTCTGCCTGATTGGACAGAAAACCGCATTCCACAATGATCGTCGGAACAGTCGATTTTTTTAGCAGATAATATGTATTGTTACCCTTGGGCACCCGAAAGTTTGAGTAAAAAAGGTCATGGGACGTCCCAATTCTTCGGATTTTTTCTTCACCCAGGAACGGGCCTTCGCCATAAAATAAAACTGTCTGTTCGGCTCAGATTCCGGCGCTGGCTTGCTTATGTCTACCATGTCAAGATCTAAGTCTTTCAGATCGTCTATATATCGTAAATCTATTAAATTCATGTTATTTCCCTTTCGATATTTGATTTTAGAATTCTTCGCCGGATTCCTTATCCACGAAAATAATCTTCAATTCGCAATTAAGGAATTCCGCAATCTGTGACAATTCCGATTCCTTGAAATCGTCACGTTTTAATTTGTTCGAAAAGTTCTGGCGCGTCTGCCCCGTCCCTTCTGCGACTTCTCCCATTGTTACGCCGCGGCGTCCAACAATCAGGCGGATCTTTTCGGCTGTTGTCATTACTCCCACGAAAACACCTTCTTTCTTAAATTGATATATGTATTTTACATTTTACACTTTATAATGTCAAGTTGAAATAAATATTTTATTTTTTAATTGTTTTCTTTACATTTTATATTGACATATTACACTATAAAGTGTATAATGTAATCAAAGTTAAGGAAAGCGAGGAATTAAAAATGTTAGATAAGAACGGAAAAGAAATGGTAACTGGTTGTGTGGTGGAAATCAAAAACGCATACTTCAAAACAGATAACGGACTTTACTTCGTTGAAAAGTCGCCGGAAGAACTCGGCTGGCTCGGAAGTGATTATTGTCTTCTTAAATTAAAAAGAAACGGTCAGTTAAGCACCGCAAAGAAAAATATTTGTTTCTGGCCGATTATGTCATTCGTGAGTGATCGAATGAAATCCATTGAAGCCAACGCCTGGAATAAAGAACATGCGACAATCGAAGTTAGAACAGACATTGATCGTCAGTATATCAAGGAATACTTCAAAGAAGAAGCCAAACGTCTGGATCCGATGATCGAACACATGAAATATAATTTCGGTGAAGATCACCCGGAAACAATTAAACAGATAGAGCTTCGCGATCATCGAATGGAAGTCAGCGATTCAATCCAGTAAACGAAAGGCGGCCGGTGTGCCGTCTTTTATACACTTTATAATGTAATATAGAAATAATAATTTTACATTTTTATTATTTTTCTTTACATTTTTACTTGACATATTACACTATAAAGTGTATAATGTAATCAGAAGTTAAGGAAAGGCGGTAAATAAAAATGAAGAAATTTGAAACCGGAAAAACTTATTCAATGCGCAGTATCTGCGATTACGACTGTGTGTGGACTTACACCGTAACAGCCAGAACGGCGAAGACAATCACCATTTCGGACGGTGAAAAGGTTCAGAAGTGCCGGATCATCAAGGCGGCTTCTGAATACAGAAACGCCGAAACCGTTTATCCACTGGGCCAGTATTCAATGGCCCCGGCATTAACAGCATAATATTTTTTAAGCCGGCGGCCTGGCGCCGCTGGTGGAAAGGTTAAGTATATGAGAAGAAAATATAATAGAGAACAAAAAGAGTATATCGAAACGAAGAAAGCCCTGGAAGCGTTGGAAGCCAGGGAAAAGGAAATGGAAGCCGCTTTCGTGAAAAGCCTGGGTGTTGTAAACGAAGACGGAACGGTTCCTTCTCGCACATGGGCGATTGATGATGATTCGATCGCAGATCAGGCAATCGACGACTTCGGCGCACTCGTTGAAGACTGCGGACTGTGGGCTGAATTATGCAAAGCGAAGGAAGAATTTCAGGCGGCGGAAGAAAAACTTGTGAATTACGCGATTTCGCTTGTGCCTTGTAGGCGTGAACGTGAAATCTTAACAACTTCGGCTTCTAACTTGAAATACCGGATCAAGATCATAGAAACGGTTATGAAGTTCGATTCAACACTTTAACATTTGCGGCGGCTCCGGCCGCCAGAAAGGAAAGACAATGGAAGAATGGAAAGAAGCTCTTGAAGCGGCTGTGAATAAAACAATAGGCGCCTGGAACAAGGCAAGTGAAGCCTTCTTATCTCACGATCAGAAAGGTTTTGAACACTGGCACAACGAATTTAATAGATATGTGGAAACTTTTTCACATGCGATCGGAATTCCGGAAGAAGATTTTATTTCTTACCTGGAAGAAAAAGGACTGTATAGAACAGAAAAGAAAGGTGAATGAATATGTATAAGAATTATTTCGACGAATTAAAGGTTAGGCTTTTTGAATCTTGTGACTGGTGCAATAAACAAGCGAACGACGGAGATCGGAACCGAAATCATGTGAACTATGGTTCTGCTTCTGCTATCGCCCGGATCATGACGGATTTCGGCCACAACGTACACATTCCAGTCTGGGACGACAACGGATTTCTTCGGATTCCGAAAATTGTAATTGACGGCGAAGTGTTTATTGATTTTGAAAAATCAGAGTAAATCAGAGATAATCAGAGTTTATCAGAACAAATCAGAATATATCAGAAATAAAAAGAACCCACACAAGCCCCGTAAATCGGTTTTACTGCTTGCGTGGGTATTTCTTCGTCCAAAATCATTTAGGGCGAAATCCGGGCAAATTCGGAAGCCTGGCGGCCATTTTACGACCGATTATCCAGGTGGATTTTCAGAAGAATTTTGTTCCCCCTTAAACCCCTTCCCTCTGCGCCATTGTATCACATATTTTCTAAACTGTAAAGTGTATTTTGTAAATTATATCATTTACAATTAACACATTTTGTTTACAAGCGCCTGAATGGTTGCGTAATTGTAACCGGCGGCTTCAAGCTTTGCCTTTCTCTGTGGGTTATTTCCCCATTTTCCGGCCAGAACTTCCTTCGCGATTTCCTCGTTGGATTTC